>NZ_JAHXDO010000001.1:0-1002004 GCF_019891195.1 Bacillus sp. YC2 | reverse complement strand
TTTATTTAAAACTTTGAATTAACAGGTACGTTTTGTCTTGTTTAGTTTTCAAAGAACTTTGTCTGCCGCTCTTGAAGCGACCACTTAATCATACCATTTATAGTTCACTAGGTCAACACTTTTTTTAAAAAAGTATTTTTTAGCATGCTGTCTTTTTTAAAAGACAACAAAAAGAATTATACCAGCATCCATGCCTTGTGTCAAAGTTTTTTTCAATTTCCTTATATTCAAAAAAGTGCAGCCTGTAACAGCTGCACTTTTTTATTACACTTCTTCTGTTTCTTCTGATTCTTCCGGTGTTTCTTCATTCTTTTCAACAAGCGCCACAGTGGCTACGTGTTCTTCATCGGACATGCGGATAAGGCGGACACCTTGCGTGACACGTCCTGTGACAGAGATATCATTTATATCCATTCTGATCAACACGCCGCTTGCAGTGATAATCATTAAGTCTTCTTCGCCTCTTGTAGCTTTAACGGTTACTAACGGGCCGTTGCTATCAGTGATTTTGCACGTTTTAAGGCCCTTTCCGCCGCGGCTTTGGACTCTGTAGTCAGCAGCCGGCGTACGTTTGCCATAACCGTTTTCTGTCACAATGAGGACATGAGAGTCTTCTTCAAGGATCTCCATCCCTACAACTACGTCATCATCAGTCAAGGTAATGCCTTTTACGCCTGCAGCAGTCCGTCCCATTTGTCTTACATCTTCTTCATGGAATCTGATCAGCAAACCGTTCTTAGTACCTATAATGATTTGTTTAGAGCCGTCAGTCAGGCGGACAGCCATCAGTTCGTCGTCTTCACGGAGGCCCAGAGCGATCAGGCCGTTATTCCGTATATTAGCAAACTGAGACAGAGCCGTACGTTTCGATACGCCGTGCTTTGTCGTAAAGAACAGGTACAGATCCTCATCAAACGTGCTGACTGGAATGATGGCGTTAATCCATTCGCCTTTCTCAACCTCTAACAGATTGATAATAGGGATGCCTTTTGCCGTCCGTCCGAATTCAGGGATCTCATAACCTTTTGAACGATATACTTTTCCTTTATTAGAAAAGAAAAGGATCGTGTCATGTGTTGAAGTGGAAATTAAGTGTTCCACAAAGTCGTCTTCGTTCGTGCCCATTCCCTGCACGCCTTTTCCTCCGCGTTTTTGGCTGCGGTATGTTGAGGCTGGGAGGCGTTTAACGTAACCGTTATGAGTGAGCGTGATGACGACGTTTTCTCTTTCGATGAGATCCTCGTCTTCAATCGTTTCAAGACCGGACGTAACGATTTCCGTGCGTCTCTCATCATTGAACCGTTCTTTAATTTCAGTGAGCTCTTCGCGTATGATTTCGAGCACTTTTTCTTCATTGGCTAAAATGTCTTTAAGCTCGGCAATTAATGAAACGAGTGATTGATATTCTTCCTCAATCTTTTCACGCTCCAAACCGGTTAATCTCTGCAGACGCATATCCAAGATGGCTTGCGCTTGTTTTTCAGTCAGTGAAAACTGTTCGATTAAACCGGTTCTTGCAATCTCTGCCGTTTGAGAACTACGGATAAGAGAAATCACTGCGTCTAAATGATCGAGAGCGATTCTTAAACCTTCTAATATGTGGGCTCTCGCTTCCGCTTTACGAAGTTCGTAAGCTGTTCTGCGTCTGATGACAACTTTCTGGTGATCAAGGTAATGCTCAAGGCATTGTTTCAGGCTCAGTACTTTCGGCTGCCCGTCAACAAGCGCCAGCAGATTGATCCCGAAAGATGTTTGCAGGGCCGTTTGCTTATACAGGTTATTTAAGATGACGTGCGCATTCGCATCACGGCGGATTTCGATGACGATTCTCATCCCGTTACGGTCGGATTCGTCACGCAGATCTGTGATTCCTTCGATTTTTTTATCTCGGACAAGATCTGCGATTTTTTCGATTAATCTTGCTTTATTTACCTGATAAGGAAGTTCCGTGACGATGATTCTTTCTTTGCCAGAAGAGGTCTGTTCAATTTCAGCCTTTGCCCGGATGGTGATAGATCCCCGTCCCGATTCATATGCCTTGCGGATTCCGCTCCGGCCCAAGATCTGGCCGGCTGTCGGGAAATCAGGCCCAGGGATGAATTCCATCAGCTCCTGGTTTGTAATATCAGGGTTTTCGCTTACGGCAAGCACTCCGTCAATGACTTCGCCCAGCTGGTGAGGCGGAATGTTTGTCGCCATTCCGACCGCGATGCCGGCAGCCCCGTTTACGAGCAGATTCGGAAATCTCGAAGGCATGACGACAGGCTCTCTTTCTGCGCCGTCATAGTTATCTTGATAATCAATCGTGTCTTTCGTAATGTCCCGGAGGATTTCCATTGCGATTTTTGACATTCTCGCTTCTGTATAACGCATCGCAGCCGCTGAATCGCCGTCTACCGAACCGAAGTTGCCGTGTCCGTCGACAAGCATGTAGCGATAGTTAAAATCCTGCGCCATTCTGACCATTGACTCGTAAACCGCTGAGTCGCCGTGCGGGTGATATTTACCGATAACTTCACCGACGATACGGGCGGATTTTTTATACGGCTTGTCACTGGTCATGCCTAAATCATTCATCGCGTATAAAATCCGTCTGTGGACCGGCTTCAGGCCGTCACGCACATCCGGAAGCGCCCGGGAGACGATAACGCTCATTGCATAGTCCAGGAAGGATGTCCGCATTTCCTGGCTGATATTGACTTCACGTACTTGTGGTGTGTTTTGTTCACTCATTAAAAAAACCTCCCTGAAGTATCACATGAAATAATGTGGGAGTAGATTGTCCATTATGATCTTCAATACGATTTCACTATTCTCCATTATATCAATAAACTTGTGTTTATACACATTAATTTACTAGAATGTACGGGTTTTGCGGGTTTTCTCAGACTGTTCGGAGCCACTTTGAGAAAAAAGCCTTATTTCTTAACGAAAATAAGGCTTTCATAGTTAAATATCAAGGTTTTTCACGTATCTGGCATTTGCTTCTATGAAGTTTCTGCGCGGTTCTACTTTGTCACCCATCAGCATTTCAAACGTTTCGTCGGCGTCCATCGCATCTTCAAGATTGACTTGTAAAAGCGTTCTTGTCGACGGGTCCATTGTCGTTTCCCAAAGCTGAGTGGCGTTCATTTCTCCAAGACCTTTATAACGCTGCAGGCCTGGCTTAGGTGATTGAGGAAGCTCCTTCAACAGTTCGTCAAGCTGCTTATCGTTATAAGCGTATTCCACCCGTTTTCCCTGCTGCACTTTATAAAGCGGCGGCTGAGCAATGTATACATAGCCGTTTTCGATAATTTCACGCATGTATCTGTAAAAGAACGTCAATAAAAGCGTTCTGATATGCGCGCCGTCTACATCGGCATCCGTCATGATGACAACTTTATGATAACGCGCTTTTTCGAGATTAAAGTCTTCTCCAATTCCTGTACCGAGCGCCGTAATCATGGATCTGACCTCATTATTGGAGAGAATCTTATCAAGTCTGGCCTTTTCAACGTTCAGAATCTTACCCCGAAGCGGCAAAATGGCTTGGAAATGACGGTCACGCCCCTGTTTCGCTGATCCTCCCGCAGAGTCACCCTCTACGATATACAGCTCTGAGATACTCGGATCTTTTGAGGAACAGTCTGCAAGCTTACCCGGCAGATTAGAAATCTCAAGGGCGCTTTTCCGGCGCGTTAATTCGCGGGCTTTTTTCGCAGCCATCCGCGCTCTCGCAGCCATTAAACCTTTTTCAACGATTTTGCGGGCTGAGTCCGGATTTTCCAGAAGGAACGTTTCCAGCGCTGAAGAAAACAGCGTATCAGTAATCGTTCTCGCTTCCGAGTTGCCGAGCTTCGTTTTCGTTTGGCCTTCGAACTGAGGATCAGGGTGCTTGATCGAAATAATGGCTGTTAACCCTTCTCTCACATCATCCCCGCTTAAATTCGGATCGCTTTCTTTGAAAATCCCTTTTCTTCTTGCATAGTCGTTAATCACACGGGTTAAACCGGTTTTAAAGCCGGCTTCGTGTGTTCCGCCTTCGTATGTGTTGATATTGTTTGCGAAAGAATAAATGTTGCTTGTGTAGCTGTCGTTGTATTGTAATGCGACTTCAACCGTAATTCCGTCTTTTTCGCCTTCAATATAGATCGGCTCTTCATGAATGACTTCTTTTGAACGGTTCAAGTATTCAACGTAGCTTTTAATACCGCCTTCGTAATGGTACTCGTTTTTGCGCTCTTGTCCTTCACGTTTATCTTCTATCGTGATGTTTACGCCTTTTGTCAGAAAGGCTAATTCACGAACACGATTAGAAAGCAGATCATAGTCATACTCTATTGTTTCTTTAAAGATTTCCGGATCGGGAACGAAATGTGTAATCGTTCCGGTCTTGTCTGTATCGCCGATCTCTTCAAGATCAGCCACCGGTACACCGCGTTCGTACACTTGATAATGGATTTTTCCGTCGCGATGAACCGTGACGTCCAAAGTGGTCGACAGGGCATTTACGACAGAGGCCCCTACACCGTGAAGACCGCCGGATACTTTATATCCGCTTCCGTCGAATTTTCCGCCGGCATGGAGAACGGTCATAATGACTTCAACCGCGGGACGGCCCATCTTCTCTTGAATACCGACCGGAATTCCGCGCCCGTTATCCTTTACGGTAATGCTGTTATCCTTTTCAATCTCGATGTTGATATCTGTACAGTAACCGGCCAGGGCTTCGTCAATACTGTTATCGACGATTTCCCACACCAAATGGTGAAGGCCTTTGCTGTTAGTTGATCCGATGTACATCCCCGGTCTCTTACGAACAGCTTCCAATCCTTCTAATACCTGTATCTGATTTTCATCATAACTATTTTGCTGCTGTTCCATAGCCATGCACATTCACCTACACTTTTCTAAACGATATATTCATTTTAAAGATCCGCTAAGAATCTATTTCTAACATAAATTGCGCACGTTTCTTTAATGTGCCGGAAGATAAGGGAGAGTAATATATATTCTCAGTCGTGACTACGATAGACTTTGGCGTGCCGTTTACGGACGGCACCACTTTTTGTTTCTGTCTGTTCAGAAATTCTTCAACAATCGGCGATACATTTACTTTGCAGTCAAAAATCCCGACAATATCACGTGTTGAAACGACAAAGTCGTCACCTAAATGAATATACAATCGCTCACCTCATTTCTTCACTTCACTAACGCACCGTTTTCCACACGGAACATTCCTGCTTGATGTAAGGTTTCGTGGTCAATGCCATCCACACTCGTCGTGGTGACAAATGTTTGCACACGGCCTTGGATTGTATGAAGCAAATGGGACTGGCGGTAATCATCCAGCTCGCTTAGTACGTCATCCAAAAGTAAAATGGGATATTCTCCGATTTCTTCATGAATCAAATCAATTTCGGCAAGCTTGAGAGACAAAGCCGTCGTCCGCTGCTGGCCCTGCGAACCATAAGTCTGCACATCGCGTCCGTTAACATAAAAAAGGACATCATCCCGATGCGGTCCGAACAGCGTGACACCACGTTCTATTTCTTTTTCTTTTAATTTTGAAAAAGACTCCTGGTAGCTATTACCTATTTTCGACAAATCTTCGGGATCTGATACCTCAAGCGCCGTGTGGTACTTCAGCGTCAGCTCTTCAAGCCCTCGTGAAATGCCGGAATGGATCGGCTGCGCCCATTTTTCAAGCTGCGCCGTGAATTTCAGGCGTTTGACGACAACCTTTGCGGCGGCCTCAATCAGCTGGTCGGTCAGAACATCAAGCATGGTTCTGTCAGTCTGTTTCCTGCTTTGCAGCTGCTTTAAAAAATGGTTCCGCTGCGAAAGGATTTTTTGATAAAGAGACAAATCATACAGATAAACGGCAGATACCTGCCCGATTTCCATATCAAGAAATCTCCGTCTCACCTGAGGGCTGCCCTTTACAAGGTTTAAGTCCTCGGGGGCAAACATAATGGTGTTCAGCGCGCCGACGTATTGACTGAGTTTTTGCTGCTCTATATGATTGACCTTGCCCTTTTTACCTTTTTTGGAAATGACAAGCTGCATTGGGATGTCCCCGTTTCGCTTCATCACTCTTCCTTCTATTTTAGCATAGTCTTCGTCCCACCGTATAAGTTCTTTGTCATTTGAGGTGCGATGCGATTTTGCCATCGACAAAACATAGATTGCTTCCATCAGATTTGTTTTTCCTTGGGCATTCTCTCCGATGATCACATTCACCTTGTTTTCAAATTGAAGCTCAGCGTGCTCATAATTACGGTAGGATGTTAATTCTAAATTTTGGATATACAACCGCTGTCACCCGCTTTAATTGACGACTTGAAATGAACCAAATCCTTCAATCGCGACCACGTCTCCAACATAAAGCTTTCTGCCGCGGCGATTGTCCGGTTCATTGTTGACAGTCACCTCATGCTCGCTCAGAAACCACTTCGCCATACCGCCGGACTGAATCACATCGGCTAATTTTAAAAACTGGCCAAGCGTAATCATTTCTGTATCAATCGAAATCGGATTTGCCATAATATCGACCTCTTTCAAATATCACTAATATCTAATTGTACTAAAAAATCCTGAAATAAGGAAAGGGAAAACTTGAGGGATCGTCTGATGAATAGAAAAGCTGCCGAACCCAGCCGGCAGCAAATTCTTTTAATTAATACGTTCTGACCGGAAGGATGAGCTGAACGATGGTTTCATCATTCGGCGTACGGATAAGAAACGGTCTCATCGCTCCCGTGAAGCTGATACGAATGTCCGATCCTTCAAGTACTTTCAATGCGTCCATCATATATTTTGGACTAAATGAAATATTTAATTCCTCACCATCAATCTGGTCGGCAAGGACAGCTTCGACCACTTTCCCGATTTCAGGAGAGTTGGATGAAATCTCAAGCGATTCCGTCGGTTTAGCAGAAAGTTTTACGACGTTGTTCCGGCCTTCTCTTGCCAATAAAGAAGCGCGGTCTATCGCCTGTAAAAATTCTTTTGTGTTCACGACGATTTCTGTTTTGCTTTCCTGCGGAATCAGGCTGGTCGTGTCAGGATAGTTTCCGTCAAGCAATCGAGAGAAGAACAATACGTTTTTCGCTTTGAACAGAACTTGCGTTTCTGTAATGACGATATCGACCAGCTCTTGATTGTCATCGAGGATTTTGCTCAGTTCAGTTAAGCTTTTTCCCGGAATTACAACGTTATATGAGCTGTCTTCTGAAATATCGAGCTTCGCTTTTCTTAAAGCGAGGCGGTGGCTATCCGTCGCAGTGCATAATAATTCACCGTTCTCTACTTTCCAGTTTACACCTGTCAAGATAGGGCGTGTTTCTGAGGTGGACACAGCGAACACGGTTTGGCGAATTAAATTTTTCAAAAGATCCGTCGGAATTTGAATGGCATGATGTTCTTCAATCTGCGGAAGATGAGGATATTCATCTGCATCAAGACCGTTCAGGTTAAATTCGGCTTTTCCGGAGCGGATAATCGTTAAATATTGATTTTGGACTTCAATTTCTACAGTTGCCATCGGCAGCTTTTTAACGATTTCACTGAAGAAGCGCGCTTGCAGCACAATGCTTCCCGGCTGATCAATCGTGACGATTTCTTTATCTTCTTCTTCTTTTGGGATGAAGGACTCAATCGAAATGTCAGAGTCGCTTCCTGTAAAAGAAACTCCTTCATCCGAAGCTACGATTTTGATACCGGTCAGAATAGGGATTGTTGTTCTGGATGAAACGGCTTTTAGAACGTCTTGGACACTTTCAACTAAACGATCTTTTTGAATCGTGAATTTCATTTTTATCCTCCTAACGGATAATTAATATAAATATATTTTAAAAATAGCAGTAGTAATAGTAGGGCCTGTGGATTTGTGGATAAGTTATGAAAAAGACAGGAAACACAGCCTATCCACATGTGGACAGACTGTGCATGACTATTGAAAAGTTATTCAC
The DNA here is from genome assembly GCF_019891195.1 of Bacillus sp. YC2. Lineage (NCBI taxonomy): Bacteria > Bacillati > Bacillota > Bacilli > Caryophanales > Bacillaceae > Bacillus > Bacillus sp. YC2. The sequence goes on along the minus strand of NZ_JAHXDO010000001.1, from coordinate 994,049 downwards.
ACTTTCCCGGGTTCATCCGAGGGCTCTATTATTTAAGCTGTTCTTTTATTTCTTTCACATGCTGCTGAAGCTGTTCGTCATCAATCAGCAGTTTTGAAATCTTTTCATGAGCGTGAATGACGGTTGTATGGTCTCTTCCGCCAAATTCTTCACCGATTTTAGGCAAAGAGGAGTCCGTCATTTCTCTGGACAGATACATGGCGATTTGTCTTGGATACGCAACGGATTTTGTCCGTTTTTTCGCTTTGAAATCCTCAAGCTTAATGTTGAACTGCTGGCCTACAATCCGCTGAATTTCTTTTATGGTAATGACCTTCGGCTTTGAAGACGGAATGATATCTTTTAACGCTTCTGCAGCCAGGTCGGCATTAATGTCTTTATTAATTAAGGATGAATAGGCCACAACCCGTATTAATGCCCCTTCCAGCTCCCTGATATTGCTGTCAATCTGATTCGCGATGTAAAGCATGACCTCGTTCGGAATATCCAGGCCTTCCGCTTTCGCTTTTTTTCTCAGGATGGCAATCCTTGTTTCCAGATCAGGCGGCGTGATATCTGTAATCAGCCCCCATTCGAAACGCGAACGCAGCCGGTCTTCAAGAGTCGGAATCTCTTTTGGCGGCCTGTCACTGGAGATAACGATTTGTTTGCTTTCTTCATGAAGCGTGTTGAAGGTATGGAAAAACTCTTCCTGTGTTTGTTCTTTTCCGGCTAAAAATTGAATATCATCTATCAAAAGTACATCAACATTGCGATAGCGGTTGCGGAAATCAACGGCTTTATTGTCGCGGATCGAGTTGATGAATTCATTTGTGAATTTTTCGGAAGACAGGTACACCACTTTGGCTGAAGGATTATGATCTATGACATAATGGCCGATTGCGTGCATTAAGTGGGTTTTTCCTAAGCCGACTCCCCCGTATATAAACAACGGGTTGTACGCTTTTGCGGGTGCTTCCGCTACAGCCAGTGACGCCGCATGGGCGAATCGGTTTCCCGATCCGATGACAAACGTGTCGAATGTATATTTCGGGTTGAGCATGCTTTGGGGAAAATCAGACGGTTCCTCTTTTGCCGCCTTTTTCACTTGAGGTTTCGGCATAAAGTCTTCCGCATCCTGATTTTGAGGGATGACAAACTTAATACTCAGTTCTTCCCCGGTTAATTCATATATAGTATCTGCAATGAGATGTAAGTATCTGGACTCCAGCCAGTCTCTGGCAAATTCATTAGGAGCGGTGATCGTTAAGGTATCCCCGTGCAGTGAATGGGCTTTTGTTGATTTCATCCAAGTTTCGAAGCTCGGTTTGCTTAACTTTTTCTCTATTTGAGCTAAAGCTTGATTCCAAAGATCCAATATATTCTCCATTATCCGGCACAGCCCTCCTTTTCTTTAAAAATCAGCGTCTCTTTGTCTGTTATAGAACACAAAAAAAGAGCGTATGGCTCTGACCATTTGTACACATAAAATGTTGAAAACATATAGTATAGTAGAAAAATAGCTTTTCGACAAATTCCACAACTTGTGGACAACATTCTACACAAGCTGTGTGAAAACAATCCACAACTTATCCACACTTTGTGGATAAAGAGAATAGACAGGATAAGTAATTAAGAGTTAAAACACAAATATAATATCAAATTAAGCGAGGACTTGCAATGGTTCTCATGATCTTATCCACAAACCTGACAACTTGTTGAAAAATCGTTGTCCACAGGAGTTAGCAGTGTGAAAATGTTGTCGATAACGATTGTGGATATTAAAAAATGCTTAAAAAGATATCCACATCCTGCTTTTTCATGGGGCTGAGCGGTTTTTTTTTGCGTTAAAAAAAGGAATATGAAAAATAAGGTTTCTAAACTGGTGAAGGTATGTTATCCTATTATGGTTGTAAGAAATAAAAGCACTGCTGAAGTTGACAATGAATAGGCAACACAAATATAATAAGTAAGACTGTCTTTAACAGCTATTCCTCGAGGGAGGTGTCATAAATGAAAAGAACATTCCAACCGAATAACCGTAAACGCAGTAAAGTTCATGGCTTCAGAAGCCGTATGAGTTCAAAAAACGGTCGTCTAGTATTAGCACGCCGTCGCCGCAAAGGCAGAAAAGTATTATCAGCTTAGGCCACTGAATAATGTCAGTGGTCTTTTTTCACATTAAGAGAAAAGATATGTCATGCGTCGCCCGGTACTGGAGAAATTGCTTCAGTATTCCGGCGGCCCGTTTTTTTTAGATAGAAATAAAAGTTTCTGCGAGTAAATATCGGAGTGAATCAGAGTGAAGAAGCGAAATCGGTTAAAGAAAAATGAAGATTTTCAAAAAGTGTTTAAACGCGGGACGTCTATGGCAAACCGCCAGTTCGTGCTGTATACGCTTGATCAGCCGCAGCAAAAAGAGCTTCGGGCAGGACTTTCTGTCAGTAAAAAAATCGGCAATGCCGTGGTGCGCAATCGGGTAAAGCGTTTAATCCGGCAGGCGATTCAGGAGGAAAGAGAGCTGCTGAAGCCGAAAGATTTTATTATTATTGCAAGAAAACCCGCCAGCGAACTCAGTTTTGAGGAAACGAAAAAAAGCCTGCAGCACTTATTTAGAAAAACCTCTTTATATAAGAAATCTTCGTCGAAATAGCTCATGTTTTGTTTTCTTCACGATTTTAAAAGCGCTTCCTTTTGATTGGCGAAAAATGACCGCCATTTTAAAACTGAAAGATGCTAAAATACATACAAGTGTTTATAAAGATTGGTATAGGAGGAAACGTTCTTGAAAAGGAGAATATGGTTACTACTGAGTATGGTCGGTATGCTCGTGCTGCTGGCTGGCTGCTCGAGTGTGAAAGAACCGATTACGGCAAACAGCCCGCATTTCTGGGACAAGTATATTGTGTACCCACTGTCGGAAGTCATTACGTATGTAGCGAAACTGACGGGAGACAACTACGGATTATCGATTATTATTGTCACTATTTTAATCCGCCTATTGATTTTGCCGCTGATGATCAAGCAGCTCCGAAGCTCTAAAGCGATGCAGGCGCTTCAGCCTGAGATGCAGAAGCTTAGAGAAAAATACAGCTCAAAAGATCAAAAAACGCAGCAAAAGCTTCAGCAGGAAACGATGGCCCTGTTTTCAAAGCATGGGGTTAACCCGCTGGCAGGCTGTTTTCCGATTCTGATCCAAATGCCGATTTTGATCGGATTTTACCACGCGATTATGCGGACGCAAGCCATTTCACAGCATAGCTTTTTGTGGTTTGATTTAGGAGAGAAAGATCCTTATTATATTCTTCCTATCGTTGCCGGTGTGGCCACATTTGTTCAGCAGAAGCTGATGATGGCCGGAAATCCTGCCCAAAACCCACAAATGGCGATGATGGTTTGGATTATGCCGATCATGATTATCGTATTTGCGATTAACTTCCCTAGTGCACTTTCTCTTTATTGGGTAGTCGGCAACCTGTTTATGATTGCCCAGACATTCCTTATTAAAGGGCCGGACATCAAAAAAGAGCCGGAAGCGCAAAAAGCGGGAGGAAAGAAAAAGTGAGGAAGGTAACTGCTGCAGGACGACATGTCGAAGAAGCAGTGCAATCAGGCCTTCAAGAACTTCAATTAACAAGAGATCAAGTAGAAATGACAGTGGTGCAAGAAGGATATAAAGGGTTTTTGGGTATTTTCGGCAAAAAGAAGGCGATCGTAGAACTGGTTGAGAAAAAATTCCCCGTTCAGGAAGCAAAAGCGTATCTGGAAGGAATTATCAAAACGATTGCCGGTCCGTCTGAGGTCGCCGTCGAAGAAAGCAAAAAAACGGTTCACTTTTACATTAAAGGTGAAAAAGCGGCATTGCTGATAGGGAAAAGAGGCCAGACTTTAAATGCCCTTGAAACGCTGACGCAGCTCGTGTTAAACCGCGGCTCCGGCCAATATCGCCAAGCCGTGGTTGATGCAGAGAATTATCGCCAAAAAAGAAAAGAAATTTTGGATCAGCTGGCTAACCGGCTGGCCAATCAGGTGTTAAAGACGAAAAAGGACGTTCATTTAGAACCGATGCCGTCAGGTGAAAGAAAGATCATCCATGACGCCCTTTCGAAGCATCCAAAAATCAAAACCTTTTCTACTGGTGAAGGCCAGTATCGCCATCTCGTTATTTCCCATAAAGATAGCAAAAAACCGAAGTCCGGGTAAAATCGGAACTTCGGTTTTTTTATTCGAAAAAATGGGCGTTTTCCTTTATAGAATCACACTTTTTGCGTTTTAGTTTTTGTTTTTTCGGTGTATGCTGTTGATAAAAAAAGTTTTAGGAAATAAAATTAATTGTTATTCACATGTGGATAAGTTAAAGTAATAAGGGATGAATTTCTGCTTCTGTGGATAACGTATCTTCCACTTCAAACCAAACTATGTTATCTTTTAATTTTGGCATAAATAAAATTTTTTTATATAGATGGAAACAGAGATAAAGAGAGGTGAACAGCATGGATACAATTGCAGCGATTTCTACTCCGATGGGGGAAGGCGCGATTGCGATCGTTCGGCTGAGCGGGCCTGAAGCCGTACAAATCGCCGACAGAATGTACAAGGGGCCGAAAGGGAAAACGCTCAGTTCGGCGGAATCCCATACCATTCATTACGGCCATATTGCAGACAGCCGGACGGGACGGATCATTGAGGAAGTGATGGTGTCTGTTTTAAGAGCGCCGAGAACATTCACGCGGGAAGACGTGATTGAAATCAATTGTCACGGAGGAATCGTAACCGTGAATCAAGTGCTTCAGCTTGCATTAAGAGAAGGGGCGAGATTGGCGGAACCCGGTGAGTTTACGAAGCGCGCATTTTTAAACGGGAGGATTGACCTTTCACAGGCGGAAGCCGTGATGGATTTAATCAGAGCGAAAACGGACCGTGCCATGAATGTCGCCATGAACCAAATGGAAGGGCGCCTTTCTGCGCTGGTCCGCCGTCTGCGGGATGAATTGTTAGAAACCCTCGCCCATGTTGAGGTAAATATAGATTATCCGGAATATGATGACGTGGAAGAAATGACGCATCAGCTATTAATAGAGAAGGCAAGCGGCGTGAAGAAAGAAATCGATGCGCTGCTTCGGACATCTGAGCAGGGGAAAATTTTGCGTGAAGGACTGTCTACCGTTATTATCGGCCGTCCGAACGTGGGAAAATCCTCTTTGCTTAACAGTCTTGTCCATGAAACGAAAGCGATTGTGACCGATATTCCGGGAACGACACGTGATGTGATTGAGGAATACGTCAATGTCCGAGGCGTGCCGCTCAGGCTCGTCGATACGGCGGGTATTCGTGAGACGGAGGACATCGTTGAAAGAATCGGAGTTGAGCGTTCACGCCAGGTTCTGAAGGAAGCGGATTTGATTTTGCTCGTGCTTAATTACGGCGAAGAGCTTTCTGAAGAAGATGTGAAGTTATTCGAAGCGGTTGAGGGAATGGACGTCATTGTCATTATGAATAAGACGGATCTTGAGGCTAAGATTGACGCTGAACGCGTCACAGAGCTTGCAAACGGCCGTCCCGTCGTCACGACCTCATTGCTGAAAGAAGAAGGCATTAATGACTTAGAAGAAGCGATTCAGTCGTTATTTTATACAGGAGCGATCGAAAGCGGAGATCTTACCTATGTCAGCAATACACGTCATATTTCAATTCTGCATCAGGCGAAACAAGCAATTGAAGACGCGCTTAACGGGATTGATCAGGATGTACCGATCGATATGGTGCAAATTGACTTGACACGATGCTGGGAACTGTTGGGCGAAATCATCGGTGATGCCGTCCACGAAAGCTTAATCGATCAGCTCTTTTCACAATTTTGTTTAGGAAAATAAAAGGGAGGAAAAAACCATGGGGTATGAAGCAGGCCAATACGACGTGATTGTCATTGGCGCCGGGCATGCCGGTGTTGAGGCTGCCCTCGCATCGGCGCGCCAAGGAGCCAAAACGCTTGTTTTGACGATTAATCTTGATATGGTTGCGTTTATGCCATGTAATCCGTCTGTCGGCGGCCCCGCGAAAGGGATTGTCGTCCGCGAAATTGACGCGCTCGGCGGAGAAATGGCTAGAAATATAGATAAAACCCATATTCAAATGAGAATGCTGAATACAGGAAAAGGACCGGCTGTGCGTGCGCTGCGTGCACAGGCGGATAAATTCCAATACCAGCATGAGATGAAACATACGCTTGAAAAAACACCGAATGTAACGCTGCTGCAAGGAATCGCGGAGCGCTTAATTATTGAAGACGGAGAGTGCCGCGGCGTCATTACGCAAACCGGTGCTGAATATAAGGCGAAAACGGTAGTTCTGACAACCGGAACCTACCTGAGAGGAAGAATCATTTTAGGTGATTTATCTTACTCAAGCGGCCCGAATAACCAGCAGCCGTCTATTAAACTTTCTGAGCACTTGGAGGAGCTCGGTTTCGATCTTGTCCGTTTTAAAACGGGAACGCCTCCGCGTGTCTCAAGTGATTCGATTGATTACAGCAAAACGGAAATTCAGCCGGGGGATTCAGTTCCGCGTGCTTTCTCCTATGAAACGGTTGAGTACATTACGGATCAGCTTCCTTGCTGGCTGACTTATACGAGCCCTGAGACTCATGAGATCATCGACAGCAACCTGCACCGTTCGCCAATGTATTCCGGTATGATTAAGGGAACGGGGCCGAGATATTGCCCTTCCATCGAAGACAAAGTCGTCCGGTTTAATGATAAACCGCGCCATCAGATTTTCCTTGAGCCGGAAGGCAGAAATACGCAGGAAGTATATGTACAGGGATTATCCACAAGCCTTCCGGAGGATGTACAGCAGCGGATGCTTGCGACCATTCCGGGACTGGAAAATGTGCAAATGATGAGAGCCGGCTACGCGATTGAGTACGACGCAATTGTTCCGACGCAGCTTTGGCCTACACTGGAGACGAAAAAAATCCCTAACCTGTTTACAGCGGGTCAAATCAACGGTACATCAGGTTACGAGGAAGCGGCTGGACAAGGAATTATGGCAGGAATTAACGCCGGCCGTAAAGCGCTTGGAAAAGAAGAAGTCATTCTCAGCCGTTCTGATGCTTATATCGGAGTATTAATTGATGACTTGGTTACGAAAGGCACTAATGAACCATACCGTCTATTGACTTCACGGGCTGAATACAGACTGCTGCTTCGTCATGACAACGCAGATCTCCGTCTGACGGAAATCGGGCATGACATCGGCTTAATTTCTGACGAGCGCTTTGAAGCGTTTGAAAAGAAAAAAGCGGCGATTGAGGCAGAGAAAAAACGCCTCTGGTCTGTTATTATCAAGCCGTCTGCTGAAAACCAGGAGTATATTCGGTCTCTCGGCGGAAGCGAATTAAAAGACGGGGTGCGCGGCACTGATTTGATGAAACGTCCTGAAATGAACTATGAAACGGTGGTAAAGCTTGCACCGGCTGACTTTCCGGTTCCGCAAGATGTGGCGGAGCAAGTGGAAATCCAGGTGAAATATGAAGGGTATATTGAAAAATCCCTGCAGCAAGTTGAAAAGCTTAAGAAAATGGAAAACAAAAAAATTCCTGATCGGATTGATTATGACGCGATTAAAGGAATTGCAACAGAGGCCCGACAAAAGCTGAAAGAAGTGCGTCCTTTATCAGTTGCTCAGGCTTCACGTATTTCCGGTGTCAATCCGGCGGACATCTCAATCCTGCTTGTGTACTTAGAGCAGGGCCGTATTGCCAAGGTAGCTGAATAGAAAGGATGACGGCATGAATATAGAGGAATTTACATCCGGTTTAGCGGAGAAAGGGATTTCCCTTTCTGGCCGCCAGCTGGAGCAGTTCGAGTTGTATTATGAGATGCTCGTGGAATGGAACGAAAAAATGAACCTGACTTCCATTACTGAGAAGAAGGAAGTATATCTTAAGCATTTTTATGATTCGATTACGGCGGCATTCTATATTGATTTTGAAAATATTACAAGCCTTTGTGATGTGGGCGCGGGCGCCGGTTTCCCCAGTCTGCCCATCAAAATCTGCTTCCCGCATCTGCATGTTACCATTGTCGATTCACTAAATAAGCGGATTACCTTTTTGGAAACTTTATCTGATGCTTTACAATTGGAGCATACGACGTTTGTCCATGACAGGGCGGAGACATTCGGACAGCGAAAAGAAGTTCGGGAAAGCTTTGATCTCGTAACAGCCCGTGCAGTTGCGCGTCTTTCTGTGCTGAGTGAGCTTTGTCTGCCATTGGTCAAGAAAAACGGCATATTTGCCGCGTTAAAAGCGGCAGCGGCTGACGAAGAGCTGAAAGCGGGACAAAAGGCGATCAAAGTTTTAGGCGGAGAGCTTGAACATATCCATTCTTTCACACTTCCCGTTGAAGAAAGTGAGCGGAACATCATCATCATCCGCAAAACAAAAAGCACTCCGAAAAAATATCCGAGAAAACCGGGAACTCCCAATAAATCGCCAATTGAAGGGTAATTTAGACAGCCTGATGTGACAATTCCATCATATTTTCTTCAAAATTGATGAAGATTCAGCAGGAAAAACCATGAGAAAATAGAATTATAAAAATGGCAGTTTTTAAAGGTGGTGTAGGTACATGAAGCATTCATTCTCTCGTTTCTTCGGGCTTGGTGAGAAGGAAGAGGAACCGGAGATAGCTGAGCATGATACAAACAAAGAAGAGATACTCGAAATACCGGTACATGCTATCGTTCCCAACCGTTTTCAGCCACGCACCATTTTCTCAGATGAAAAAATCAAAGAGTTAGCAATGACTATTCATACACACGGCATTATTCAGCCGATTGTTGTCAGACATACAGAACAAGAAGGACAATATGAGCTCATTGCGGGTGAAAGGCGCTGGAGAGCGGTACAGACGCTCGAATGGGAGAAGATTCCCGCTATTATAAAGGATTTCTCTGATACGGAAACAGCATCTGTCGCTTTGATTGAAAACCTGCAAAGGGAAGAATTGTCTTCTATTGAGGAAGCGCATGCATATGCAAGGCTGTTAGAGCTGCACGATTTGACGCAGGAAGCCTTGGCGCAGCGATTAGGAAAAGGCCAGTCAACGATTGCGAACAAACTCCGCTTGTTAAAGCTGCCTGAACCAGTCCAGGATGCGATTATGGAGAAAAAAATTACGGAACGCCATGCGAGAGCCATGATTCCGCTCAAGCAACCCGACCTCCAAATCACATTGCTCGCGGAAATCATTGAGAAAAGCTTAAACGTAAAGCAGACAGAAGACCGTGTGGTTAAAATGCTTGAACAAGATAAGCGGAAACCGAAACCGAGACGCAAGGCGTTCAGCAGGGATACGAGAATTGCGATGAATACGATCCGCCAGTCACTGTCAATGGTTGAAGACAGCGGCGTCAGGCTGAATACCGAGGAAGAAGAATTCGAAGAGTACATTCAATTGACGATTCGGATACCTAAATAAAAACTCTCCTGATGAGCAGGGGAGTTTTTATTTATAAGGAAAAAACTTCAATTATATTAAGATAATAATATCTCGTTTCTACCATAACTTCAAAAGTGTAAAAATTTTCTTTCTGTAACGTAAAATGCCTTTTTACAGTCAAAAAAGTACCGTGATGAGAGAATTTATAAGAGAAAGCGTTTTTTTACTTTGCATTTTTTTCTCTTACCGATAAACAAATTATGAAAAAAATAAAACGCTTTACTCTTTTTTTGATAATATAGAGTCAAGACAGTACATGTTCATGTGAAGGTAGGTGACATCGTGGGAAAAATCATAGCAATTACGAACCAAAAAGGCGGAGTCGGAAAAACGACGACTTCTGTTAATCTTGGGGCTTGTTTGGCTTACATAGGTAAAAGGGTTCTTCTTGTTGATATCGATCCGCAGGGTAATGCAACGAGCGGATTAGGGATTGAAAAAGCCGATGTGGATCATTGTGTGTACGATATTCTAGTAGATGACGCAGATGTAACAGATATTATTAAACCGACTTCAGTAGAGAACTTAGATGTCATTCCGGCCACGATACAGCTTGCAGGAGCGGAAATAGAATTGGTTCCGACGATCTCAAGGGAGGTCCGGTTAAAAAGAGCATTAGAATCAGTTAAACAAAATTATGATTATATGATTATCGATTGTCCTCCGTCTCTCGGGTTATTAACGATCAACGCGCTTACCGCCTCAGATTCAGTCGTTATCCCGGTTCAATGCGAATATTACGCTCTTGAAGGATTGAGTCAATTATTAAATACAGTGCGGCTCGTGCAAAAGCATTTAAATACCGACTTAATGATTGAAGGAGTTCTTCTGACAATGCTTGATGCGAGAACAAATCTCGGCATTCAGGTTATAGAAGAGGTGAAGAAATACTTTAGAGATAAGGTGTACCAAACCATTATCCCTCGCAATGTCCGTTTAAGTGAGGCGCCAAGTCACGGCAAGCCGATTATATTATACGATCCGCGTTCGAGAGGTGCGGAAGTATATTTAGATCTAGCAAAGGAAGTGGCAGCGAATGGCTAAAGGTGGGCTCGGAAAAGGGATTAATGCGTTGTTTAATCAAGTTGATTTGTCTGAAGAGACAGTTGAGGAAATTAAAATCAGCGATTTACGACCTAATCCTTATCAGCCAAGAAAGCATTTTGACGATGAGTCATTAGCAGAATTAAAAGAATCTGTTTTACAGCATGGTATTCTCCAGCCCATTATAGTAAGAAAATCGTTAAAGGGCTATGATATTGTGGCCGGTGAACGCCGCTATCGTGCCGCTAAGCTTGCCGGCAAAGATACTGTGCCAGCTATTGTGCGTGAGTTATCTGAATCACTGATGCGGGAAATCGCCTTATTGGAAAACCTTCAGCGTGAAGACTTATCACCGCTCGAAGAAGCCTTGGCATATGATTCGCTCCTGAAGCATTTAGATCTTACGCAAGAACAATTAGCTAAACGGCTCGGAAAAAGCAGGCCTCATATTGCCAACCATCTAAGATTACTGACACTGCCTGAGAGCATCCAGCAGCTGATTGCCGAAGGCACGTTATCTATGGGGCACGGCAGAACGTTGCTTGGTTTGAAAAATAAGAATAAGCTCGAACCGCTAGTTAAGAAAGTAGTTGACGAACAGCTAAACGTTCGCCAGCTGGAGCAGCTGATTCAGCAGTTAAACAGCAATGTTTCACGTGAAACAAAGAAAAAAGAACCTGTTCAGGATGTTGTCTTAAAAGAACGAGAATCGTATTTACAAAATTACTTCGGGACAACTGTAAATATTAAAAGACAAAAGAAAAAGGGGAAAATTGAGATTGAATTTTTCTCTAACGATGATCTGGAGCGTATTCTTGAGCTTTTGTCTGAAAGAGAGTCTTAAAAAACCATCTTTTTTGAAAGATGGTTTTTTATATGCGCCTCGTAAGCTTTTGAAACGGATTAAGCCGTTCCTGTCTTCCTTCTGCCTTATCTGTTAATTGTAAGCCCTCAGCTAAAACATTTGCCATGCTCATGACGAGGTGAAGCCTCGTGTTTTGCAGGACAAAATACTCCATAAACCCGCTGACATTGACAATGCCATTAATGTGAATGTCACCGATCTCAGGCAGATCTTTCTGTACGCCCGCTCCGGGTTTGAGCGGCCCATCGCCGATTTGAAATGACCCTACGCTTTTGACGCGGCCTAAACACGCATCGACAGCAATAATAAACGGGTTTCTATGTATGTGTTGAATTTCCTTGAGTTTGTCTTTCATATTCACGGCATGAACCGGATCTGACAGAGTTCCGTATACATGCAATCTGCCTAATTCCATTTTCTCTAGTTTTGATCCCACGAGCGGACCTAATGAATCTCCGGTAGATCGATCTGTGCCGATACACACGGTTACTAACGGTCTGCCGGCTGCTTTACGTAATGATGAAGCGAGGATTGTTTGTATATGGTTTGCGGCAGCAGAATCCGTATGTGAAACATAGTGTTTTGCCCGCTCTTGAGAAAAAAGCCCGCCTTTTCGATTCATAGGGTTCACTTCCTTGTCATGTCATACGAATATTACATTGAAGTTTTCTGAGATGGTTGTTTACAGTATATCCAGCGGCATCTTTTTTTATGCTTATGTGAGTGATTAGCTGTGCGGTAAGTTTTAAAAGAAGGTAAGGAATAGAGGGAAGAATAAAAAATGAATCTGGAGTGCTGCTCCAAGTTCATATGTGAATTAAGAAATAAGACCATATCGATATATCGTTGTTTTTATAGTTTTGATGCTCTTTTTGCGAAGGGGGGATCTATCACGCAAAGAAATCTGATTATTCAATATTTGCCATCGCATCATATTTGTCCCGTTTGTATGAATGATTGCTGAAGTCCCTCAATATAGTAGCAGTATGCGGGAACAAGCAGAATTTTTTACCTATGAGGTGATAAGGTTGTGGAGAGCCGGGATGAGGTGGATGCTGCTCATATTAAGCAGCCTGATTGGAGCCGGATATGCAAGCGGACAGGAAATATGGCAGTTTTTCGGCGTGGAAAGCGGACTGGCTATTGTATTGTTTACGGTCATGTTCAGTATTTCGGCTTATATCGTGATGAAGATCAGCTATCGGGTTCAATCTGCGCATTTCTTACCGGTGCTTGAGCATCTTATGGGGCCGCTGCTTGCCAAAATCTATGATGTTCTTATTATGTTTTATTTATTTTCGACAACAATGGTAATGATTGCGGGAGGCGGAGTGACCCTGCAGATGTACAAGCTTCCGTTTTGGATTGGCATTTTGCTTTTTTGCGGGGTTACCGTCTGTTTATTCTTTTGGGATATCAAAGGGATATTATCGTTAAATAGTATTTTGATACCGATTCTTGTGGCTGGCCTGCTTTATGCATTGATTTTTTTTCAGACAACCCATCACTATACATGGACCATCGATTTGGCACGGCAATACAATTGGCCGGCGAGTATTACATTTACCTCTTTAAATATTCTTTCGGTTGTGGCAATCCTTTCTTCTGTCGGGAAGGATATGAAAGGACTTGGGGAGGCGAAAATCGCCAGTGTGGCGAGCGGGTTGATCTTTGGCGTCATTTCATTTGTTTATAATGAGACACTTGTACAGCTTTCAGGCAGTCTTTCACAATATGAGATCCCCCTTTTCGCCGTTCTTGAGGGTGCTCCCTATCCGTTATTTCTCTGTATGACCGCCGTGCTGTTTTTGGCGATATATACAACAACTGTGGCAGGGTTATTCGGATTGTCGAGCCGTATGCTTGCGTTTGTAAAAATGCCGAGGTGGGCGCTCGTTTTCCTCCTTTTGGCCGCGATGGTGCCTTTTACAACAATTGGTTTTTCAGATTTGATCGCTTTTTTATATCCTATTTACGGGCTTTTGAATCTTTATTTGCTGGTGTGTTTGCTGCTTTATCCTATATTAGGTAAATGGAAAAAAATATAAGGGTCAATTTGAGTGCGGTCATTGCTCTTATCCGCTCTTTTTTTGTACAATAAATAAAGCAGTCTATGAAGAGAGGTGAAGGGTCTTGGCGGATAAAGACTTTGGCCTGAATGATATTGTTGAAATGAAGAAACCGCACCCGTGCGGTGAGAACAGATGGAAAATCATTCGGATGGGAATGGATATTCGGATTAAATGCATGGGATGTTCCCACAGTGTCATGATTCCGAGAAGAGATTTTGAAAGAAAGCTGAAAAAAGTACTCGTCAAGCATGAGGAGCCTACTTCATAGAGGCTGGCGCTCATGCTTTTTCATATAGAAAAGAGGGAGAGACCTGATGAGCAAAGTGCATCAGTCAGCATGTCCGCTGAATTGCTGGGACAGCTGCGGTTTTTTGGTGACAGTAGAGGATGGCAAGGTAACAAAAGTAGACGGCGACCCGAATCATCCAATTACAGAAGGAAAAATCTGCGGCCGGGGCAGAATGCTTGAGACGAAAACCAATGCACCGGAACGGCTTCGTTTCCCCTTGAAAAAGCAGAACGGCGAGTTTGTCCGTATTTCCTGGGAGCAGGCATTGGATGAAATTGCGGAAAAAATGGCGGTAATCAAGGAGACAGCCGGCACAACCGCGGTGCTTCATAGCCATGATTATGCCAATAACGGTCTGTTAAAGGCACTTGACCAGCGATTTTTCAATGGCTACGGCGGTGTGACTGAGATTACGGGAAGCATTTGCTGGGGTTCCGGCATTGAAGCGCAGCGCTGGGATTTCGGGCGTTCTTACGGGCATGGGCCGCTTGATATTTATCATAGTAAGCATGTCATTGTATGGGGCAGAAACGTTTCCCGTACGAATATGCACCTCTATCATCACTTGCAGCAGGTGAAGAAAAAGGGTGTGACACTGACGGTCATTGACCCGATTTTCAACCCGACTGCGAAGCTTGCGGATCGTTATATCTCTGTCAAACCGGGAATGGATGGCTGGCTTGCCGCAGGTGTATTAAAAATATTGTGGCAAACCGGCAGAACGGATACGGATTTTATTCAGCAGCATTCCGTCGGTTTTGAAGAAATAGAAAAGCTGTTACAAACGATCTCGTTAGAAGAAATTACTGAGAAAACAGAAACGGATATAGAAGAACTTGAATATCTTGCTGATTTATATGCCGATGGACCCGCTTCTACGTTTATGGGTCTTGGGATGCAGCGATATAAAAATGGCGGCGGGACGATACGCTGGATTGACGCTTTGGCTGCTGCGAGCGGGAATGTCGGGATCAAAGGCGGCGGAGCGAATTTTGGGAATGTCCAAGTCGGTGAAAGCTTTGCAAAACCCGGTATCACACGTCCTGAGCTGAAAAAAAGCACGAGAACGTTTTCGATGATGACGCAGGCCGAAGAGGCGCTCAATGCAGCTGATCCTCCTATTGAGATGATCATTGTCACGTGCGGCAATCCGCTCACGCAAGTGCCCAATACCGGAAAAGTAAAGGAAGCATTTGAGAAAACGCCGGTCACAGTGGCCATTGATTCTATCATGACCGATACGGCGAAGCTCTGTGACTATGTTTTACCGACGGCTGTTGTTTTTGAAGAAGAGGATATTTATTACTCAAGTATGTATCATCACTATGTACAATACGGCAAAAAGCTTGTGGAACCGCAGGGAGAAGCAAAATCCGACCGCTGGATTTGGACAGAGCTTGCAAAGCGTCTCGGATTTGGTGAGCTGTTTGACTATAGCACGGAAGAATTTCTGCAAATGGGGCTTTCTTCTTTGGAGCCTGAGGGAATCACCCTTGAAAAATTAAAGGAAAAGGGCCATTTGCCGCTTCCGGTTAAGCAGGTTCCGTGGGATGATTATCAATTTTTGACGCCGAGCGGGAAATTTGAGTTTGTGTCTTCTCTTGCAGAGGAGAAAGGATACAGCGGCCTGCCTCAATTGGAAGTGCCGGAGGAGTCTGTTTATCATGACGGAGAGCTTGCTGAGAAATACCCGTATACGTTATTGTCCATTCATCCGCAGCGCTCTAATCATTCGCAGCACGTCCCGTTTATTGATAAGCTTCAGCAAGTGCAGGTGGATCTTTCACCGGATATTGCGGAGGAGCTTTCTCTTCATGACGGAGATACGGCAGAAGTGTTCAATGACCGGGGGCGTCTGCGCGGAAAGGTGAAAGTGATGAAGAAGGCACACCCGAAGACGGTGAATATAGATGAAGGCATGTGGTCTGTATTCGGCGGCTCTGTCAACACGCTCACAAATGATACAAATTCCGATAATGGAATGGGAAGTACGCTTTTTGACTGTCTGGTAGCGGTTAAAAAAGGATAATCTAAGGAAAGAGAGAGCCGGAAATGCTTTTTTCCCAGCTTGTCTTTTCACATGAACCTCCTTATAATTGCTCTAGGTTTACATTACGTTTATACGATGATGGTTTGATATAGAGGAGATGAAAGAATGGCTTTAACTGCTGGAATTGTCGGTTTGCCGAATGTCGGAAAATCGACGTTGTTTAATGCAATTACCCAGGCTGGTGCCGAATCAGCCAACTACCCGTTCTGTACGATTGATCCGAACGTCGGAATCGTGGAAGTGCCTGACGAACGTCTGCAAAAGCTGACTGAACTGGTCAAACCGAAAAAAACGGTGCCGACTGCGTTTGAGTTTACAGATATCGCCGGGATTGTAAAAGGCGCGTCAAAAGGTGAAGGACTCGGAAATAAATTTCTTTCACATATTCGCCAGGTTGATGCGATCTGTCACGTTGTGCGTGCATTCGCTGACGACAATATTACACACGTTTCCGGAAAAGTTGATCCGATTGATGATATTGAAACGATTAACCTTGAGCTGATCCTTGCTGACATGGAGACGGTCGAAAAACGCATCGTGCGTGTGAGCAAGCTTGCAAAGCAAAAAGACAAAGAAGCTGTTATCGAGTTTGATATTTTGTCTAAATTGAAAGAGGCGTTTGAGCAAGAAAAGCCGGCCCGTTCCGTTGAATTTACGGAAGAACAGCAAAAGCTTGTAAAACAGCTGCATTTGCTGACGTCAAAACCGGTGCTGTATGTGGCGAATGTGAGCGAAGATGAAGTGGCTGATCCGTCAGGAAATGAATACGTCGCGAAAATCCGTGAGTATGCTGCGGGCGAAAACGCCGAAGTCATCGTTGTCTGCGCGAAAATTGAATCTGAAATTGCTGAGCTTGAAGGCGAAGAAAAGCAAATGTTCCTTGAAGAGCTCGGAATCGAAGAATCAGGTCTTGATCAGCTGATTAAAGCATCCTATTCTCTTCTCGGCCTTGCGACATACTTCACGGCAGGCGAACAGGAAGTTCGTGCATGGACGTTCAAAAAAGGCATGAAAGCACCTGAGTGTGCGGGAATCATACACACTGACTTTGAACGCGGCTTTATCCGCGCTGAAACGGTTGCTTATGAGGATCTTCTCGCAGGCGGCGGTATGTCAGGAGCTAAAGAAGCCGGAAAAGTGCGCCTTGAAGGTAAGGAATATGTTGTAAAAGACGGAGATGTCATTCATTTCCGATTTAATGTATAGGACACAGTTGTAAAGGGACAAGAGCTTTGGTATAATATAAACTTGTGAGTAATAGAATTATTGCTCCTTGCCCATTTAGGGCCGCTTAGTCCAAAAGGAGGTGCAAACAGATGAGAAAGTACGAAGTTATGTACATTATCCGTCCGAACATTGACGATGAGTCAAAGAAGGCAGTTATCGAGCGTTTCAGCAACGTTTTGACTTCTAACGGAGCGGAGATCACTGGAACAAAAGATTGGGGTAAACGTCGTTTAGCATACGAAATCAACGATTTCCGCGACGGTTTCTACCAAATCGTAAACGTTCAGTCTGATGCTGCAGCGGTTGCTGAATTCGACCGTTTGGCTAAGATCAGTGACGACATCATTCGCCACATCGTTGTTAAAGAAGAAGAATAAGCAATTTGAAATATATAATGTTAAAAGGTGGTCTTTCTTATGCTTAACCGAGTTGTATTAGTCGGAAGACTGACAAAAGACCCAGAGCTTCGTTATACGCCAAACGGTGCGGCTGTTGCCACGTTTACTCTTGCTGTGAATCGTACATTCACGAATCAGTCCGGAGAACGTGAAGCCGATTTCATTAATTGTGTCACTTGGAGAAGACAAGCCGAAAACGTTGCAAACTTCCTCAAAAAAGGAAGCCTTGCAGGCGTAGACGGCCGACTGCAGACAAGAAACTATGAAAACCAGCAGGGACAGCGTGTCTTCGTGACCGAAGTCCAAGCTGAAAGTGTTCAATTTCTTGAGCCTAAAAATGGCGGCGGTTCTGGTTCAGGTGGATACAACGAAGGAAACAGCGGCGGAGGCCAGTACTTTGGCGGAGGCCAAAATGATAATCCGTTCGGCGGAAATCAGAACAACCAGAGACGAAATCAAGGGAACAGCTTTAATGATGACCCATTTGCCAACGACGGCAAGCCGATTGATATCTCGGATGATGATCTTCCGTTCTAATAGATTATCGCTATATTCATAACAGGAAAGGTGGGAAATGACAATGGCAGGAGGACGCAGAGGCGGTCGTGCGAAACGCCGTAAGGTTTGTTACTTCACTTCTAACGGCATTACGCACATCGATTACAAAGATGTAGATCTTCTTAGAAAGTTTGTTTCTGAGCGTGGTAAAATTTTACCTCGCCGTGTAACTGGAACAAACGCAAAATACCAACGTAAATTGACTATCGCGATCAAACGCGCACGTCAAATGGCTTTACTTCCATACGTAACTGGCGAGTAAGCCGATAGATAAAAGAGCAAGGACCTTTGGGTTCCTGCTCTTTTTTTGATTTATAGCGCTGCTTCCGCCTGACCTCATGTCTCCGAGAATCGCCCCTCTCAGTTTGTGTCTTTATCCGTTTCTCCCCTGTCACTTGCTTCAATACAGCGATGTACGGAATGTTTCACATGAAACATTGAAAAAACAGCCGGATTACTTCAAATGACCTCGAGACGGTTTTCATAAAGTTAATCTTTGTTATCTTGCTCGCCTATTCAAAAATGCGTACATACGTACTGTTTTTGTTTATACTGAAGGAGGAGGTGATTCAGATGGGAACAGAAAGACATGTCCTGACGGAGGAAAAGTGGAACGCGATCATTCACAATGATTCTTCCTATGATGGGACGTTTTTTTATGCGGTGAAAACGACGGGGATTTTCTGCCGGCCTTCTTGTAAATCCAGAGTTCCGAATAAAGAAAATGTGGTGGTATTTCAAACGGCGGATGAGGCACTGGCCGAACACTTTCGTCCGTGCAAACGATGCCGGCCGAACGGACTCCGTCTGCCTGATGAAGAGTGGGTCACGCAAATCACTGAGTATATCGACAGCCATTATCATGAATCACTTACTTTGGAGACGCTGGCTGATATGTGTCACGGAAGCCCGTATCATTTACAGCGGACATTTAAAAAGATCAGGGACACGACTCCGAATGAATATATACAGAACATAAGGGTAGCAACGGCTGAGCGCCTTTTGAAGCTGACTGATAAGACAGTCACGGAGATTGCGATGGCCATCGGGATTTCGAACACTTCCCATTTTGCGACTCTTTTTAAGAAAAAAACGGGAAGTTCGCCAACGGAGTACAGAAAATCACAAAGATAGGACAAGGAGGTTCATCATGACTCATGAGATAACTGTATATTGGACACTATTTACATGGAATGATTGGAGTTTATATATGGCTGCCACCTCCAAGGGCCTTTGCTTTATCGGCTCGAACCAGGGGAAACTGGATGAATTGGAGCAGTGGGCCGGGAAAAAAATGCCGCAATGCCGATTGGTGCGCGATGATGAAAAACTTGAGCCTTACACAGCTGAATTGCATGATTATATCAAAAACGGCAAATCAGCATTTACAATGCCGCTTGATCTTCGCGGGACGGAGTTTCAGCTTGCTGTATGGAAGGCGCTTCAGGACATACCGTACGGGGAGACATTCTCCTACTCTGACGTAGCGGAAAAGATTTATAGACCGCAAGCAGTCAGAGCCGTAGGTGCCGCAATCGGTGCAAACCCTGTGTTAATTACGGTTCCGTGCCATCGTGTTATCGGGAAAAACGGGAAATTAACTGGGTTCAGAGGCGGCTTAGAAATGAAAAAGCAATTGCTGGCATTAGAAGGCAGGCAGATGTAACGGTGAAGCACTTATTATATAAACAGCCGAAAACAATGTTAAACAAAGGTTCAGGATTTTTATCAGGGTACAGCCACACGCTAAATCCATATACAGGCTGTACATTTGGGTGTTCTTATTGTTATGTACGGCGCATGCCTGTTTCATCGTTCCGAAAAGAAGAATGGGGAACATGGGTCGACATTAAGCAGGGTGCCGCAGAGCTTCTGGAGAAAGAACTCACAAGGGCGAAGAAAAAAGGCAGTGTCACGATTTTTATGTCCTCCAGTACAGATCCGTATCAGCCGATTGAACAGCGAGAGAGGATTACGCGGACACTAATAGAGGTCATGTCGGTCAATCAGCCGGACTTCTTATTGGTGCAGACGAGAAGTCCGCTTGTTCAGCGGGATATTGATTTGTTAGGAATGTTAAAAGATAGAGTCAGAGTCAGCATAACGATAGAAACGGACAGAGAGGATATTCGGAGGCGTTTTGCCCCGAATGCGCCTTCGATTCAAGGAAGGCTTCATACGCTGAAAATTCTTTCTGAAGCGGGGATTCCGGTTCAAGCGGCGGTTGCGCCCATTCTGCCAAGCACAGAAGCATTTCCGCAGAAACTCGCGCCGCACGTCTCCCGTGTTTGTATTGATGATTATTTTATGGGAGACGGAAGCGGCGGCAAGCGGACAAGGCAGCTGGGAATTGAATCGATCTATGAGGAATTGGATATGCGGGAATGGTACTCTCCCGGTGCTTACCGTAAAGTTTATAACAGAATGGCAGACGTTTTTTCACGGGATCAGCTGTATGTGAGCCGTGACGGATTTTTGCCGTGAATATCAGGAGGGGAGCAATGAAACTTATTTCTTGGAATGTCAACGGCTTGCGGGCCGTGATGAAAAAAATGGATATGGTTGCATATGTACAGGAGGAGGAAGCAGATATTCTATGTCTGCAAGAAACAAAAGTACAGGACGGACAGGTATCATTGCGGCCCGAAGGATATCATGCATATTGGAATTATGCGGAGAAAAAAGGGTACTCGGGCACCGCTGTTTTTTCAAAACAAGAGCCGCTATGTGTATCGTACGGATTGGGAATAGAAGAGCATGATCAAGAGGGCAGAGTGATTACGCTGGAGTTTGAGAATGTGTATGTTGTCAACTGCTACACGCCCAATGCTAAACGCGGATTGGAACGAATTGATTATCGGCTTCAATGGGAAGCGGATTTTAAGGCTTATTTGCAGGAGCTTGATCGGAAAAAGCCTGTCATTTTATGCGGCGATTTGAACGTGGCGCACCGGGAGATTGACTTGAAGAATCCAAAAGCCAACCGGAAGAACGCAGGTTTCTCCGATCAGGAGCGGGCGGCTTTTACCTCATTGTTAGAAGGCGGATTTACCGATTCATTCCGCTATTTGCATCCTAAGGTGGAGGGGGCGTATTCTTGGTGGTCTTACCGGCTGAATGCACGGGATAAAAATATCGGCTGGCGCCTTGATTATTTCATCGTCTCGGACAGGCTGAAGGAACGGATCAGCCAAGCGAATATTTGTGCCGGCATGATGGGTTCTGACCATTGCCCTGTTGAAATTACAATTGATTTATGATGAGATAGCAGTAAGAGTTTTCCGCTCTTGCTGCTTTTCTTATCACCGAAACTGGAGGAGTACATGGTAAATATAAAAGAGATTGCAAAATTGGCGAATGTGTCGGTAGCCACCGTGTCCCGCGTGTTAAATCATCATCCGTACGTGTCTGAAGAGAAAAGGCAGCTTGTGCATCAAGTGATGAAGGAATTGGATTATACGCCCAATCGCACTGCCATTGATCTCATTCGCGGAAAGACCAATACGATCGGCGTGATTCTGCCTTACAGCGACCATCCTTGCTTTGATAAAATTGTAAACGGTATCACAAAGGAAGCCTTTGCTCATGACTATGTGACAACCCTTCTCCCCACCAATTACGACCCCGATATTGAGATAAAATATTTCGAGCTGTTGAAAATGAAAAAAATTGACGGATTGATTGTCACCTCCCGCGCGAATGAGTGGGAAACAGTGGTTCCGTACCTTGAATACGGGCCTGTTGTCGCCTGTGAATATACGCAGCATCAGGATATTCCATGCGCTTATAATGACAGGCTATCAGCGTACAGAGAAAGCTTTCAGTATTTAAAAAGCCGCGGGCATCAAGACGTCGCTTTTACCTGTGTCCGAGAATCGGAAAAAAGCCCAAGCACGGCTGATAAAGTAAACGCATATGAGGCTGTTTACGGGGCTCTTGATGACAGCCGTATTTTGGTCGACTGTCATGATATGGACGACGGAGAGCGTGCCGGTGCATACTTTTACAACTGCAGCCAAACACCGACGGCCATATATGCGCATAGTGATGATGTTGCCGCCGGCTTATACCATTTTGCGCAAAGACAAAAATGGGATGTGGAGATCATTGGTGAGGGGAATCTGAGCGTCAGCCGGGTTTTGAACATTCCTTCCTTGGAGCTTCATTTAGAACGGGTCGGCAAAGAGGCTTTTTCTTTGTTTTTACACAGGAATATGGACAAAAAACAAATTATGCACCAAATTCAGAGGAAAAAACTCTTGAGCTGAAATGGGTTTCATGCCTTATAACTAGATTGATAAGGAAAGGGAGGATGAAGATGAGGATTGAGCATGCGGCCATATGGGTCAAGGATTTAGAGCGGATGAAAGAGTTCTATGAGAAATACTTTCAAGGAAAAGCGAATGACCTTTACCATAATGAGAAAAAAGATTTTAAATCGTATTTTATTTCGTTTGACTCCGGATGCAGACTGGAAATCATGAAAAAAGGCGATGTGAATGAGACACCTTCGCAGAACATGACAGGTTGGGCGCATCTCGCATTTTCAACCGGCAGCAAGGAGCGGGTGAACGAACTGACGGAAACCTTTAAAAAAGACGGTTTTAAGGTAATGAGCGGCCCGCGGGAGACGGGTGACGGTTATTATGAGAGTGTGATAGAGGATTGGGAAGGCAATTTGATAGAAATTACAGTGTAACAGTGCGGAGAGTACCCGCACTGTTTTTCTTATCAGATTTGCTGTGCGTTTGTTTTCGGCCCGAAAAGGATTAATAGGACGGAACATAGGAGCCAGCAGCCGCCAATGAAAACAAAGACGCTGACATAGCCAAGCTTTACGGCAATAAAACCGACAAGCAAGGAGCCGAATATATTTGAAAAACGGCCGAGTCCGTACGCCAATCCGCTGCCTGACGAGCGATATTCGGTAGGATATGGTTCGGATGTGTACGCGTATAAGTTTGAAGTGAAAACCCGTTCCGTGATGTTGACGATAAAACCGAAGACAATAATCATGATGGGAATAAACGTCATCCCGTATAATAGACCCGCGATTGCGGTCAGAAAGGCGCTTGCCGCCAAAATCCATTTTCGCTGGAATCTTTCGGATATCAGTGACCCGAGCAATGCGCCAAGCGGAGCGCCGACAGAGTGAAGTACATTATACCAAAGCGTTTTTTCCATGGTGATGCCGTTGCTTTTTAATAAGCTGGGCACCCATGAAGCAAAGCCGTAGAAGCCAAAGGTTTCAAAAATCCAGACTGCGGACAGGATAATGGTAATTTTTAAGTTTCTTCCTCGAAACAGTCCTAAGTAGCCTGCGTGCTTGACGGCTGGCGGAGCTGCTGCCTCCTTGGGTGCGGGAAGCGGGCCTTTTTCTTGCTCCACCCGCGCTTCAATCCGATTCATAATGGCGTCCGCTGTATCGTAAGAGCCGCGGTTCTCGTGCCAGCGCGGTGATTCCTCAAGCCTGCGGATAAAGAAGAAATAAATAAGACCGACGGCTCCCCATACAAAGACAAGCCGCCACCCCCATGAGCCTAAAGGAATCACAAAAGCAGACACGACATTTGTGACGGGAACGCCTATTAAACCGATCATTGCACAAAAGGAGATGTACTTCCCGCGCACTGAGGAAGGGAAAAATTCCGCCAGATAGCTGTTCGTCACGATCATTGCAGCTGCGACGCCGAGTCCGGTCAGAAAACGGAAAATCATTAAGGAAGGGATATCCCAGGCTAACGCATTTAAAAAGGATGAGATTGAAAAAATAAGGACAAAACAGTTGAGCGCTTTTTTTCGGCCTATTCGGTCAGCTAATCTTCCTCCGAGCGAAGCGCCTAAAAACATGCCTAAAAATGATGCGGCCGTGATATCGGCAATGGTGGACAGCTTTACGCCCCAATGCTCAATAAGCGCCGGAGCGACATTGCTGAGCGTAAACAGATCGGCAAGATCGAAGAAATAAATGATTCCGAGAGCGGTTAACACTTGGTAGTGCACACGCGAAATGGGGAGACGGTCTAATCGATTCGCGACGTTTGAGAATGACTGATTTTTCATAAAAAACCCCCTGATTTGACTGTTGTAATCAGAAAATACTGTAAATTTCATCCTGCAAATACATTATAATGGTCTTTCTGTCTCGAAAAAAGAGTTTAAATAACCAGAGACCGAGGAAATGGAATAGCGCTTTTTTCTTAAGGACTTATAAAATTTTCCTATATAGGATGCCGTTCATATAGTAAAATGTTCAAGGAAAGGAAGCTGATACATAAAAATGAATACATTTATACGGCCTTTAGAAGGCAAAAATAGTGTTTGGAGATATCTCCTTTCTATATTATTAATCGTGGGTTTATTCTTTTTTGGAAGTATTGTGGCTGTGTTTTATATGGTTCTCACGTCCGTTATTGAGCCTTCGTTAACATTCGATTGGGATGAGGGGGTTTTAAGTGACCCGCTGGCAGACATTTATTTGCAGCATATCGTATATTTTATAGCGATTCCGGGCATATGGATTGCCGTTCGATTTATCATGAAACGCCGGTTTTTATCAATCATCACACCGAATCGGACGCTGAATTGGAAGAGGATTTTCTTTGGATTCGGCACTTATTTTATCTTGATGATCATAGCGGAGCTGATCGATTTTGCGGTCAATCATGATAGTTTCTCACTGCAGGAATTCCATGCTTCCCGCTTTTTATGGCTGTTAGCGGCAGCGATCTTTTTGGTGCCGTTTCAAACCTCTGCGGAGGAATTTCTATTTCGCGGCTTCCTGCTTCAGTTTGCCGGAAAATTGACAACAAACACGGTGATCCTGTCCGTAATCATCGGAGGGTTATTCGGCGCTCTGCACTTCGGAAATCCGGAAATGGAAAATGGAGCTCTCTGGGCGGGGATTGGATATATCGCCATCGGCATGATATGGACCTTCATCAGTATTAAAACGGGCAGTTTGGAACTGTCGCTGGGCGGGCACGCCGCGAACAATATGTTTTTATTCATATTTCTCACCGAGGATCACACTGTGTACAGCGGTATTCCTTCTCTATTTCTATATACCGGTCACCATGAATTTTACGACTGTATATCGACGCTGGCCATCAACGTTGTATTTGCATGGCTTGCATTCCGTTTTGTGAAGAAAGAAAAAAAGCAGCAGGATGTTTAATCCCTGCTGCTTATTTGTAATGTCTTCATGGCTTCATTAATGTCTGTTGTCGGCTGTCGGCACGCGAAATTTTCACAAATGTAAACCGTCGTTTTGCCGTCGATGATTTGATATTCCGCTGCAAAATCGGCAATGTCTTTGAGATCTTCCGGTTTTTCTGCTGCGAGAATCGTGTACGCGGGTGTGAAATGCTGCTGAAGAGTCTCTATGAAACGCTTTCTGTCCGGATCGTCTTTGCTGCCGAATATGACGATTTCTTTCTGGGGCATTATATGTGCCAATACGCTTTGCATAAAAAAGGCATTGCTGCTTGGGTAAGCTTCAATTTCCCGTTTGAATACAGAAAACATGGTTTCCGCTTTTTCGATCAGCGATACATCACCCGTCAGACGGCCGAGACGAAGCAGCTGAACGGCTGCCATGCTGTTTCCGGAAGGCACGGCGCCGTCATAGACTTCTTTTTCCCTGACAAGGAGGGTTTCGGCGTCATCGCCTGTGAAGTAAAACCCGCCGTGCTGTTCATCCCAAAACAAATGAAGCATCCCCTTGCATAATTCTTTTGCTTTTTGCAAATAAGATGTGTCAAAATCGGCTTCGTACAGCTCGAGATAAGCTTGCATGAGAAAGGCATAGTCATCGAGAAACCCTTTGTTTTTCACTTCTCCGTCACGATACCGGACCATTACGCGACCGTTTGGCATGAGGTGATGTTCAAGAAAACGAACGGCTTTGTCGGCCATGCTGAGATATTCAGGTTCATGAAACGTCCTTGCCGCTTTTGCGAGTCCGGCAATCATGAGCGCGTTCCATGAGGTCAGCACCTTATCATCCACGTGCGGATAGGTTCTGTTTTCACGGGCCTCTAACAGTTTCCGCCTTGCGTCTTCCAGCCGTTCGCTAAGCTCATGCTTTGTCAGGCCCGTCTCTTCCAGGATGTCTTCCAGCCGTGTGAAAATAAGATGAGGGATATTTTTCCCTTCGAAATTGCCTTTTTCCGTGATGTTATACACTTTGCAATAAAGCGAGCCGAGTTCATCTCCTAAAAGATCTAACACTTCATTCCTCGACCATATGTAATATTTCCCCTCTTTGCCCTCTGTATCGGCATCTAAAGCCGAGAAAAAACTGCCGTCTTCATGCATCATTTCCCGCTGAATAAATGTAATGATCTGTTTGGCAACATGTCTGTAACGCTCATTTCGCGTGACTTGATACGCCTCTGTATAAGCGGTCAAAAGCAGGGCATTGTCATACAGCATTTTCTCAAAATGGGGCACGAGCCATTCATTATCAGTCGAGTACCGCGCAAAACCAAAGCCGATATGGTCGAAAATGCCGCCATTTGCCATACTGTCGAGCGTTTTTGTCACACTGTTCAATGCCTGCTCTTTATCTGTATAGCTGTAGTAACGAAGCAGAAACATGAGCATATGCGGCATCGGAAACTTCGGAGCCTGGCCGAACCCGCCATACACCGTATCAAACCCCCCGGCCAGCTGGCGGAAAGTGTCATGAACGGCCTGTTCGCCGAGCATGCCCTCAGTTTGATGGGTCTTCACTTCAAGATGAGCTGCCGCATTTTCTGCTATATCCTCCACATGCTGCCGATCATTCGCAAACGTCTCGGACAGATGGTCAAGCACATCAATAAACCCCGGACGATTAAATTTGCTTGTCTTCGGAAAATACGTTCCTGCGTAAAATGGCTTCTGATCAGGCGTAACAAACACATTCAGGGGCCATCCGCCCTGCCCCGTCATCAGCTGGCAGATTCTCATATACACCGAATCCACATCCGGCCGCTCTTCCCGGTCTACCTTGATGGCTACGAATTTATCATTTAAAATGCCGGCGATTTCTTCATCCTCAAAGGATTCGTGTGCCATTACGTGGCACCAGTGACACGTTCGCTAAGCTACCCGTACCCAATAGATAAGAGAACAGGCTTATTCTCTCGTTTCGCTTTTTCAAATGCTTCATCGCACCAAGGATACCAATCCACGGGGTTATAAGCATGTTGGAGTAAGTACGGTGACTTCTCAGTGATTAATCTATTGGGTACTTTTTTATTTGGCATGGGATCACCTTCTTTCTTTTAATATTTGTACGTTTAACATACCACAATTCTCTAAAAAAATTCATTTAAGTCTAACTTTTTGCACCAAGCTCAAGTCATTAAAAATAGAGCCTACTTATGACTCTATTTTCAAGGTTAAACTTCATCCACCTTATTGCTTTTTAGAGAGAAATAAGGATTTAAAATCTTTTTCATTTTATTTACTTTTAGATAGGTGAAACACACCCCGCCAACTGTAACCACCCCGCCTGTTAGTGCAATAAACGCAGGTACTTCACCTATCCACACCCAAGAAATGACCAAGGCTATAGCTGGTGTTAAATAAAGTGAAATGGTTGCTTCTGAAGCACCGACAAGTGAAGTTACATATGCAAGTGCAAAGTAAGGCACAACCGTTGGTAATAAACCTAAGTAAACGATAGACAATGTTGAGTTCATTGAAGCGTTCAAAAATTCTTCCCCTAAGCCCGGCAGAAAAACAAGCATAGGTATTGTCCCGCCCCAAATAGTGAATGTAACAAATGGAATAAATCCATATTTTTTTATATAGCGAGCTTGAAAAACGAAATAAATACTCTCCGAAAAAGCTGCCAGCAAGATAAACAAAATACCTTTCACTGAATTTGTATAGTCTCCTGCCCCAAATGAAATGAACGACACACCCAATAAACTTATGATAGAGCCAATCCATTTATAAAGCCCAAAATGTTCACCAAAAAACAGACGAGATAACATTGCAGAAAAGATCGGTGCCGTGGTCACAATTAAGCTAGCTATCCCAGCGCTAACTGTTTTTTCACCGATATTCAGCAAAATGTGATATAGCGCAAAACCTAAAAACCCTAAAAATAAAATGACAGGGATATCTTTCATGTCAGGTAAGCGAATCTGAGTCAAAACAGCAAAAAGTAACAATGCCGTAGATCCAATTACCAAACGAAATAAAGCAAGGTGTTCAGGTGTGTAATATTCTAGACCTACACGAATTCCCGGAAAAGCTGATGCCCACAAACCAATCATAAGACTATTAGATATGATGATTTGGAGAGTTTTCTTTTGCATGTTCTTCACTCCTCTTTACAAAAACCAACCAATTCTTTAATGTGTTTTATACTAATAAAGATTTGTTGAAATGACTTCAACCAATTAAACGAATTTTGTCCCAACCACTTTAGTTGTTAAGGAGAATACTTTTTATGAGCTTTCCAGAAGAAAAAAAGATTAAAAAGCTTCCTAAGTACATACAAATCATTCATTTTATAAAGGAGAAAATAGGAAATGGAGAGTGGCCAATTGGAAGTCGAATTCCAAGCCAGCGCACGCTTGCAAAAGACTTTAAAGTAAATCGAAGCACAGTTATTACAGCTTTTGAGGAATTGATGGCAGATGGGTTAATTGAAGGAAGAAAGGGTAAAGGAACAGTTGTCATCAACAATACATGGACACTATTGGCTAAGAATTCTGCTCCTAATTGGGACCAATATGTAACCTCTGGAATCCAGCAGCCAAGCCAAAAAATCGTTCAAGAGATCAATAAATCAGAATCAAATTCTGATCTTATACAGCTCAGTAAAGGAGAACTTTCAAATGAGATTTTTCCTTTAGCTGCTATGAAAGAGATTATGGGCAAGGTATCTCAAAACATAGAGGCATTCGGATATGAGCAACCAAAAGGATATTTACCTTTGAGAGAGGCATTAAGTGGCTATTTAAGAACAATCGGAATTCAAGCTTCATCTTCTTCCATTCTTATTGTTTCGGGTGCACTGCAAGCCTTACAGCTTATATCAATGGGGCTTTTGCAAAGAGGTTCGACCGTTTATCTTGATCAGCCTTCCTATCTTTATTCATTACACGTATTTCAATCAGCTGGTATGAAGCTGACTGGACTTCCTATGGATAATGATGGACTTTTGCCGGAACATATCCATATGACAAGGGGAGAACGGGGGAGGGCTATATTATATACAAATCCTTGTTTTCATAATCCGACAGGTATTTTAATGTCAAAAAAGAGACGAGAAGAAATCCTTGCGGCAAGTGAGAATGCACAGCTTCCCATTATTGAAGATGACATTTATCGTGAGTTATGGATAGATGAGCTTCCTCCAGATCCTATTAAAACAATAGATAAAAATGGGCATGTGCTTTACATAGGAAGTTTATCTAAGACATTAAGCCCAGGCTTAAGAATTGGATGGATGGTCGGACCAGAACCAGTGATTGAACGTTTATCCGACATAAAAATGCAAACAGATTACGGATCTAGTTCGTTATCTCAAAGAGTAGCGGCAGAGTGGTTTACATCCGGTGAATACCAGCAACATCTAGAACAGGTTAGAAGTCAATTAAAGGTGAGAAGGCAATTGGTCATGAGTGCTTTAGAAACCAATTTGAAGAATGTAGCTACATGGAATATTCCAAAGGGGGGATTCTTTGTCTGGGTAAAAATACTGCCTTCAATATCTATGAAATTACTTTATACAAAAGCTTTAACAAAAGGGATACTTCTCAATCTCGGCAGTATCTATGCTCAGGAAAAAGGGAATTATGTTCGCTTATCATATGCTTATGCATCTCTTGAAGACCTTCAAAAGGGAATTTATGAATTGGGTTTGATTATTAAGGAATTAGCAAGTAGATAAATATATAATGATTACTTTAAAAGAAAGAGACGTGCTATCAGTGACAAGTCGAATAGCCGATGCTGACAAGAACCGGCTTGTTTTCGCGCTTTGCTTTCTCGAAGGCTTCTTCTCCCCAGGGGTGCCAGTTTACCGGGTTGTGGGCATGTTGAAGTAGATATGGCGACTTCTCAGCGATTAAACTATTGGGTTTGTTAGTGGGCATGGGATCACCTTCTTTCAGTTTTATTTACATTTAGGTTACCACAGTACTTCTAAACAAATGCAAAATTTAAATGATTTACTTATAAGGACGAAAAAACCCCATCTTTTGTCTTGTGATGAGATTTTCGTGTGCTATTGTTTTTCAGTAGGTTAATACGTCCAATATTTTTCAAGCAAATGATGTGATCCCCATCTTGGAAATTCAGTATGTGTACCTGCACGAGCAACAAAGGTGTGAATAAACTGTTGGACGCCACTTTTTAATGTGCTCTTAATTAATGAAAACCCTTGTTGTCGCTCACTATCCGTTCCTGGTTTGGCAGGAAGTGTTATAGAAAATACTGCATCTGCATTTTTCATGGTTTTTTCCAAAGAAGCCAGATCATTAATATTGCCCTCAACAGCTTCCGTGCCGGTATGAATAAGTGCCTGAACTTTAGAAGAGTTTATATCTCTAACTAAATACGAACTTGAAATCCTTGTTTTAAAGCTTTTCTTGCAACAGCGCTTCCTTATTTTAAAGCCCCCTATTTGCTCTAGAATTTACATAGGATAAAGTATGCACTTTTTTGTAAGGTACTTAGAGTATAGAATGACCAAAAGCAATGAGGAATTCCAAGGGTATGAAGCCTTTAACTAGACCCTTTCTATTATGAGCGGAAAGTGGAAGATGTTAATCATTTTCCATTTATTGTGTTTTTTCGTGTCAAAATAACTTTAAAAAAATGGTGCGGCACCAAATACAAGTGGTAACCTTGATGTAATGAAGATATTAAAAAAATGGTTACACAAGTTTTTAGGGGTTTTAATAATTAATCAAAAAAAATTGATTTATTTCGTTGCATTTATTAAAAAATCCTGAGTATAATCAATACATCAAAAAAATTTGATTAAAGAGGGCGATATGATGAATGAGACGAAATCAGAATTACTTCGAAGATATGAACAAAAATTCAAAGCTCTTTCTGATCAGAAACGATTAGAGATCATGTATGAACTTTGTCAAAGGGGAAAAACCTGTGTTTGCGATCTGACTGAAATCTTTGAGATGACACAATCTAAACTCTCTTATCATCTTAAAATTTTATTAGATGCCAACTTAATTATGAAAGAAACAAAGGGAACATGGAGCTATTATGATTTAAATGACAATGAGGTAAATCATTTATTATCTGAAGAACTTTGTTGTGTATTTAGAAAAAAAGGTGAAGGAGATTGTTGTTAAACTGTTAATCATTAAATCAAATTTTTTTGATTAATAGATAAGAGGGGGAATTATTATGAAATTTGTTCATGTAGGGATTAATGTTGTCAATTTGAAGAAATCGATCGATTTTTATCAAAAGGTCTTTGGAGTAAAGCCTGTAAAAGTAAAAACGGACTATGCAAAATTTTTATTAGAAACTCCTGGATTAAACTTCACTTTAAATGCTTGTGATGAAGTAAAGGGAAATCAAGTGAATCACTTTGGATTCCAAGTAGATGGTTCTTGAACCACAAGGAAAGGCTTGAAAAAGAAGGGTTTTTTGCGCGTGAAGAAATGGATACGACTTGTTGTTATGCAGTCCAAGATAAATTTTGGATTACTGATCCTGACGGGAATGAATGGGAATTTTTCTTTACCAAATCAAATAGTGATTTTCAAAAACAAAATTCCTCCTCTTGTTGTGTAACACCAAGTGAAAATACAACGAACTCATGCTGTTAATATGAAAGGTGAGGATTAGATGAAACGTTTATCTTTGCTAGATCGCTATTTAACCCTCTGGATTTTTCTAGCGATGGCATTAGGAATAGGATTAGGTTTTATATTTCCGGGTTTTGTTGGTGGATTAAACAAGTTACAAGTCGGAACTACATCCATTCCTTTAGCTATTGGTTTAATACTAATGATGTATCCTCCTTTAGCAAAAGTTCGTTATGAAGAAATTGGGCGGGTATTTAAAGATATTAAAGTGTTAATTTTGTCATTAGTGCAAAACTGGATTATCGGGCCGATCCTGATGTTTGTTTTGGCTATCATCTTTTTGCCAGATAAACCGGAGTATATGATTGGACTTATTATGATTGGATTAGCTCGCTGTATTGCGATGGTTATTGTTTGGAATGACTTATCAAAAGGTGATACGGAATATGCGGCAGGGTTAGTTGCTTTTAATTCAATCTTCCAAATGCTTTTCTTTTCAATTTATGCTTATGTATTTGTGACGGTTATTCCACAATGGTTAGGAATTGAAGGAGCTATCGTTAATATAACGATGTCGGAAGTCGCAAAATCTGTATTCATTTACCTTGGAGTTCCTTTTATTGCCGGAATGCTGACACGTTATATTTTTGTAAAAGTGAAGGGAAAAGAATGGTATGAAAAAGTGTTCATTCCTAAAATTAGTCCAATTACATTAATTGCTTTGCTATTTACAATTATCGTCATGTTTTCTTTGAAAGGTGATGTAATCGTCAGCTTGCCGTTAGATGTTATTCGAGTTGCGATTCCATTATTGATTTACTTTGTTTTGATGTTCTTTGTTTCCTTCTTTTTAGGAAAGAAAATTGGAGCAAACTACGCTGTCACCACTACATTAGCTTTTACAGCAGGAAGCAACAACTTTGAATTAGCGATTGCTGTAGCTGTGGGTGTATTTGGAATTCATTCAGGTGCAGCATTTGCCGCCGTAATTGGTCCGCTTGTAGAAGTACCTGTTATGATTGCACTTGTTAATGTTGCTTTGTGGTTTCAACGAAAATACTTTCAAAATCACTCCATGTAAAGGGAGAATCATATATGAAGAATAAAAAAATTATTTACTTCCTTTGTACAGGAAACTCTTGCCGAAGCCAGATGGCTGAAGGATGGGCTAAACGGTATTTGGGTGATGTGTGGGAAGTTTACAGCGCTGGAATAGAAGCACATGGATTAAATCCTAATGCTGTTAAAGCTATGAAGGAAATAGGTATTGATGTATCTAATCAAACATCGGATATTATTAATCCTAACATTCTAAACAATGCTGATTTTGTCGTCACATTATGCGGTGATGCGGCAGATAAATGCCCCATGACTCCGCCACATGTTAAAAGAGACCATTGGGGTTTTGATGATCCTGCAAAAGCAAAAGGAACCGAAAAGCAAAAATGGAACACCTTCCAACGAGTCCGTGATGAAATTGGAGAACGCATAAAACGATTTGCTGAAACAGGTGAATAGAATTTTAATAGCCGTGGGGGAATCTCTCGGCTATTATTTTTATCAACATAAAGAAGATGTGAATTTTTGATGGTTATTCTAACAGACATGACACTAGTGACATGTCGAATAGCCGATGCTGACCAGAACCGGCTTGTTTTCGCGTTTTGCTTTCTCGAAGGCTTCTTCTTCCCAAGGATACCAATCACGGGATTATGAGCATGTTGAAGTAAATATGGAGACTTCTCGCGATTAATCTATTGGGTTTATAATTAGTAGGTATGAGATCCCCTTCCTTCTATTTAATTTTTTATCCGTATTGTCTTTACTTTAATTAATATACCAGGAATCAATTATATACTGAGAGTTGGAAGTAACGTATAAGAGGTGGGACTAATTATATTAACTCTTTATAATGATTCTCATGTACTTACCTAGCTCTGAAAATTGACAATATACCCACGAGGGTATATTATTGATTCATAAACAATATATCGTTAATAATGTAGTGTGTTAAAGTGCATAGTATGAATTGATAGTTGATAACATGTAAATATATAAATTTCAAAGAAGGAGTCCTGCGCATGGAGTATGATCAAAAGATTAAAAATCGTCTACGCCGGATAGAAGGGCAAATTAAAGGTGTATTGACAATGATGGAGCAAGGAAAAGATTGTAGAGATGTTGTGACTCAATTGGCAGCATCACGGAATGCTATCGACCGAGCATTGGGTGTTATTGTCAGTACAAATCTCGAACATTGTGTTCGCGAAAGCTTGAAACAGGGAAAAGATACAGAGGATTTAGTAAAAGAAGCTGTCGACTTATTGGTAAAAAGCCGATAAAAATTCATCAGCCTATTAGGTTGACGAATTTTTATATGTGTTGTAATATACCCGTACAGGTATATGTATATAGGATTTTATTTTTTTTTTTTTTTTTTTTTTTTTTTTTTTTTTTTTTTTTTTTTTTTTTTTTTTGCCTTTTGATATACCCCGGGGGGTAATTTGTTTAGGAGGAGAAATATGAAAGAACAAACAAAACGCACAACAATTGTTTTATTTAGTGGAGATTATGATAAAGCAATGGCAGCTTATATTATTGCAAATGGTGCAGCTGCCTACGATCATGAAGTGACTATCTTCCATACTTTTTGGGGATTAAACGCTTTGCGTAAAGAAGAGCTGGTTCCAGTGAAAAAAGGGTTTCTTGAAAAAGTGTTTGGAAAGATGATGCCTCGCGGTGCTGATAATTTGGGCTTATCTAAAATGAACTTTGCAGGTATGGGCCCTAAAATGATTAAAAATGTTATTAAAAAACATAATGCACTAACATTACCTCAGTTAATTGAGATGGCTCAAGAACAGGGGGTAAAGCTCGTAGCTTGTACGATGACAATGGATCTTCTTGGTTTACAGGAAAAAGAATTATTAGATGATATCGACTATGCTGGTGTAGCAGCTTATTTAGCAGATGCTGAAGAAGCCAGTGTCAACTTATTTATTTAATGTATCCATTGAATGAAGGGAGGTTAGTCAACACTATGGATAGTGGTGTAATTATCAATACCTTACTCATTTTATTTATACTTTGGGTTGTATTTCGACGTTTTTTACCAATGAAAGGTGTTAAACAAATAACAACTGCTGATTTAAAGTCAGTAATGAAAAATAAAGACAAACAGTTTATAGACGTACGATCACCTTATGAGTTTCGTACAAGGCATATGAAAGGGTTCAAAAATATTCCCTTGTCTAACTTGGCTCGTCAAACTAATCAGCTTTCGAAAGACAAAGAAGTTTTTGTTATCTGTCAAAGTGGTATGAGGAGTTTGAAGGCAAGTAAAGTATTGAAGAAACAAGGATTTATAAATATCACAAATATAAAAGGTGGCATGAATACATGGCATTAACACTCTAGAAAGTAACTTTTTGTATATTTATATACCCCCGCCCCTATATGAGAAGGAGGAAAAATGGTGAAAGCAAATATCGTATTAGACGCTAAAGGCTTGGCATGTCCAATGCCTATTGTAAAAACGAAGAAGAGAATGAAGGATTTAAAAGCTGGTGAAGTATTAGAAATTCAAGCGACAGATAATGGTTCTACGGCAGATCTGCAAGCATGGGCAAAAAGTACAGGCCATGAATATCTAGGTACTGAAACAGAGGGAGAAGTCCTTCGTCATTTTCTTCGAAAAGGAGGAGAGCATTCATCAGAAAGGGCATCTTCAATTCCTGAGATTTCATTAGAAGCTTTCAAACAGAAAGTGGAAAGTGACGAGCCTCTTAATATTTTAGATGTCCGCGAGGTAGAGGAGTATGAAGAAGCTCATATTCCGGGTGTTGTTCACATCTCTCTTGGTGAAGTAGAAAAGCGCTCTAATGAATTAAACAAAGATGATGAAATTTATATCATCTGCCATTCGGGAAGAAGAAGTGAAATGGCAGCCCAAACCATGAAAAAACAAGGGTTTAAAAAGTTAATTAATGTTGTTCCAGGTATGCGTGATTGGACAGGCAAAACAGAATAAATAAAAAAGGATGATGAACACATGAGTACAAGAGTAGCAATTATTGCGGCAAATGGTGGTCTATTCGATGCTTATAAAGTTTTTAATATTGCGACTGCAGCAGCAAGTGATCAAGAAGTATCCATCTTCTTTACATTCGAGGGATTAAATCTGATCCATAAGCAAGCACATTTTAGCTTTAGAAATGCCGAAAGGAAAAGAACACTTTGCGGAAGGATTTAAGAAAGCAAATGTGCCCTCTATTCCTGAACTGATTGAAATGGCGCAAGAAATGGGTGTTAAATTTATTGGTTGTCAAATGACGATGGACGTTATGGGTTTAACAAAAGATGATTTTGCAGAAGGAATTGAAGTAGGCGGGGCTGTTACCTTTTTAGATTTTGCTAAAGATGCTGATATATCCTTAACATTTTAGTACTGCTGAAAAAGATTCAATACAGGAGGTATTTAAACATGACCGTACAGGCACTTACCGCAAAAGAAGTGACACAAAAAATCTTTAACAAAGAACCTTTATTTATTCTGGATGTACGTAATGAAAATGATTTTAGCGATTGGAAGATTGAAGGGCATTATTTTGACCATCTGAATGTACCATATTTCGATCTTTTAGATGGCGTAGAAGATATCTTGGAGAAAATTCCTTCTGACAAAGAAGTGCTAGTCGTATGCGCAAAAGAAGGTTCATCCGTCATGGTATCCGAAATGCTTTCTGAAGCAGGTCTTTCTGTATTCTATCTTAAAGGTGGGATGAAAGCATGGAGTGAACATTTAGAGCCGGTAAAAGTCGGGGATTTAAAAGATGGAGGTGAGCTGTATCAATTTGTTCGAATCGGAAAAGGTTGCCTATCATATATGATATTATCCAATGAGGAAGCAGCGATAATAGATGCTGCACGTATGGCAGAAGTGTTTATAGATTTTGCTAAGGAGAAAGGTGCAACGATTACTCACGTATTTGATACACATCTTCACGCAGACCATATTTCAGGCGGCAGAGTAATTGCTGAAAAAACAAAAGCAACCTACTGGTTACCGCCGAAAGATGCTGAAGAAGTGATTTTTGATTATCAGCCGTTGGAAGAAGGAAATGATATTATCATTGGAAATACAAAGATTAGAATTCAACCGATTTATTCCCCTGGACATACCATTGGCTCCACTTCTTTCATTGTCGATGATCAGTATCTTCTTTCAGGTGATATTTTGTTTATCGATTCAATAGGGAGACCGGATTTAGCTGGTATGGCAGAAGATTGGGCAGGAGATTTACGAAAAACTCTTTATAGCCGTTACAAAGCGCTATCAAAGGATTTAATTGTATTACCGGCACACTTTATGATCATTGATGAGCTAAATGAGGATGGAAGTGTCGGTAAAAAACTAAGTACATTATTTACCGAGAATCATGGTTTGAACATTACGGACGAAACAGAATTCAGACACCTAGTGACAGATCATTTGCCTCCGCAACCCAATGCATATCAAGAGATTCGTGAAACAAATATGGGGAAAATCAACCCTGATGAAGAAAAACAGCGCGAAATGGAGATTGGGCCAAACCGTTGTGCAATTCGGTAACACAAGGTTTTATTAAACAACAGAGGAGAGATGAACATGAAATCAGATAAAGTATTAGATGCCAAAGGACTGGCATGTCCAATGCCAATCGTCAGAACAAAAAAAGCTATGAATGAATTAGAATCAGGTCAAATTTTAGAAGTGCATGCAACAGATAAGGGAGCTAAAAGTGATCTCGCTGCTTGGTCTGAATCAGGCGGGCATGACCTTTTAGAGCAAACTGAAGAAGACGATGTACTGAAATTCTGGATTAAAAAAGGATAATTAATGTGACAGGGTATCGAATAAAAAGATACCCTTTTCCTTTGAAAAGGAGGAAACCCGAATGGATATTGCCTTTATGATAACTCTTTTCATCATAGGATTTATTGGTTCTTTTATCTCCGGAATGATCGGTATTGGAGGATCTGTTATTAATTATCCAATGTTACTGTACATTCCTCCTTTGGTGGGAGTGATGTCTCTAACTCCCCATGA
Source organism: Bacillus sp. YC2 (assembly GCF_019891195.1). NCBI lineage: Bacteria > Bacillati > Bacillota > Bacilli > Caryophanales > Bacillaceae > Bacillus > Bacillus sp. YC2. Next base: position 956,186 of record NZ_JAHXDO010000001.1, on the reverse strand, counting down.
AGTTTCAGGGATTGGGGCTATTCAAGTTTTCTTTGCGACAATTGGCGGTGTTTGGGCTTATCGTAATAGTGGCTTTTTAAACAAAGCATTAATCGTTTATATGGGAAGTAGCATCCTTAGTGGGAGTGTATTGGGAAGTTACTTTTCTCATCTCATACCTGAAAAAGGAATAAATTTTATATACGGAATTCTAGCCATTATAGCTGTTATTTTAATGTTTATTCCTAAAAAAGGACAAGAACATATAGAAGGCAAAGAAATTATATTTAATAAATGGTTAGCTTCTTCTTTAGCCTTTATCATTGGCGGAATATCAGGCATTTTAGGAGCTGGGGGCGCTTTTATCCTAGTTCCTATTATGTTGTCTATTTTAAATATTCCCGTAAGAATCACTATTGCTTCTTCTCTTGCCATTACTTTTCTTTCATCTATTGGAGCAACGATTGGAAAATTGGCCACAGGTCAGGTGCTTTTTGTTCCAGCACTAGTTCTTATTGCTGCTAGTTTAATTGCTTCCCCTATAGGTGTAAAAGTTGGACAAAAAGTAAACACAAGATTCTTGCAATGGATTTTAGCTCTATTAATTTCAGCGGCAGCTATTAAAATTTGGCTGGATTTTCTATGAGAAAATTAGCTTTTTCACATCAAGATTTAAAAGAAAGGCCAACAAGTTCACTAACCGTTGGCCTTTCTTATTTCTGTGCTTGATCACATTCAATAAATGTTTCAAGTGCTGGATGAAATTCTTTTTGATAATGACGATTGGGGCAAGTTTTAATGATAGTACCATGAAAAGCATTTGATTTAGTGGCGTTTAATGTTTTTTTGCATGTAGGACAGCGTTCAGAAAATAAAAAATGCCATAACTTCAATGGCGAGCGATTCCGTAACCAAACAAAGGATATACATCAACTAACAAAAGGTTTAAATTCAAATTCATCAAATATCTCCCCTTACTCAACTCATCTCTTCTTAATCTAACTAATTGGTAATTCTTGTGTCAAATATAAAATAACCTAATATTTTCAGTCAATATTACAAAAAAACTAATTTTAATTAAATTTGCAATATTGAAATAAATTATTTAAAATTATTTACAGAATAGCCAAGTTTAGATTAGCAGAGACAGGATAGCTGAGTAGAGTAAGGAAACCCTTATAATGTATAGCTCAGTTTTCTCCTGTAAATTTTAAAGGAGGAACTAGACATGAGCATTCTTAAAGATTTTACAGCATCAGAAAACGGACAAAAGCAATATTTCACGAAAAATGGGTTGCAAATCATCAGGACTCAGAAATTGCTTGATCCTACAGCGGCAGCCAAGCAAGTTGAAACCGTCGTAAAAGGTATTGATTCGAAAAAAGGGGCTTTATTCTCAAGCAGTTATGAGTACCCAGGCCGTTACTCGCGTTGGGATATGGGCTTTGTCAATCCACCGATTGAGTTAAGTTCGTTCAAGGATTCATTTAAAATACGAGCTTTAAATAACCGAGGGAAATTACTTTTACAGTATTTAAATGACCATCTGTCCAGTTTCGAGGGAGTCTGTATCACTTTAGAAAAAGACATTGAAATAAACGGGAAGATTACTGCTTCAGAAAGTATCTTTTCTGAGGAAATTAGGAGTAAGCAACCGTCTATTTTTACCTTAATAAAGTATATAATGAATTTGTTTTTTTCCCAGGAGGATTCCTTCCTTGGTTTTTATGGTGCGTTTGGTTATGATCTTATATTTCAATTTGACCCTATAGAACAAAAGCATACACGAAATGAAAACCAAAATGACTTGCTGCTGTATATACCTGACGAAATTTTAATAGTCGATCACAGGCTGTCAACAGCTTATCGATTGCAATATGAATTTTCGTATAAAACGTACAACACAAATGAATTGGCACGTGATCAATTGTATTTTCAAGATGAACAACCAGCTTCGAAAATCAAACCAAAAGCGTATGTCGATGGGAAATATGCTGATTTGGTCCGAACTGCCACTCAGTCTTTTAAAAAAGGCGATTTATTCGAAGTTGTACCGACGCAATGCTTTTATGAAAAGTGTACAGATCAACCGTCTGATGTTTTTATGAGGCTACAGCAAATTAATCCGAGTCCTTACGGGTTTATTATTAATTTGGGTGGAGAATATCTAGTTGGCTCGTCGCCTGAAATGTATGTCCGTGTCGAAGGGAAAAGGGTAGAAACCTGCCCGATTTCAGGCACAATAAAGCGTGGTAGTAATGCACTAGAAGATGCGGAGCAAATCCTAAAGTTGCTGAATTCTAAAAAGGATGAGTCCGAGCTTACCATGTGTACGGATGTGGATCGAAATGATAAATCGAGAATTTGTGTGCCCGGGACAGTCAAGGTCATTGGCAGAAGACAGCCTGAGATCTATTCTCACTTGATTCATACAGTGGATCATATAGAAGGGCAGTTAAAACCTGATTTTGATTCCCTTGATGCCTTTATCACACATATGTGGGCAGTAACAATTACAGGAGCTCCTAAAAGGGCTGCGGCGAAATGGATTGAACAGCATGAAGAAGCACCCCGTAAATGGTATGGAGGGGCAGTTGGACACATTTCTTTTAATGGGGATATCAATACCGGTCTGACACTTAGAACGATATACATACAGGAAAATCAGGCAGAAATCAGGGTGGGTGCCACTTTATTGTACGATTCTATTCCAGAAGAGGAGGAAAAAGAAACACAATTAAAGGCACAAGCTCTAAAGAATGCGATTAGAGGGGATATAAGAGGAGCAGGAGGTGAAAAGTGTCCAGAAAACAAAGTCCTTTCCTCCAAAAGAATTCTTCTGGTTGATCATGAGGATTCATTTGTTCATACACTGGCTAATTATTTAAGGCAGTTTGGAGCGGAAGTGATCACGATGCGACACAAATATGCTCTTGAAGTTTTAAAAGAAAAGAATTTTGATTTAGTCTTTCTTTCACCTGGTCCAGGGCTTCCTTCAGAATTTATGACGAGCGAAACAATTCATTTATGTATAAGCAAACATATTCCTATATTCGGTGTTTGTTTAGGACTTCAAGCGATTGTTGAATACTTCGGGGGATCACTTGACGTGTTAGAAGAACCAAGGCACGGCAGAAAGAGGAGTATACATCTAAAGGGAACCTCCAAAATCTTTGAAGGGGTGCCCCGTCAATTTGAAGCAGGTCTTTATCACTCAATTTTTGCTCAATCAATATCTGAAGATCTTCGAGTGACAGCTATATCTGAAGAAGGGGTTGTGATGGCGATCGAACATAGAAATCTTCCTATCGCAGCCATTCAATTCCATCCCGAATCCATAATGTCAGCCCATGATCAAGTAGGTTTGACAATTATAAAAAACGTTATTCATTATATTAAATAGAGAAGAACCAAAGCCTCCCTAAATGCTAGGGAGGCTTTTTCGAAGTATGGGGTTATCCATCATTATAAACATCTTATTACATTAATCGATGAATATTTCAAATAATTCCATTTTAAACCTTGTTGTCCGATAATAAGGTAAAAATTCTTATGTTCCTGAAGTTGCACTAAATGATTGGGTATCATGTTTTGTGAGTCATTTATTTGAGAAATGTGGTTTTTCTTCCTTTGAATTCGCAACAATTATGGTCTTGTAAAAACATTGATAAAAAAGAAAAACTGTGATAAATTGATATAGATACACTATTATTGGATTTTTGTGTATAAAGTCCCTATTTTAATTATACAACATAAAATCCTTTTCAGTCAACCCCTATTTTTAAAAAAAAGGAGTGTTTTGATGTGAACATGGAGCAAGAACGAGTGGAGAGCGATAAATGGGAGGGAACGAAATGAAACCATATGTACTGGAGTTTCGGGAGATCGATAAAACGAGACAAATGGCGGTCGGCGGCAAAGGGATGAATTTGGGCGAATGTTCGAGGATTGAAGGAATACTTGTGCCAGAAGGATTTTGTGTTACCACTGATGCATATAAAAGAGTCATTGGGAAAAATGAGGAGTTTCATCAATTGCTGGATCAACTGGCAGTTCAAAAAGTGGACGAACGAGAAAAAATCAGTGAAATTAGCAGGCAGATTCGTGAGCTGATTGAGGGGATCGGGATCGACAAGGGGATCGAAGAAGAGATCGATCGATGTCTCTTAGCTTTTGGCTTCGAGCATTCATATGCCGTTCGTTCAAGTGCTACAGCCGAGGATCTTCCATTTGCCTCCTTTGCAGGTCAACAGGATACCTATCTAAACATCAAAGGGAAAGATGCAATTTTACAACATATTAGTAAGTGCTGGGCTTCACTATTTACTGACCGTGCTGTGATTTATCGAATGAAAAACGGATTTGATCATCGCAAGGTTTATCTGTCTGTTGTTATTCAAAGGATGATTTTCCCGCAAGCTTCCGGAATACTGTTTACAGCTGATCCAGTTACCTCAAACCGCAAAGTGCTGTCGATCGATGCCAGCTTTGGGCTGGGTGAGGCACTTGTCTCTGGCTTAGTGTCTGCGGACAACTATCAAGTGCGGGAAGGCAGGATTGTAGAGAAGAAGATTTCCAGCAAAAAGCTGGCTGTATATGCTCGAAAAGAAGGCGGGACGGAGGAAAAGCAAATTGAGCCGGATCAGCAGAATCTATCGACCCTGTCAGATGAGCAAGTGTTAGAGCTTGAAGGGATTGGCAGAAAGCTTGAGGCGTATTTTGGCTGTCCGCAAGATATCGAATGGTGTTTGGCTGATGATACATTTTATATTGTCCAAAGTCGACCAATCACGACTTTATACCCCATTCCCGAAGCAAATGATCAAGAAAATCACGTCTATATATCTGTCGGTCATCAACAAATGATGACTGACCCCATGAAACCATTGGGATTGTCTTTATTCCTGTTAACAACTAATGCACCCATGTGTAAAGCCGGCGGAAGGTTGTTTGTTGATGTCACACATCAACTGGCTTCACCTGTCAGCAGAAACAGTTTATTAAATGCCATGGGACAACATGATCCGCTCATGAAAGGCGCACTTATGAACATTATTGAGCGAGGAGATTTTATAAAATCGTTGCCAATTGATAATAAAGCACCGAGTCCCGCTAGAGGCAATACAGATATACCGGCACAAATTGAAAACAATCCATCAATCGTTTCTGATTTGATTAAACGCAGTCAAACATCCATTGAAGAGTTAAAACAAAACATCCAGACGAAATCAGGAGCCGATGTAATTGATTTTATTCTAGAAGATATCCAGGAATTAAAGAAGATTTTATTTAACCCGCAAAGTTCGGGCGTGATTCGGGTTGCTATGAACGCTTCATTATGGATCAATGAAAAAATGAACAAGTGGTTAGGTGAAAAAAACGCAGCAGACACGCTTTCTCTATCTGTACCCAACAATATTACTTCGGAAATGGGTCTTGCGCTTTTGGATGTCGCAGATGTGATTCGTCCGTATCCAGAAGTAATTGAGTATTTACAACACGTAAAAGATGATACCTTTTTGGATGAACTGGTTACGTTTGAAGGCGGGCAAAAAACCCAGGACGCTATCTATGCTTATCTGAACAAATACGGAATGAGATGTGCCGGGGAAATCGATATTACGAGAACTCGTTGGAGTGAAAAACCAATTACACTTGTCCCGATGATTCTTGGTAATATCAAAAACTTTCCGCCTAATGCCAGCCAGCGGAAATTTGAGCAAGGGCGGCGTGTTGCTTTGAAAAAAGAACAAGAAATATTAGATCAATTGAAGCAATTACCGGATGGTGAACAAAAGGCTAAAGAAACAAAACGAATGATCGACCTGGTCCGGAATTTCATAGGCTATCGGGAATATCCAAAATACGGTATGATTAATCGCTACTTTGTTTATAAGCAGGCTTTGCTGAAAGAAGCTGAACAACTCGTTCAAGCGGGAGTTATTCATGACAAAGAAGATATATTCTATCTCACTTTTGAAGAACTTCACGAAGCCCTACGCACAAATAAACTGGATGACCAGATCATCAGCAAACGAAAAGACGAGTACAAATTATATGAAAAACTAACTCCGCCACGTGTGATCACGTCAGACGGTGAAATCATTGCAGGTGAGTACAAACGAGAAAATCTCCCAGCCGAAGCTATTGCAGGGCTTCCTGTTTCTTCCGGAGTGATAGAGGGACGAGCACGTGTCATCTTAAACATGGAAGATGCTGTTCTGGAAGATGGAGATATATTAGTCACCTCCTTTACTGATCCTAGCTGGACCCCATTGTTTGTATCCATAAAAGGTCTAATCACCGAAGTTGGCGGACTGATGACCCATGGAGCAGTTATCGCCCGTGAATATGGCTTACCGGCAGTTGTAGGTGTGGAGAATGCTACGAAGCTGATCAAGGATGGACAAAGGATCAGGGTGAATGGAGCAGAAGGGTATATAGAAATACTATAATTCATGACATCAGTGCTTTGCGGTTATGGTAAGAACCCTGTCACTAGGACATTTAAGGGACAATAACTGAAGGCAGATATGAATGTCTGTTGAGACATTGAATCCTAGTTTTCTGTTAAAGAGCGCGGTTGTACAGCGACACAGACAGAAAATGAGGATTCCATAAATCTTTTAAACGTTTTTTTAATATATCAGCCTTTCATTATTGGTTCCTTTTGCGAACGTGCCGTCAAAGCAAAGGGGATTCCTTAAGGTATGTTAAAATGTTATGTGGGATGGGTTATGAAGATTGTATTCACGGAGGTGTATTTGTGAAGTTAGATGAATTTACTATTGGACAGGTTTTTCGAACTAAATCTTTTGAATTAACTAAAGAGAATGTAATGAATTTTGCAGAAGAATATGACCCGCAATACATGCATTTAGATGAAGAGAAAGCAAAAAGAGGCAAATTTAATGGGATCATTGCTTCTGGAATACAAACGTTAGCGATTACTTTTAAGCTCTGGATTGAAGAAGGGTGTCATGAAGACGATATTATTGCTGGAACAGGAATGAATAATATAAAATTCCTAGCACCCGTATATCCCAATGATAAACTGAGCACTATTGTAAAGGTTATTGATAAAAAACCAAATAAAAGTCAAACGGGGATACTTACTGTATCGTTTTCTACCTATAATCATAAAGAGGAAAAAGTATTTGAAGGTGAGTTATCAGTATTAATTAAACGATAAACTATTTACAAACAGGAACTTAATAGAGTTCCTGTTTTATTTATTCTGTACTATGGGAAGTCACTGGAAATCGTCCATTAATACCTTTAGTTTATCGTTTTGAAATAGATGTTAGCGATGTGACTTCTTTGGCTCTGTCAATTTGAAGCTATGTTGCACCATATCCTCAAGGGCCTCTTTCGAGAGGCTGCCATCTAAAATAATGGTATTCCAGTGGTCTTTATTCATATGATACCCAGGCCTCACCTCTTTAAAAATGCCACGCAGAAAATTGGCATGCTCAGGTTGGCATTTAAGGTTGACGCATAGATGACCATTAAGATTAAAGATAAGCGCAAACAACTTTTTATTGCCATTGTGACGCATCGCTGTCCACCCTTCACCAAAAGGATAGTCTTTATAGGTGTCTGGATAAGTCAGACAGTAATCGATTATTTCATCCTTAGTCATAAATAGGCCGCCTCCATTCTTTACAATTAATGATAAAGACAAATGAGCCAATGATTCATTGTGGATTTGAAAATTACTAATGAAAAAAAGAGAGACGATTGTTATCAAGAAAATCTAAGCATCACTCTTTTTCTTCCCTTTTCCATTTGGCTGTGTTGAATTTTATTGTTTTTTTTCATATCGGACTTCTTATTTGCAGTCCCTTTACCCTTTTAAAGTTCAAGAAGCAAATTAGTTTGAAATTATTTTGACATACATACCTTCCTCGGCTTTCCTCTTAGCGTTTTCGTTCATCTTTTTAATTTCAATTGATAATGCAGAAGAAGGTATAAGTTTGTCATCATAGAATACAGATGGGTCAATAAGCCTCACTTTATTTTTACGATGCAGATGATATCCGATCTTATCTTCTTTAACAATTACATTTCGATGTATGCGATTTAAAAGTTTTTTAACATCTATATCGCTGGATGAACGTAAGAGGTCCATTACTTCTTCATCTGTTCCGAGCAGTGTATTTATGTTAATTATTTTTTTATCCAAGGCGATTTTTAAAGTCTTAGCCAAGAAATCATAACCATAAATATTAAGAGGGTTCATAAAGAAATCAATAACCTCTTTATAATAAGTTCTTACAAACCATTCAGCAGTTTTTATATCCTTTAGGTGTATTTTTCCTTCTTTAACCATAAGATTATCTAAGAAAATATCGACTTCTTCTATTGTGATGTTTTCGTAACGATACATATCTCTCAAGGTATAATCTATCCTGTCAACGCATAACTCAGGAGCTGGTTGTTCGAGCAAATTCCAATGAGAGTTGTCTGATAGAATGTTTTTATAATCATATCCGTATTTACTAAGAATACGAGGGATTTCTGAATCAGTTATGATTTGATGATAAATGTTTTCGTGATAATCCTCATTTTTATTTTCAAACACAAAATCAATAACGTGTGAAAATGCAGTATGCGATACATCGTGAAGTAATCCTGCGATTTGTTCTTCTAAAGAACCGCCCAGTTTTTTTATTAGGAGCATTACGCCTATGGAATGTTCATACCTTGTTACATTCCACTTTTCATTAACAAAATAACTTGCTCCTCCTTGGTAAACACCTTTTAGTCTTTGTACTGGATTACTGAAAATAAGTTCTTCAAGAATGCCATCTATTAAATAATCACCATAAATATTATCTATTATCTTCATTTACTTTACGCTCCTTTATGCACTAATTGCACTAACTTGATGGTCTAAGCCTTTGGGTAATCGAACAAATACGCCGCCAGTGACAAGTCGAATAGCCGATTGCTGATAGGAACAGACTTATTTCCGCGCTTTGCTCTTCTCCCCGGGTTTTGATTGTCGGCGATTCAAGAGATTCAGAAGTGTTTTCCTCCTTTTGCAGAGAGACATAGGTCTTAACTGACATTTGAATGTTCAAAGCCATAAATGGTTAACTTATCTTTAAGATCTGCCATTCCTCGGTTCCAATCCTTTTATACAGCATGGCCTAAAATCCAATATCAGAGTGTGAGAAAAACTTATCTAATAAAAGCATGTTTTTAACTGAAAATATCTATTATGGTATATTTAAATAAGACAAAATATTTGAAACGAGGAATGATATGAATTCAATCGAAAAGCAAAAACATAAGAAATTTAAAGTGAAAAAGATCGTACAAGTCATCATGGTCATTATCGGCGGGATTATAGCGGCATATGGATTAGAAACAGTATTGATTCCAAACAGTGTATCTGATGGAGGAGTGACCGGTCTTAGCATTGTCGGTTCACAACTATTTCATTTGCCGCTAGGGATCTTGATCGCAGTGATAAACATTCCGTTTGTCTGGTTAGGATATAAGCAAATTGGGAAAAGCTTTGCGTTATTATCTATTATCGGAATCGCATCACTCGCCGCCGGTACAAGTTTTTTTCACCACACTCCAGCTATCATAGAGGGCGATACCTTGTTAATAACCGTTGTTGGCGGGATTATCCTTGGATTGGGAATGGGGTTGGCATTGCGCAATGGCGGCGCATTAGATGGAATTGATATGCTTGCCGTGCTGCTATCCCGAAAATTACCGTTTGGAACGAGCGACCTCATTCTATTTCTAAACATTTTTGTGTTTATTTTTGTTTCTGTTGTATTCGGCTTACAAGGGGCGTTGCTTTCAGTTATTGCTTACTACATTGCGTCCAAAGTCATTCATGTTGTTGAGGAAGGGTTAAGCGGTTCTAAAACCTTTCAAATCATTACAACACAGCCTGAATTAATGGTTGAGACAATACGTGATGAATTAGGCCGAGGCGCCACCTATAAAGAAGCTTACGGCGGGTTTTCCAACGAGAAATTTAAAGAAATCACATGTGTCATCAACCGTTTAGAAGAAACCAAACTAAAGGAAATTATTAATGATATTGATAAGCATGCCTTTGTTACCGTATATGACGTAGCTGAAGTGAAAGGCAGTAATTTTAGAAAACTTAATAATCATTAGAAAAAAACACAACTTATAATGAAAATGAGAGTTACCGTTTTAAACGGTGGCTCTTTATCTTTTAAAGAGTGCGGTGTAAGAAATCCAGGATATCTGCTTGTAATTCTTTATGGTACTCCTCCCGATTAAACCCAACCGGATCTTGTGAAGGAGGAAATGCCTCATTTTGCATATGATCGGGAAAGGGGCTGAGAAATGAGAAATGTCCCCCGTTTTTCACCACTTTATGGTGAATTTTATTTTGATCGAAGATTCCTTTTAATACAAACTCAGCATGAAAAGAAGGGGTGATGGTATCCTTTTCTCCTGTTATCATGAAGATAGGAATATCTGCTTTTTGCAGCGCTCCTTTTTCTCTGAACCATCCGGCTGCCGGAGCTAAAAGGATGATTGATTGAACACGGTCGTCATGTACAATATGTAACTCGTGAGGCTTATGATCTGATGATTCATGCGGAAAAGATGTGGGAACTCCCCCTGCTATCGCCAGTGCAGTATATCCCCCCATTGAATGGCCGATCAGGCAAATGGCATTTGATTTAATAGATGACGAATATCTGCTCTTCTTTACTATCCAGTCTATCACTGTGTATATCTGCTGAGGGCGGTTCCTTAGATTTTCTTCAGTCCCTGATAAGGTATTATCTTCTCGGTTATTAAAAGGATGTTGAGGTATGACTGCTATGAATCCATTACGTGCAAGAAACTGAGCGATGGTTCGATAAGCAAACGGAGTGCTTCCGTCACCGTGAGAAATGATCACCAGCGGAAATGTTCCATTCGCAAGAGGAGCATCTTTCGCTATTTTTAACTGATAAGGCCCTATTTGTTCTGCTTTTTCTTCAGTGTGTGCAGGATACATCATCATCGTTGGAATAGTGATCTCATCGTGATCATGTTTTATATGCATAAACTCAAAACCTGCAGAGAACTGCGCATTTTCTCTATTTTTCAATTCCTTCATCTCCTTCTCCCATCGGAAAATCTAACTCAAATGTATCGAACGTTATGATAAGTAATATACCACTTTATTCTTGAACTCACTGATCTAAAATTTGTCACTATATTTATGAGTGGAATGGAAATAAAAACACGAATGAAATAAAAATACTTGCCAAAAAATAAAGCTGGGTGTATATTATTGATATATCAAACATTGACTAGTCAATTAATTGCGCATAAGAAAGTGGGGATGGGTTGTGGCAACATGTTGTTCACAAGAAGCTGAGATTTTATATCAGCTGCAATGTTTGCATAAAGTGATTGGTACGAAATTTGAAGCGTGCACCGGTATCAGTCAATCTCGCCTTGAGCTGCTCGCAGTGCTCTTTCACGTTGAGGAAATCAGTCAAAGCGATCTTCAAAAAAAGGTTAATATCGATAGCGCAGCCGTCACAAGGCACTTGAAACAGCTTGAAGCAAAAGGAATGGTAGCAAGAAGACGGAAGCCTGAGGACAACCGTATCATACTTGTCCGCCTGACCGGGCAGGGACGGGAGAGAATCGAGTCTTCCAAAAAAGAAAAGGAGCGTTTCATAAAGGAAATGCTGGAAGGTATCAGTAAAGAAGAACGAAGTATGTTGAAAAATGTACTGTCACAGATGCAAAAAAATATAGAAAATATTAAGGCATAGAGGAGTGTTTTACACATGGAAACTGCATTAAAAACGAATGATTTTATGGAGATTATGAAAGGACGACGTTCCATTCGGAACTATGATCCAACGGTAAAAATCAGCAAAGAAGAGATGACTGAAATACTGGAGGAAGCAACTACAGCACCTTCTTCAGTCAATGCGCAGCCATGGCGTTTTCTGGTCATCGACAGCCCGGAAGGCAAAGAAAAGCTAGCGAAGCTCGCCAGCTTTAATCAAACACAAGTCAGCACATCATCTGCCGTTATCGCAGTATTTGCAGATATGAACAATGCTGACTATTTAGAAGAAATTTATTCAAAAGCGGTAGAACTGGGCTACATGCCGCAGGAAGTAAAAGACAGACAAATAACTGCGCTGACAGCACATTTTGAAAAACTTCCGGCACAAGTGAACCGTGAGACAATCCTGATCGATGGGGGTCTCGTTTCCATGCAGCTGATGCTTACGGCGCGCGCGCACGGCTACGATACAAACCCGATCGGCGGCTATGACAAAGAAAACATCGCTGACGTCTTCGGGCTGGAAAAAGAGCGTTATGTACCGGTTATGCTTCTGTCGATCGGAAAAGCGGCAGACGAAGGATATGCATCCTACCGTCTCCCTATTGAAAAAATCGCGCAATGGAAATAAACTTTCTGAGGTGAGGGGACCGAAAGGAGAGAACCGATGGAAATCGTTGCAGCTGTTTTAGTTGGAGTTGTCGCTTTGGAGCATGTATTTATTATGATACTTGAAATGTTTTTTATCAATTCAAAGGCAGCAAAACGGTCTTTTAAATTGCCGAAGCATTTAGAAGGAGACCCGAATGTAGCCGTCATGTTTGCAAATCAGGGACTGTATAATGGATTTCTGGCTGCCGGACTCATTTGGGGGCTTATCCTCGGAGCTGCTCCGATTGGCCATATGATTCAATTGTTTTTCATCATTTGTGTGGTCATAGCAGCCATTTTCGGAGGATTTACATCCAATAAATCAATTATTGTGAAACAAGGTCTTCCGGCTATTTTGGCTCTGGTTTCCCTTTTATTGGTGATGTAGACATATCGTAAAGGATCATAGTTGAGGAGGGCTTCTAAAAGGGAAGCCCTCTTTTTTCATTTTCACGATTACAGAAAAATGATCACCGCAGAATAGATGAGCAGCAAACACATCACAATTCGAAAGGCTTTATCGAGTTTCTTGAAGAGATTTTTAAAAACAGAACCGAACCCTGCCCATAGCAGTAAAGCTGACCAGCGGACTCGGTTTTTCTGTTTTACCCTATGTAACGGTGAAAGAAGAAGTGGATGTAAACTGAAAATCCTTCATCACTCTGAGAGCTTCGATCGGCTTTATTCTCATATGTTAGTGAAAAAGAAAAAATGGCAGCTGCCGGCAGCAAAACTTTTGTGTCACTTGTTCTTGAGTCGTTTGGTGCTCGTGATAGTTTATGGGTATATTTTGTGAATACTGAAAATGAGATTCTTTATAAAGCCGAGGCTCACGAGCGTCGGCTTGTTTTTGTGTCTATCAAGATTTGTCATTTATCGTATTGTGAGGCGGTGTCCTCAGCTGAAATGTTCGATAACATGCTGCTTGAATTTTTCAGCAACAGGTGACAAAAATCTCCCTTCTATCCAAGCAACACCAATGATGCGCTGACATGTTGGCCAGCTGATACGTATTTTTGAGAGGTTGCTTTGATCCAGGCCTTTTAAATCAGGCAGGATAGAAATACCGAGACCAGAGGCTGTAAAACCGGCTGCGGTTGCAGCCTCTTCGCTTTCAAACATAATGTTCGGGTGAATTCCTGCCTGATCAAACAGTTCATCTATCGTGATTCGAAGGGCATAGCCTTTTTTCAATAAAATAAAAGGCTCCTCTGCGATTTCATTTAATGTGATACTTTCATAACTGGCCAATCGGTGCCCTTTTGGTACATATAAAAAGAGTTCTTCGCTCCATAATTGTACCCATCGAATAGACTTTTCAGGTTTGATGGATGCGAGGAGGCAGAGGTCCAGTTCGCCTTCTTTAAGCTGATCAAGAAGCCAATAAGAATGATTTTGTCTTAATGTAATGTCAATTCCGGGGTATTTTTGCTGAAATGTTTTGATAACATCCGGAACCAGGGCCGTCCCAAGTGTATGTAAAAATCCGAGCGACACTTCTCCTTGATTCGGCTGTAAAAGTGCCTGAATTTCCTCTTTCCCATCACTAAACTCTTTCATCATAGCTTGAACCCGTCTTAAAAACATATTCCCGTACTTGTTTAACTTAATCGAACGGCCTTGCCGATCAAATAGCGGAGCTCCTAAGTGGTTTTCTAATCGTGCAATAGAACGGGAAAGGGCAGGCTGCGATATTGATAAAAGCTGTGCGGCTTTCGTTACATGCTCGGTTTGCGCAAGTGTCTGAAAATATTCAAGCTGTTCCCACTCCAAGAACATCACCTCTTTCTTTCGTATGACACATAGGCATTGTAAATATTTATATAATGCATTATACATCATAAGGGATCGGTGCTAGTATAACAATAAACAGACCCGAGGCTGTTCATTGTTATAATCTGCAAAAAAGCTGGATGGTTGAGAACCAGATGACATATATTCAAACAGGGACTCCGGCTTTTAACGAAATAACCCTTTCTTTTTTTGCTAATGAAGAAAACCGTACAAAACAGGAAGTAACGTGGTATAATTAGGGAACATACGTTTGTTTAATAGGAAGGAGAGGGTTATGTGGGGCATCTCGCATTACAGCTGTATGACTATCATATCTGGGCAAATAAACAAATCTTCAGTCGGCTCAAAGAGCTTCCAAATGATGTGTACCATCAAGAGGTTGAAAGTGTGTTTCCATCGATAGCCGGTGTACTGGCTCATGTCTATCTGTCAGATTTAGGGTGGATTGACGTGTTTTCAGGCAAACGTCTGGAGGATACGCTGAGGACAGCGGAAGAGCGAAAAGAGGAAATCATGTCCAAGGATATAGAAGAGATGGAAGCGATGTTTTTGGAATTATCAGCCCGATACAAATCGTTCCTTCAGCAAGATGATAATATCAATCAGCCTCTTGTGATAGAACATCCTTCCGGTGACGTCATGAAGACCGCCGTGTCCGATATGGTACTCCATGTTGTGAACCACGGGACGTATCACCGCGGCAATATAACAGCGATGCTCCGACAGATGGACTATGCTTCTGTTCCGACAGATTACGGTGTTTATTTATATGTAAAAACAAAGGAAGAGTAAGGAAGACAGTCATTACGACTGTCTTTTTTCTTTTATCCGAAGCGGTTTATACACTTTTCATAAACCCACAGTGCATTCAGCAGCAATGCGCTTGTGATGAGAAATACAAATTTCAGCGTTAACAGAGTCATTATAAGCAGCAAAAAAAGCCAAATCATATGAGTGATTTGGCTTTTTTGCACGTTTTTAAGACATCTCTTGCAGACGCTTTAAACTGTTTTTCCAATTCGCTTCAATTGCTTCTAAAGCAGCGTCGGCATCTTGTTTTTCGATCACGCTGATGATGTTTGAGTGCTCGTTATATGATCTGGTCAACGCATCATCTTCGCTGAAATAACGAATTTCCATTCTCTGTATTTTCACTTTCAGGCTCACAAGCAGTTTGTGAAGCTCAGGGTTGCCCGCCTGCAGGATGATGTGATGATGAAAAGCGTTATCTGCTTCGAGAATGGCTAATTTGTCGCCTTCTTTCAATGTTTGAAGCAGATTTTCATTAAGCTGTTTCAGTTCTTGAATAACTGCGGCGGTCATATGCGGGAGGGCCTTTTCCAAAGCAAGTCTTTCGAGTGTCCAGACAATGGAATAGATGTTTTCCGCTTCTTTTAATTCAATTGGAGCCACCAGCGTCCATCTGTTTGCTTTTGTTATGACCAATCCGTCATCTTCCAATCGCAATAAGGCTTCCCGTATCGGAGTGCGGCTGATACCCAATGTTTCCGACAATTCCTTGTCCTTTAACTTCGTTTCCGGCTTAAGCTTGCCCGATATGATCCAATTTCGGAGTGTATGGTACACTTCGTCCCGCATAATGGTTCTTTTTAACACAGGTTCTTTTTTTGGATTATTCAATTGAACACCTCATGAATCGTAATATACTGCATATATTACTTGCATTTTACCACAGTCCAAAGGCTGTTAAGAAATGAAGAGGTGATGTCTATGAATGAATCGAGCCGAAGTGCTTCACCTCAATATTCTGAAACTCGGCGGAACCGCCTTCAGAAAAGAGGGTGATTCCTTGGTCCTTGGATTTCGGAAAGACTTCATTTGTAAAAACGGTTTTTCCATCGTCCGCAAAGACTTCAATGCTTGTTTTGTCCACGAGGATTTTCAGATGTACGCGCCGTTTGTTTCCATCAAAGGGAGCTTTGCTTTCGGCATATGTCCCGCTTTTGTCGGGCTGATCTGTAAACGCTCTGTTGACATAAGCATAGCCGTCTTCTGCTGAAATACCAACGTCAATGTGCCGCTTTTGGTTTTCCGATTCTCTGAGTCTTACGCCCGCGTTTTTGAAATCTGACCAGGCCATATCCATCTCCAGCTGATACGCGGTGCCTTTAATTGGCAATGTTTCAGAGCCGTTCACCGTCATGTCTTCTATTTTGTCAGTAGAAGAGGTTAATTGACTCAATGCTTCAACGGGCTCTGAGATGAGGCTGTATGAGCCGCCGTCCTGGTGCTGAAGGCGGATTTCACGGACGATGGAGTCTGTGCCGTTAAAGCCGTTCTTTTCGGTCGGCGTCTCATTTGGATAATCCCAATTGTTCATCCATGCCAGCGCATACCGCTTTGTTAATGGATCTGTGCTTTTGCCGTCTTCGAATGTGACTCCGCCGTACCAGTCAAAGCCGTAATCCAGCCATTGCGGTTCGGATTGATCAGCAGCAAATTCTTTTCCGTCAAAGTCTCCGGTCCAATAGGCGTACGTATTCGGTTTGCCCTGCGGCTTGCCGTTTGCGCTCGCGCCGAGAATCCACTTGTACGTCCCGTCATCTGCCCGCATCATATAAAGGTCGGGGCATTCAACAAGGCCGATCTCCTGTGTAACAAAGCCGCCTGTATAATGCCAATCCTTTAAATCGGGAGATTCATAAAAGCCGATCTTCTCGCCTTCAGCCATGGCCATCACCCATTTTCCGTCCTTTTCATCCCAAATGACTTTCGGATCCCGGAAATCCTTTGTGCCCGGATTTTTCATAATCGGCTGATCACTGTAGGATGTAAATGTTTTTCCTTTATCCGTGCTGTACCATAAATATTGCTCCTGGCTTTTTGTTTTTGCGGAGGGCTGCGTCACAATTGCCACAATCGCGTTTTTGCCGAAACCGGCCGTGTTGTCTTTATCAATGACGACAGAACCGGACCAAATGTCGCCGTTTTGATTTGTATATTTAGGAATGGCCACACCTTCATCTGTCCAGTGCACCAAGTCCTCTGATACGGCATGCCGCCATTCTGTGCCGTTTCCGTCCGGGTAATCTCGGTTATAAAGATAGTAGTAATGATATTTCCCCTCAAAAAAAATCGGTTTTTGGGGATCGTTTTTCCATTTGTCCGGGGTTGTAAAATGGTATGCCGCCCGGTAGTCCGTCTCTTGAGTTGGTTTTGTTTTTGAAGGGTGATTGCCTTTGTCCGGCAGTAAGCCGACAAGCAAGAATGCCCCCAAAAACACCAGTGCTGTAATGGACCATTTTCGTGCCATTATTCATTCACCGCTTTGTTGAGAAATAAAAGAAAATGCCAATGGAGTATCGGCATTTTCTTTTTTCTTTATTATTAGTTGACCGTCAGCTGTCCTTGTTCAAGAATGCTGTTTTTAACAACAGACGTTTTCTTTCCTTTAATATTCATTAAGAAGCTTGGCGCAAATGTTGCCTGCTTGTCTGCAAAGAAGCCTCTGTTTGTCATGTAGCTTGTGATGACGACATTATTTCCTTTTGCTTGAGGTACTGCAAAGTGAGAGTAAGTAAAGGTCACGTCGTTAGGATCAAGATCCATTTTCAGCACAAGACCTGTTTTGTTCAGCGGTTTGTATGGACCAGTTAAGGAATTAGATACATAACCCAGCATATAAATGTCGTTTGATGTAATGCCGTCGATTGTCATTTTTGATCCTCGTGAATCAGTGAACAAATACCATTTGCCGTTCATTTTGAAGACATTCGCGCGTTCGATTTCATCTGTTACTGTATTAGAAGTAATCAGCGGCTTCATCACTTTTTTCAGTGTGTAGTCGTCGTTTAATTCAACGATGCCGAGTGCGCCGTTCGCTAATTCAGCATCACGTTTTTTAGCGCTCTGCTGAAGCTTCTGACTTTCCTTGCGGAAGAAGCTTGTGCTGTTGCCATAGTATGCTTTGTTAAATAAAGACTCTTCGCCTTGGTAGCCGTCTTCTGTTCCAGTGTTAGCTTCGAATACAAGGTATTTATGGCCTTTGTCTTCGACATAGTGAGGGTCTCTCAGCGTATGGTTGTCGCCGGATGTATAATTCCCTTCATCGATAAACTGCTGAATGTTCTGATATGTTTTGCCGTCGCCGTCAAAAATCGTTTTATGATCTTCAACTCCGTTGATATTGAGCGTGTCATCAGATTTTGATACATTTACCTGCGCCGTTGTCAGACTTTGTTTGCCGTAATGTTTACCGGAAAAGTCAGTGTAGAATAAACGGATTTTACCGTCGGATGTAAATGTTGCTGATCCTGACCATTCTTGCGTCTGATCTTTCAAGATTGAATCATTTGCATCGAATTTATCGCTGTCTTTAAAGACGCGGCCCGCATTTTTCCAGCCGTCAATCGAGTTGTCTCCGACCTTTTGATAAAACATGTAGATCGATGTGTCATCAGCGTCTTTCGGACTGCCGGCAAGAGCAAATACGATGTGGTAGCCGTTGTATTCAGCGACTGTTCCGTCAGCGTTTTGCAGCGGCCAGCTATCCCAGACATCCAAGCCTTTTGCGGAAGAAATATTTTTAATCGTTGATTGATCAAATTGAGGCACTTGATATTTTTCGCTTTTTTGCTGTTCAGGGATTTTCAGCATATCATGGCGTGTAATATGAGATACGCCGTACGTTTCTTTGTATGCTTTTTGGTTATTTTCTTTCGCAAAGGTTTGAGTAGCGCCCCCTGCCAGCAGTGCAGTCGTAAAGGTTAGAACTGTTGCTTGTTTTACAATTTTTTTGATGTTCATCATTCATGTCTCCTTTTTATGTACCGTTTTGGCGATCTGCTTTTCCAGCCCTCCTGCTTTCATAAATGACAGGTCAGTTACACAAAAAAAGACCTAAAATATGTAAGGGGTGACGCCAAAGAATACACTTTGCCCTTAACACATTTTAGGTCTTGCCTGCTTAATCAGTAACAATCCTGCATTATTTGCTTTTCGAACTCATTCTATTAGACTCTGATTCGGATGACAACTGGTCTATTTACCTCTTTTGCATTGATAGAAAATGAAAAAAGCCCTTGTAATATATGGGTCAATGAGACTATTTGTTTTTGATTGCACGACAAAAGCCTCTCTAAACAAGAGAGGTCATTTTTGCTTCTTTATGGATAATAAAGCGATTGTTCCTAAAATCAGCAGCGTCCCAAGCCATTCCGATAATCCAAAGGGCACATGCAGCCATATGACCGCTAAAAAGGCTGCGGACAGCGGCTCTGCACAGGCGAGCAGGCTGGTTTCAGAGGCGCTCAAATATTTCAGGCTTTCCAGGTAGCAATAGAAAGCGATGAGTGTTCCAAAAATGATAATAAACACTATGGCTGCATAAGCGGACAGTGACCATTGACCTTCAAAATTCCACGGCCGGCGGACAAAGCTGAGCGCGATTCCGCCGATCAGCATGCCCCATCCGACTACGATAGCCGATCCCCATTTCTTCAGAAGCCGGTGAGGCTGCAATGTATAGAATGCCAGTGCAAAAGCCGAGCTGATACCCCAAAAGATTGCCCAGCCGGACATGGACAGGCTGCGGACATTACCGTGTGTCACAAGGATAAATGTGCCTAAAACGGCCAGCAATACAGCGAGCAGCTCTTTTCCTGAAGGAAGCCTTTTTGAACGAAGCGCTAAAAAACAAGTGATAATGGCAGGTCCTAAATATTGAAGGACGGTAGCGGTGGCCGCATTCCCGTGCTGAATAGCCGCAAAATAGGTGTATTGAACGCCTAACATACCGAAAATACCGAATAAGAGAAGAGAAAATCCGTCTCGTTTGTCCTTCCAGACAGACCAGATGCGCCGTTTTTCTTTTCGGTAAGCAATCCCCAGCAGCAATATGCCTGACATCAATAAACGCACTGAGGTTAACCACTCTGTATTAAAATGTTGGTGCTGAAATAGATACTGGGCGACCGTTCCCGAAACGCCCCATAATATAGCCCCGATGAGCACCAGCACAATTCCCGTTGTTCGCGAGTAAGAAATAGCTGCGTTTTTTTCCAATATAAAATCCCCCGTACATCGTGTTGCGGCGGCTGTATTTACAGATTCTGAAAATTCGCCTTTTCATGTGATATATTATATATCACATTTCATATGCGGTCAAAATGATTTTGAGCTTCAGCTTCTTGTTGACTCTGACGCTGCGTTATAGCCTACACTTGATTCATCTACAGAAAGGAGTGTGGCATATGGAAGCTTATCCGATGCCTATGTTTGCCAAACTGACAGTTCAGGACGTGAAAAAATCGATTCAATGGTATAGAAAGGTTCTTCATTTCACAGCTGTGTTTGAGCTGACGGACGATGATGGGAATGTCGTAATGGCTCACATAAGAAGGAAGAAATATCAGGATCTGATGCTGGTGCTTGGTGACACTCACGGTGCTTTCCAAGAGGAGAGAGTGATTCTTCAGTTTGCTGCAGATGACGTGGATGCGATTGTGAAGAATGGCGGGGCCGACATCATAGAGGGACCTGTTATCCGGCCTTGGAACGCCCGGGAACTGGTTTTAAAAGATCCGGACGGATACGTGCTGACGTTCTCAATGAGAGTGGATCATGAGAAAACGTTTCATGATGTGATTGACGAAGTGACCGGCTAATCATACGAAGGATACACAAAAAACACCCCAGCGGGATAGCCGGGGTGTCTGTCTGTCATTTATTCTGCAATCGCATCTGTTAAGACAGGAACAACTTGTTTCTTTCTGGAAACAACGCCTTTTAACAGAGCTGTGTTGTTTTCTAAAGTGACGTTGAACGCTTTTTCCACTTTTGACGCTTGATCACCGAGGGCAAGCGCGAGTGAATCGTTTTCCAGGATATCTGTAATCACGAGAAGGAACAGGTCAAGGCTCTTTTCAGCGATTACTTTTGAAAGAGCTGCTTCTAGTTCCGGCTGGCGCTTTCTCACGTCTTCAATATCCACTGTGTTAACTTGAGCGATTTCGACTTTTTTGCTGCCGAGTGTGAATTCTTTCGCATCAAGAGAAATCAGTTCTTCCACTGTTTTT
Source organism: Bacillus sp. YC2 (assembly GCF_019891195.1). Classification (NCBI taxonomy): domain Bacteria; kingdom Bacillati; phylum Bacillota; class Bacilli; order Caryophanales; family Bacillaceae; genus Bacillus; species Bacillus sp. YC2. Next base: position 934,919 of record NZ_JAHXDO010000001.1, on the reverse strand, counting down.
TTGCTTAAGTCAGCGCCTGCTTTCAGCATGTTTAAGCCGTACTCCTCTGCATCAACGCCGGCAATGGCAGCAAGTTCTTTTGCAGCTGCGACATCTTGGTCAGTGCAGGTCGGGGATTTGAACAATAGAGAATCAGAAATGATCGCTGACAGCATAAGTCCCGCGATTTCTTTTTCGATCGTTACGTTATGCTCTTTGAACATTTTGTTAAGGATTGTAGCCGTACAGCCGACCGGTTCCGCTCTGTAGTAAAGCGGCTCGCTCGTTTCGAAGTTCGCGATTCGGTGATGGTCGATGACTTCAAGCACTTGAACGTCTTCGATGTCCTTGATGCTTTGCTGGCGTTCATTATGGTCAACGAGAATTACGCCGTTTACTTCGTTTGCCGCTGTTTCGACAAGGCGAGGGCTTTCTTGCTTGAAGTAATCAAGCGCGTATTTCGTTTCTTCATTTACTTGGCCGAGTCTGACCGGTTCAGCGTTTACGCCGAGCTTGTTTTTGAGATTTGCATAGGCAATGGCAGAGCAAATGGTATCAGTGTCTGGATTTTGATGTCCGAAAATAAGAATTTTTTCCATAATAACTCCTTGTCCTTTTTAAAGTAGTGTAAACATTCTTTTTATAGTTTAACACGTCTTGCGGAAGGTGTAATCTTCAAAACCTTAAAATTTGATGTGAAAAAGGAGCATTTTTGTTGTGAGGAACGGGGTGATGCGAGTAAAATACTGGGTAAGTCAGATGCTAAACAGCATATAGTATCAAAAAAGGTACTATGGAGGATGAGAGATGAATATTTATCCGAATAAAGAGGGATGTCCGGTTGAATTGACGCTTTCCGTGATCGGCGGGAAATGGAAAGGGATTCTGTTTTATCATATGATCGGCGGAAAAAAGCGATTTAATGAGTTTCGGCGCATCTGCCCCAGCATTACGCAGCGTATGCTTACGCTTCAGCTTCGGGAGCTTGAAGCGGACGGCATCGTGCATCGCGAGGTGTATCAGCAAGTGCCCCCAAAGGTGGAATATTCGCTTACCGAGTTTGGCAGGTCGCTTGAGCCGATCGTGCTGCAAATGAAAAAATGGGGAGACGCCAACAGAGAGAATCTCGAATCGTATCGGAAAAAAACGGTCCCCCAGAATCAATCCGCCCAAAAATAAGAAGCAGCAAAGGAATACGTTTCCTTGCTGCTTCATTTTATTTCATAGCAATGGCTTTTCTCGCATTTCTGACATCGTTTCTCAGCAATTCACTGAGGTTGTAAGCCGGGTATTGGCTGTGTTCTTCCATATAATCAAAGACCATTTGGTGCCACTTTATGGCCGCGTTTAAATGTTTGACGAAGACATTTCTCAATTGCGGTGTGGCTGTCTCTGTAATGGCCCAAGCATAACTGCGTACAGACGTCTTTGCCATACTCAGCAGGCCGCCGCTGTAAAAAGAGGAATCGGCGCGTTCTTCGGTTTCATCTTCACGAAAGCCGGGAGCCTCCGGGAAAAACGGGAGAAGCTCTCTCAAATTTTGTTCAAGCGATTGGATGGAAAATCGATAAAGCTGTTTTAACCTGGCATCGCTTACTTCGCGTTCCGTTCTTTTTAACTTCACAAGTCCGTTTGCCTGAAAAGCGACCAACTCATGCATCTCTAACGTTTCATGCCATGCCAATGTTCTCCGCTCAGTCATGTAAGAATCTCCTTTATCAATCATTTTCAATATCAGCATATGCCCCGGTGCGAATGTTGTTCATGATGTTTTGAAGTTTTCAGAAAGGGAAATTCATTGTAAAGGAAAAACGAAATAGAGGTGAAATGATATGTGGGACATGATAAAGAACTTTTTCCTTTTCAGCAGCGGCGTGTTACAGGCAACCACTCTTTTACTCGTCATTATTGTATTGTTATATGTACGGAAAACGAAAAAGAAAAATCGAGATACCTCTGGTTTCATGGATGATCAGGATAACTGATACAACGGGCATTCTTTCACTGGAATGTCCGTTTGTCTGTTCAGATGTTTCACATGGAACATTGCGCCTGTTTGTGCTGATTTTACTTGCGATTTCGACTTATGTTAAAATATAAACGTGTATTTTAAAGAGTTTATGGAAAAATCAGGTCTGATAAGAAACGTTGCGGCGTCAAAAGAGCAGTCGTCTAAGCTGCTCTTTTCTATTCGTATGTTGTGAACGATACGAGGTTTGAGGTGAGTAAGTGAAAAATACAAGGGCTTTAATGGAAGGCGCTATTTTAATCAGTATTTTTGCAATCATTTCGCTTTTGATTGTATACATCCCTTTATTAGGAGCCGTTCTTTTCTTTGCTTTACCGCTGCCAATCATTCTCTACACCATTCGGCACGGACTGAAGCTGGGAATGTGGATGAGTATTGTCAGTCTTCCCGTTGTGTTTATCGTCAGTTCGTTCAACGGTCTTGCCGTGGCGTTTATGGCAGCGTGTGCTGGAATCGCGATGGGGTATTTTTTTAAGAAGAAACAGCCCGGATACGCGGTGGCGGGCGGAGCTATTGCTTATGTGCTCTGTATCGTCGCTTATTTTGTGATCAGCATACTGGTTTTTAATATGAATGTGATTGATCAAACAATGACTCAGCTTCGTCAGTCACTGTCTCTGACAGAATCCATGGTAAAACAGATGGGTTATGAAGGCCAGATGGGAGAGCAATTGAAGCTGATGGAAAAGCAGTTAGGCACTGTTCAATATCTTTTCCCGACAGCCATCGTGATGGCAGGCGTTGTCTTTTCTTTCCTCAGTTATTTTATCGCACGGCCGCTCTTAAGGCGATTCTCCCCTGATCTTCCGAATATCAAGCCTTTTAGAGAGCTGAGATTCCCGCAAAGTGTTGTGATTTTGTATTTTATTGTGACGATATTAGGATTTCTGCCTTTAGAAAAAGGGCATATGCTGTATTCCGTTTCATTAAATGGGGGATTTATTCTCAGCTTGCTGATTTGTATTCAAGGGTTAGCGTTTATTTTCTTCTATTGCCATGAGATGAAGATGCCGAAGGCGGTTCCGGTGATTGCGATTGTTATCGGTTTACTCTTTCCGGTCATCATGTCATTGTATCTCCTCTTAGGCATTATAGACATAGGCTTTAACATAAGAAATAAGGTGACGCGAAATTGAGTGTGACTTACAGGTGGGGAGTTGATAGAAATGCCTAGTTTTTATGAAAAACCGTTGTTTCGGTATCCCATCTATGCATTGATTGCATTATCAATCATCATAATCCTCATCAGCTTTTATTTTAACTGGATCATAGGAGCCGTTGGTGTTTTACTGCTCGCCGTTATTTTGTATTTCATTAAACGTGCCGATTCTCTGATCAGAAAAGAGATTGACGACTATATATCCACGTTATCCTATAGGTTGAAAAAAGTAGGCGAAGAGGCATTAATGGAGATGCCTATCGGGATTATGCTGTTTAATGATCAATATTACATTGAATGGGCCAATCCTTTCCTGTCTTCCTGCTTTAATGAAAGCACGCTTGTCGGGCGCTCGCTGTACGATACGTGTGAGGCGGTCGTGCCGCTGATTAAGCAAGAGGTCGATTCGGAAACGATCACGCTGAATGAACGAAAGTTTAAAGTGGTGATCAAAAGAGATGAGCGCCTGCTGTATTTCTTTGATGTGACAGAACAAATTCAGATCGAGAAGCAATATGAAAATGAAAGAACCGTTTTGGCTTATATCTTTTTGGATAACTACGATGATGTCACACAGGGGCTGGATGACCAAACGAGAAGCACGATGAACAGCCAGGTCACCTCCTTATTGAACGCGTGGGCGCAGGAGTTTGGGATTTTCCTGAAACGGACGTCCTCGGAGCGGTTTATCGCTGTGTTAAATGAACACATTTTAACCGAGCTTGAAAACGCGAAATTTTCGATTTTAGATGAAATTCGTGAAAAAACGTCCGTTCACAGTGTGTCCTTGACGCTGAGTATCGGAATCGGCGCATCGGTTTCTTCTTTGAAGGAGCTTGGCGATCTGGCGCAGTCCAGCTTAGATTTGGCGCTTGGACGCGGAGGCGATCAAGTTGCGATTAAGATGCCGAACGGCAAGGTGAAATTTTACGGCGGGAAAACGAATCCGATGGAGAAACGCACAAGGGTCCGCGCCCGAGTGATTTCTCATGCGCTCAAGGAAATCGTCTCAGAAAGCAGCAACGTCATCATTATGGGGCATAAGTTTCCTGATATGGATTCTATCGGAGCCGCAATTGGGATTTTGAAGGTGGCGCAGGCCAACGGCAAGGGCGGCTATATCGTCATTGACCCGAACCAAATCGGATCGAGCGTCCAGCGCCTTATTGAGGAAATTAAGAAATATGAAGAGCTATGGTCGCGGTTTATCACGCCGGAAGAGGCGATGGAAACCTCAAACGATGACACGCTGCTTGTAGTGGTGGATACACATAAACCGTCGCTTGTGATGGAAGAGCGTCTTGTGAACAAAATTGAGCATATCGTCGTGATCGATCACCACCGAAGAGGCGAAGAGTTTATCAAAGATCCGCTGCTCGTCTATATGGAGCCGTACGCATCCTCAACTGCCGAGCTTGTCACGGAGCTGCTTGAATATCAGCCGAAGCGCCTGAAAATCAATATGATTGAAGCAACGGCCCTGTTAGCTGGTATAATAGTGGATACGAAGAGCTTTTCCCTTCGCACGGGCTCGCGCACCTTTGACGCTGCTTCTTATTTAAGAGCGAAAGGCGCTGACACGGTTCTGGTGCAGAAAGTCCTCAAAGAATCGGTCGGTTCTTATATTAAACGGGCGAAGCTGATCCAGCATACGTCTCTTTATAAAGAAACCATTGCGATTGCTTCTCTTCCCGAGAATGAAGAGGAGTACTTCGATCAAGTGCTGGTCGCGCAGGCTGCTGATTCCCTCTTATCCATGAGTGAGGTGGAAGCCTCATTTGCCGTAGCGAGACGGGATGAGCACACGGTGTGCATCAGTGCGAGATCGCTTGGCGATGTCAATGTGCAGATTATTATGGAGGCGCTGGAAGGCGGAGGGCATTTAACCAATGCGGCGACCCAGTTATCAGGCATTTCTGTTTCAGAAGCGCTTGATCGGCTGAAGGATGCCATTGACGAATATTTTGAAGGAGGCGTTCAGAGATGAAGGTTATTTTCTTACAAGATGTAAAAGGTAAAGGAAAAAAAGGCGAAGTCAAAAACGTAGCAGACGGTTATGCACATAACTTTCTCATTAAAAAAGGCCTCGCTGTTGAAGCAAATGCATCAAGCATCAGCGCATTGAACGGACAGAAAGAAAAAGAGAAAAAAGAAGCGATTGCGGAGCTGGAGCAGGCGAAGGATTTAAAAGAAACGCTTGAAAAGCTTACGGTTGAGCTGAGTGCCAAATCCGGAGAAGGCGGCCGTCTATTCGGGTCTGTCACAAGCAAACAGATTGCAGAAGCGCTTCAAAAAACGCACAAGATTAAAGTGGATAAGCGGAAACTTGAGCTGCAAGACGGTATCCGCGCACTGGGTTATACAAACGTTCCTGTAAAGCTGCATCCTGAGGTTCAGGCTGTACTGAAGGTTCACGTAAAAGAGGAAGCGTAACATATATAAAGTGTGAAGCTTAAATAATGAAAAACCCGCCGTTCTCGGCGGGTTTTTTCATGTCTGCAGACGGGGCGAGTCTGGAAATGAGGAGAATGCTTCATTTCTGATGGTTGCGGGATTGCATATTGTAATAGATCATGACAAAGGAGTGTTGATATGAAGCGTTTTTTTCCTGAGAACTTCTTTTATAACCCGGAGAATAAAAAGGTGCTGGAAGACTATCGGCTGATCGGAGATGGAAAAGACGGGGAAGTCTATCGCTTAACGCATAACAAATGCTTAAAATACTTTTTCAAAAAAGAGACATACAAGAAGGAATTGGAAGCTCTGAAAATCGGGCAAACGTCCCCGGTGATTCCCCGGCTGTATGAATACGGAGATTATTATATTGTGATGGAATACGTCCAAGGCACTTCCCTCGCCCGCCATATCAAAAAAGAAAAATTCCTATCCTTAAAACTAACAGCTGACATTTTAGATATGCTGGATGAATTAAAAGACCTCGGTTTTACGAGATGGGATGCCGAAATCAGGCACATTCTAATCAACGAACACGGTGATCTTAAAGTGATCGACCATAAAAGAGCTTTTTCCACCGTTGCCCAAGTGCCTGTAAAACTATTAAAAGGATTAGAAAAATACGGCTTGGCGGATGATTTTTTGCACAACATGAAAAAATTGAATCCATCCCGTTACCGGGAATGGCAGCGGCAGCTGTAAGTTTCTGAAAATCCGCATATGTAAGTTGCCTTTTTTTGGGGCAGTCATATGATATTTGTAATATTTGTTGGTGGAGTGTGGAAAAAATGGAAGAATACATTATGATTGTTGGTGCTCATCCTGATGATGAACTATTGGGATCAGCAGGAACCATAAAACGGTTAATCAATGAAGGATATAAAGTTATTTCCATCATTACAGCTTTAGGCAGAAAAGAAGAAGCTCATCACATTAAACAATTAGGTGAACGTGCGAATCAGGAGCTTGGAATTGAGAAAATCATCTTTCTGGAGCATGCGAATTTAGAGCTGGAATGTATGCCTCTTCATAAGCTTGTGAAAGAATTAGAGCAATACATTCACGCCTATCAGCCTAGTAAAATCTTTACTCATCATTACGGTGATATCAATATTGACCACCAGAAAACATTCCAAGCTGTCTTAACAGCCGCCAGACCGCTTCCACACCGAAAACCTATTGAACTGCTTACGTTTGAAACGTTATCTTCAAGCGAGTGGGAGAGGAATACGGCAGATAAACTCTTCAAGCCTAATTACTTCGTTAATATCACAGATACTATGGACGCCAAACTCGCGGCGCTTAACCACTATGATGTAGAAATGCGGGATTACCCTCATCCCCGTTCATATGAAGGCGTCAAACATTTAGGAAAAGTCAGAGGGATGACAGCAGGTGTGGAATACGCTGAAGCATTTGAAGTCATACGGAGGATCTGGAAATGATCAAGACATTTTCTGTCCCTTATCCGTACATGGTTCAGACGCTTGATCACTATTATGGAATAAAAGCCCCTCCGAAAAAAAAAACAGCATTAAAAACTCAGCTGAAAAATGAACATCTCATTCCGCGATTATACAGTAAAAAAAAGAAGCTATCCATTTTAATCACCACTTTTTGGGACTATCCGCATACCGGCGGTTTATCCAATTATATTAAAACCCTTAGTGAAGGACTTAAAAAGGAAGGGCATAAGGTGGATGTCATATCGCCTAAACAGTTTCCGGCCGCAAAGGTAAAAGAATTGCGCGCGGCTGCTATCCCAAAATTGAAAGATTTCTTTACAGACAGATACGGGGATTACAACGATCATATTTTGAAAAATAATCGGCTGATGTTTATATACGAGCAAATGCTTCAAACGCTTAATTTGGAAAAATATGATGTGTTTCATGCTCAAGATTTATTTACAGCCAATATATTAGGCAGGTTCAACCGAATCTATAAAAAACCGTTACTGTTTACACCGCATGGCATGTTCACTTTCAACAGACTTAAATTTCACATATTTAAAAAAGGATCGGTAGAAGAGTTTTATTATAAAAAATTAGAGATGAAAGCCATTGAATACGCAAATCATCTGATTATTCTCAGCGATACGTTTCGCAGTCCGCTAATGAAGCTTGGAGCAAAACAAGAAGACATGACAACGGTGATCACAGGAATAGATTACGATGTAAAAACAGGCCGGGAGAAGAATATCCCGTTTCCGAAAAATAAGATCATCATCGCATGTATTGCAAGATTAGGCCCGAGAAAAGGACATAATTATTTATTGGACGCACTCTCGCAAATTCCGTCCGATTTACTCCATCATGTTGAAGTACTGATCGTGGGCGACGGAGAGAGAAGGAGTGCCTTAGAGGAACAGGCTCGGAAACTGAATCTCTCAATGGTCTCATTCCTGGGGAAAAGAGGAGATGTTCCCGCTATTTTGGATAAGACGGACATATTCGTACTGCCGACGATTAATGATAGTCTGCCTATTTCTATAATTGAAGCGATGTTTAGCGGCTCGGCTATTATCGCTACAAATTGCGGAGGCATTCCGGATCTGATACAGCATAACAAGACAGGGATTATTGTCGAGCCGGGAAATGCAGAGGTTCTTGGCCGGGCTTTAGCGTTTTTTATCACAAACAAATCTGCACGGAAGCAGGCTGCTTCGAATGCAAAGACCTACGCTGCTAAATATTTAAGCAGTGAGACGATGATAAAAAATATCGAATCCATTTATCAAAATACGATCAGCGCGGAGGGAGATCATGAAACATGAACATGCGGCCGTTGTGCTTGATTTTAGTGCAAACGGGATCGGGATGATTCGAAGCCTGGCCCGAAGAGGAATAGATGTTTACGCGTTTGACACGGAGGAACCTTATCGTATTGGAAAATCAAGATTAGCAACATGCGGTATATGCCCAAGCCCTTTAACACAAGAGAAAGAACTTCTGGCATTTCTGTCTGATTTTGCGAAGCAATTCCAAGTCAAGCCGGTATTATACGCAGGGTCCGATGACTATGTGGGATTTATATCCAAATACCGCGAAACGTTAGCCGGATTTTTTTTATTTTTGCTCCCGAGTCACTCGCTGTTGGAAACTGTCTTAGATAAAGATAAAGCATATGAATTAGCGATTCAACATGACATCCCTTGCCCGAAAACCTTTTTTCCGAACAATCAAGATGAGCTTGAAGAGGCCATCGCAAATATCGAGTTCCCGTGTATTTTGAAACCGGTGACCGGCCACGAATTTAGAAAAAAAGTAAACAAAAAAGCAATTGTTATGAAGGATGCAGCACAATTGCGCAAGGAATACCAGTCCTACAGAGAAAATGGAAAACTGCTCGTGCAAGAAATCATTCCCGGGGACAATCAGTGTTTTTATAAAGTCGCCACTTTTTATGATGACCAAATGAAGTTGCTCGGCTTATTTTCTCTCCAAAAAAACCACCAATTCCCTGCTGATTTTGGTACGGGCGCTCACGTCTTAAGCAAACGAATTCCTGAATTAATAGAGAAGTGCCTGCCGTTTTTTGAAGCGATTCAGCTGAAAGGTATCGGTATGGCAGAATTTAAAAAGGACCCTCGTGACAATGTGTACAAATTTATAGAGATTAATCCGCGCTTCTGGCTCACCCATAGTCTCACAGAACAGGCAGGGGTCCATTTCGTTTACATGTATTATCTGTATGTGACTGGACAGCATGTGAAGCCTCAGCTCGAACAAATAGACGGAATCAAGTGGATTTACGGGGTCCGTTACTTTTTAACATTTTTGCAGAAACGAAAAAGAGGAGAAATGACGTTCCGGACTTTTTGGAAAGGATGCAAAGGAAAAAAAGAGTATGCCCTATTTGCTTGGAATGACCCGATGCCATTTATCAGAAGCACTTGGTCCCATCTCAAAAACAGCTGGAAACGGAAGCGGAAGGAAGATCGGCATGTATGAAAAGGATCTTTTATATAACGCATTTCAAAAACTGAGAATTGACGAAAAATTATCGTATTCGTTTGGCGAAAAGGCGGCGGTGAATCCGGACGGCATCACATGTCTGAAATCAACAGACAGAAGCGCCATTTATAAACTGCTTGTGAAAAAGAAATCCGGCACTGTTCCGCTGATTTTGAAGGTGTATAAATCTTCCCGTGAAAAAAACGCGGTCGAGATTAATATATACAGGAAAGCCCGTTCTGTTTTAGGGGATTTGCTGCCGGACATATATCTTATAGAAGAAAGCAGCCGTGAAACATGGATATTTATAGAGTTTGTCAGTCAGATCAGAGGACAGCTTACATTTCATCCTAAGCACTTCAGATATATTATTCCGTCTGTCGCTGAACTGCACAGCCGCACCTTTGAAAATAAGAATGTTTCTGACGGAAAATGGCGGTCATGGCTTCCGGTATATGAATCGGAAACCATGCGGAAGGGACGTAAAAAGCAGATAAAAAAGACAGCGGAATTACTTGATAGGGCCCTTGAAGATGAGCGCACAAAAGATATCGTAAAGCCCCATTATCGGCAAATCACAAACTTGCTGGAGCACAAGGGTCCGGATTTCTTCCCTGAATTGATACAAAACGGCTCAGCGATTACACACGGTGACCTTCATATGCAGAATATCTGCACCCACAATGCGTCCGGAGATGAACCGTGGGATATTCAATTCATAGATTGGGAATCAGCGAAATACGCGCCGGTTTGGTTTGATATGGTTGTGCTGGTTGAAATTTTACTCGGTTTCAGAAAAGATTGGAGCAAGCATGCAGAAGACATTCGGACTTACTGCGTGAAAGTGTATACGAAAGAAATGAAAAAGCGGGGCATTCATTTTCGGACTCCTCCTATGACTCTTTATAAAATGGCCTACTTGCAGAGAACACTGGAGAAAGGGCTTCATACTCAATTGCGCAGAATCTTCGACAATCGGGGAGGGGAGCTGCTGCCGTATCATTTAGATAAAGTGTCACAATGGGGCCGGGAATTAGGTTTATAGGTTTACAGAGAGGGGGGAGCGAGTTTTTGAGAGAAGAGATTGGAAAGTCAAACAGTCTGGTGCCTCTCACATTATTGCGCGTAATGGATCAATTTTATGGTATCGAACATCAAAATGAACAAGAAACACTGCGGCCATTTGGTGTGGAAAAAAAGAGCTCTTCCAAAAGAAAAAAGCCATTGCGTATTTTGTACGTGACCTTTCTCCGTTACCCAAATGTCGGTGGATTAGCGAGTTATATTGCGTCAGTTAAGACAGGTTTTGATCGCATCGGTCATCGGGCAGATGTCATCTCGCCGCTCCAGATGCCGCCATCTTTTTTTCAGGAAGATATCCCGCGGGCCGCTGATGACATCAGGGCGTTTCTTTTTGGCAGATACGGAGCCGCAAACGAAAAAATTGTGAAAAACCTTAGCTATTTACATGTGTTTCAGAGATTTTTGAATGAAAAGGATTTAGAACAATATGATTTGTTTCACGCGCAGGATTTATTTGCGGTATTTTTGATGGGATACCTCAATCAGAGGTATCGGCGGCCGCTCTTTTTTACGCCTCACGGACATTTTACTAAAAGCCGGATAAAGTTTCATAAAATACAAAAGGGTTCACTTGAAGAGGCATACTTCAGCGAAATAGAAAGACAGGGTATTCGGGCATCGGACAAAATCATTACAATCAGCGATTCCTTTCATGCGCCTTTAATGGATTACGGCGCGAAGGAGACCCAGCTGACGACTGTTTATACCGGCATTCAATTTCAAACCGCACCGCAGCAAAAAAGTGCTGAAAAGCTTGTGATTACGTGTGTTTCCCGTCTGACAGAGCGAAAAGGACATGACGTGCTGCTGGACGCCCTCGCACAAATTCGGCAGCATTTGTCCGGGGTTGAAATATGGATAATCGGAGACGGAAACATGAGAAAGATTTTGGAAGAGAAGAAGCAAAAACTTGGTCTTTCCAGTGTGGTTTTCTTCGGAAAACGACATGATGTGCCAGCGCTTTTGGCTGAATCATCTATTTTCGTCCTGCCCACGCTAAACGATAATTTTCCCGTAGCGATCATCGAGGCTATGTTTTCCGGTAAAGCCATTATCACATCTGACTGCGGGGGAATACCTGAAATGATCCGGCATGAGAAAACAGGGCTGATTTGTCAGCCCGGAAATAGTCGCGAGCTTGCTGATGCTCTCGTATTACTGATTACGAATAAGTCTCTCAGAGAACGGCTCGGAAAAGAAGCACACTCATATGCCACGCAGTATCTGCGGCAGGATATCATGGTCTCAGGAATAAACAGTGTGTATCATTCATTTCTATAAAAAAGATCGGAACTTTTAGAGAGTGTGCTTTTTTCATGATGAAGATGGGGATCTTTAGAACATGCAGGTATGTTTTCAAACCGTCCTTCCGTCAACAGCCCGTATCACAAAGGAAGCCGGAAAGATCCCATCTGTTGATTGAAAGCGGTATATCTTTACATATCGGCGAGTAATTTTCAGCGCGGAACCGTTCGCGGCCTTCAAAAAACAGAAGAGCAGGATAGGAGGCGGCTGTATCCGCCCGGATGATAAAAAGAGGCTGGAGTTAAATACCCAGCCTCTTTTCTCCAGCTATTTTTTAATTTCATACAGAGTCTGCTGACTTTGTCCGCCTGGCCCGCCCATCATTCCTTGCTGGGATGAGCTGCTTGTTTTAGCGGTGCTGCTGTACTTATCAGCCGCGATTTTTGTACCGTTCTTTTTGATCCAAGAAACGAGTTTCGTGTTTCCTGAACTGTTTCCGGATAATAAGAAATACTTCACTTTTCCTTCATCGACGAGTTTCTTCAGCTGTGCCGGTGTCAAAATCGGATCAGTGCCGTTAAATCCGCCGAGCGCCATGACTGACTCATTCGTGTTGATGATATAAGGCGCGGCCGTTACCGTTGTCAATGTGGCAAACAAGTATTCTTCGCCTGTATTATGCTTTTTCAGGTAGGACAGCAGGCCTGAATCGACTTCAGAGGTAAACATATTGCCGCCGCTTGAACTCTTCAGCTGCGGGCCGGATTCAGGAATGACGCTGTTGCCTCCATAAAGAATCGGTGTGGCCGACCAGTAAAGCGGTGTAAGCATCAAGACGCACAGGGTGATGATGGTCATTTGCTTGCCGAACGGATGCTTGTGCTTCATGACAAGCAGCGCCACGACTGCACCAAGCCCTAAAAGTCCGAGTCCATTCATCCAAGCGCTGCCGATTTGGCTTGTATATGCGCTTAATATGAAGACCTGGAATGCGGCTGTGAGAAAGACCGCCGCCGGGAGCAGATAGCTTGCCCAATCTTTAGAGTGTTTGTATAAGCCGTACATAGCGTACCACCCGATTCCGCAAAGGGCTGCGATTGGCGGCGCCAGCATGATCAGGTAGTACGGATGGAAAAAGCTTGCGACGCTGAAGAAACCGGCGGCAGGCACAAGCCAAGCTGCCCAGAACAAGGTTTCTTTCATTTCAGCTGCTTTTTCACGGCGATTGCGGAACCAGCTGATGACGACACCGAGCAGTCCGATCAGCGCGAATGGAAGCATCCAGCTGATTTGGCCTGACAATTCAGATTGGAAGAGCCGAAGCGGGCCTGCCGTGCCGTTGCCGTACATGTTCATGCTTTGGCCTCCGCCGCCGGGACCTCCCTTTCCGCTGCCGCCGCCGGGACCTTGTGAGCCTCCGCCATTTTGCGCTGGCGGGGTTCCATTTTGTCCGGAAGGCTGCTGCGGCATTTGAGCCTGTCCGTTTTTGCCGCTGCTTTCTTTCCGGGAATTGCCGCTTGCTGCGGAGCTATTTGCTCCCGGAGGCTGCATGTTCATGCCGTCTTGCGCCGTGCCTTTCCCTCTGGCGTTCATGGCGCCGTGGGAAAGGCCTGTCGTTTGTCCGAGCAGCCGCTCTGTTCCGTTATAGCCGAATGCAAGCTCAAGTACAGAGTTTGTCTGGCTGCTGCCGATATAAGGACGGCTGGATGCAGAGATGGAATCAACTGTTACTGCCCACGAGACGGACAGCGCTGCGAGGACAACAAAAGATGTGAGAAGAGAGACGATTTTTTTCTTGATAGATGCTGCTGATGCAATAAGATAAAACAGCAGAAAAGCCGGAAGCACCATGCAGGCTTGCATCATTTTCATATTAAAAGCAAGCCCGACAACAGCAAATGCGGCTAATAGCCAAATCATCCTGCCCCGTTTGACAGCGCGCATTAAGCACCATGAACCGAAAAGCAGTGTAAAGACGAGCATGCTGTCGATATTATTCGTTCGGCTGACGGCTGCCGCAATCGGCGTCAGCGCCATGACAAGAGCGGCAATTCGGGCCGCGCCTGTGCCAAACTTCGGTTTGATCATGATGTAAAGCAGAATCACCGATCCGAGCCCTGCGAGTGCCTGAGGAATGATCACGCTCCACGTATGTACGCCGAAGATCAGCGCGAAAATCGTTTGAATCCATAATGCAACCGGCGGTTTATCCACCGTAACAAATCCTGAAGGGTCAAAGGATGCGTAGAAGAAATTGCGGAAGCTTTGCGTCATGCTTTTGACGGCTGCCAAATAGTATTGGTTGGCGGCATCATCCTGCCAAATGCCGTACATATTCAAAAAAGCCGCTATAAACAAAATGCCGATAAGGACTGTGTCTATTCGTTTTATTTTCAATGTTTTCACCTCTTTTGTGTCCCCATTGTAAAAAACAAATATGAAAATGTTATGAATAAACGATAACGATTCAAAGAACGTTTTACCAGAATTTTCTCCATGTAAAAAAGAGGCGGAAAGCCATTGCTTCCGCCTCCCGCACATATATATGTGAGAGCAGCCTTAATTGTTATCATTCTCTTTTTGGATTTCAGCTAATTTGGCAAGCAAAATGTGCTGAGGCATGTGCATGATCTGCTCGAGCGGCAGATTCAGTGATTCTGCAAGCTTTTGAGCCGTATCGGCGGAAATTTGCAGCGGTTTCATGGATATCACTCCTTCCGTTTCTCCATTGTACTAAAATCAGAAATCAATCGTAAGAGGATATGACAAAGGAATGGAGGTTTATACAGCAGGGCTTTATAACTTAAATGGGGGAGGTTTCACATGCAATCGCCATTACTGTTATTACAGCAAAAGCTGGCTGACTATCAAAAAAAAGCCGCAGAACTGCGCACGTTAGACGAATTTATCATGCTGAAACAGACATTACAGGAAATGATGAGGGCGTTTGCCGCCTATGAAGAATGGGATCTTTATCAAAAAACGGCCGATCTCATGGCGCAAACGGTTTTGCATATTCGTTTCAAGGAATAAGAAAAGCCCTCGCGGGGCGAAGGCTTTTCTTAAAACGTCCGTTCTTCTTGTATGTTTTTATGCTGATCATAAATGACAAGCTTAGACGGGCTGTTTTCTTTTGCCGTCTGCTCGGCTTTCTCGATAGCGGCGTCCTTTGATGTATATAAAGCCGTCGGCGCCACATTTTCTACTTTTACAAACCAGCCATCCGCATCAATACTGGGTGTTACCGCATACGTTTTCATCCTTCTAACCTCCTATTTCTCTGATTACTCATCTGTTTTCCCGGCGGTTGGTACAGCGAAACACATAAACAATCGGACTGACAAAAACAGGGAAAACGAGATAATTCTATTTTTTTTCTTGAGAAATGGTAAAATGGAGTTTGGATATTTTTTAAGGAGAGGACGGTGCTTAGCATGACAGACCTTCTGAATGATCGGCTGCCGCCGCAAAATATAGAAGCCGAACAGGCCGTGTTAGGTGCTGTTTTTTTACAGCCGTCTGCGTTAACACTGGCTTCTGAAGTGTTGATTCCAGATGATTTCTACAGAATGTCACACCAAAAAATTTACAATGCCATGCTGGTGCTTGGAGACCGCGGCGAACCGGTGGATTTGGTGACGGTGACGTCAGAGCTTGCGAATACCGATTTATTAGAAGAGGTGGGGGGCGTCTCTTACCTTACGGACATCGCAAATTCGGTTCCGACAGCGGCTAATATAGAATACTACGCGAAAATCGTGGAGGAAAAATCGATTCTCCGCCGTTTAATCAGAACCGCCACAACAATTGCCCAGGATGGGTATACGCGTGAGGACGAAGTCGAGGATTTATTAAGCGACGCGGAAAAAACGATTATGGAAGTCGCGCAGCGAAAAAATTCGGGCGCCTTTCAAAATATTAAAGACGTCTTAGTTCAAACATACGATAATATCGAGCAGCTTCATAATCGGAAAGGTGATATTACCGGGATTCCGACGGGCTTTATTGAGCTTGACCGGATGACGGCGGGTTTCCAGCGGAACGATTTAATCATCGTCGCAGCCCGTCCTTCTGTGGGGAAGACCGCGTTTGCCTTAAACATTGCGCAAAACGTCGCCACCAAAACGGATGAAAGCGTCGCGATTTTCAGTCTTGAGATGGGCGCTGAGCAGCTTGTTATGCGTATGCTTTGCGCAGAGGGAAATATTAACGCCCAAAACCTCAGAACGGGTAATCTGACGGAAGAGGATTGGGGCAAGCTGACGATGGCAATGGGAAGCCTGTCAAACAGCGGTATCTTTATTGACGACACCCCAGGCATCCGTGTCAGCGAAATACGCTCAAAATGCCGGAGACTGAAGCAGGAAAACGGTTTGGGCATGATTTTGATTGACTACTTGCAGCTCATTCAGGGAAGCGGGCGTTCAAGCGACAACCGCCAGCAAGAGGTATCGGAAATTTCCAGGGCGCTAAAATCGCTGGCAAGGGAACTTGAGGTGCCGGTCATCGCCCTGTCTCAGCTCTCCCGCGGTGTTGAGCAGCGTCAGGATAAACGCCCGATGATGTCAGACATCCGTGAATCGGGAAGTATCGAGCAGGATGCCGATATCGTCGCATTCCTGTACCGTGATGACTACTATGATAAAGAATCCGAAAACAAAAACATTATCGAAATCATTATTGCCAAACAGCGTAACGGCCCGGTGGGCACCGTCTCACTGGCATTTGTGAAGGAATACAATAAATTCGTTAACCTGGAACGGCGCTTTGACGACGGCGGTGTTCCGGCAGGTGCGTAAAGCCTCAAGCTATGTCTTGAGGCTTTTTTCATTCGAAAGAATGAGGGATTGCCGTTCGTCTGGCAGGCGAAAAAATGAAAGCGTTTTTATATAATGGAAGAAAAGGAGGAGCGATATGATATGACGATTACATTTCCGCAATTTCAAGCTGCACAAATCCGGGTGGCGCGGCCGACCGGACAGCTCAACGAAATCATCAGGTTTTATGAAGAAGGCCTCGGGCTGAAAAGAGTCGGCGAATTCTCCGAACATAACGGATACAGCGGCGTGATGTTCGGGATGCCCGGTACGCAATACCATTTAGAATTTACGGAAGAAACGGATGCATCCGCCCCGTCCCCCGTCCCGCACGGTGACAGCTTGCTTGTTTTTTACATGCCGGACCAACAGGAGGTCATTCGCATCAGCACGAAATTGAAGCAGATGGGGTTTAAGGAGAAAGAACCGGAGAATCCGTATTGGAAGGAAAAAGGCGTGACGATAGAAGATCCTGACGGCTGGCGGATTGTTCTGATGAATACGAGCGGAATCTAAGAGTTTTCTTTGAACCCGGGATTCTGGGTTCTTTCTCTTGGTAAAGTGTGAAAGTTTCAGGGGTAATAGATAACAATTTAAAGAGAAAACGCTTTTAATTAAGGTTAAGGCGAACAAATATAGAATGATAAGATTTTAATGTTCGGTTTTACGATTGACTTTCTGTTTCTGCACTGATACACTTAATTTGTTTGAATGAGATATCGTTTGAAAGGTTAACGGAGGTGCACGGATATATGTCTTCAGTAGTCGTAGTAGGTACGCAGTGGGGCGATGAAGGAAAAGGTAAAATTACTGATTTCCTATCAGAAAATGCAGAAGTGATCGCACGTTATCAAGGCGGAAATAATGCAGGACATACCATCAAATTTGACGGAGTCACGTACAAGCTTCACTTGATCCCATCAGGAATTTTTTATAAAGAAAAAGCATGTGTCATCGGGAACGGAATGGTTGTTGATCCGAAAGCGCTCATAACGGAGCTTGCGTATCTTCATGAACGCAGCGTCAGCACGGATAACTTGAGAATCAGCAACAGAGCCCACGTGATTCTGCCGTACCATCTTAAATTGGATGAGGTAGAAGAAGAACGCAAAGGGGCCAACAAGATCGGCACAACGAAAAAAGGAATCGGACCTGCTTATATGGATAAAGCAGCGCGAATCGGCATTCGGATTGCAGATCTTTTAGATCGTGACGTGTTTGCAGAAAAGCTCGAACGGAACCTTGAAGAAAAAAACCGTCTGCTAGAAAAAATGTATGAAACAGAAGGATTCAAAATCGAGGATATTCTGGATGAGTATTATGAATACGGCCAGCAGATCAAACAGTATGTATGCGATACATCTGTCGTGCTTAATGATGCACTTGACGAAGGCCGCCGTGTGTTATTTGAAGGCGCGCAAGGCGTTATGCTTGATATCGACCAAGGAACATACCCGTTTGTGACATCATCCAACCCGGTTGCCGGCGGTGTCACTATCGGTTCAGGCGTTGGCCCGACAAAAATCCAGCATGTCGTCGGAGTATCTAAAGCATACACGACCCGTGTCGGCGACGGTCCTTTCCCAACTGAGCTGAAAGATGAAATCGGAGACCAAATTCGTGAAGTCGGCCGCGAATACGGCACGACAACCGGCCGCGCCCGCCGCGTCGGCTGGTTTGACAGCGTCGTCGTCCGTCATGCGCGCCGCGTCAGCGGAATCACAGATCTTTCTCTGAACTCAATTGATGTGTTAACAGGAATTGAGACACTGAAAATCTGTGTCGCTTATCGTTACAAAGGGGAAGTCATTGAAGAATTCCCGGCGAGCCTGAAAGCCCTCGCTGAATGTGAACCGGTTTATGAAGAAATGCCGGGCTGGACGGAAGATATTACAGGCGCGAAAACGCTCAGCGATCTTCCTGAAAATGCACGTCATTATCTTGAGCGTGTGTCTCAGCTGACAGGTATTCCGCTTTCTATTTTCTCTGTCGGTCCTGACCGTTCACAAACAAACGTCATCCGCAGCGTTTACCGCGCCAACTAGGGTGATGAAGCAGACAAGCCTCCGGTCACGGAGGCTTGTTTTTTGATCTAGGAAAAAAATAATAGATATTTTTTAAAAAAGTTATTGCCACTTTCGAATGTTCTATGATATTATAAATCTCGTTGTTACGGAACAGCTTCAATAGAGTACCGCAATGAAATGCCTTTGTCTGAATGCTCTATGATACATAATCCGACACATCAAGAGCCATTAGCTCAGTTGGTAGAGCATCTGACTTTTAATCAGAGGGTCGAAGGTTCGAGTCCTTCATGGCTCACCATTTTGTTATGGCCCGTTGGTCAAGCGGTTAAGACACCGCCCTTTCACGGCGGTAACACGGGTTCGAATCCCGTACGGGTCATTGATTTACTTTAGCGTTATTGCTAACTCCTTATTTGTCTCGGAGGGCTGCCACGATACAGCGCTCCGGACAAATTACTGTAAGGTCCGGTAGTTCAGTTGGTTAGAATGCCTGCCTGTCACGCAGGAGGTCGCGGGTTCGAGTCCCGTCCGGACCGCCATTTTACTTTACTTTATATAGTATAGAAAAAGAAACATCTGGCTCGGTAGCTCAGTTGGTAGAGCAACGGACTGAAAATCCGTGTGTCGGCGGTTCGATTCCGTCCCGAGCCACTTACCCAAACGCATCTGCAATAGTAGGTGCGTTTTTTTCTTTGTATATAAAAAAAGGGAGAGCCGGCTTTTCAGCCGGCCCCAGAAGAAGACGTCAATCACTAGACGGAGATTTTTTTGGTGAGGTTTCAAAGAAATAAAATTTTTTAAAAGAACATAAAAAACATGACAAAAGAATGGCAGTTCAATACGTTTTTGCGCTGTTCTCTTTAATTTTTTTATCTTTTGACCTGAAACCGTTATAATAGACAGGGAACGTTTTTAAGCGGTCCGTTTTAGATTAGCATGAAACATCAACAGATAAAATGAAGTCATTCTGGCAGGAGGAAAATCAAGATGATGGATAAAAAGATCCTTGTAGTCGATGATGAAAAACCGATTGCAGATATATTAGAGTTTAATTTAAGAAAAGAAGGCTATGACGTGCATTGTGCGTATGACGGAAACGAAGCCGTGGAAATGGTGGAGGAGCTTCAGCCTGATTTAATTCTTTTAGATATTATGCTTCCGAATAAAGACGGGGTTGAAGTATGCCGGGAAGTCCGGAAAAAATATGATATGCCGATTATTATGCTGACGGCCAAAGACTCAGAGATTGACAAGGTCATCGGCCTTGAAATCGGAGCAGATGACTATGTCACAAAACCGTTCAGCACCCGTGAGCTTCTGGCCCGCGTCAAAGCGAATCTGCGCCGCCAGCTCACAGTTGCGCCCGCAGAGGAAGAGTCGGCTTCTAATGACATTCATATCGGTTCTCTCGTGATCTTCCCTGATGCGTATGTCGTATCAAAAAGAGAAGAAACAATCGAGCTGACACACCGTGAGTTTGAACTGCTTCATTACTTAGCCAAACATATCGGCCAAGTCATGACCCGTGAGCACCTGCTTCAAACTGTGTGGGGCTATGATTATTTCGGTGATGTGAGAACGGTAGACGTCACGGTGCGCCGCCTCCGTGAGAAAATCGAGGATAACCCGAGCCATCCAAACTGGATCGTCACGAGACGCGGTGTCGGTTATTACTTGAGAAATCCTGAGCAGGACTAACCAACGATGAATAAGGTTGGTTTTTTTCGGTCGATTCAGTTTAAGATCACACTGATTTATGTGCTGCTCATTATCATTGCCATGCAGATCATCGGCGTATATTTTGTGAAACAGGTGGAGAATTCCCTTCTCAAGTCCTATGAATTATCGTTAAATCAGCGGATTGACAACCTTTCCTATTATATTGAACAGGAATATAAAGGTGACAATGACAGCACCGTGATCAAGGATGACGTCAAGCGCATTTTAAATGATTTTACGAAAAACAATGAAATCCGTGAGATTACGTTTGTTGATAAAAGCTATGAGGTCGTCGGATCATCAAGGCCTTATGGTGAAGAAATAGCAGGCAAACAGACGACAGATCCGATTTTTAAACGGATTTTCTCAACAAAGCAGGCCTATTCAAAAAAATACTATGACCCTAAAAGCAAAAACAGGGTGCTGATTTCGGCAAAGCCGGTCATCACCGAGAATCAAGAAGTCGTCGGTGCGATTTATGTCGTGGCCAGTATGGAAGATACCTTTAACCAAATGAAGACTGTTAACTCGATTCTTGCTTCCGGAACAGGCTTAGCCCTTGTCCTGACGGCTCTTCTGGGGATATTCCTCGCCCGGACGATTACCCATCCGCTTTCGGACATGCGCAAGCAGGCGATGGAGCTGGCAAAAGGAAACTTCTCCAGAAAGGTCAGAAAATACGGGCATGATGAAATCGGCCAGCTTGCGACGACCTTCAACCATCTGACAAGAGAGCTTGAAGATGCGCAAGCAATGACTGAAGGTGAGAGAAGGAAGCTTTCCTCCGTTATCGCGTATATGACGGACGGAGTCATCGCCACGAACCGAAACGGCGCTATTATTCTCTTAAACAGCCCGGCACTGGAGCTGTTGAATGTTTCACGTGAAACGGCTTTAGAGATGCCGATTACGTCTTTATTAGGCATAAAAGAGAACTTCACATTTGAAGATTTAGTAGAACAGCAGGATTCAATGCTGCTGGAAATAGATCGCGATGATGAAACAACTGTGCTGCGGGTAAATTTCTCCGTTATTCAGAGAGAGCACGGAAAAATTGATGGATTAATCGCAGTTCTTTATGATGTCACAGAACAAGAAAAACTGGATCGGGAGCGCAGAGAGTTTGTTGCCAACGTGTCTCATGAGCTTCGGACGCCGCTGACGACAATGCGCAGCTATTTAGAGGCGCTTGCTGAAGGTGCATGGGAGAATAAAGATATTGCTCCGCGCTTCTTAATGGTCACCCAAAATGAAACCGAGCGAATGATCAGGCTGGTGAATGATCTGCTCCAGCTTTCTAAGTTTGACAGCAAGGATTATCAGTTTAATCGAGAGTGGATTCATATGATCCGCTTTATGTCATTGATCATTGACCGTTTTGAAATGACGAAGGAACAGCATGTCGAGTTTATCCGAGAGCTCCCGGACAGAAATCTGTACGTGGAAATTGACCAGGATAAAGTGACGCAGGTTCTTGATAATATCATTTCAAACGCGCTGAAATACTCACCGGAAGGCGGGCATGTGACCTTCTCAGTTGATGTAAATGAAAAGGAAGAGCTGCTTTACATCAGCGTAAAAGATGAAGGAATCGGCATTCCGAAAAAAGATGTGGAAAAGGTCTTTGACCGCTTCTACAGAGTGGACAAAGCCCGGACGAGAAAGCTTGGCGGCACCGGCCTTGGCCTTGCGATTGCCAAAGAAATGGTTCAGGCGCACGGCGGTGATATTTGGGCGGACAGTGTAGAAGGAAAGGGAACGAAGATTACATTTACTCTTCCATATAAAGAAGAGCAAGAGGATGATTGGGATGAGGCGTGAAAATATAAAAACAGTCATACTATCGGTACTTGTCATCATTAGTCTTGTTTTAACATGGGGGATTTGGACGTTTCAGCCCAATTTTTCAGAAGGTACGGCCTCAACCAAATCGACTGTCCGGGAAAAGTATAAGATTGATAAGACCAGTCAAAAAATGACGCAAACGATCAAGCCGCGGGATATGTTTATTCATACAAACGGCGCCCATTACAAGGTGAACGACGAGACAATGTTTAATGATTTATGGTCCGATTTGCCGAGATGGGAAATAAAGGGCATGAAGGACATTTCAGACCAATACGACAAGCTCGGTTTTAAAAACTGGCTCTACGGAAGAAACGGCAATTCGGCGAAGCTGGATCTGCAATTCAATGACACCATTCCGATTGATATCTTTCAGACGATGTTTAAATGGTCGAGCCAGTCGATGGAATACAGCTCATTTGATCATATTGTCATTCCGTTTCATGAGAATAAGGCTAATAAGAAGATTTACTTGGTGTCTTACAGCAAGCAGCTGATTCTGGAAGTGACCGTGGAATCGGCCAACTACCGCAACATGATGAACGAGCTATACAGCAAAAAATCCAGCATGCCGTTGTACCATATCTATTCGGTCGGGAAAAGCAAAGAATTTCTCATGCCGAATGAGCCGTTTGAAATGAAGGAAAAAGAATTTATTACAGAAACGATTAAGACGAATCTGTTTAAACAGACGCTCTTTAATGATCCGAGCACTGTAAGAGAAGATCCGAATTATAACCGGAATGTGTTGACTGACGGAATCAGCCGTCTGGAAATCAATTCGACGCAGCGCCAAATTCAATTCCAGCACCGCAATTTGGCGCAAAGCACCTCCTATCAAACAGGTGAGCTTATCAAGAAGAGCTATAAATATTTAGAGGATACCGGAAGCTGGACGGATCATTATCAATTTTTCAATGTCAGTGATAACCAGCAGCTGAGCTTCTACATGTTTAAAGATCAAATGCCCGTCATCAACAGCACATCTAAACCTTTTGGAACCGGGCCTGTATTGAATCTGCAATGGGCCAATGAAGAGGTGCTCAGCTACAAACGGCCGAATTACGTTCTCGGGCCGAACCCGATCAAAACAAAAGATGTGAAGCTGATGAGCGGCAATGAGGTTGTAGCATTGCTGGAACAGCAGCACAAGTACGATGTGAATAAGATTGACCAAATCTTCTTGTCGTATCAGATGGTATCGTCGTCAACGAATGATCTGGTCGAGCTTGAGCCGGTGTGGAGTATGAAAATTAACGGAAAGATCGTGCCGATCACGAAGGACTTGCTGGCGAAGGAGGAGGACAATAATGGAGTGGAATAAAACAAAAACAATCTTCATCATTGCCTTCCTCATCCTCGATATTTTTCTTGGATTTCAGTTTTTTGAAAAGCGCTCCAGCAGTGAATATGAAGTGATTAAAACGTCAAATGTGGAAAACGACATGGAGATGGATCATATCGTCTTCGGTAATCTGTCTGCTGATTCAACTGCCGGTTACCGGATGACAGCGAGCCAAAAGGTGTTTACTGAGGAAGACATCAACGGCTTAAAAGATCAAAAGCCTTTAATGGACATGCCTGCAGGTGACCATAAGGTAACGACATTGAGAATGAAGTTCTCCAACCCGATCGCCTTGTCGAAGCAAAAACCGCAGGATGACGCAGAATCGCTTGTCAGCTCGAAAATAACCGGCGGCGAAAAATATAAGCTGTGGAAAACCGACAAGGATAAAAAGCAGATCACTTTTTATCAGACATATGACGGCCAATATATTTATCAGGATTATGATTCGTCCTCGGATGCTATCGGCGAGGTGATTTTGCATCTGAATGATAAAAACGAGGTTGTATCGTACGAGCAGACCATGCTGGAGTCATTCAAACGAATCCAGACAGAAAGCCTGATTCCTGAGCTTGATGCCGTCGAGTTATTGTATTCTCAAAACTACTTAAAAGCGAACTGCACCGTAAAAAGCGTGAAATTCGGCTACATTGCCCAATATCCGCTGACGAGCACGCAGGTGCTGGCGCCGGTATGGAGAATTACAATTGAAGACAAATCAAAAGGATCGAAGAAAAAGACGCTGGAAACTTACACTGTCAATGCAATGGAGAGCACAGTGATTGATAACAATCAAAATAAATAATGGAGTGAGACACAATGGGCTTGCAATTTAGCGTGCTTGCGAGCGGGAGTACGGGAAACGCGTTTTATCTGGAAACAGAAGAGCATTCTTTTCTGGTGGACGCCGGTCTGAGCGGAAAAGCAATGGACGGGCTGATGGCGCAAATCGGGCGCAAGATAGACGATGTAGACGGCATCTTTGTCACTCATGAGCACAGCGACCATATTAAGGGGCTCGGCGTCATCGCAAGAAAGTACCAGCTTCCCGTGTATGCCAATGAAAAGACGTGGAAGGCGATGGAGAATCAGATCGGCAAGCTGGACACCGGGCAAAAGTTCATCTTCCCGATGGAGAGCGTGAAATCATTCAGCGGGCTTGACGTCGAGTCTTTCGGCGTCTCCCACGACGCGGCCGAGCCGATGTTTTATGTCTTTCACTATCAAGGCAGAAAGCTCGCACTCATGACGGACACCGGATATGTGAGCGATAGAATGAAAGGCATTATCCGCGAGGCGAATGTTTTCGTTTTTGAAAGTAATCATGACGTCGGCATGCTGCAAATGGGGAGATACCCATGGAGCATTAAGCGCCGGATCTTAAGCGATGTCGGCCACGTCTCAAACGAAGACGCGGCGCTCGCCATGACCGATGTGATCGGCGACGGCACGTCACGCATCTATTTGGCGCATTTGAGCCAAGACAATAATATGAAGGAACTGGCCAGAATGTCCGTTCAGCAGACATTAGCTGCGAAAGGATATGTCACCGGGGAATCCTTTGATTTATATGACACCGATCCGAAAAAACCGACACCGCTGTGTGCCGTGTAATTTTTTCAAATGAATCATGATTATTAATTCGCGTTCTAACCCACACTATAACCAAATTGAGTTCTCTTGAAAGGATTTGAGATAGGGTGGATTATAATCGCGAGGATGAACAGTATGCCCCTGAACGGCCTCGCCGCAGCAAGAGAGGATACTTCCTTTCAAGCCTGATCGGCGTCATCGTCGGGGCTGCGCTCATGGCCTTTTTGCTGCCGTATTGGACAGGCGGTGACCATGGGGCAACCAGCATGAACACAAATCAGAATATCGGCAGCGAACAGGTGAAAACAGTAAATGTGAACGTCAATGACGCTGTCACAAAAATGGTCAGTGATGTATCCGATACGGTGGTCGGCGTCCTCAATATTCAAAAGACGGATATTTGGGGAGAAAGCGGTGAAGCCGGAAGCGGGTCCGGCGTCATTTACAAAAAGAACGGCAACACCGTCTATATCGTAACCAATCATCATGTCATTGAAGGCGCGTCTCAAATTGAAATCAGCCTGAAGGACGGATCGCGGGTGCCTGCCGACCTGATCGGAAGTGATCGGCTCATGGATCTCGCCGTCCTGAAGGTGAAAACCGACAAAATCAAAGCGATTGCCCAGTTCGGCAATTCCGATAAAGTGAAAGTCGGGGAGCCGGTCATCGCCATCGGGAATCCGCTGGGGCTTGAATTTGCGGGATCGGTGACACAGGGGATCATTTCAGGGACGGAAAGGACGGTCCCCGTTGATTCAAACGGTGACGGACAGCCTGACTGGAATGCGGAAGTGCTGCAGACTGATGCGGCCATTAACCCGGGGAACAGCGGCGGCGCCTTGATGGATATCTCAGGAAAAGTCATCGGCATAAACTCGATGAAAATCGCAGAATCGGCTGTTGAAGGGATCGGCCTGTCCATCCCGTCTAAGCTTGTCATTCCCGTCATTCAGGATTTAGAGAAATACGGGGAAGTCAGACGCCCTTTCCTCGGCATCGAGATGAAATCATTAACCGACATTGCCAGCTACCATTGGAGCCAGACGCTTAAGCTTCCTAAAGGCATCAAAGCAGGAACGGTCATCATGGGAGTTGACGCTTTTTCACCGGCCGGAAAAGCGGGATTGAAAAAGCTCGACGTCATCACCGGATTTGACGGTCATAAGGTCAATGACATTGTGGATCTCCGTGAACGCCTGTATCAGAAAAAAATCGGCGATCGTGTGAAGATTACCTTCTACCGTTCAGGTAAGAAAAAAACAGCAGACGTCAAACTGTCGGAAGCAGAGCGATTACAGAAATAAAAAGCAGCCCGGGAAAAACCGGGCTGCTTTTTGATTACACTGCTGTTTGACAGCAGGCTTTACTTAAGGTCATCATTGAATTACATAAACTGGATATATTATAATGTTCGTAACAAGGGGGGTGGGAACATGAAAACGGCAGATATAATTATTGTGTTGAGTGAATTTGAAAATGAATGTGAAGGAAGAATTATATTGGAATGCAGAATATAACGGCTCATAAGCAGTTGCGATTCGCATTTTTCCGTTTGTATAGAAAGACTTGTCATGGAAACGTCCTTTTCGGGGCGCTTTTTTTTATGCCGTTTTTTAGAAGCTCAATTGTGAAGAGAAGAATTTCAAACCGTTATTTGTATTTACCATCCCTCTGATAAAAAAAGAACTGAACGCGGGTCACACACGTTCAGTTGAAAATAGGTATATTTAGAAAAAGGTAGACATGAACTTAGAACTTTTTGATTGAAACAGACTGATGGTACGAAATTGAAGCGGCAGTTGTAACTGCCGGCAAGTAGATTTTTATTTACAAATACTTCCGTTTTCAGCGTTTACTTTTACAGTTTGTTCAGTATGGTTTTGAGCAGTGATTTTCACGATGTACACGAAGCTGCCGTTTTCTTTCTTCATTTCAGAAGATTTCACAGTGCCTTTGCAGTGGCTGAGTGCGATGGAATGCGCTTTTTTAGCCGCGATCATGACTTGTTTTTTCTGAACGTCTTCTTTCAGAACTTTACCGCTTTTGCCATCCATGTGGAGGGTATGCAGTTTGCCGTCCTGACCGAAAATGCTGACAACGTATACGGATACGCCATTTTCCGTTTTCATTTTAGAAGACTTAACGACACCTTTGCAATGGTTCAATGCGAAAGATTCCGCTTTTGCACGAGTCATGTTTACTTTGTTTTCCTTTATGTCATGCTTTACGATTTTGCTGTTTTTGCAATTAATATGGAAAGTATGAAGTTTACCGTCTTGTCCGGCTGCTTGGACGATGTAAACCATCACGTTGTTTTCTTGCTTCAGCTCAGAAGATTTCACAGTGCCTTTGCAGTTTTTCAATGCGATTTTTTCTGCACTGGCTTTTGTGATG
This sequence comes from Bacillus sp. YC2, assembly GCF_019891195.1. Taxonomy (NCBI): domain Bacteria; kingdom Bacillati; phylum Bacillota; class Bacilli; order Caryophanales; family Bacillaceae; genus Bacillus; species Bacillus sp. YC2. The sequence goes on along the minus strand of NZ_JAHXDO010000001.1, from coordinate 907,274 downwards.
AATTGCTGTTTCTTTGCCGCGTGATGCTGCATGACTTTTCCGTTATCGCCATTCACATTGATAGTGTGCTGGATGCCTTTCACATCAAGTACGTTTACGACATATACGTAAGATCCGTTCACTTTCTTCATTTGTGCTGATTGAACGGCGCCTTTACAGCTGCAGTTGTTCAATGCAACTTGTTTTGCCTTCGCTATTGTGATGGAAGCTTGCTGTTTTGTTTCCACTTTCGCTTGCGCCGCATCATCTTTATGAAGGACAGCCGCGTGTGCAGAAGATAATGAACTGATTGAAATGATCGTTCCCAGTGCAGCTCCTGATAAAACTTTTGTAATACCCATTTTGTATTCCTCCTTAATTTCATTGTTGGCTTCCCAACTAAGGCTAATTGTATAGATTCAAACTGAAAATCAAATGAGGGCAAGCTGAAAACTTGCTGAATTCAGCGGATTTTCAGCTTAGATTCAGTTTGGTTTCAGATAAAAGCGAATAATAGAAGATGAAGCGAAAAAAATAAAGACAGGCGGATACATCTAAGGAGAGACTACATCATGGATAAGTTGGAAGGCATCAAGGTGCTGATTGTAGATGATGAGCCGGCCATCATTGATTTTTTAACGATGGGGCTTGTCAATGAAGGATTCGAAGTGATGTCTGCGGCAGACGGGATGGCGGCAATGAACCTTGTCAAAACATTCCAGCCTCATATTGCCGTTTTGGATATCATGATGCCGGGAATGGATGGGTTTGAGCTGTCAAGAATGCTCAAAAAGACTAGCAATACCGCTGTCATCATGCTGACTGCAAAGGATGAAGTGGAGCTTCGCGTGAAGGCGCTGATTGAAGGCGCGGATGATTATATGATAAAACCGTTCAGCTTCGAGGAGCTGCTTGCCCGGATTTACGCAAGAATCCGGAATCAATTTCCCCACCTCTTTGATGAAGTGGTCTTGGGGCCTTTTCGAATTGATGACAGAAGCAGAGAAATTGTGTACAAAGGAGAACCTATGAAGCTTTCCGCAACCGAATATGAGCTGCTGAAACTATTGGTGCTGCATCACGGAACGGTTCTCAGCAAAACGAGGATTCTGGATCAAGTGTGGGGCTATGATTTCTATGGTGAAGAAAATATTGTCGAGGTATACATTCGCTCTTTACGTGAAAAATTGAAGGACAAAGAGCATAAAGTGATTCGTACGGTCCGCGGCGCCGGGTACAGGGTGGATCTGGGATGAACATGAAAAAGCTGTATAGAACCCTTCGTTTTCAGCTCCTGTTTCGGTCACTGGTGATTTTAACCCTGCTGCTATGCTTCGTCGGCGGTACACAGTACATGTTTATGACACACAGGATGTATGAAAACCAAGCCATCAGCATCCAAAGCTATATTAATTCGATGGATCAAAATGTGTGGAAATCCATCAAGACACTTTCAAATTCTGAAAAACCGCTTCATCCGAATTTGCTGTACCCCGGGGGAACGGTTGCTTTTATCAGCAAATCAAACAAAATGTCTGTTTTATCAGAAGACCCTCACGCCGGAGCGCCGCCGTCTTTTCCGAAAAAAGTGTATCAAAATGCGCTTCAGGACACCATGGCGCTTCATTATCAGGTGGCTCATAACGATTCAGGGGAAGAAATCATTGTCGTGTTTCAGGCGATTTCCATTGACGGCAAACAGGCGGGAGTCATCCAAATGAGTACATTGACAGAGCCGCTGAATGATTTGCTTGTTCGGCAAATCAGTATTTTTGCGACGCTTTCCTTTGCGGCTCTGCTGATCGGCCTTTTTACATTTTTACCGGTTATTCGGCTTACGCTTAAGCCGTTATCGCGAATCGTCCATATGATGGGTGAAATTAATGCCGGAAATCTGAATAAAAGGCTTCCTATATATAAAAAGCAGGCGGAAATTGAGTCATTGGGGGTATCCATTAATCAAATGCTGGAGCGGATTGAGAGATCCTTCCGAGCGGAAAAAGAAGCAAAGGAGCGCATCCGGCAGTTTGTGTCTGACGCCTCCCATGAGCTGAGAACACCGCTTACCTCCATTCATGGCTTTATCGAAATTTTGATGCGCGGAGCGGCCGAGCAGCCGGAGCAGAAAGAAAAAGCGCTTCAAAGTATGTATGCAGAATCTGCCCGAGCGAATAAATTGATTGAGGATCTTCTGTTTCTTGCGAAAATTGACAGGGTGCCGAGCTTTGAAATGGAAAAAGGAGTGCTCGGAGCCGTCATCCTGGAAATGGAGCCTCAGCTGAAGCTGCTTGCGGGAAAACGAAAGCTGGAGTTTTTTGTTGATCAGGAAATTGAAATCGTCTTTGACCGGGACAAAATGAAGCAGGTCATTCTCAACCTCTTTTATAACGCGGTACAGCACACGGATGAACAGACGGGAATCATCACCGTATCGCTGCAAAAAGACGGAGGGATTATGTTCATGATTGCCGATAACGGTTCCGGCATCGCCCCGGAACACGTGCCTCATTTGTTTGATCGGTTTTACAGGGCAGAAACCTCACGTGCGCGTAAATACGGCGGCACCGGGCTTGGGCTTGCGATCACAAAAACCATTATCGAGAGCCATAACGGAACGATCGAAGTGAAAAGCGAACAAGGAAAAGGCTCCGTGTTTATCATTCGGCTGCCGGGATAAAACGGCTTTTCATAAAAGTTATCACGAATTATATATAAATTCAGACGTGACGTGCCATACCCAGTTTCACCATTCAAACATGACATATAAACAGTACACGGATTATGTTATTTACGTTAAAGGTAAAGGATGAAACGGTGCGGACATTCATACAGCGGCATTTTGATAAACAAAAGCTGGCTGTACACCCACTGATTAACTGATCGGAGTATGGGAGAGCAGGCAGAAGCCGCAGAAGGCATTGTCCGCACTCTCAAGAAAAGAACCGATCCGGATCGTCTATGCCGATTACTATCCGAACGGAGAAATCATTGAGAGAGTCGCACGTCTTTTTCAGCTTGCCGGAGCTGACGTATCCATTCGCCGCATCAGTCATTTCAATGATTATTATCACTTGGATAAAAAGGAGTTTGATATTGAGCTCCATTTATTCCTGCCGAGCTACATGCACTATTTGAGCCAATATTTCATCCGGGATATTCCCGATCAAAAAATGAAAAAAACGATCATTAATTTTATCAGAGATAAAAAAAGAAGGAACTTTTTGGTTTATTCGAGAATACAACTCATTATTACCCAATTTGTTTTGGGAAAAGTCTGTATCTGCAAGATCCATGTATAGAGGGTTTTAGTGTAAAGGGGTATTCATTTGCGAAATAGAAACTTACTGTACTTTTCTGGTTTTTTCGGAAACTTTTTTTTTGAACGGGGAATATGGATTCTGTATTTAACCAGTTTGAACTATTCCTTGTTTCTTGTCGGTGTTTTGCAGTCGGTCTTAAATTTGGCCATGTTTTTAGCGGAAGTGCCAAGCGGCGTGATCTCCGACAGAATCGGGAGAAAAAAATCGCTGCTGCTCGGACACTTTATGGTCATTGTGTACTTGGCCATGTTCCTGTCATTCCATAATTTCTTTGCGCTGCTGATCGCCCATATTATATACGGTATCGGGCTGACGTTTATCTCGGGAACGGATCATGCCTTCCTGTTTGATTCATTAAAAGTGAACGGGAAAGAGAAATTGTACGGAAAGTCCATTGGAAATTATAACGGACTCGTCATCCTCGGTTTGGCCATAGCCATGGGAATCGGGGGATACTTGCAAGAGATTTCATGGTCGTATGTTTTTATCGCGGGTATTCTGACACAGCTGATCGCAATGGCTGTCATTACACAGCTGACGGAAATCACATTTGAGAACAGTGAACATCAAACGCAAACCGTCGGTGACATCATAAAAGAAGTCAAAGATTTCTTCATGCTCAACAAAGCCTTTAAATATTTAGTCCTTTCTCTTTCTGTGTTCTTTGCCATTACATCGGTTTTTTATATGTACGGGCAGGATCTGTTAAACCAGGAAGGGCTTTCTGTACGTCATATCTCCATCATTTTTGCGTGTCTGTCCATTGTGCAGGCGCTATGTTCCATCTTTTCCTCAAAGCCGGCAGAAAAGTTCACACCGAGACGCGTGCTCCTTTTTACATTTTGCATCATCGGGACAGCATACCTGTTCATACCTTCGGGAAGTCTTTACGTGACGGTAGCGGCTTTTATCGTCATTAATGCTCTGTATGACATTATCGAACCTGTCTCCAGCCAGGTGGTGAATAATGAAATCCCTTCAAGAACCAGAGCTACGTTATTGTCCATTATCAGTTTAATGACATCTTTCTTTATGTTCATTGCGTTCCCGTTTGTCGGCTTCTTAACGGATTATTTTGATTCAACCGTGCTGCTGACTGTCATCGGGGTGTTATCAATCTTGCTGTCGCTATTTATGCTGCTTAGCTTTTACAAACTAAAAGCGAGTGTCGCCATCCAGAACAAAGTCGAGCTTTAATGAAAGAATGACAAAAGGATGATGTACGGTGTTAAATATTCATAATCTTACGGTAAATCTGGCAGGAGATATCATTTTCAAAAATGTTTCTTTCTTTTCGGAAATCAGATATTGAAGGGGTCAAAACGTTTAAACAAGTAAGGCTTTCCAACTATATCGAATATATTGATGAGAACGATGAAAACTGGTACTGTGACTGGAATTTTACGGCTTTAAACCAGAAAGATTTAGATCACGTCTACTCTTCACCCTATTACTTTACAAAAGATACATTAAGAGTGGATGACGAAACCGGACAAGATTTCAAATGGTTCTTCCTCGGTTCTCAACAAACAGGCACGCCGCTGCATCAGGATTTTAACCACACACACGCATGGAACGGCGTCATTTTCGGACAGAAGGAATGGATATTCTGCCATCCGGATGATACCCCTTATTTGTATGAGGGAAACATCAATGTTTTTGATGAAAAGGACATGGAGCAGAAACCGCTTGTGCAGAAAGCGAAGCCGATCCGCTTTACGCAAAAGGCGGGAGAAATCATTTACGCTCCCCGCAATTGGTGGCATCAAGTCGTGAATACAGAACATACCTTGGCGGTAAGCGAAAACTTTTGGTTTGCGAAAGAGCGGCTTGTTGACCAGCGGTAAATGTAAAAAGGCTGAGTATCTCAGCCTTTTTCTATTTCACCCGGTCCAGCCCGAATTTTTTCAGGCGGTATTGCAGGCTCTGTCTGCTGATCCCGAGCTCGCCTGCGGTTTTGGACACGTTATTGCCGTGCTTTCTTAAGATTTTTTCGATCATATATTTTTCGAAGCTTTCCATTTTATCCTTTAAATCGGCGCCGGGCTGGGTGCTTGCCGCGGGCGTTTGGCTGCTGTCAGCCGGTTTGATTTTCATGCGGTACTGATAAGGGAGGTGGGCTGCGGTCATGGTTGTCTCATCCGTCATAAAATTCATGGCGCCTTCAATGGTATGTTCAAGCTCACGAATATTACCCGGCCAATCATATTCCAAAAAGAACTGCTTCACATCCTCACTGATCGAATCCACATTCATTTGGAACAGGTGATTGTTTTTCTGAATAAATACCTCGGCCAGGGGCAGGATGTCCTCCTTACGCTCCCGGAGCGGCGGAATGATCAGTGTGACAACGCTCAGTCTGTAATATAAATCTTTGCGCAGCCGTTCTTCCGAAATCGCGGTGATCGGGTCTTCATTCATCGTGGCGATGATGCGGACGTCAATGGGCTTGTCTTGGGCAGAGCCGATCCGCCTGATTTTCTTTTCTTGAAGGGCGCGGAGCAGTTTTGCCTGAAGGCTGAGGTTCAAAGAGTTGATCTCATCAAGCAGCAGAGTTCCTCCCTGTGCCTGTTCAAATAAACCGGGCTGGTCGATCGCTCCGGTAAAGGCGCCTTTTTTCGTGCCGAACAAAATACTCTCCACAAGGCTGTCAGGCAGGGCGGCGCAGTTTTGTGAAATGAACGGCGCACCGGAGCGCTGGCTTCCGTTATGGATGCTTTGAGCGAACAATTCCTTGCCTGTACCGGTTTCGCCGGCCAGAAGCACGGATGACGACGTGCGGGTTGCCCGTTTTGCGTTTTCAATAACCTCGCGGATGACCGGGCTGTTTCCGAGAATGCTGTCAAATGTGTAGCTGTTCTGTTCTTTTCGGTGCATGTTCTCCCTGATCAGACGCTCCAGCTTTGTCACATCCTTTGCGATCTCCACCGCCCCTTTGATCTCGCCGTCCTTCACAATCGGGAAGGTGTGATTGATCGTCGTGATTTCCTGGCCTTTATTATTGAAATAGCTTTGTTTCACGTTTTTAATTGTTTTTCCTTCTTGAAGAGCCTGTACAAGGGTGCTGTCCTGCTGATTCGAAAACATAAACACATCTGTCAGGTTTTTATGCAGAACGTCCTCTTCGTCCATATCTTCAATCTGCATCATTTTCTTATTGTAAATGACGGTGCTGCCCTTCTCGTCCACCACATGCAGACCGACATCGATTTCCTCCAGAATGCTTTCTAAAACCAGTGTGAAAAATTCGCTGTTTGTGTGCAGAAGAATCCCCCCTTATAATAGTCTTAACATTCATTATTTTAAAATAAATGATGAAGGAAATGCAAAAAAATTTTGCGGTTATCCGTCCTTTGCACAGAAACTGCCTGAAATTTTTGCAGGGAAACCGAGAATTTTGACGAAAAACCTCGTTCTTTCGGATTGGCACGATACTTGCTTTATAAAAAGGGAAAGCAAGAACTTGTGTTGAATGTTTAGAAAACAAGGGGGAATCAGAACATGTCAGCTTTATCAAAATCTCAAGAAATTATCAGCCAAACTTCACATTACGGCGCGAACAACTATCATCCTCTTCCGATTGTGATTTCTGAAGCTCAGGGTGTTTGGGTAAAGGACCCTGAGGGCAATCAATATATGGATATGCTAAGTGCTTATTCTGCTGTAAATCAGGGGCACAGACACCCGAAAATCATTCAGGCGCTGAAAGATCAGGCGGATAAAATCACTCTGACGTCACGCGCGTTTCACAATGACCAGCTCGGTCCGTTTTACGAGAAAGCAGCCAAGCTGACCGGAAAAGATATGATACTGCCGATGAATACAGGAGCTGAAGCAGTCGAATCAGCTGTGAAAGCGGCAAGACGCTGGGCATATGAGGTCAAAGGCGTCGCAGACAATCAGGCGGAAATCATTGCGTGTGTCGGCAACTTCCACGGCAGAACGATGCTTGCGGTATCTCTTTCTTCAGAAGAAGAGTACAAACGCGGCTTCGGGCCGATGCTTCCGGGCATTAAATTGATCCCGTACGGCGATGCAGAGGCACTGCGTCAGGCGATTACGCCGAACACAGCCGCTTTCTTATTCGAACCGATTCAGGGAGAAGCGGGCATCGTCATTCCGCCGGAAGGATTTTTACAAGAAGCGGCCGCTATTTGTAAGGAAGAAAATGTGCTGCTGATTGCTGATGAAATTCAGACGGGGCTCGGCCGCACAGGCAAAACGTTTGCGATCGACTGGGAAAACATCGTCCCGGATATGTTCATTTTGGGTAAAGCGCTCGGCGGAGGTGTATTCCCGATCTCATGCATCGCAGCAAACCGCGATATTTTGGGCGTATTTAATCCGGGCTCCCACGGCTCTACATTCGGAGGTAATCCGCTCGCTTGCGCGGTATCCATCGCGTCTATTGAAGTACTTGAGGAAGAACGGCTGGCAGAGCGTTCCCTTCAGCTTGGAGAGTATTTTAAAGCGGAGCTTGAGAAAATTGATAACCCCGTGATTAAAGAAGTGCGCGGCCGAGGCCTGTTTATCGGCGTTGAACTGACGGAAGCGGCCCGCCCGTATTGTGAGCAGCTGAAAAGCGAAGGGCTTTTATGCAAAGAAACACATGATACCGTGATCCGGTTTGCGCCGCCGTTAATGATTTCCAAGGAAGATTTAGATTGGGCGATCCAAAAGATCACAAAAGTGCTTCAAAGCGCATAAAACCATGATGTGGCAGCGATTTCCCTCCGCTTGTATGGAATTGACAAATAAAAAATTCAGCACTCTCTATTTGCGCAGCGTAAGTATTTTAGTATAATGTATCTTTATGTATGAAAATGAATTTTAATATAAAATCCATATACAAATAGAGGCTCTTTGGACAGCAAATCGGTTTCTAGCGCCGGCTTGGTTCCAATACAAGTTGCTGAAGGGGTGCAGAATGGTGAATACAAATCAACAAAATGAGAATCAGCTTCAGCGTACAATGAAATCGCGGCACTTATTTATGATTTCATTGGGCGGAGTGATCGGCACCGGGTTTTTCCTGAGTACCGGATTTACAATAAATCAGGCGGGACCGCTCGGCGCGGTTCTGTCCTATTTAGTCGGCGGATTCATTATGTTTTTGACGATGCTCTGCTTAGGCGAGCTCGCGGTTGCCCTTCCCGTATCAGGGTCGTTTCAGACATACGCAACCAAATTTATCAGTCCCGCTTTCGGTTTCGCATTCGGCTGGCTGTACTGGCTCGGCTGGGCGGTCACATGTGCGATTGAATTTTTATCCGCGGGCCAATTAATGCTCCGCTGGTTTCCGCATGTTCCCGTTTGGGTGTGGTGTCTCGTGTTTGTCGGGCTGATGTTTCTTTTGAACGCCATTACCACAAAAGCGTTCGCTGAGTCAGAATTTTGGTTTTCAGGCATTAAAATTTTAGTCATTCTGCTGTTTATTATTTTGGGCGGCGCCGCCATGTTCGGCCTGATTGACATGAAACACGGCGAGCAGGCTCCTTTCTTCTCTCATTTTTATGAGGATGGATTGTTTCCGAACGGCATTAAGGCTATGCTTATTACGATGATTACCGTAAACTTCGCGTTCCAGGGAACGGAGCTGATCGGGGTTGCCGCGGGAGAAAGTGAAAATCCCGAGAAAACGATCCCTCGCTCTATCCGTCAAACGGTATGGAGAACGCTTGTCTTTTTCGTTCTTTCCATCATCGTCATTGCCGGCATGATTCCGTGGAAGCAGGCGGGAGTGGTCGAAAGCCCGTTTGTCGTGGTGTTTGAACAAATCGGTATTCCGTATGCCGCTGATATCATGAACTTTGTTATCTTAATTGCGCTGCTGTCAGTAGCCAACTCAGGCTTGTTCGCATCGACGCGTATTCTGTATGCCATGGCGAACGAAGGACAAGCCTTTAAAGCGCTTGGAAAAACGAATAAACGCGGTGTGCCGCTGAACGCGCTGATCGTGACGCTGGCCGTTGCCTGTCTGTCTCTGTTATCTAAAGTGGCGGCGCCTGAAACCGTTTATATGTTTCTCTTATCGTTAGCGGGATTAAGCGCACAGGTCGGCTGGATTACAATTTCTCTGTCCCAATTGATGTTCAGACGAAAATACATCCGTGAGGGCGGCAAAGTGGAAGACCTTAAATTCAAAACACCGCTGTACCCGGTGCTGCCGCTTATCGGGCTGACGTTAAACACAGTCGTGCTCATAAGCCTTGCATTTGACTCGGAACAGCGGCTCGCCCTTTATTGCGGCATCCCGTTTATGGTAATCTGTTTTATCGTATATCATTTATATGTGAAAAAGCATAAGCAGTCAGATAAACATTTAGAGCTATAAATCATTTTTGTGTCCAAGTCATCTTTGAGGAAACCCGCATAGGACAACATACGACATGTTGAGGTGGAAAGACAGATGAATAAGCAAATTTCAGTTATTGGTATGCCGATGGATTTAGGACAAGCACGACGCGGAGTGGATATGGGCCCGAGCGCCATCCGATATGCGCATCTCATTGAACGCTTATCTGACATGGGATATTCGGTAGAGGATTTAGGCGACATCCCCGTCAATCGTGAAAAACTCAAAGAAGATGAAGAGCTGAAAAACCTAAATTCGGTGCTCTCCGGCAATGAAAAGCTCGCCCAAAAGGTGGACAGCGTCATTGAGAAAGAGCGGTTCCCCCTCGTGCTAGGCGGCGACCACAGCATTGCGATCGGAACGCTTACCGGAACAGCGAAGCATTATAAAGAGCTCGGCGTCATCTGGTATGACGCACACGGCGACTTAAATACGCTGGAAACATCCCCGTCAGGCAATATTCACGGAATGCCTCTGGCCGTCAGCCTCGGCGTCGGGCACGACACACTTGTGAATTTGGGCGGTTATGCGCCAAAAATCAAGCCGGAAAACGTTGTGATCATCGGCGCTAGATCGCTTGACGAAGGCGAGCGCGAATACATCAAGAAAACCGGCATGAAGGTGTACACGATGCATGAAATCGACCGCCTTGGCATGACAAAGGTCATGGAAGAAACCATTAACTACTTGTCAGACTGTGACGGCGTTCACCTCAGCCTTGACCTTGACGGCCTTGACCCGAGCGACGCACCGGGTGTCGGCACGCCTGTTGTCGGCGGCATCAGCTACCGGGAAAGCCATTTAGCGATGGAAATGCTGTACGATGCAGACATCATCACATCGGCTGAATTTGTAGAAGTCAATCCGATCCTCGATCACAAAAACAAAACCGGACAAACAGCGGTGGAGTTGGTGGAATCGTTGTTAGGGAAGAAGTTATTATAAAAAAGAGACTTGCCTCCGCATTTTTGCGGGGGTTTTTTATTGCCACTAGGAAACTAGTCCGCTGTTACCCTCAAATCCGACCTGTAAATATGATATATTTATTACACAAATTGGGAAGGGGAGGTGTCTTATCAGTTGATTGAGGTGATCGCCCATGAAAAAGTGGCTAAAAAAATCAGTGACTGGTATGAGGAAATCAAGAAGCACAAAACCGAATCGGCTAAGGCGTTAAGAGAACAACTGCTTTCAGATCTGCAAAATATGACACAAAATCAAACGGTACTCCTGTATTTTAATTTGATTGATTCCCGCTATAAATTATTGATGGAAGAGTATGAGAAAACAGACGGCATTTTAAAAACGATTCAGCTGAACGCCGATAAAGAAAAAACGGATCAGATGATTCAGTACTACTACTATTTTTTCTCGGGCATGCATGAGTTTTACAAAAAACGATTTACGAAAGCGATTAATTTTTACCGTATTGCAGAAAGCAGGCTCCGGCACATACCGAATGAGATAGAAAGAGCAGAATTTAATTATCAAGTGGCGATTGCCTACTATGAAATCCGGCAAAATTACTTTGCCATGAATCACGCCGAGAAAGCGTTAGAGATTTACAGAGCCAATGAAATGTATGCTGTCAGAGAAGCACAATGTGTCATGGTGATCGGCTGTAACAGAATGGATTTGTTTCATTATCAGCAGGCCGAGGAAATCTTACAAACCGCCATTCATCAAGCTTCGAAAGCAGGTGACGGGCATATTGAGGCGCTCGCCCATTTTAATTTAGGGATTTGCTATGAACGGCAAGAGAAATTAGCGGAAGCCAGAGTCGAGTTTGAAACGGCTCTGGAAAAGAAAGAACATATGAATTCAGCCTATTCAGTGCGGAGTATGTATATGCTGTCCAGGGTGTTATTAAAGCAGGAACAAACGGACGAAGGGCGGTTCTGGCTGCATAAAGCGCTGCAAGCAGCCGAGGAAAAAAACGAATCAAGCTACAAGCATAAGCTCCGCATCTTACAGCATGTATTCATTGATCATAACGAAGAAATGCTCGCGGCCGCATTTGACGAGCTGAAATATCATGAGCTGTGGAGTGACGTAACGGATTTGACCTGCCAAGCCGCCAAGCATTTTAAAAAACAGGAGAATTACAAACTGGCGGCGAAATATTTCCAAGAATCAATTGATGCCAATGACCAAATTTTGAGATTGACGGAGGGGATTCGTAATGAAAACATGTAAATTCATTTTACTCTCAGTAACAATGGCAAGCCTCATCTCTATTGGACTCTTTACAGAAATTGATTCAGCAGCACAGACGGCACAAACCATTAAACCGGCAGAAAACGGCGCTTTCGGATAAAATGACACGACACAGCTGTGAGGCTGTGTTTTTTAAGGAGTGAATTCATGACCATTACCTTACAGCCGATGACGGAGCAAGAATTTCAATCCTACCTCGTTTATACAACAAAGCATTATGCTGAAGAAAAGATCAAGGCGGGAACATGGCTGCCTGAAGACGCGCCTGAATTGGCCGAGCAAACCTTTCTTGATTTGCTCCCTGACGGCCTGCAGACGGCTCATCATCATTTGTGGAGCCTGACACTGGGCGGGAAGGAAGCGGCTGGCTGGCTGTGGCTGCACGCTGATCCGGCGCATCCGCAGCGCGACGCGTTCATTTATGACTTCGGCCTCTATTCTCCTTATCGGGGCAAAGGGTATGCGAAACAGGCGCTCGCAAGGCTGGATGAAAAGGCCCGGGACATGGGAGTCCGTAAGCTGTCTCTGCATGTTTTTGCTCACAATGAAACAGCGCGGCGGCTTTATGAGAAGACCGGATTTCTGGAGACTGATATTATCATGAGTAAAAAGATATAAGGAAAAGAGGCCCTGAGTGCGGGCCTCTTTTTTCATTATCTAACGTTCATTTCCCGGGCAATCGTTTTTAAACGCAGGAGATGCCTATTTTGTTATAAAATTTTTAAAAATCTGTAAATTGACTATTATTCCGCTGCTCTTCTGTCATATAATACATATATGGAAAAAATTATATCTTGAGAAAAGAGGCGAAGTTATGAAGTGTAAGAAAATGTTCAAAGCTGTCATTCCGTTTGCACTGACGTTTGCCATGGTTCTATCTTTCTCCGGTATGAATGTAAAAGCCAAAGAATCAGAAACGGCCCGCTACGCAAAAGAGATCGCGGAACTCCAGCAGGGCACGACCCCGCAAGAGGTCATTCAGTCTGCAAAAGAGCTGGCCAAACAGAAGCATGTCACGACAGAAGCCATCCTCAAGCAGTTTCACAGCGAAATCACCTCTGACAAGGCGCAAGGAAATGTAAACGCTTCCAAAGACGGGTTGTCGGTCATGGGCGGTTCTTCAGGCACCAAAAAACTTCCGAAAAGCGTAAAAGGCAACATTTATTACACCAACTCTTACACAGCCTTTTACAACCACGGCCACGTCGGCATGTATTCGGCCGCTGATAAGATCGTAGAATCAGTCCCGGGAGACGGCGTCCGGCAAATCGCCTATAACGGAAGAGAAGTAGAAGACAATTCAATCGTTCAAACCGTCAGCGTCACGGACACCCAAAAACAAGCCGCCGCTGACTGGGCCGTATCAAGAGTCGGCGACGAGTACTCCTTCAACTTCGTCAATAACAGAAATACAGGCCATGAAGGCGCCAAAAACTGCTCGAAACTGCTGTGGTCAGCGTTCCTCCTAAAAGCAGGAATCGATATTGACTCTAACGGCGGCCTGGGTGTATATCCGCGCGATATCACAAGCTCACCTTATACGAAAACGATTCTGACCATTAACTAAGGAGAAAAACGGTGAAAAAACTCATCTGGATGCCTCTTGTGATCATCGTCGCCGCAGCGGTCTTATGTTTCTTTCACTTTCGGACAGAAGACCCTGCGGAGATCACAAGGGACGCACTGAATGACCCCGATTTTCTAAAAGATAAAGAGGCGCTGCTGTATTTCTCCACGACGGCCGACCAAGACGCCTTCGGAGGCGGAAAAAGCTATGCCCTATTCGCCGATGAAAAAGGACGGCTCTCTTCCTATCAAATGAAGGGGCTTGAGCTCGGATCGGCCAAGGTGCATGACGGCAGCATGCTGCTGGAGGACAAAAAAGGCATCTATACCGTAAAAGACGGCCTTCACACGTATAAAAGAGCGTATCAGCATACGGGAGACAGCGCAGGGTATATCGACCGCACGAAAGGCTTCTACACGCTGTATAATTCAGGCTACGACAAAAGCGGCGGCAGCTATCGCTCAGAGCTGTACCGCCAGCTTGACGGCAAGTGGAAGCAAGATATCATCCCGCACTACATCCGCGCCTCAGGCTTTTTGAAAGGCCATATTTACGCGCTCATACCGACAGCTGACGAAAAAGGCTATCACGTAAATGATATCCAGGCAGATAAAGAAAAGCTCAGCACCAAAACCATCGCAACATGGAAATATAAAGAAGGCGCATCGGTCGAATCCCAGCTCGCCGCGGACGATACCTCCATTTACTTCGTCACAAGAGGAGAAAAAGCCGATAACATGTATCAAATGGTGAAAATCATGAAAAAAAGCGGAGCCATCAAAACGTATGACATCGCCTCGTATCAAGATGACGAACAAACCCTTTACGGCTCCATGCCGTTCAGCTTCAAAAAAAGCTTTTTCATGGAGAAGCGCAGCCTCTATTTCGTTGACGGCTTCGGAAACGTATACCGCATCAATCCTGAAACGGGAAAAAGCAAAAAAGTCTTCACGCTCCCCGCATCAGGAATGAAGGCCGACTTCAAAGATCTGACCCATCAAAACGGAAAGCTATATCTGTTCACATACAGCTACAAAAAAACCGCCAAAATCGAATCCTTCGACCTGAAAACGGGCAAAAAACTGAACGACCGGGCCATCCCAAACCTGAAAGACATCGTCACGCTGAACAGCCATCTCAAGCTGTATGATGTTCAGGTGATGGAGGATTTTTGATTGATAAAGCAGAAGAAGTCAGGGTGAAGGAGGCAGATGACTGAAGAAAAAGCTTGCTGCGGTGACCGTGTCGATCCTGCTGACATCCCTGCTTATTGGATATTTTAAAAATGGCAGAAAGCTGGACTGGATTGATCTGCTTTGTACATTCATTGCGTGTGTATTAGGAATTTGGTTCATGTATCGGATGGAGAAAAGAGAGAATCAGCAATGAGCCGGACGTGACAGAACGCCGGCTTTTTTTGCGCCTATCAACAGCTTCTTATGCCGAATTGTGGATAATACTCAGCCCGAAGCACTACTAACATGTGTACAAATAGGTTATATTGAGAAGAGAACAATTGCCGTGCGCAAAAGAAAACCGGAGGATGTAACAATGAAAACCGCTTATTATTCTTGTGAAGAACATATCGAAACCGTGCTGGACATGTACATAGATGATCATGAGCTTCCGCCCGAAATCAGAAAAATCGAACATACTAACAGTTTATCCACAGCCTGTGAATTATGTGGGGACACCGCAACATATCTAGTAGGGAACGAATGATCTTACACAAAATACAGAAGAGATATCCACAATTGTGGATAAAATATATGAATAACTTGTTTCTAAAGTGGGGATGACCTGTGAATATTAATATTGTGACAATCGGAAAACTAAAAGAAAAATACCTCAAGCAAGGCATCGAAGAATACAAAAAACGACTTTCAGCCTACGCAAAAATCGACATCATCGAACTCCCGGACGAAAAAGCCCCGGAAAACCTAAGCGATCAAGACATGAAAATCGTCAAAGACAAAGAAGGCGAACGCATCCTGGCCAAAATCAGCCCGGACACCCACGTCATCGCCCTCGCCATCGAAGGAAAAATGAAAACATCCGAAGAACTGGCCGATACAATAGATAAGCTGGCGACTTATGGAAAAAGCAAAATCTGCTTTGTCATCGGCGGCTCACTCGGATTGAGTGACGCAGTGATGAAGCGAGCGGATGAAAAGCTGTCGTTCTCGAAATTGACGTTTCCTCATCAGTTGATGCGTCTCATACTAGTCGAGCAGATTTATCGGGCTTTTCGGATTAATCGTGGGGAGCCTTATCATAAGTGAGTGGGGTTTTTATTAAAAATGTAAAAAGAGGTTAGAAATAATGAGAGAAAGAATAATCAAAGAAATTTCCAATATTTACGGTGAAGATCCGGCCCATATTTTACAAATAATAAACTCTTATGATCATATAACACCTTTTATACTTAAAAAAGTAAAGGAAAAAGAAGTTATTGATAAATACTCAATTTCTTTAGAAGAACAAATAGTGTTAGATTACTACAAAATTCTCTTAAACGTTAATTACAATATCAAATTCCCCAATAGATCTTATATAATGACAGAATTAATGAATTTATTACCGAATTTACATTTATATAAATACTATACAATTTACAAGTTTGACTTTAAAAATTTTTTTAATAATGTGTCTCCTGCTCACAGTTATAAGTTATTATCTAGTTCAACTACTCTAAGATTAAAGGAGCTCAAATTCTTTGAAAAATATACGAAGGAATTAGATTGCTATAGACCTGGAATAGGTTTGCATAACTCGCTGATAGAAATATGTGGAATGAGATTTGACCAAGAGGTCAAATCTAAATTCAAAAATAGAGGTTTATTATATTATTCAAGATATGTGGATGATTGCATTATTATTTTAGATGAGACAAGTAAAAAAACTGATTTAGAAAAAATCATTTTAAAAATAATGAAAAAGCATTTTGGGAAAAAACTAGAGCTTAATAATGATAAAACAGCCTTTCATTCTACTAACCATACAAATTATGCATTCAGTTATTTAGGCTATTGCTTTCAAAAAGGACAATTTTGGAAAAGTAAATATAAAATTGGTATCGATAAGGAAAAACTTAAAAAACACGTTAGTAAGCTTAATACAATAATATTAGAATATGGTCAAACTGAAAATATTGAATTATTAAGTTTTAGGCTAGAGTTGTTCTTCAAAAGAATAGTTTTTTTTGGAGATAGAAATAATGATGGTAATTACCGATGGCAAGTAAGAGGGATAAGTGACAGTTATAAAGAATTGAAACGATTTATGCATAAAACTAATTTAGACAAGCTAATTACAAGAGATACTCTTAAATTATTTAAAGAGGAAATCACAAATTGTTTTAAAAAAAATAATATAGAAATACCTCCTAAAATTAATAATCAAATAAAAAACAATAAATTTATTTCTTGTTTTAAAAACAATAAGGCTTTTTTAATACACCCTAAACTGGGTCTTAACAAGGAAGATTTAATAAATCATTTAAGCAAATTTAATGAAAAAAATATAGAAAGTCTTAGCTATAACGAATTAGCAAGGTTATTACTGGTAAAGATAAAATAAATAGAAACAGCGGAATGAAATTCCGCTGTTTCTTTTAAGAATATGCTAAGTGCATATTCTCGATATTGTGTATTAAAAGAATACCAAAAAATATTATGGGAGTCAAAACATGAAATCTAAAAATAAGTTTAATCGACAAACAATTGATTTTTTGCTTACTGAACTTCTCCCCTATGAAAAAGGAAACCATTTTACACATTTGTTTCTATATGAATATCTTCAAAAGAATAAGAATAAGGTAAATAAAATTGTAAAAAAAACTAAGGAGAGTGATACTTTTTTTGATTCCACTTGGCATTCATCACCATTAAAATTTAAGATATCTAAAACAAATGGTGGCTTTAGAGAGTTATCTTTAATAAATCCTCTCGGGCTTATTGAGTCACTGGCTTTTATTAATGTATTTGAAGATGACTTAATTAATATAAGTCACAATAAGGTAGATTTTTCAACCAGAAAAGCAAGAAGGGTTAATAGCTTAACTTATAAAAAAAATAATAATCAGACAGTTTTCTATACAAATGATCTCGATTCTAAAAAGCAGTTACTTCTTTCTTTGGAGTCAAAAGGAACGTATTTTAAACATTACCCTTTTAAAAGTATGACTGAACTTTTAAATAGTAACATGTTTATTTATTCAAGAGATAAATATGATTTATTATTAACTATTGATATACAAAATTGTTTTTCTAGTATATATACTCACTCTTATAAATGGCTAATTTCTAATAAAACCTATGACTCTAAAAACTTTAAAGAATCAAATAGTATATATAAGAACATAGATGCATTTTTGCAGAATTTAAATGGCTCAAAAACAAACGGTATAGTTATCGGACCAGAATTAAGTAGGTTCTTAGCAGAATTTTTATTGATACATATTGATCAGCAATTAATAGAACAGTTAGCTGAAGAAAATATAACAAAAGAACTTGATTATGAAATATTCAGATTTGTCGATGATTACTTTGTTTTATCTAATAATAAAAATACACTTAATATAATAAAAGATAAATTAGAATTTATCCTTAATAAATACCAACTTAAAGTAAATACTTCTAAGGTCAATATATACGATAAGGAAGATAACCTTAATGAATGGATTCTTGAGCTTCCACACATATTAAATTTAATCGATAAAGCGTTTATATATGTAAAGAAACCTTTAAAAGATTATAATCAGCTGTTTGAACAAAATGAGGAGATTAAAGTTGGATATCTTGAAGCTGCAACGACCACTGAAAAGTTAAATACAATAAATAATTTTGAACAAATAAAAACAAATAAAATCAGATATGTTGAACTAAGAAATAACATTAATTTTCTTATTAAAAAAACAAATGAAAATTCTTTTATTTGTTCTTATATTTTAAGTGTAATTTTAATAAAGATAGAAGAAGATAAAAGTGATGCCCTTCATATAAATATGGAAGAGAATGATCTTGTTAGGTTGATATTTTTCATATATTCAAAAAAGGTTTCATATGTTTCTACTCAAAAAGTAATAAGGATTTTCACATTGTTATTTAAGACTAAGGAAAATATAAAGCATTCAATTGAAGACTGTATCGAAAGCTTTAAAAATAATATATTTAATAATTATACAGGCGATTGGATAGATCTGTTGCTGTTTATTTCGAGTTATAAAATAGATATATCTAATAGTTTGTTAAAACAGATAACAAATAAGATATTAAGTGAAGAAAATCCAGTACATATTGCTTCAGTATGTTTGTTTTACGAAACAAATTATATTGAGTTATCGAATTTTGTACGAGATTTAAATCAAATAGTAAAAAGAAAACTTGAACAGTTAAATTGGGAAGACTTTTTTCAAGATGAATTTTCTTGGTGGGTATTTATTTTTTATAGTTATCCGAATTTAAGCAAAAATAATAAAAATTTTATAAAAAAGAAAATTTGTGAGGTTAAAGATAAGTTAGAGTGTACGTCAAGGAATTGTGAGGTTAAAGATAAGTCGGAGTGTACGTCAAGGAATTGTAAGGCTAAAGATAAGTTGGAGTATACACCTAGTGAATTGGCTAAATGTTTAATACTAGACTATTTGTTAGAATCAAAAAATCATTTTATAGAATGGAGTTTCACAAAAGAAAGTTATCATAAAAAATTTTATTTTTATACAAAGGATAGAACCGTTTTTAATCCAGATATTATAGATCCAATAAATATTTCGAGATAGGTGCTAAAACTTTATTCAAGAGATTCTTTCGATAACTAAACGATTTTTTGACTAATATATTTTGAATCAATGTTTTTCATTTATAACAGTCGATCCTCAATATATTATTCACATTTGAGTTTTTACAAAAAAGTAAATTCAACCTAAAGACCAAGAACTATCTTGGTCTTTTTTTCAGTGAATGCCAGACTGTGCTTTTTTACAAATCTGAAGTTGGTTTTTGGTTACAATAGTGCCCAACCAGTTCGGTGATATTTCACTGAGAGTGTTGTCTAATCCGGATAAGAAGTCCTTCGCGGAAGCGTGTCACTCATTTTCTCTCTTCATATATCGATACTCCCGCAGCCTCTCCAAAATAGCAAACTTCTTGCATCAATTCTTCACCCACGTTTATTTCTTTTACTTCCGCTCCAGTCTTTGTCGACTAATCGTTTCACTGTTCAGACATCAGTTCCGGTGCCCAGTTTAAAAGTGTCGATAGTTACCAAGAGTCTAATTGGCGGAACTAGGGAAATAGGAGGTAGACTAAAAGAGAACCGAGCTGATTTTGAGAAAAGTAGAGTTCAAACCTGCCACCTCACGTTTCTTAAAACACCTTTGCTCCAAAGAGTGGCCAAAGATGCATCGTTTTCTAATGTTTTCCCAACCCCAAAAAAGAAGCAGTCATTCAAGGCTTTCCCCCTTTGAATAACAGCTTCTTTTCGCTTTTTCCATATGACAGTATAAATCCCTCTGAGTCACGGAAACCTAATAGAAAAGGTTCCTGAAAGGAGGGGGAATATGATGAAGAAAAATAAAAAAATCCAAAACAAAACATCTTTGGTTTGGAAGATGGCGATTGCATCTGCGGTTTCTTGGGAAGCGGCAAAACTAGTGGGCTCTAGTCACCCATATTTAGCGCCTCTATCTGTTATATTATGTTTGCAATCCACCATAGATCAGTCGGTTCGATTTTCTTTTCATCGTATTGCGGGAACTGCAATTGGGGTCGTTTTAACAGCTTATATTGTCAGTCACTTACAAATGAATGGCTGGATGTTGGGTCTGTTACTATTAGGCGGGACGTACATTGCAAAGTGGTTAAGAATAGATGAAACGGTTTTACATCAGGTAGCGCTCACCATTTTATTGGTATTTACGTTTGAACGACACTCTAAAGATTATGCAATGGATCGAATAATCGATACGATGATCGGCGTCATCATCGCTATTCTGGTTCATATGTTCTTTTTTCCGCCAGACTATACAAAAAAGGCAGCGGACTCTTTTCGAACATTGGCTCGTCAGCTTTCTGACACACTTTCAGAACTTTCCAAATGGGTTCAATCAGAGTGGGGACAAGGAAAAGGGAGCACCATGGAGTATAAAATAAACAATCTTCTGCAGGAGCTGCATACGGCAAAAGAGATGCTGCAAACAGCCTCTGAGAGCTTGAAATTCAACCCCATCAGAAAAAAACATAAAATCATTGTTTCAAGATATCAAATAGAGATGCAAAAGATGAATGCAGGATATGAGTATATCTCAAATATAGTGAAAACGTTAAAAGAATGGGAAAAAGAAGGAGCTTTATCTTCAAGTGACAAAATGGAGTTGAGCAATGATTTAAAGGTTTTAAGTGAATTTTTTGATGATTTTAAAGGAATACAACAGGGTGAAACAGACAATTGGAAACAGAAGGAACAGAACATGTTATTGGAATCTCTCCGTTCAAAAATGCTGTTGTACCCGCAGCCAAGTCATAAGGTCTATAAAGACTCTTTTTTTTTAGAAACAATGAAATTGCTGAAAAATTTGTAATGTCTTCTAGAAAAAAGAATATGGATATACAGATGCAGATATAAATTGGGTAAAAGCGGGGAAATAAAATGGATGATATGCACCGAATTTTGGATGTCATCGCCAATTCTAAGAAGGCTAAGGTACTGGCCACCATCATTAAAACAGAGGGGTCCGCTTATAAGAAAGAAGGGGCCTCCATGTTGATTTTAGGGGACAAAACAAGAGTCGGAATGTTATCTGCCGGTTGTCTGGAAGAAGATCTTGTTGAAAGGGCAGAGCAGGTTTGGGCTGCAGGAGAGCCGTTGATTGTTCACTTTGATATGAGTGCGGAAGACGATTTATCCTGGGGGCAGGGAGTTGGCTGTAATGGTGTTTTGACGGTTTTACTCGAGCCTGTAAAAGGGGAATTGGAAAGAAATCTGAGGACAGTCAAGACATGCTTAGATGAAAAAAAGTCTGTGACGCGAATGAAACGATTCACTAAAACGTTAGAGCCCAAGGAAGATCTGTATATAGCTGAAGACGGCAGAGTGTTTGGTAGCGGGGGTGTTATGGAACAAGGCTGTATTCAAAAAAAGGCACCCCTTTATGAGACGGAAAAGGGAATCAAAAGGGATGAACATACATCTGATTTATTTTTTATCCATCAGATGGTTCCAAAACCTTGTTTATATGTCTTTGGAGCAGGGGAAGATGCGAAGCCGTTAGTTTCTTTGGCGGCTGGTACGGGCTTTCATGTGACGGTGATTGACTGGCGCCCTGCTTTATGTCATTACGGCCATTTGCCTGAAGCCAGCCATTTGATTACAGGAGCACCGGAAGAAGTCATGGAAGGCCTGTGCATGACCCAAAGAGATTTTGTTGTCATTATGACGCACAGCTTTCAAAAAGATCAGATCATTTTACATACATTAAAAAATAAGAATGTGTTTTATAAAGGTGTATTAGGCCCCAGAAGGCGCACCGAGCGGCTATTAGGCGGAGCGGAGATTCCAGAGGATATTCATTCCCCTATTGGGCTTCCCATCGGGGCACAAGGGCCTGAGGAAATTGCTGTAAGCATTGTTGGCGAGATGATTAAAGAAATGCGAACACAAAGGTCTCGCTTATGAAAACAGCAGCCATTTACCTGGCAGCCGGTACAAGCAGACGCATGGGGACGGATAAGCGAAGTTTATTTCTGAATGGAGTCTCTCTAGGAAGTATGGCTTTTAAAAATGCCTTGTTATCTAAATTAGATCATATTTTCGTTATAACGGGAAAGGGAGATTCACTGCATTGGCTTTCGGATTTTTTCTTTTTAGATCCCATATCAAATAAGTGGAGTCAGGAAGAATGTGAGCAAGCGGATAAGGGCCAAAGCCACTCCATACAATGCGGTTTAAAAAGAGCATTAGATTATAAGGCTGATGCCGTTATCATTCTCCTTGCAGATCAGCCATTTGTCACCACAGATATCATCAATACGTTAATTGATTCCTATCGAAGGGAACATCACTATTCATTTATAGCTGCTGAAAATCAACATCTTCCTATGCCCCCCATCTTATTCTCAAATCAATGTTTTCCATTATTACATCAGTTAAAGGGAGATCAAGGCGCTCGGTATGTCATCCGTGAACGTATGATCAATACGGGAAAAATGATCAGCTTTCAAGACCCTTTGCTTTTTTATGACGTAGATACAATTGAAGATTATACGCTGCTGCTGAATAAATTCGGGGAGTGAATGAGTTGGAGTATATCGGGAAAAGTGTGATTCGAAAAGAGGCCCTTGAAAAAGTGACAGGTAAGGCGAAATATACAGATGATTTTCAAGAAACAGGGACATTACACGCAAAAATGTTGATCAGTCCATATGCTCATGCTGATATTGTGTCTATGGACTTTTCAGAAGCTTGGAAGATTCCCGGAGTGAAAGCGATATTGGGTGATGAACCTTTTCCGCTTGCAGGTGAAGAAATTAAAGACAGGTCGCCGATTGCTTATAAAAGAGTCAGATACCACGGTGAGCCGGTTGCTGTTGTTGTTGCAGAAAATCCTATCATAGCTAAAAAGGCAGTGAATGCCATCAAAGTGTCCTATGAACCTCTTCCCGTCGTCAATTCCCCCCGTGAGGCCTTCCAAAAGGATGCGCCCCTCGTCCATGAAAATGTGGACCGCTATGAGAAGACGGAAGGTGTATTCCCGGTTCCGAAGACAAATATCGCAAACCTGGATAAAATTAGAAAAGGTAATATTGAAGACGGATTTAGGGAAAGTGATGTGACAGCAGAATTCCAAATTTCCTTTAACCCTTCTGATCACGCTGCTATGGAAACAAGATGCTCGATTGTTGAAATTCGGGCGGATGAGGAGATTATTATTACAACATCCTCTCAAGCCCCTTTTGCCATTAAAAAATTAATGCAGTGGTATTTTGGAATTGAACCTGGAAAGGTGATCGTCAAAACCCCTTTAGTAGGAGGGGCATACGGGGGAAAAGCAGCAGTTCAGTTAGAGGTGATTGCATATTTGGCATCAAAAGCAGTTGGAGGCCGGCCCGTCAAATTATTTAATTCGAGAGAAGAGGATATGATCACATCTCCTGTTCATATAGGATTGGATGCCATTGTCAAATTAGGAGCAACAAAGGATGGAATCTTAAAGGCGGCAGACATTCAGTTTTTATTTGATGGCGGAGCGTACTCTGATAAAGGAGTGGACATCAGCCGGGCTGCAGTGGTTGATTGTACGGGTCCATACGCAATCGACCATATATGGTGTGATTCATATTGTATGTATACGAATCATCCATATCCCAGTGCATATAGAGGCTACAGCCATGCTGAAGTTTTATTTGCCTTTGAGCGAACGATGGATGTATTGGCAGAAAAGCTGAACATGGACCCATTAGAACTCCGCTATAAAAATGCCATTCGGCCCGGTGATACTACACCTACTCAAGTTCTTCTCAATTCAAGCACGGTCGGAAATGTACCAACATGCATTGAAAGATTGAAGGAATTAATGAATTGGGACGAGGGACAGAGAATTGAAATTGATGATCGGAAGATACGGGCAAAGGGGATCAGCTGTATTTGGAAAACCTCAACATTTGATACAAATGCAACATCCGGGGTTATTTTAACCTTTAATCCTGATGGAAGCATTAATTTGATGTCAGGGGTAGTGGAAATTGGAACAGGGACAAAAACAGTGCTAGCCCAAATCTTAGCGGAACGAATGAAAATGGATATAAGTCAAATTCACGTAAAAATGCTTGTAGATACACAAACAACACCTGAGCATTGGAAAACTGTGGGCAGCAGAGGAACTTTAATGGGAGGAAGAGCCGTACTGAATGCAGCTGATGAAGCCATTCGAAAGCTTAAGGACGTGGCATCATGTGTTTTAAGGGTTCCTGTCGAGGAATTAGAAGTGGCTGATGGAAAGGTTTATTTTATAGATCATCCTTCTGTACATGTTGAAATAAAAGACATTGCTTACGGATATACGTTTCCAAATGGAAATACCATTGGCGGACAAATCATTGCGAGCGGCAATTACACATTAACCCGGATGACGAATTTAGACCCGGAAACGGGAAAAGGAAAGCCGGGACCCGAGTGGGCTGTAGGTGCTCAGGGAATTGAAGTTGAGTTAGATAGACGGGATTATACGTACCGAATTACAAAAGCCTATTCTGTTGTGGATATGGGGACTGTATTGAATGAAAAAGCTGCAAGGGGCCAAGTGATGGGGGCGATGAGTATGGGAATTGCATTTGGAGGAAGAGAAACCTTTGTATTCGATTCATATGGAAGAGTATTAAATCCTCAACTTAGAACATACAGACCCCTTCACTATGGAGAGCAGCCTGAATATATCATTGAATTTGTTGAAACCCCGCATGTTATTGCGCCTTATGGAGCCCGTGGCGGCGGGGAACATGGACTGTTGGGGATGCCGGCAGCATTAGGGAATTGCCTTTCTGCCGCTTTAGGTGTCCAATTGAATCAACTTCCTCTTATTCCTGAACGATTATGGAGGACGCAAGAGGGGTGGAAAGATGATACCGTTTGATTTTGAATATATTAAACCGAAGACAATTCAAGAAACAACCCATCTATTTCACTCTCTTGCGGCCGAAAAGAAAACACCAATGTATTATTCTGGCGGCACAGAAATTATAACGTTAGGAAGGCTGAATCTCATCTATACGGATGCAGTGATAGATATTAATGCACTTCCAGAATTTCATACCATCCGTTTTTATAAAAATTATCTAGTGATCGGAGCAGGTGTGTCATTAACGAAAGTGGAGGAAGAAAATCCATTTCCGTTATTAAGTAAAACAGTAAGTGAAATTGCGGATCGGACGACTCGAAATAAAATCAGCCTGGGCGGAAATATTTGCGGGGGCATATATTACCGTGAGGCAGTCTTGCCGTTGTTAATTTCCGATAGTTTGGCAGGGGTTGCAGGGCGATCAGGGATTCATTACCATCCTATAAATAAAATTTTTAACAGGGAAATACAATTACAAAAAGGAGATTTTTTATTTCATATTCTTATCGATCAAACGTATATAGACGTGCCATTTGTAAGTATAAAAAGAAGACAACAGTGGAATGTCGGATATCCATTGGTGACAGTTTGTGCACTAAAAAAAGATGAAAAGGTTAGAATGGCCTTTAGCGGCGTATGTCCATTTCCTTTTCGTTCTGTTGAAATGGAGGCTATGTTTAACGATAAAAGCCGCTCATTAGAGGATAGAGTACGGAGGTCTTTGCAGTATGTACCCAAACCTGTTCTTGATGATGCAGAAGGCTCAAGTGAATATCGAATATTTGTCTTGCAGCATACAATCTTAGATGCCTTACATGAATTAGAAGGAGGTTCCAATGTCTGATCCTATTACGTTGAAAGTAAATGGCGAGGAAAGACAGATTACTGTCAGGCCAGCCGATACTTTGTTATATGCCCTTCGTCTTCGTCTTGGATTAACTGGTTCAAAGCCAGGTTGTTTAAATGGTGATTGTGGCGCCTGTACGGTATTAATGGATGGGGTACCGATGAAATCTTGTTTAATGCTTGCAGTAGAAGGGGAAGGAAAGGAAATTACTACAATTGAAGGACTTATCAATACGCCAATTCAAAAGGCTTTTATTGAAAAATTTGCGTTTCAATGCGGTTATTGTACACCGGGTTTTCTCATGAATTGTCATGCTTTAGTTCATACTGAGCCGAATGCTGGTGATGAAACGATAAAAAATTGGCTGGAGTCCAATATTTGCAGGTGTACGGGTTACAGGGAGATTGAAGAAGCTGTTAAATCTGTTTTAAATTCAGTGGAAGGGACTCATTAGCCCGTTTATCTTTCCGGCTCCCAACTTTCTTTTTCGCTATTATTTACGCGTCGATGAACAAGCAGAAAACCAGACCTCTGTTAGCACTTTGCTGTACTAAGTGGAAAGCCGTAAAAAAGAGCCCAGAGAAAGTAATCCCTGAACCCCATGTTCCATCACTTCATATACCGATACTCCCGCAAGCTCTCCAAAATAGCCACTTCCTGCATCAGTTCTTCACCGACATTCGTTTCTTTTACTTTCTTGCGCTCAAGCTCTTTGTCCACTAAACGTTTCACTGTTAAGACATCAGTTCCGGTGCTCAGCACTTCGGCCTTTGAATTAAAGTGTTTGTGGGCGACGAGCTGCATGCCGTAGGAGTTGTATAAGAGCGTGTAGCCGGCGATGCCTGTTGTGGATTGGTAGGCTTTGGAGAAGCCGCCGTCGATGACGATCATTTTTCCGTTTGCTTTGATCGGGTCTTCGCCTTCGATTTCTTTTACCGGTGTATGGCCGTTGATGATATGGCCATGATCCGGGTTGAGACCGAATTCTTTCAGGATGTTTCGGCAGGTTGCCTCGTCTTCCCGCAAATAGTAATACGGGTTTTTCTTTTCTTTATGCGTTTCCTTCTCTTTAATGAAATAACGCTCAAATGTCGTCATGGCGCGTTTTCCGAAGAGGGAGGAGTACTCGCCTGTCCATAAATACCAGGCCATATCTGTCGCCAGATCATCGGTTTCTTCCGGGTGGGCGAAGGCTTTCCGTAAGAACTGTTCAAATACATCGAGCAGCTCACGGCCCGCGTAGGCCTTATCCTCTATCATCATTGTTTCCATGTTGCCGTTTTCGTCGACAGGAATACAGCCGTGAATCAACAGGTTGCCGTTATATTTTAAATAAAGGCTGCCTTTTTTCATCATAAAATTCATATGGCGGCCCAGCTTTTCGGAATGCTGGACAGAGAACAGCAGCTTGTCCATGACCTCTGCCTCTTCCTCTAATAGCTCATCCGGCTGTTCTGGATTGACTGTCGCAAAGCAGGTGTTTTCCAGCTGATATGTTTTTCCGTTCAGCGTGATTTCATTTTTATCATAATCAATCTTTTCCAGTAACAGCCGTTCCTCCATATTAAAGTTCGGCCGTCTCTTGATTATTGGGCTTTCAAGCTTGAATTGGATCATCGCGATCGCCTGATGAATTTTTGTGATTTGCTTAATCTCATCTTCCGGTCTGTTTTCGTCCGCTTTTGGACGGAACGCTGGATTATCGTCATAATATTTTTCGGCAAGGTTCAAGAGCGGTCTTAAATTGATGCCGTAGACGTCTTCAATAATATCCAGGTTATCATAGCGGGCACAGATACGGATAATATTTGCCAGGCATACTTTGGAGCCTGAATAAGCGCCTATCCAGAGAACATCGTGATTTCCCCACTGAATATCCACCGAATGATAGTTGATCAGTTCTTCCATGATCTTATCCGGCTGCGGTCCGCGGTCGTAAATATCGCCGACAACATGCAGATGGTCGACCACCAATCGCTGCGTGCTGTAGGCAAGACCGGTGATCAGCTTATCGGCCTGGCCGAGTGCTATGATCTGATCTATGATTTCGGAGTAATATTGTTCCTTGTTGGCAGCTTGTTCTGTTTTATATAGCAGCTCCTCCGTAATATAAGCAAACTGGGCAGGCAGTGCTTTGCGCAATTTGGAGCGGGTATACTTGGAGGAAGAATAAGAAACGAGCCTAATCATTCGGTTAATCGTTTCTTTATACCAATCGTTTAATGCTTCTTTCGTATCAAAGTCATGTTTGATTAACTTCAGTTTGTCTTCCGGGTAATAGACCAATGCTGCCAGTTCATCAATTTCTCTATCATAAATGACGCCGCTGAAAATATCGCGTATCTTCTCTTTGACTCTTCCTGAACCATTCCGCAGCACGTGCTGGAATGCCTGATACTCCCCGTGCAAATCACTGACAAAATGCTCGGTGCCTTTTGGCAGGTTCAGTATTGCTTTCAAATTAATGATTTCCGTTACCACTTTTTCTTCACAATCGTATTTTTGAGCGAGCAGATCTAAGTATTTGGTTTCCAAAATCGTCCATCCCCTTTTTAGATAAGAGCTGTCCCTATTTATGAGCATTTGCATGATAAGATGAATTTAAAAGTATGACATTATTTTTACATCATTGGACCTTATATGATAGTACCGCATAACTCCTTTTTGAGACAATCAAAACGAGATACGCGAGAATAAAGAAAAAGCAGAAAACAGGAGGGAAAGCTTAAGACAGCAAGAGCAAAAAAGCCTTTCAGCAGTATCCACGGAGAAGATCTTGCGGATTTGATCAGGGGCTTAGGCTGAAAGGGACAGGTATCCTGATTCTTGTCGTCAATTTCCATTCACATTTATTAATATGGTGTTGACAATTATTTGTTTGCCCTATCATTACTTGCTTAACTAAGAGTGGGAGCAGTTGCCTTAGTTTCAACTAATTCAGTCGGAATGGATATTTGTATATATTCACCTAATGACTATTGCAGTCTAATGATGTTTTGATTTTCGTACTCCGGTCCCTTCGGAAGCTTTTAATCTATATAGTAGGTGCCGCAAGTGATCTTTGCAGAAGACAAAAAATGATTATGTGCCAAGACACGTACCGCAATCAACGACAAGCCAGAAAACAGCAGCTTCTCTGAATAAACAAACCGTTTCAACCAAAAAGGCCGTAACTATAGAAAGCCTTTTTGGTTTTTCGCACCTTTTGTGTATGCTAGAGAACGAGTACAATAAAATATATATTTTTCTATATTTTTTTTCCTGATCACCATCTCTGCAATAGAAGATTAAGAATCCAGCATAACAAGACTGCTATTGTATAAGCATTTGCGTAAGAAAGGTTCATTGCGTGATGAGCAATGGCTGTGTGGATCGCACTATAGCAGGAGTAGCTTCTGAAGAGACCGCATATGTATTTGTTATTCTTATGAACGTGAGATGGAGGACATCCAATCTCTTTTTTTATGGGCTTTATTTATTGCACGTCGTTTCACAGTAAAGAGGTAAGGAGGAGTTTGATGTGGAACAGCGAGAATTAAAGAGGGACTTATCGAATCGGCATATGCAGCTTATGTTTACAAACCAATTTTATTGAGATGATTGGAATTTCTTTTGTACCCGGTTCTTATTTATGGGAACTACTACCCTTTAATTGTAATTGTTTTCGCTTCGATACCCAACGATTCTTTCACCAGTATATTCCCCTTGATTCTAACCAAGCTTGTATCTTTGATTTGAGCAATTGAGGATAAAATGTTGAATTGCGATTGTCCATTAGGCAGGTGGCCCATATTGACCTTCCTATATTGATATAAATTTAACAATGCATTGTGTATTTCTTCGAGAGTGATAAAAATCAAAACACTTCCTGCTCAACCCTAATACTTTACAAGTTATGACAGCATTCAAATTCTTTTTTACATCTCTCATCATACGATCAAAATGTTTCTGGTATTTGTAGATTGTGCACTGGTCCTTTCATCTACGCGTGACCATATAATAGAAAGGTAAGGTTAATAGTTTGTTAATATAGTAATTATTTTCTTGTAAATGAATTTAATAGGTTTTTTTATAAATTATTGAATTTTTTGTTTTGTTCGTTTATACTAAAAATGTAGTAAATAATATATAGGAGGTAATTTCATGGTTAAAGTAAAAGATTCAAAGTTTTATGCTCTACTATCCGTATCACTTTTTGCAGTTACATTAGGAGCTTTAATTCTTGGTAACGGACCACTCATAGCAGCTCAACTTGGACTTAGTACAGCGACTGCAGCAACAATAGTCAACTTTTTAGATGGTGTTTCATCTGTAACTACTGTAATAACGATTATTGGAATGTTTACTGGTGTTGGAACTATTGGATCAGCGTTTGCAGCGACTGTTCTTACTTTAATTAAGAAACAAGGAAAAGCCAAAGCAGCTGCTTTTTAAAAGAGCTTATGCACATGAAAAAAAGACTATTTAAACTTTATGATCAAAGTATAATGGGTCATCTCAATTATATTGGGATGATTCTTTTTTCATCACTCTTTATTCTAGCACTTATTTTTTATCATGATTTGGTTTCCGTTCACCACCTTATTATATTTTCTTTTATTTCTATATATATTGTAGCTACAGCAAATATCAATCGGTGTATATTACCATATAGAAAACAACAACCTGGTCTGGTTTTTACTTCTAAACGCTTATTATTAAAGCACTTGTTTTTTACAATTAGACAAGGGTATTCATTACAATTACTTCTGACTTGTTTAATGTCTACAACCTTTATGTTGATAGTAAATCAATATTTGATTATTATATTGGCTTTAGTTACTGTTGTAATTTCTTTTTTGTCTCAGTTAACGCATGGCCTGTTTAATATCATAATCAGATCCCTTTTTTTGTTGCAAACTTGGTTCATTTTAACGTATTCGTTTGAGTTATCTATACTAGTTTTAATTATACAATCCTTTCTTATTTATTTCTGTATAAATAATTCTCACCGTATACCAATTGGATTGTCATTTTTAAAAAGTACTGATAAACGATATTCATCCGGGGATATTTTACATATATTCTCCGCTTATATAACTAATAATAAGATATTATTGGTTTTGCTTGGAGCCTTGGTATCAGTGATAACATACTTTGGTCAACTGTTCTTAACTAAGATACAGGGGCTCCCGGCGTTAATAATCGTTTATGTTAACTTTATGACTATCTTAGAGATTTTCATAGGGTCAAAAAGCGAAGAGATTATGCTGGATAAAGCACGAGTGGAAACTTTGCAATCCTCTTTAATTGTTAGTTCATTTAAAAGGTTTAAATCAAGTTCCATTTATTTAATATCTCTTATGTTATTTGTTGTATGTGTTTGCGGGTTAGTAGGGGTTGTATTAAATACGTCTGATATAACAATAATTCTTAAGAATCTCTTATCAATTCCTTTAATATTTTTTATAGGGGTTGTATATTTTAGAAAAACTGAGTTGTTAACTAGTGGCTATGAGTACAAGTTATTAAAGTTAACTCTGCCTATTTTAATGCTGATATGCATCACGATTTTCACTATTGTTTCATAAAAAGAGGAATAGAAATGATACATAATAGAGTCAAATTTTTTCTATGTTACTATTTTATCTTTTGTTTATCAACTATAAGTATAGGAGTTTTTTTAGGATCGATAGTTAATAAAAATTTATTTAAACCAGAACCACCTTCTTTGGAACATGATTTTATGTTTCTGGTTTTATCACACAATTTAAGAAACTTTGCAATGTATTTACTGGCTCCTATATTTTCGCCAATACTACAGTTATTGGATTTTGCAGGTTCGGCCTTTCAAATTACTGTAGGTTTTAGGACTTTAGGGATACAAGGAGCCTTAAATAAATTATTTCCACATGCTCTATTAGAATTTCCAAATATGTTGCTTTATCAAGGAATTAGCCAGTATATGCTCTTTACATTAATTATTACTAGGTCAATAAAGATTACTCTGAGTGTAATGAAAAAAATGATTCCTCTTTATGTACTATCATTAATAGTATTAATAATAGCCGCTATACTTGAAGGATATTTTTAAAATAAAGAAGAGGGGATTCATAATGAGTTTGGAATTTGTGGAATTCACAAAAAAATTTAAAGACAATTTAATTTTAGATAAAGTTAATTTTAAAATATCAACAGGTCTTTTTCAACTAACAGGTCGAAATGGTGCGGGGAAGAGTACTCTTCTGAGAATAATTTCTGGCCTTGATAAAAACTATTCAGGCAGTTTTATTGCAAATAAAGGATCTACTTTATATTTAAATGTTGATCCTATTGGTATTCATCCTTTCACTATCGGTGAAAATCTAGAGATTCTATGGAACACATTTAACATTACCCCATCTACAAAACAACTTTCCAAAGTTAATAATTTTTTTGATGGTAATTTAGATGTTTCATATAGTAGAGCATCTACGGGAATGAAAGCTAAACTTGGTTTATCATTGGTTTTTGTGAAGGATTGGGAAACAATATTAATTGATGAAACTATGTCATCTTTAGATTCAGAAAGTATTAATATGCTTTCTGAAAGTCTAGTAAATCTTTCAACAAAACAAATATCAACCATAATATATGTCTCTCATAGCATGGTAAATAAACATCTAAACGATAATTCAAATGTTATTACTATAGGAAAGGGGGGCCTTTCGTGGAAAAACATGCAAGATTAACATCATTTGTCTCATTGATTGTATATGTGTTCTTGAATTTTTATTTTATATCTCTTGTTATTGAAATGAATGGATTTTCTGAAGAACTAAAAGATCTGCATAATTTATTGGATAATTTTTCACACCGAAAATTAGTACTGATAATATCTGTAGTTACCACAGTCATAACAATGATAAGTCTCTTGGTGCAATATATTATTGGGAAATTTTTATTAATTATCTTTGCCTCTAATGTTAAAAGCCACTTATTTTATGCTCTTATTCCTAAAATTTTGATCATGATTATTAATATAATTTTCATAGGGATTTGGCAAATACATAACTCATGGTTTTATTTATTTACTGCTCTTATGGGATCAATTGTAATACTGCTCTTCTTCCATTATAAAAAAGAAAACTGGAAAGCATCCATTCTCTTTGCAGCATCTTTTATAATTGACGCTTTATTTTCATTAGGGAAATCAATATTTTCATTGTTATGATGAGAAGAACAATGGGGCTTTAAAACAAAGGGGTATTATGCACCGTGCATGGTGGTTGGAAACGGTAATCACAAGGAGGGCGGTTTTCCTAGCGTAGACGAAATATAATGTCTAAAAAACCGCTCCTAGAGGGATTGGGTAACAACAAAATCTTATATAAAATGACTATTCATTTATGGAATATTGTTGCTCATACGATAATGTAAAGTGAATTTAATCGTTAATACACATATAAAAATATATAAATTAGGCGTTGAGCTGAGTTAGACAGCTCTAAACTGTGCCAACCATTATGTGTAACCTAGTTTTAGTCCTTAGTGAACCGGAATGGGATATTTATATTTTTAGTAAAATATTAAATAATTATTCTTTTCACTTTTTTGTGGAGAAACTTTAAACCCTTAGAGATGGATTTTGTGCTAAAGTATATAAGGGGAGTGTTAAATATGTCTGTTTCTTTTATAAATATTACTTCTATAGCAGCTATAATTATATGGGTTTTGGTATTCTTGGAGCTAAATAAAACATCAAAAGAGAATGGACGAAAAATAATAACTTTAGTATCTGTAGGTTCCATATTAACACTAGTTGTGACCATTTCACTTATTAGAAACATCCAATTTTAAAAAAAATTGCATTTTAAAGCAGTTTATTGCTTAAAGGGTACATAATTGGACGCGATAATCGAATGAAAAATTGTCCTAACAGAGCAATTATAATATTTATTAAGGGGGAGTTTTTGATGTTATGGCTTTTTACACAAAATAAACAAAGTTTAGTGAATGTAAAAGAAGTTACTGTAAAGGGGAAAAGTATAGAAGGTATTATCGGCAGTGCATCTTTGGATCAATGGAGTAAAACTTTAGGAAAGTACAAATCGGACGAAAGAGCATTGGAAATTCTTAATGAAATATTTATGAAAATTGAAGAAAGCAATGGGAGTTTTGTGATATTCCGTATGCCCCAAAAATAAGTATCAACTTAATCAGTTTAAGTAGTAAGGGAGTGTTACGGTGCAACTTCCTCATCGACTGGATTGCCAACACTTGTTTAGACAATCTTGTGTTGACAATCCAGCGTTTTAACTCATATGGTTAAGGAATCTTGAAAGGCATACAACAAATCATGGTCTTTGTTTAAAGTTCGTTTTTATTTTGACTATTACTTTTCCACATATTATTTCATCGTTTAAAAGAACATCGTTTGACAGATCTTTATATAAAAATTTTTAATCAATGATCCTTTTTGTCCTTAGCATTTCTTCACTATTTGAATAGGCATTAATATTATTTACTAGAAATGTAACTTTATCATTTACATCATCGTCACACCCAATCCATTGTGTTTTAAAGAGTTTTTTTGTTTCACCAAATATGTAAATGCTATAAATGTTTCTTTTACTTGATGAATCTTCACTGGATAAATGTCATCTCCTGAGGTGAATCCCTGTATCCTTATATATTTTTGCTATAGTTGACGGAAGGACTAAGAATGACTTGAACAATAACAGTCTTACCATTGACAAATCACCCAATCCCTATTAAAATAAAAAGTTATCCGATAGTAATAATCTATCGAAAACTCAATACGTAGCAAGCTATGATTGCTGTGGGTCGCACTACAGCAGGAGCAGCTTCTGGAGAGACCGCGGAATTCCGCGGCGCCGAAGGGTTCACAATCTCAGGCAAAAGGACAGAAGAGTACCGAATATGTATTTGTCGTGCTGATGATTGTCAGCGGCACAAATATAATTTGTTATTCTTATGACCACGAGATTGGAGGACATCCAATCTCTTTTTTTATGGGCTATTTTCATTGCTCGTCGTTTCACAATAAAGAGGTAAGGAGGAGTTAGACTTGGAACAGCGAGAATTAAAGAGGGACTTATCCAATCGGCATGTGCAGCTTATCGCCATTGGCGGGACGATTGGCACCGGGTTATTTTTAGGCTCCGGTAAGGCGATTCAATTGGCGGGTCCTTCTATCATCTTTGCGTATTTCATTGTAGGTATGGCGCTTTTTTTCGTGATGCGGGCGCTGGGAGAACTGCTGTTATCTAAAGCGGGGTATCAATCGTTAACAGATATTGCGGAGGAGTATTTGGGGCCGCGGGCCTCGTTTGTCACCGGCTGGACGTATTGGTTTTGCTGGATTATGACGGCTATGGCGGATGTGATTGCCGTCGGGGTATATGTGAAATATTGGTTTGATATTCCGCAGTGGATCCCTGCACTTATCTGTTTACTCATTTTATTAGGGCTCAATCTATTAACGGTCAAGCTTTTTGGAGAATTGGAATTTTGGTTTGCTTTAATAAAGGTGATCACGATTCTGGCGTTAATTGTCATCGGGGTTATTTTGCTGGTGATCGGATTTAAGACGCATACAGGAACGGTTTCGGCGGCAAACCTATGGGAGCACGGCGGCTTGTTTCCAAATGGATTTTCAGGCTTTTTGCTTTCTTTCCAAATGGTGATCTTTGCATATGTCGGTGTGGAATTAGTAGGTGTATCGGCAGCGGAAACATCGAATCCGAAAAAAAATATTCCATCGGCTATTAATAAAATTCCTTTGCGGATTTTATTTTTCTACGTCGGCGCGCTTATCGTCCTATTATGTATTAACCCGTGGATGGAACTGAATGCGGCAGAAAGTCCTTTTGTGAAAACCTTCAGCTTAGTCGGTATTCCGCTTGCCGCGGGAATCATTAATTTTGTCGTCTTAACGTCAGCCGCGTCTGCTTGTAACAGCGGGATGTTTTCAACAAGCCGGATTTTGTATAACTTAAGCAAAACGAAACAGGCACCGGCAAGTTTCGCGAAGCTGAATAAAAACCATGTGCCGAGTCACGCGTTATGGGTATCGACCATTGTCCTGTCAGGGGGAGCTCTTTTAAGCAAGCTGATACCGGAACAAGCCTTTGGCATCGTGACAACCATTAGCGCGATTTGTTTTATATGGGTGTGGGGTGTGATTCTTGTTTGTCATATCAGATACAAGAAAACCCGTCCGCAATTACACGCAAGATCAACATTTAAAGCGCCACTCACGCCATTTATCAATTACGCTGTTCTGGCTCTGTTTGCCGCCATTCTTATTATTATGCTGTTTGCGGATGCAACCCGCCCGGCTTTGCTTCTGACGCCGCTGTGGTTTATTTTATTATTTATTCTATATTGGGGGAGCAAGAAAAGAAGGGCCTGATGAGTCATATTAAATGGTGATTCCATAAATCCCTAATCATTAAAAAGACGGTGTACTGCATGCAGTATGCCGTTTTTCTTTTTGTTAACCGCTTCTTTTTTCAAGACATAAAGTTAACAAAGTAATGGATTATTTAGAGCAGCAAGGATTTGTTGAGCTGGTGAGCAGAAGACCAAAATCTTATAAAATCAGCGAGGAGTGTTTAGAAGAAATACTGCCTTCTTAATTCAACGGGACATATCAAAAAAGCCGCCAATCAGCTAATATGGCGGCTTTTGTATTAGTTCCGGATCAAATAATCAAACGCGCCTAAAGCGGCATTTGCGCCTGATCCCATTGAAATAATGATTTGGTTGTACGGGCCGTCTGTGCAGTCTCCTGCGGCAAATAGGCCTGGGACGCTTGTGGCGCCGCGTTTGTCGACGACGATTTCGCCGATGCGGTTGCGTTCGACTGTTTCGTCTAACCATTCCGTGTTTGGCACGAGACCGATTTGGACGAAGACACCTTGGAGTTCAACGTGTTTTTCTTCGCCTGTTTCACGATCAATGTACGTGATGCCGTTTACGTTTTGGTCGCCTGTGATTTCTTTCGTTTGTGCGTTTTTCACGACAGTGACGTTAGGCAGGCTGTAAAGACGTTTTTGCAGGACTTCGTCTGCTTTCAGCTCCGGCGCGAACTCTAGCACAGTAACGTGATTGACAATACCTGCAAGGTCAATTGCTGCTTCGATTCCAGAGTTTCCGCCGCCGATAACCGCTACGTCTTTGCCTTCAAACAATGGTCCGTCACAGTGCGGGCAGTATGCGACACCTTTGTTTTTGAACTCTTGTTCACCAGGTACGTTTACATTGCGCCAGCGTGCACCTGTTGAAAGGATGACTGTTTTACTTTTCAGAACAGCGCCGTTCTCGAGTTCGAGTTCGAAAAGGTCTTTTTTCTCAAGGCGTTTTGCGCGCTGCAGGTTCATGACATCAATATCATAATCCTTCACGTGCTCCTCGAGGCTTGCAGCGAGCTTCGGTCCTTCTGTCGCTTTTACGCTGATGAAGTTTTCGATGCTCATCGTGTCGAGAACCTGTCCGCCGAAGCGTTCAGCGACAACACCTGTGCGGATGCCTTTACGCGCCGTGTAAATGGCCGCACTGGCGCCGGCAGGTCCGCCGCCGACAACAAGCACGTCGTACGGCTCTTTGTCAGCAAACTCAGATGCATCTGCGCCGCTGCCCATTTTCGCGAGAATCTCTTCGAGGGTCATACGTCCGCTTCCGAAGGATTCGCCGTTTAAGAAAACAGTCGGCACGGCCATGATGTTTTTGCTTTCGACTTCTTCTTTAAAAGCCGCTCCGTCAATCATCGTGTGTGTGATGTTCGGGTTGAGCACGCTCATCATGTTTAAGGCTTGGACGACGTCAGGGCAGTTGTGGCACGTCAGGCTGATATAAGATTCAAAGCGGTATTCTCCGCTGATCTTCTTAATCTGGTCAATGACCTTTTGATCAACCTTAGGCGCTCTGCCGCTCACTTGCAATAGCGCCAGCACTAAAGATGTGAATTCGTGTCCCAGCGGAACACCGGCAAATGTGACGCCGGTCTCCTCTCCGGCACGATTGACGCTGAAGCTTGGCGTTCTGTTTAACTGTGCTTTTTCAACTGTGATTTTCGATGACATGGAAGCCAGCTCATCAACGAGAGCCAGCATGTCCTTCGAGGTGTCATCATCACCTGCGCTTACTTTGAGAACAATGTCATTCTCAATTAGCTGCATGTATTGATTTAATTGTGCTTTGATATTTGCTTCAAGTACCAATGGAATGCACTCCTTAGATTTTACCTACTAGGTCAAGGCTTGGTGTTAGTGTTTCAGAACCTTCTTCCCATTTAGCCGGGCAGACTTCACCTGGGTTTTGACGGACATATTGAGCCGCTTTTACTTTGTTTACAAGGTTGCTTGCGTCACGGCCGATACCGCCGGCGTTGATTTCAACAGTTTGGATCACACCGTCCGGATCGATGATGAATGTTCCGCGATCAGCAAGACCTTCTTCTTCGTTAAGAACATCAAAGTTGCGGGAGATCGTTTGAGAAGGATCACCGATCATCGCGTAAGTGATTTTGCCGATTTTTTCAGAGCTGTCATGCCAGCCTTTGTGTACGAAGTGAGTATCTGTAGATACAGAGTACACTTCAACTCCAAGTTCTTTAAGAGCAGCGTATTGATTTTGAAGATCTTCAAGCTCAGTCGGGCATACGAATGAGAAATCCGCAGGGTAGAAGCAGAATACGCTCCATTGGCCTTTCAGGCTTTCATTTGTTACATCGATGAATTCACCGTTTTTGTAAGCTTTTGCTGCGAATGGTTGTACTTCTTTTCCAATTAAAGACATAATATATCTTCCTCCTGAAATGTGATTTGAAATATTAAAAAAGACAAAGAATACACTTTATCTTTCAATAATAATTCTAATTATATATGAATTATTAAATAACATTTATTTTTTGTCAAGGCATATGGCATATTATTTTATGCTTTTTTTGCTTTTAAGGTATGAAAACGCTTGGTATGAGCGGTCTGTCCCCGTTTTGAAATGGAGGAGGGGTGTTTCTCAATTGGCGAAGCAAAATAGTGGGAATCCTCCCGGCCGATGGTAAGATAAACCAAAGGGGTGATCACGATGCTGATAAACAAGGTAATGCTATACAGTGATGCTTTGGAGGAGACGAAACGCTTCTATGTACAGAAGCTTGGTCTTAGCTTGATCGAAAGTACGGGCGATTCGTTTACAATCAAGGCGGGAGAAAGTGAATTAATGTTCAGGCTGGCCGATTCTCAATCTCATCCGTTTTATCATTTTGCTTTTAACATTCCGAACAATCATTTTCGTGAAGCTAAAGCGTGGGCGAAGAGCAAGGTGGCGTTTCATACAGAAGATGGTGAGGATGAGGTGTATTTTCCCCATATCAATGCACGTTCTTTTTATTTCTCAGATCCGTCTCACAATCTTGTGGAATTCATCGCCAGAGATTCGTCGCCGGCCTCTGAAGAAAGCTTTTCCATTCAGTCCGTATTGAATATTGGCGAAATCAATGTGACGGCTGCTGAGGTGGTGTCAACAGGGGAGACATTACAGCGCTTCGGCATTCCGGTGAGAAAACATGCGCCTCTTACCGAGGACGGATTTCACTTTATGGGTGATTATAAGGATGGGGCGTTTTTGCTTTTGGGACCGAGGGGGCGCCGCTGGATTTTTTCTGATCAACACGCGGAGTTTCATCCGCTTTCGATCACCGTGAACGGGACGACACATATTGAAGCTGACGGTGAAGGCGGAATAGACATCACGCGTGCGCACCCGTCATAAAAAGTCCGGGCAAAAGCCCGGACTCAGTAGATCTCAGTTTTCTGCGAGTTTTCTGTTTCCCAAGGCCAGTCGCCCCATCATCAATCCGAAAGCCAGCAGGGCAAACAACATGCCGCACCATGAAATGCACCGTATACGCATAGACTGTATTTGAAACGGCAAACATCAGCACGGCCAGCAAAAGAATATATTTTCGATTCAAACCTGACGCGAGCAATGTCAAAAACGGGCCGGACACAGCGACGACTAATGCAAAAACGCTGACAAGCCACCCTGCCTTTGAAGCGGTGATATGAAATCTGTCCGCCGCCTGAGGCAGAACACCGATGATCCCCATTTCGGTAGTGATAATCCCAAAAACCCCTAATGCCAAGAAAATAATGAAGATTGAGCTGTTCTTTTTCACTTTTATGTAAGCCTCCTTTTATAACTACATATACAGAAAAATAGATATGTTATAACAAAAAAAGCCCTCCTTTCAATTATAAATGTTGTTGAAGATAGTCTGAAAAGGCTTTGATGTTTTTTTCGTTGCGCCTGTAATATGTCCATTTTCCGATCCGTTCAGATTCTAACAGGCCGGCTTTTTGCATCGTCAGCAGGTAGCTTGAGATTACGGACTGGGCAAGCCCTGATTTCTCCTGAATATCGCCGACGCAGATTCCGGTGCGGAAGCTGAGGCCCTGCTCAAGATATGGACTTTCATCAAAATGTTCCGCGGGATGTTTCAGCCATGTCATAATATCACTTCGGGTTTTGTTAGATAACGCTTTATGAATAAGTATTGGTTCCATACAGCTTATTATATCTATTTTTCTGGATTTGTAAATTCGTTTTCAAAAAAACCTTTCTCACAATGGAGACAGACCAAAATTTCGCAAATAATTGTGTTAAAATATAACATATTATCAGATTCCCGGTAAAACCAATACCAGGATGTCATCAGGAGGATATTCTCATGAATCAAACAAACAAAAAAGGTACAGTCACGGTGACCCTGTTTTCCGCTGTGATGTTTTGTTTAT
Source organism: Bacillus sp. YC2 (assembly GCF_019891195.1). NCBI lineage: Bacteria > Bacillati > Bacillota > Bacilli > Caryophanales > Bacillaceae > Bacillus > Bacillus sp. YC2. Next base: position 866,595 of record NZ_JAHXDO010000001.1, on the reverse strand, counting down.
TGCCGGTTATCGGCTCGCTATCTCCGTTTGCAGAAACGGGGCCGAACGCGAATTCGTTTAACTCTGCCGGCATGTGGACGTCTGTCGGTATGATGCTTGTCTTCTATCTGATTCCGCTTGCTCTTTATGTTCTCGGTGTAAATGCGATGAAGATTATTATGGCTGTTTTTTGCGGAATCGGGCTTATCATTTCTACGGCTGTCGTTTTGGTGACGATCGCTGTCGCTGCGGCTTCAGGACAGGAGCTGTCTCCCTTTTCCGGCGTTTTGGCTTGGTCAGGCGCGGCTTTTATCGTTAATGTACTGTGGTTTGTTGTCGCGTTCCGTTCGGCTCCGAAGCGTCAGCAGGCTATATGACAATTGTTCTGTAAAGGTTTATTATGGTATGTGATAGCGGTTTAGCTTGTTTAAAAAAGGAAATTGACATTGAAAAAAGACAGTTCATTTCATAGGAAAACTTTGGCGGCCGGGGCGTGGCTTTAACTGCAGGAGCGATTTCTGACCTGCCGATGGGGAGGGTGCCATTTTGATTCATTCAAGGGACGGAAAGCTGACGGCGCTTGACCCGGACGGCAATGAAACATGGCACTATCAAACGGACAGCAATGTCATTTCTTCACCGGTTCTCGCTGAGGACGGCACGCTGTACATCGGCACTTATAAAAAACTGTTTGCTTTCGGTTCAGCGACATAACAAAAAGAATCCGCGTCACATGCGCGGATTCTTTTTCTATTTAGAGGCTTGAATAAATACGCCTTTTTCATGAGAAAATTCTTTAAAGCCGTACACGCCGTGATATGAACCGATTCCGCTCGTATTGACGCCTCCGAACGGGAGATTCACGTCAGTGAAATGAACGACGACATCATTGATAGAAGCATTGCCGGACGTCGTATGCTGCAGCACGTAATCGATAAGCTTTTGATTATGGCTGAATACATATAATGCAAGCGGTTTGTCACGGTCTGTGATGTATTCTGCCGCTTCGTCTATGTTTTCGTAATTCATGAGCGGCAGAATCGGTGCGAAGATTTCTTCCTGCATGATCTTCATGTCAGGAGTGACGTTTGTCAGCACGGTCGGAGAAATCGTGCGGTCATGCGCATCAAATACACCGCCGAATGCGACTTCCGCCCCTTTTTCAATCGCGTCGTCAAACAGGGCTTTGACACGGTTAAAGTTGCGTTCATTGACAATCTGCGTGAATTTATCGCGGTCAACCGTATGGTCATCTTCCATAAAACCGGCGTTGACAATGGTCTGCAGCATATTTGTAAATGCATCCTGTACGTCTTTCTTAATGAAAACATAATCAGGGGCGATACATGTCTGTCCCGCATTGACAAATTTGCCGACCGCGATTTTTTTCGCCGCGTCCATCAGGTCGTACTCGCTGTCGATAATCGTCGGGCTTTTTCCGCCAAGCTCAAGCGTGACGGATGACAAATGCTTCGCCGCAGCCGTCATGACGATTTTTCCGACGTTTGTGCTTCCGGTGAAGAAAATATGGTCGAACGGCTGGTCGAGGAGTTCTGTCGCGACATCGACTTCGCCTTCAAAAATAGCGACCTCTTCTTCATGAAATGCCTCGCGAATCACTTTCGCGGCAATATGGCTTGTTTTCATCGTAAAGTCAGACAGCTTCACAATCGCGCTGTTGCCTGCCGCAATCGCTGCTGCAAGCGGAGCCATCGTCAGCATAAACGGGTAATTCCAAGGGCCGAGAATCAGGGCCGTGCCTTTTGGCTCGTACATTAACACGCCGTCAGCCTCCGGGTTCAGGGATGAGCCGACTTGTTTTGGAGCCATCCAGGCTTCTAGATTGTTCATATTATCTTTGATGGCTTTGATCGTTCCCTGCGTCTCCGCTCTTTTTACCTCATGATAAGGCTTGCGGACGTCTTGTCTGATCGCTTCAATGATTTCCTCTTCGTGAGTGGTGACGGCCTCTAATAAGCGGCTGAGCTTTTCTTTTCGCTGCTCCGCCGTTGAAGCGCGCAATGCTTTCTGGTTTTTCTTCTGCAGCTGAAAGACGCGCTGAATATCTGCTTTTACTTGCTGGTCCATCTGTAATTCCCCCTGATTTGCTTTTTTGTTTCTCTCGGGCCTATTATAAAATGATGTGATTCCGTATCAAAGACAGCGGGAAAGCATCTATACGTTACCGTACAATAACAGGACATCTGTCTAATGAAAGGAGTGTCTCTTATGCCTGATTCTGTGACGGCTGACATGAAACAATCGCTGCTGGCGCTATTGCAGGAGCGGGATATCCGCCGGATCACAATGAAGGAAATCGCCGGGCATGCGAACGTAAGCCGGGGGACACTGTACCTTTATTACGAGGATAAATATGCAATTATAGAAGATATTGCAGAAGAAATGAAAGAAGGACTGAGCGAAGCGCTCTATGATTCGCTGAAGCATAAGGATTTTCTTAATTTAAACGGGACATGGCAAAAGGTGCATCCGACATTGTCATTTGTTGATCAGCATCGGGTATTTTTCCAAACCATGATGGATCGCAATAAAATGCCTTATTTTCACTTTCACGCTTTTTTTAAAGATGTGTTCCGGCAGGATGTTCTTCTGTCGCCGGTCAATGCGGATTTCTCGCCGACTGAACAGGATATGTACATTCATTACCGCGCCTTATATACGTATGCCATCGTTCTGTATTGGCTGAATGAGGATCAGGAGGCATCCCCGGAGGCGATAAGCGGGCAGGTGTGGGATTTGATTTCTCAAAAGCGGTTTTTCTGGCTGTTCGGCCGCCAGGTGTCGGAACAGGGAGAAAAACAGCCCGCCGACCGTCGGGTGATCCGAACGAGGCAGGCCTTACAAGAGGCGATGCTTGACGTAATGGCGGAGAAAAAAGATTATGCGGCGGTCACAATTTCCGATATTGCCCGGAAAAGCAATCTCCGCCGCGCCACTTTTTATGACCATTACGCCAATAAAGAGAAATTGCTGAAAACGATTATTCACCAATCGTGCCGAGAGCTGATCGGCTTATTGACGGTAAACGGTTCGCCTGCTGACTGCTCCATGGCAGAAGCGGAGGCTGCGCTCGTCCGTTTGTTTGCGGCTCTATCGGAAGGCATGCCGCTCGTCCATTTTCTGAGAGAGGGTTCGGGCGTTCCCGACGTCATTCCGGAAATCTTCAGAGCGCTGCAATCCTTTTACCTGCACCAGCCGATCCGCATTCACGCGGGCAAAAAGCTCTACGCCTATTACGTCGCGTCCATGCTCGTCGGGTTGATACAATATCGCCTCCAAGAAGGAAAAGACCACGCGCCGGAACTGCTGGCGAGGGAGTTCTTGCAGTTTTTGGATGTGAAGAAGTATAGGGTGATTTTGCTGTGAGACCTTCAGCCGCGACAGGCTGAGGGTCTTTTATTGATAAACATCGCATACAAACGGCCAGACTTAGCAAAAAATAGAATATGAAGTGCGGCTTTCTTGTCTTTTTAAAATTCCTTTCCGCCTTTTTCCCTTCCGGTTCAAAAAAAGAAAACCGTTCCATATGCCGTCTGATCAGCATTCTGCTGCCAAACATGACAAATGTCATACTCGGGGCATGATGGCCGCTACTACAAACGCGGCGAGCGCCTCGGTATACTGGGTTTAATAATAAAGATGAAGGGACATGACATTCATGATCAATCAAACCGCAACACAAAAGCAAGCATCTTTAAAAAAGCAGGTAGCTGCATTTTCCGGTGCCGATACAAAGCATAGTGTCATTCAGCTTTTCAACACGTTTGTGCCGTTCTTTGCCCTTTGGTTTCTTGCTTATTTCAGCCTCAATGTCTCCTATCTTCTGACCCTCGCTTTTACTGTTATAGCAGCAGGATTTTTGACAAGAATTTTTATTATTTTCCACGACTGCTGCCATCAATCCTTTTTCAAACAAAAGAAGCTGAACCACCTGTTCGGTTTTATTTCAGGTGTGCTGACACTGTTTCCGTACCTTCAATGGCAGCGAAGCCACTCCATTCATCACGCAACAAGCAGCAACTTAGATAAACGGGGAACCGGCGATATTTGGATGATGACTGTCAAGGAATACAACGAAGCGTCAGCTTGGACAAAAGTACGCTACAGACTTTATCGAAATCCGTTTGTTATGTTTATTCTCGGACCGATTTACGTATTTCTTATTCAAAATCGATTCAACGTAAAGGGCGCCCGCCGCAAGGAGCGCTTGAACACCTATTTCACGAACGCAGTGATTGTCTTATTAGCTGCTGCAACGTGCCTGATTGTTGGCTGGGAAGGCTTTTTGCTTGTACAGGGTCCGATCTTCCTCATTTCGGGATCAATCGGCGTCTGGCTCTTTTATGTACAGCATACGTTTGAAGACTCTTACTTTGAAGCAGATGAGCATTGGAACTATGTGCAGGCCGCAGTAGAAGGAAGCTCCTTTTATAAGCTGCCGAAGCTTTTGCAATGGCTGACAGGCAACATCGGCTACCATCATGTCCACCATTTAAGCCCGAGAGTGCCGAATTACAAGCTGGAAGCGGCTCATAAGGGGCATGAACCTTTAAAAAATGTACCGACCATTACGATTAAAACAAGTCTTGAATCCATGAAATTCCGTCTGTGGAATGAGGATCAAAAGCAGTTTGTCACCTTTCGGGAGGCACGAAAAACACCGCCGTCTCAGCAGGTGCCGGAAGAATCTTTAAAGAAAAATGCCTAATGTGGCGCAAGGCTCTTTCTCTTAACGGAAAGAGCCTTCTGCATAAGGATTATGCAATGAAGGCGGTATTTTGATAAAGTGATGGTAGACACAAGGAACAGAAGGTGGAACAAGGATGAAGAAGTATTTTAAATTTCAAAAACTGAACGGGATTTCTCCTTATATATGGACGATTTTTTTCATCCTGCCCTTTTATTTTATTTTTAAGTCATCCTCAACCTTTGTGATGGTTTCCGGCGTCATTTTCACACTTGTTTTCTTTGCCGCATATCGCTTTGCATTTGTCGCAAAAGGCTGGCCGCTTTACTTATGGGCGTTTCTTCTGATCGGCATTTCGACCGGCTCTGTCATGCTGTTCAGCTATATTTATTTCGCCTTCTTTATCGCTTATTTCATCGGCCATATTCGAGATAAAGTTCCTTTTTACATTTTATATTACATTCATATCACCAGTGCGGCGATTGCCGTCAACTTCAGCCTTGTGCTGAAAAAAGGGTGGTTTTTGACACAAATCCCGTTTATCGTCATTACATTGATCAGTGCCGTCTTGCTTCCGCTCAGCATTCGAAGCAGGAAGGAACGGGAGCGCCTTGAGGAGAAATTAGAGTATGCAAATGAACGAATTGCAGATCTTGTGAAGCTGGAAGAAAGGCAGCGCATCGCCCGTGATCTTCACGATACGCTTGGGCAAAAGCTCTCCTTAATCGGACTAAAAAGCGATCTTGCCCGAAAGCTGATTTACAAGGACCCTGAACAGGCGCGCGCTGAACTGAAAAGCGTTCAACAAACGGCCCGCACCTCCTTAAATGAGGTCAGACAAATTGTCTCGTCTATGAAAGGCATTCGATTGAAGGATGAGCTTGGCAATGTTCGGCAAATTCTTGAAGCTGCAGGAATTGAGTTTGTGTACGATGAAAAAGAAGCGCCAAAAAATATCTCCCTGCTAAACGAAAACATCGTCAGCATGTGCATAAAAGAAGCCGTCACCAATGTCGTGAAACACAGCGGCGCCAAAATATGCCGTATTACCATGCAGCAGCTCTGGAAAGAGGTTGTCATTACGGTAGAGGATGACGGCAGCTTCAAAGGCAGCCAAGCCCACTTCTTTTCAAAGGGTCACGGTCTGCTTGGAATGAGAGAAAGGCTTGAATTCGCAAACGGCAGTTTAGCCATCGATACATCTACTGGGACAAAGCTGATCATGAGCATCCCAAATGATTCAAAATCAAAAGAAAAGGATGGTAGCAGATGATCAACATCTTCATTGCCGAGGATCAGCAAATGCTGCTCGGCGCACTTGGTTCGCTGTTGAATTTAGAAGAGGATATGACCGTTGTCGGCAAAGGCACAAGCGGCCAGGATGCCATCGATTTCGTGGAAAAACATGCTCCTGATATCTGTCTGATGGATATCGAAATGCCCGGAAAATCAGGTCTTGAAGCAGCAGAAAAGCTCAAAGACAGCGGTGTAAAAATCATCATTTTAACGACCTTCGCCCGCTCCGGCTATTTTCAGCGGGCGCTAAAAGCAGGCGTCAGCGGCTACATGCTCAAGGACAGCCCAAGCGAGGAACTCGTCAGCGCCATCCGCAGCGTCATGAGAGGACGACGCGTCTACGCACCTGAGTTAATGGAAGACATCTATAGTGAAGAAAACCCGCTGACCGAACGGGAAAAAGCGGTGCTGGAGCTTGTTGCGGACGGAAAAAACACAAAAGAAATCGCAAACGCCCTTAGCATCAAAAGCGGAACAGTCCGCAATTACATTTCGATGATCCTAGATAAATTAGAAGTAAAAAACCGAATTGAAGCAATTACCCGATCAAAGGAAAAGGGCTGGTTTAAGTAACCGGCCCTCAGCTTGTTCAGCCAGTGTGTTTTTTAGTTGCACACTGGCTGTTTCATTTACTCACCGTCACTCCGTTTCTTCCTTCCATTTCTCATCAATCAGCATTTTCCCAGGCCATGTGTAAGCCATAATGCCGCCGTCAGCGGTGATGTCTTCACCTGTGACGTAAGAGCTGTCGTCTGAGGCGAGGAAGAGAGCTACGGCTGCCATTTCCTTCGGTTTTCCGAGCCGGCCGAGCGGTGTGACCCATTTGTTGGCTTCACGGAACTTGGCTCCCATTTCTTCTTCTTTTGTACCTGCCAATTTGTCAATCAGCGGTGTTTCAATCGTGCCCGGCGATATGGAATTGACACGAATTCCGCTTCTGGCATAATCAATGGCCATTGCTTTTGTCAGGTTCGTAATGCCGCCTTTTGCGGCGTTATAGCCGGAGCGGTCAAGGTCTGCGGCCCGGCCGGACATGGAGGACGTGTTGATGATTGAGCCTCCTTTTTCGAGCATGAGCGGAATCAGGTACTTGCTGCAAAGAAACGTGCCGCGAAGATCGACGGCAATGATCCGGTCAAACAGCTCAACCGGATATTCATGGACTTTTCCGCCCTCCTGATCGACTCCGGCGTTGTTAAAGAGAATATCAATTGTTCCGTACTTTTGCTGAATGCCGTCCGCAAAAGACTTTACGTTTTCTTCGTCTGATACATCAAGGTGAAAGGCTTCTGCTTCTCCGCCGTTTTTTCTGATGGCGCTGACGGTTTCATTCAGTTCGCTTTCATTGATGTCACCGCAGATCACGCGGGCGCCTTCATCGGCGAAAACCCGTGCCGTCGCTTGTCCGATGCCTGTCGCGGCCCCTGTGATGATTGCGGTTTTGTCTGTTAATCTTCCCATATTGCGATTCCTCCTTTTTTTATATCTGTTCCCGCTGAATAGGGGGATAAACATATGGAGGTCTGTTTCTAAATACCTATTAAATATGTTAATATTATGTATATGCATCATTGGGAGGTTTACATATTTTGAAGATACAGCATAAGAAGGAGATAGCGTTTTATTGTTATGCCATTGTTCCTATGGGATTTGTGATTTACACCGTTATCTCTATTCTATTTCAGGACATCACATTTCCTCTCACTGTAAGAAATGTTCTGCATGAGTCTTTGCGAAACTTGGGATCTCTTATCTTATTTAGTTTGTTTTTCTACCCGTCATACATATGGATGAAGAAGGAATTCGGCCGCCGGAAGGAAGCAGAGAGGAGAGGATGATCAACATTCTCTCTTTTTTATTGATAAAATGGGTGAAATGAATCCATTAACATGTTAAATTTACAATATATGCATCTGCTAATCCTAGTTGACAATTGTCACTGTATATGGTAAATAGATGCTGAAAAGATTTTACATAACATCAAAGCATAATTAAAGGAGAGATCTGAAGTGCGGAAAAAAAAGTTTAAAGCAGAATCCAAGCGATTGCTGGACATGATGATTAACTCCATTTACACGCAGAAGGAAATTTTTCTCCGCGAGTTGATTTCCAACGCGAGCGATGCCATCGACAAAATCTACTACAAAGCCTTAACGGATGATTCGTTAACCTTTGATCAAGACAATTACTACATAAAAGTGACGGCGGACAAGGATGCAAGAACGCTCACTGTCACAGATACCGGAATCGGAATGACGAAGGATGAGCTTGAGCAGCATCTCGGAACGATTGCGAAAAGCGGCTCTCTCGCTTTCAAAAAAGAAAATGACATCAAGGACGGACATGATATTATTGGCCAGTTCGGCGTCGGCTTCTATGCGGCGTTTATGGTGGCTGATAAGGTCACGGTGAAAAGTAAGGCGCTCGGCAGTGACGAGGCGTATGTATGGGCGTCTGAAGGTGCGGCCGGCTACACGATCGAGCCTTGTGACAAGGAAACCGTCGGTACGGAAATCACCTTGAAAATAAAAGAAAACACAGAAGATGAAAGCTATGATGAGTTTTTAGATAACTACCGCATTAAATCGATCATTAAGAAGTACTCGGACTTTATCCGCTACCCGATCAAAATGGAAGAGACGGTCAACAAACCGAAAGAAGACAGCGACAACGAGTTTGAAGAGGTGCTGGAAGAGCAGACGGTCAACAGCATGGTGCCGATCTGGAGAAAAAATAAAAGCGAGCTGACGGATGAAGATTACGAGGCATTTTATGCCGAGAAGCATTACGGCTTTGATAAACCGCTTACCCATGTGCATATCAGCGTCGATGGAGCGGTGCGCTACAACTCTATTTTATTTATTCCGGAAAACATGCCGTTTGACTACTATTCGAAGGAATTTGAAAAGGGCTTGGAGCTGTATTCCAACGGCGTGCTGATCATGAACAAATGCGCCGACCTGCTTCCTGACCATTTCAGCTTTGTAAAGGGAATGGTTGATTCTGAGGATCTGTCTTTAAACATTTCCAGAGAAATGCTGCAGCACGACCGCCAGCTGAAGCTGATTGCGAAAAACATCAATAAAAAAATCAAGGGCGAGCTGAAAAGCCTGCTGAAAAACAACCGAGAAAAATATGAATCTTTCTATGAATCCTTCGGCAGACAGCTGAAGTTCGGCGTCTACAATGATTTCGGCGCAAATAAAGACGTATTGAAAGATTTGCTGTTATTCTATTCCTCTACAGAGAAAAAACTCGTTACACTGGATGAATATGTGTCCAGAATGCCTGAGGATCAAAAATACATTTATTACGCGTCCGGCGACTCGTACGAGCGAATTGAAAAGCTGCCGCAAACTGAAATGGTGGCCGACAAAGGCTATGAAATTTTATATTTCACTGAGGATATTGATGAATTCGCGATCAAAATGCTGACAAGCTACGAGGAAAAAGAATTCAAATCCGTTTCAAGCGCAGACTTGGGCATTGACGCGGATGAGGATGAAAAGCAGACAGAGGCCGAAGAAAACGAGCATAAAGATCTTTTTGAAAATATGAAGGAGATTCTTGCGGATAAGGTCAAAAACGTCAGAGCCTCCAAACGGCTGAAATCACATCCGGTCTGCTTAGCCACAGACGGTGAAGTGACCATTGAAATGGAGAAAGTATTAAACGCAATGCCTGACAGCCAGCAGGTCAAAGCGGAAAAAGTGCTGGAAATCAACCCGAATCACGAAGTATTCGAAACGCTGAAAAACGCTCATGAACAAGACAAAGAAAAACTCGCATTATATACAAACCTTCTGTACAATCAAGCGCTGCTGATCGAAGGGCTGCCGATTCATGATCCGGTAGAGTTTACGAATGACATCTGCAAAGTCATGGTATGACGCAAAAAAAGGAATCGTCTCAGTCAGGAGACGATTCCTTTTTCTTTTACAGCGTCCGCTGTTTAAGAATGTGGTTTTGTTTGCTGTCCTTCTTTAATGTGAACCGCTTTTTCAGATGGGACTCAATTTCTTCTAAGCTTCTGCCTTTCGTCTCAGGAACGATATAGGCGGCGAAGAAGAAGGAAGTGAGACAGATGACTGAAAAAATGCCGAAGACCCAGCCGATGCCCATTGCACTGAGCATAAGCGGAAACACTAACGATACGATCAGGTTGGTTGCCGACAGAATCAATGTCGTGAATCCCGTTGCGGCTCCGCGTGCTTTGGACGGGAACAGCTCCGGCATCAGAACCCATACGACGGGCCCCCATGTCGCCTGGTAAAACACGATATAGATTCCGAGAAATAAGACGGTCAGCCAAGCCGTTGATGATGATAAGCCGGCCAAAAGGAGAATGGCTGATAATGACGCCAGGCTCAAGGTAATTCCGACACTTCCCCACATCAGGAGTTTTTTTCTGCCGACACGGTCGATTAAGATCATGGCGGTGATACACATGATGACGTTGAGGACGCCGATGCCCATCGTACCGAGCACTGACGCCGATGTGCCGAGGCCGGCCTTCGTAAAGATCGTCGGCGCATAGTAGATCACTGTATTAATGCCGACAGCCTGCTGGAAGACAGCCAGTCCGATCCCGATTAAAAGCATAGGGCGAATCCATTTTGCTTTCAGCAAGCCGAGCGTCGATTCTTGTTTTTCGGCTTCCCCTTGCTTCATTTCTGCCAGTTCGATTTCAATATCTTCTTTGTCATGCGTCGTTTCCATGACTTTTTTGGCTTCTTCTTCACGGCCGCGTTTGACCAGCCATCTCGGAGATTCCGGCATAAACGCAATCCCGATTAATAAAAGCGCTGCCGGAACTGCTGCCAATCCGACCATCCAGCGCCACGCCTCAAATGGTGTAAAAATATAATTCACAATATATGCAAGTAAAATACCAGTCACAATCATTAAATTATTCAGTGTACCAAGCGTTCCGCGTACTTTCGTCGGCGCCATTTCAGAAAGATAAACGGGGACAAGCGCCGTAGAGCCGCCGACTGCCAATCCGAGAATGACCCTGGATATGATCAGCATGGTGACGGTTTGTGAAGCTGCACAAGCAAGCGCTCCGAAAATAAAAATAAGTGAAAGGACGAATACGACCTTTCTCCGGCCCCATCGATCCGAGCAGGTTCCGCTTAGTGCAGAGCCGAAAATCGCACCGAGAAGCAGCATGCTGACGACCATTCCCTCTGTCAAAGTGGTTAAAGGAATATCATTGTTAATAAAAAGCAAAGCCCCGGAGATCACGCCGGTGTCATAACCATAAAGCAAACCTCCTAATGCTCCAAAAAAGTAAATCATGTATTTTTTTGTGTTTTTCTTCACAGATGATCCTCCTCATCTTCTGGAACGCATGAATGTGTAGTAAGATAACTATTTCATTCCCTTGTGAAAAAAAAGATAAACATAAAAAACACGCCTTCCTGAGGAAGGCGTGTTTCTTTTTTCTTATGAAAACAGCTTGTCGATAAACGTGATGTCTTCTTCAGAAAGCGTGATGGACGCTGCTTTGATATTATCTTTTAATTGCTCCGCGCGTTTGGCGCCCGGAATCAAGATGTCGATTTCCGGTCTTGCCAAATACCACGCGAGAACAATGTGTGCGGTGTCGGCATTGTGCTTTTCGGCAATCGGTTTGAGCTGATTGACTTTTTTTATGTTTTCTTTAAACTGCGCCCCTTGGAAATGCTTTTGTTCATTACGCAGATCGCCTTCTGGGAAGGTTGTGTTTTCGTCGTATTTGCCGGCTAACAGACCGGATACGAGCGGGAAGTACGGGATAAATGAGATATTGTTTTCTGCTGTATAAGGGAAGAATGTGTTTTCCGCCTCGCGGTTCAACAGGTTGTATTCGCCTTGAATCACATCGACGAAGCCGTCTTTGTTCGCTTCCTTCAGCTGCTCCAGAGAGAAATTGGAGACGCCGATCGCGCGGATTTTCCCTTCTTTTTTCAATTCATGCAAAGCCTGAACGGCTTCATCTTTCGGTGTATGGTCATCCGGGAAATGGATGTAAAATAAATCAATGTAGTCGGTTTGCAGTCGTTTCAGGCTGTCTTCCGCCGATTGTTTCAAAAAGGCCGGTGAGTTATCAAACACAAAGTCATCGCCTTCTTTTCTGTGCGCCGCTTTAGTCGCGATGATGACATCTTCGCGATTAAATTCTTTCAGGACTTCTCCGATTAATTCTTCAGAACGGCCCACGCCGTAAATATAGGCGGTATCTAATAAAGTAACGCCGCTTTTGATGGCTTCCCGGACTAATTCTTTTCCCGTCTCTTCATTCAAATTCGGATAGAGATTGTGCCCTCCGACCGCATTTGTGCCTAAACCGATCGGAAAAACTTGTAAGTCTGATTTGCCGATTGTTGCTTTACTCATGATTTCGCCTCCTGGTAGAAAGTGGGTATCTATTGAGACTGCCGGCAAAAGATGGCAGCATTCTCTATTAACTATAACGCTATGCCAAGTGAATGTCGATTTGTTGCTCTTTGCAATACTTCGTATATTCTTCATCCAGCGGCTGAGACGTTACGATGCTGTGCAGCCTCTCGAAAGGCGCATAGGTTAAAAGCGTTGATTTGCCGAATTTGGAATGGTCCGCGAGCAAATACACTTCGTTCGCCTTTTCGGAAATTTTCTTCTTGACCTCGTATTCCAGTAAGTCGGAATTCGTCAGGCCGTGGGTGATCGTTGTTCCGGTAGCGGACATGAATGCCTTGTTAATATTGTATTTATTAAGTGTGTTTGGATCATCGATGCCGACAAAGGACCGTGTCTTCCGTTTGTAGTTATTGCCGATGATGATCAGATTGATATTTTTCAGGGATGAAGCGGAATTAATGATATCCAGGCTGTTTGTCAGTACGGTCACATTTTTATTGGGGTCCAGCGTCTCCAAAATGGATTTGGTCGTCGTGCCGGAGTCAATAAAAACAAGATCATGATCTTCAATGAACCGGGAAGCATAATGGGCAATTTTAATTTTCTCTTCCTGATTTTGAATGGTGCGGTTTTCATAAGGGACAAGCATCGATTTTTCAGCCGATGTGACGCCGCCGTATACTTTTTTAATGACCCCTTTTTCCGCAAGCTTGTTAATATCGCGCCTGACCGTGTTTTTAGAGACATTGAATACCTCGCATAATTCATCTAATGAAGTAGCACCGTTTTTTAAGATGTATTCTTCCATCTCCTGTATCCGCATCAGTTTCATAAAAAAAACTCCTTCTAGAATTCTTAAAGTAATTAAAATATATAATAAATACCAAGAGTTAATCAATAGTTACTTAACAAATGATAAAACCGATGTGTCATTTTGTAGGGGTAAATGACCGTTATACAATACCTTATTTTTTCATCCAAAAAAAGTATTATAAAAATAATGAAAAAATTTTGATTTTTTAGATTGACTTGAAGGTGTGGTGGGCTTACAATGTAACCAAGAAATGACCAAAAAGTAACCTGTGAAACCAAAAGTGAAAGATGTAACCGTTTGCTGTTTTCAGCAAATGATCAAATTTTATGAATTACCATCATTTTAGCATTTGTAAGCGTTTAATTCATGTCTTTTGTATGTAAATCATGAATATATTCATCCATTATGATCCAGCTGTATACAGGATGTTTACTATTAAGGAGGCAATAAGAATGGCAGAGATCAGAAAACTTAAAAACTACATCAATGGTGAATGGGTTGAAAGTAAAACAGATCAATATGAAGACGTTGTCAATCCGGCTACAAAAGAAGTGATGTGCCGGGTTCCGATTTCTACGCAAGAAGATGTTGATTATGCCGTCCAATCAGCGGCTGAAGCGTTTAAAACATGGTCAAAGACGGCGGTGCCGCGCCGCGCGAGAATTCTATTTAACTATCAGCAGCTTCTTCAGCAAAACAAAGAAGAGCTTGCCCGCCTGATTACATTGGAAAACGGTAAAAATACGACAGAAGCACTGGGCGAAGTGGGACGCGGGATTGAAAACGTCGAATTTGCAGCGGGAGCGCCATCGCTCATGATGGGCGACTCACTTGCTTCCATCGCGACGGATGTAGAAGCCGCGAACTACCGCTACCCGATCGGAGTGGTCGGCGGAATCGCGCCGTTCAACTTCCCGATGATGGTTCCTTGCTGGATGTTCCCGATGGCGATTTCATTAGGAAACACCTTCATACTGAAGCCGTCTGAGCGCACCCCGCTGTTAACGGAGAAGCTGGTCGAGCTGTTTGAACAAGCCGGGCTGCCGAAAGGCGTATTCAATGTCGTACACGGAGCGCATGACGTCGTAAACGGCGTTCTTGAGCATCCTGAGATTAAAGCCATTTCATTCGTCGGTTCAAAACCGGTCGGTGAGTACGTGTTCAAAAAAGGAAGCGAAAACTTAAAACGCGTTCAGGCGTTAACGGGCGCGAAAAACCATACGATTGTTTTAAATGACGCCCACCTTGAAGATACGGTCACAAACATTATCGGCGCTGCATTCGGTTCAGCAGGAGAGCGCTGCATGGCTTGTGCGGTTGTGACGGTTGAAGAGGGAATTGCTGATGAGTTTATGGCGAAATTGCAGGAAAAGGCCGCAGACATCAAAATCGGAAACGGATTGGATGACGGCGTATTCTTAGGCCCTGTCATTCGCGAGGACAACAAAAAACGCACGCTCGGCTATATCGAAAAAGGAATTGAAGAAGGGGCGAGACTCCTTTGTGACGGCCGTGAAAACGTATCGGAAGAAGGATATTTTGTCGGCCCGACGATTTTTGATAACGTCACAACGGATATGACAATCTGGAAAGACGAAATTTTCGCGCCTGTATTGTCCGTCATCCGCGTGAAGAACTTAAAAGAAGCGGTTGATATCGCCAATCAGTCTGAATTTGCCAACGGCGCGTGCCTGTTTACTTCAAATGCGAACGCGATCCGCTACTTCCGTGAGAATATCGATGCGGGAATGCTCGGCATCAACCTCGGTGTGCCTGCGCCGATGGCTTTCTTCCCATTCTCCGGCTGGAAGTCTTCCTTCTTCGGAACATTGCACGCAAACGGAAAAGACAGCGTTGATTTCTATACACGTAAAAAAGTCGTGACGGCAAGATACCCGTCTCCGGACTTCAACTAATATGACAGCCATCCCGGACGGCTTGCGAACCGCTGCCGTCCGGCTCATTCTTTACAATAAAGAGGAGGAATAATCATGAGTCATTTGTTGCGGAAACCGCAGGCGGATGAGCTTTCACAAGGCGTGAAGATCATTCATGACGTCACTTCAGCTAATTCAGACCTCGAATATGTTCGGTTTAAAGTCGTGGATCTCGCACCGGGCTCCCGCTATACAGAAGAATTGAAAAAGATGGAGTGCTGTATCGTTGCAGTGACAGGCAAAATCACGGTGACGGACCATGATCAGACATTTGAAAGCATCGGCACCCGCGAGAGCGTATTTGAAAGAATACCGACGGACAGCGTCTATGTATCAAACGATCAATCCTTTGGAGTGACAGCGGTCAGTCAGGCACGGGTCGCGCTTTGCTATTCTCCGTCTGAGCGGCAGCTCCCGACAAAGCTGATTAAAGCTGAGGATAATGGCGTGGAGCACCGCGGAAAGCTGGCGAATAAACGTACGGTTCATAACATTCTCCCCGATTCAGACCCGTCGGCGAACAGCCTGCTGGTTGTTGAAGTCTATACGGACAGCGGCAACTGGTCGAGCTATCCGCCTCATAAACATGACCAAGACAATCTGCCTGCTGAATCCTTTTTAGAAGAAACCTATTATCATGAAATGGACCCGCCGCAAGGCTTTGTATTCCAGCGCGTATACACGGACGACCGCTCTATTGATGAGACGATGACTGCAGAAAATGAAAACGTTGTCATTGTGCCGGCGGGCTATCACCCGGTTGGTGTTCCGGACGGATATACATCTTACTACTTAAATGTAATGGCGGGACCGACACGGAAATGGAAGTTTCATAATGATCCCGCCCACGAATGGATTCTGGAACGCTAACAAGTGAGGAGTGGCAGTTTACGATGAAGTATACGTTTAATGAAGAAAAAGAGTTTGATATTGTCGCGATCGGACGCGCCTGTATTGACTTGAACGCGGCGGAATACAATCGGCCGATGGAAGAAACGCTGACGTTTTCTAAATATGTCGGGGGCTCTCCGGCGAATATCGCGATCGGCAGCGCAAAGCTCGGCTTAAAAGCGGGTTTTATCGGTAAAATACCGGACGATCAGCACGGCAGATTCATAGAGTCGTATATGAAGGATAAGGGTGTCGATACGTCCCAGATGGTCATTGACAGAAACGGACACAAAGCGGGTCTTGCCTTTACTGAAATACTCAGCCCTGAAGAGTGCAGCATTCTGATGTACAGAGATGACGTGGCGGACTTGTATCTTGAACCGTCTGAAGTCAGTGAGGAGTACGTCGCAAACGCGAAGATGCTTCTCGTATCAGGTACGGCGCTTGCAAAAAGCCCTTCACGCGAAGCCGTCCTCAAAGCAGTAAACATCGCGAAAAAACATAGCGTAAAAGTCGTTTTTGAACTCGACTACCGTCCGTATACATGGCAGTCAGCAGAAGAAACCGCCGTATACTATACATTGGTTGCAGAACAATCCGACATCGTCATCGGCACGCGTGATGAATTTGACGTGATGGAAAACCGCCCCGGCGGCAGTAACGACGAAACCGTTCAACATTTATTTGCACACTCCGCTGACCTTGTCGTCATCAAGCACGGTGTTGACGGGTCATACGCATACAGCAAATCAGGAGAGGTCTTCCGGGCAAAAGCCTACAAAACAAAAGTATTGAAAACATTCGGCGCTGGTGATTCCTATGCCTCAGCCTTCATTTACGGGCTTGTCAGCGGAAAAGACATCGAAACGGCATTAAAATACGGGAGCGCCTCCGCGTCAATTGTCGTCAGCAAGCACAGCTCTTCGGAAGCGATGCCGGCTGCGGATGAAATCGTCAGGCTCATTGAAGCACAGTCTTAATGGTAAATCAAACGTATAAAAGGTGGGATCGTTTGTGGGCAAGAAACTTCGCTTAACGACAGCACAAGCGCTGATCAAATTCTTAAACCGGCAGTACATCCATATTGACGGAAAAGAAGAGCCGTTCGTTGAAGGGATCTTCACGATTTTCGGGCATGGAAATGTCGTAGGGATCGGGCAAGCGCTTGAACAAGACGCAGGCCATTTGAAAGTTTTTCAAGGTAAAAACGAGCAAGGCATGGCACATGCCGCAATGGCATACAGCAAGCAAATGCTGAGACGAAAAATTTACGCCGTATCGACGTCAGTCGGCCCTGGAGCCGCGAACTTAACGGCCGCGGCAGGTACGGCGCTGGCCAATAATATCCCGGTGCTGCTGCTTCCGGCAGACACATTTGCGACAAGGCAGCCGGACCCCGTCTTACAGCAGGTGGAACAAGAATACAGTGCGGCGATTACGACAAACGATGCATTGAAGCCTGTTTCCCGCTATTGGGACCGCATTACACGCCCCGAACAGCTGATGAGCAGCTTAATCCGGGCATTTGAAGTGATGACAGACCCAGCAAAAGCCGGCCCGGCAACGATTTGTATTTCTCAGGATGTGGAGGGGGAAGCATTTGATTTCGATGAAAGCTTCTTCGAAAAGCGCGTTCATTACATCGACCGGATGCAGCCGAGCGAGCGTGAGCTGAAAGGCGCGGCAGAAAGAATGAAAGAGAGCAAACACCCCGTCATCTTAGTGGGCGGCGGCGCGAAGTATTCCGGCGCGCGTGATGAATTGATCGCGATTTCTGAAACATACGGCATTCCGCTTGTGGAAACACAGGCCGGCAAATCAACGGTTGAGGCTGATTTCGCCTACAATTTGGGCGGCATGGGCATTACGGGCACACTCGCCGCGAACAAGGCGGCCCGAAAGGCTGATTTAATCATCGGAGTCGGCACACGATATACGGACTTTGCGACATCATCAAAAACGGCATTCGATTTTGATAAAGCCAAATTCTTAAATATCAATGTCAGCAGAATGCAGGCGTACAAAATGGACGCGTTCCAAGTCGTAGCGGATGCGAAAGCGGCGCTCAGCAAGCTGCACGGCTTATTAGAAGGATACAAGAGTGAATTCGGTTCAACGATTAAAGAATGGAAAGACGAATGGCTGGCTGAACGGGAGCGCCTCGGCAAGGTCACCTTTACACGCGAAGCATTCGTACCGGAAATTAAAAATCATTTCTCACAGGACGTATTAAATGAGTATGCTGACGCGCTGCAGACGGAGCTTCCGCAAACAACGGCGCTGCTTACCATTAACGAAACGGTTCCAGAAGACAGCGTCGTCATCAGTTCGGCGGGTTCTCTTCCGGGAGACTTACAGCGTTTGTGGCACTCAAATGTCCCGAATACGTACCATCTCGAATACGGCTACTCTTGTATGGGATACGAGGTATCAGGCGCGCTCGGCCTCAAGCTGGCCCATCCTGACAAAGAGGTTTATTCGCTTGTCGGAGACGGCAGCTTCCTGATGCTGCACTCAGAGCTGATTACGGCCATTCAATATAACAAAAAAATCAATGTCCTGCTCTTTGATAACTCCGGCTTCGGCTGTATCAACAACCTCCAGATGGATCATGGCAGCGGCAGTTATTTCTGCGAGTTCCGTACAGACGACAATCAAATTTTAAATGTTGATTATGCGAAGGTGGCAGAGGGCTACGGCGCCAAAACATACAAAGCCAATACAGCGGAAGAGCTGAAAGCGGCGCTGGAAGACGCGAAAAAACAAGACGTATCAACATTGATTGAGATGAAGGTCCTTCCGAAAACGATGACAGACGGCTATGACAGCTGGTGGCATGTCGGCGTAGCGGAAGTTTCTGAACGGGAAAGCGTCCAAAAGGCATATGAAGCAAAAGAGAAAATGCTGCATGCTGCGAAGCAGTACTAGATGGGAGGCATCACGATGGGCAAACACGATATTCTGTGGGGCATCGCCCCCATAGGGTGGCGGAATGACGATATGCCGGAAATCGGAGCCGGCAATACGCTGCAGCATTTGTTAAGTGACATTGTTGTCGCGCGTTTTCAAGGGACAGAGGTCGGAGGTTTTTTTCCTGAACCCTCCATTCTGAATAAGGAGCTGGGGCTTCGGAATTTACGGATCGCGGGGAAATGGTTCAGCAGCTTCATCCTTCGCGATGGTATTGAAAAAACGGCGGAGGAGTTTACAGAACAATGCAAATATTTGCAAGAAGTCGGGGCTGATGTCGCGACCGTGTCTGAACAAACATACAGTATACAGGGCTTGGACATTGATGTCTTTAAGAAAAAACCTCACTTCACGGACGAAGAATGGGAGGCGCTGTGTAAAGGTTTAAACCGTCTCGGAAAGATCGCTGATGAGCACGGGCTTACACTTGTATACCACCATCATCTCGGCACAGGCGTCCAGACGGCGGAAGAAGTCGACCGGCTGATGGAACATACTGATCCTGCGCATGTCCATCTTCTCTATGATACCGGCCATGCCTACATCTCGGACGGAGATTATATGTCGATGCTCAACAAGCATATTGACCGGATCAAGCATGTGCATTTCAAAGACGCGCGGCTTGATATTATGGAGCAATGCAAGAAAGAAGGGAAGTCATTCCAGCAGTCGTTTTTGCAGGGAATCTTTACCGTGCCGGGAGACGGATGCATCGATTTTACAGATGTGTACCGGACGCTTTTAAAGCGCGATTACTCCGGCTGGATCGTCATCGAAGCCGAACAAGACCCGGATGTGGCCAACCCGCTTGAGTATGCGCTGATGGCGAGACAGTATATCGACCGCGAACTGCTCGATCTTGCAAATTAGAGGGGGACTTATATGAATAGTGCCAGGGCGGAATCGGCTTTTAATAAAAGGACCATCGCCGCAGCATTAGCAAACTATATAGACGCAGGTTCCATCGTGGCAGGATCGGCAGGTTTATCTATGTGGGTCAGCTATCTGAAGCTGTCCGACAGTCAAATCGGCTTGCTCGGCGCTTTTAGCGCAAACGCCATATCAGCGGCGATCGGCGCGCTGCTTGGCGGATATTTGGCAGATAAGATCGGCCGTAAAGCTGTATACACAAACAGTATGCTGGTTTACGCCTTAGGAATTTGCTTAGTGCTGTTTGGGTTTAACTTTCCGATGCTGTTAAGCGGCTACTTGATTATCGGAATTTCTGTAGGCGCTGATATTACGGCATCGTGGACGATTATCGCAGAAAACGCCCCGGAGAAAAACCGGGCCAGACACTGCGGCGTAGCACAGGTGGCATGGGCGGCCGGAGCCGTTGCAGTGCTGCTGTTGTCCGTGTTGACCGGAGACCTTGGGCTTTTAGGAAATAAAATCGTCTTTGCGCATCTGCTGGTGATCGCCCTTATCACATATACAATGAGAAAGCGTTTACCTGAGTCGGATGCCTGGAAAAACAAAGAAGATCAGCCGGCAGCAGTGAAAAAAACTTCTTACTTTGATCTGCTTCAGCCTCCATTCATTAAGAACATTTTGTTCTTAATGGGCGTGTTTCTCGTATGGAACTTGGCCGCAGGAGTGATGGGATTTTTTATGCCGTATATCTATCAGCAGGTCGGCGGGGTATCTGCGAACATGGCAAATATGCTGCAAATGGGTCTGTTTATCTTCACAGGGCTTGGTGTCGCCTGTATCTTCATGCCCTTTGCGGATAAATACAGGAAAACGGTTTTCGGAATCTGCGCATTTATGGCCGTCATCGGCTGGTCGCTGTTTTTACTGCCGATTCAAGGACTGCCGGTTCTGCTTCTGTTCGTCTTCGTGATCGGCATTAATAACGGAGCCGGTCAGCAAGCGAACTACCAACTGTGGGCAAGTGAGCTGTTTCCGACAGAGCACCGGGCTTCTGCGCAAGGATTGATGTTCTTTCTGGTCCGTATCTCGATAGGGATTTGGAGCTTATTTGTGCCGATGATCATGACACATTTCGGCATCGGCTTTATGGCTGCGCTCCTGCTGGTTTGCGTCACGGCCAGTATGATCATAGGACTTGTGTTCGCACCGAATACGTCTGGTAAGCCGCTTGAACAGATCCAAGAGGAACTCTGCGGAA
The DNA here is from genome assembly GCF_019891195.1 of Bacillus sp. YC2. NCBI lineage: Bacteria > Bacillati > Bacillota > Bacilli > Caryophanales > Bacillaceae > Bacillus > Bacillus sp. YC2. Next base: position 845,485 of record NZ_JAHXDO010000001.1, on the reverse strand, counting down.
CTCCTCGCGGCGGCACAAAGAAAAGCAAGGCAAGAAACATTATTTAATATCAGAGGGAGTGGCTGTCAATGAATTTACGTATTGGTGTTATCGGAACCGGGGCAATCGGAAAAGAGCACATCAACCGCATCACAAACAAACTGTCCGGAGCGGAAATTACGGCTGTAACGGATGTGAATCAGGCTGCTGCGCAGCAAACCGTTCAAGATTACAAACTGAACGCGGCTGTTTACCCTGATGATGACAGCCTCGTCGCTGATGAGAATGTAGACGCTGTCTTAGTGACAAGCTGGGGGCCGGCTCATGAATCCAGTGTTTTGAAAGCGATTCAGCACGGCAAGTATGTATTTTGCGAAAAGCCGCTTGCCACAACGGCGGAAGGCTGTATGCGCATTGTCGAAGAAGAAATGAAAACGGGGAAACGGATGGTGCAGGTAGGCTTTATGCGCAGATATGACAGCGGTTACGTACAGCTGAAAGAGGCTATCGACAACCGCATCATCGGCGAACCGCTCATGATCCATTGCGCGCACCGCAACCCGACTGTGACAGATAACTATACAACGGATATGGCCGTTGTTGATACGCTTGTTCATGAAATTGATGTGCTGCACTGGCTAGTCAATGATGACTATGAGTCAGTTCAAGTGATCTATCCGAAAAAATCAAAAAACGCGCTGCCGCATTTAAAAGATCCGCAAATCGTCGTGATTGAAACAAAAGGCGGCATCGTCATCAATGCTGAAATCTATGTGAATTGTAAATACGGCTATGACATTCAATGTGAAATCGTCGGAGAAGACGGCATCATCAAGCTTCCTGAACCGTCAAGCATCAGCTTGAGAAAAGAAGGCAGATTCAGCACAGATATTCTGATGGATTGGCAGCGTCGTTTTGTGGCTGCGTACGATGTGGAAATCCAAGATTTCATTGATTCTATCCTGAAGAAAGGCGAAGTCAGCGGGCCGACGGCATGGGACGGTTATATCGCCGCCGTGACGACTGACGCATGCGTAAAAGCTCAGGAATCCGGCCGGAAAGAGCCTGTGGCACTCCAAGAGAAACCGGAATTCTATCAGTCATTTACAACTGTGAACAAATAAGGTAAGGAGTGAAGAAAACATGAAATTGGCATTGGATCCATCAATGTATCGAGATGATTTAACTTTGGAAGAAATGGTCTATAAAACGGCAGAGCTCGGCTATGAATATATCGAACTATCACCGCGCGAGGATTTTTGTCCATTCTATAAATATCCGAAAGTTGATTCAGCAAAGATCAAACAATTAAAGCGGCTCTTAAGGGATACAGGTGTTAAGCTTTCATCGCTCCTTCCGCTTTACCACTGGGCGGGCCCTGATGAAGACCGCCGCCAGGCTGCGGTGCGAAACTGGAAACGGGCGATCGAAATTGCGGTTGAACTTGAAGTCGATTTGATGAACAGTGAATTCAGCGGTTCAAAATATGATCCTTTAACAAGTGAAGAAAAATTTATCAAATCCATGGATGAGCTTCTGCCCGTCTTTGAAAAAGAAGGCGTTAAACTCAATCTTCAAGCCCATCCATACGATTTTATCGAAACGCACAAAGGTGCGATGGATATGATCCGCGCGCTTGACAAGGATTGGATCAATCTTGTCTACTCGACTGCGCATACGTTCTTCTATGATGACGGCAAAGGCGACATCGAGACCATGTTTGACGAAGCCGGCGACCGCCTCACACATGTTTTATTTGCAGATACCTTTAATCATAAAGCGGCTCATGGCCTGCGCTACATCGTCAATCCGCCTGACGCGAAAGTAACGGTTCACCAGCATTTGGACATTGGTCAAGGCGAGGTCGATTTTGATACGATTTTCAGAAAGCTGAGAGAAATGAAGTTCGACGGAATTGCGACGAATGCCGTTTTTGCTTGGGTCGACGAAAAAGCGGATGAATCAAGCCGATTTATGCTTCAAAAAATGAAAGAAGAATTAGGTCTGGCATAAGCTGAGTATGGAGTTCGGCGGGATGCGGCGAACAGCCCTCCTGCCGAACTCCCTTCATATCTAAAACGCGGATGGGAGAGGCTGACATGAAACTTTGCTTTAATGAAGCGACAACATTGGAGAATTCAAACCTGAAACAGGATTTAGAGCTATGCGAAAGGCACGGCTATGATTATATTGAAATCCGCACAATGGATAAGCTGCCGGAGTACTTAAAAGACCATTCACTGGCCGATCTTGCGGAATACTTTCAAACCCATCACATTAAACCGCTTGCCTTAAACGCACTTGTTTTCTTCAACAATCGTGATGAAAAGGGCTATAAGGACATCATTGCTGAATTCAAAGGCATGATGGAAATATGCAGAACCCTCGGTGTGAAATATGTGGTGGCCGTTCCGCTTGTGACAGAGCAGAAGATTTTAAAAGAAGAGATCAAAAAGAGCAGTGTAGAGGCTCTGACTGAGCTTTCGGATATCGCGGAGCCGTACGGCGTAAACATCGCGCTTGAATTTGTCGGCCACCCGCAATGTACGGTCAATACATTTGAACAGGCGTACGACATCGTGAACACTGTCGGCCGCGACAATGTCGGACTTGTTTTTGACAGCTTTCATTTCCATGCGATGGGCTCCAATATTGAAAGCTTAAAGCAGGCTGACGGGAAGAAAATCTTTATTTATCACATTGACGATACAGAAGATTTCCCAATCGGATGTTTAACCGACGAGGATCGCGTCTGGCCGGGGCACGGAGCGATCGACTTAGACGCCCACTTATCGGCGCTGAAAGAAATCGGATTCTCAGACGTTGCCTCCGTCGAGCTGTTCCGGCCTGAATATTACAGGCTGAGCGCGGAGGAAACAATCAAAACGGCGAAAGAAACAACAGAAGCCGTCGTATCAAAATACTTCAAGATATAATCAAAAGGAGGGGTGAACGTGGCTTTTGTATCCATGAAAGATCTTCTTGCGGAAGCAAAGCGAGAGCATTACGCAGTCGGCCAGTTTAATATAAACGGGCTTCAATGGACAAAGGCGATTTTACAAGCGGCGCAAAAAGAGCAATCACCTGTCATCGCCGCAGCCTCCGATCGGCTGGTCGATTATTTAGGCGGATTTAAAACCATTGCCGCCATGGTCAGCGCGTTAATGGAGGAAATGGCGATTACCGTTCCCGTTGTGCTTCACCTTGATCACGGAAGCAGTGCGTTACGCTGCAAACAGGCGATTGACGCGGGATTCAGCTCGGTGATGATTGACGGTTCCCACTCCCTGATTGACGAGAATATCGCCATGACAAAAGAAGTCGCTGCTTATGCCGCAAAGCACGGCGTATCGGTCGAAGCCGAAGTCGGCACGGTAGGCGGGATGGAAGACGGGCTGGTCGGCGGAGTCTGCTATGCCGATATCACGGAATGTGAGCGGATTGTCAAGGAAACCAATATCGACGCGCTGGCCGCGGCCCTTGGCTCCGTTCACGGCAAGTATCAGGGCGAGCCGAATCTCGGATTTAAGGAAATGGAGGAAATCTCCGGCATCACCGATGTTCCGCTCGTTCTTCACGGAGCATCCGGCATTCCGCAAGACCAAATCAAAAAAGCCATCAAACTCGGCCACGCGAAAATTAATATCAATACGGAATGTATGGTCGCCTGGACAGACAAAACACGGAGCATGTTTCAGGAAAACGAAGACATATACGAGCCGCGGAGCTATATGACACCCGGTATAGAAGCCGTGGAAGAGACAGTGCGAAGCAAAATGAGGGAATTCGGATCAGCCGGAAAAGCCGCGAAGCAGCATGTCAGCTGAAGAAAAAGCACTCACAACATCGTGAGTGCTTGTATCATGCCATTTGTTTCTGAGTTTTCTTTCTCACGTTTCACAGAATATCAGCAAACAAATCAACCTGTTTGCTGACTGAAATCGGACTGTACAGGTAGAAGGTGCCAAAGTCATTGATAAACCCGCGGTTATGTGACAGCGCCAAGGTTTTTCCAAATAGAGGATTTCTCCAGCTTGTCGAGTATTTTGCTTTTGTCTTTCGGATTGTAGTCTGTATCGATGATGCCGTCAACTTTCTTTTTAGCTGCTTCCGCTTTTTTGTTAAACTCATCCATAAATGATGCGGCTTTGTCTTTCGTTGCGGAATTCATTACTGTTTTTGTCTCGAATTCTCGTAGTTTACATAGTATATACCCTACATAAGGTCTCGTTTAGTAAAACTTCTTATTCCGTAAACCAGGAGAACGATACAGGTAATTACCATAATTGTGTAAAACAGAAAATTTGATTGAATCGGTGATTCATCTTCGGGTGACATTGCTAACATAGGCTGTGTCCATGGATATACTTGGCCTAGCGGTGTACTGGCAATAATAATGGCCGGCAGTGTAAAAACAATGCTAACAGCAAGCGGTATACCAAATGTTTTGGATCTGATTGAAACAATAAGCTGTAGTAAAATCAATGGTAAACAAGCCAAGATTCCTCTAATTCCATATCCTAGTATTGTAAGTAAAGGAAGGCTCCCGCTAATGCCTAACATATAACCGAATCCAATAAATAAAAGGATTAATATTAACATACTAATGAATATCATGCGAACCACTGTTAGAAACTTTCCCAGAAAGATATCTGAGTGTTTGACTGGTAAGGCCAGAAGCTGTTTCCAACCGCCTCCTACATGTTCGCCCCTGCAAACAAGGGCGGCGAAAATCCCCACTATGATAGGTAATACAAAAGGGCCCATAAATAAGGCAACTTGTGTCCAAGCCTCTACCCAGGGATTGTCTCCAGGATTCATAAAAAGGTTATAATTTTTAATAAAGTTAGTGTACGCTAGGGATACACCTAACAAGGGCCCTAATAAATAAATTATCCATAACTTTGATCGCTTAAGCTTTAAACGTTCTACAAATAAAATGTTTTTCAAGTATTTCGCCTCCTTTTTACAAAGCATCCCGTTTAGCAAAATGAATAGAGCCTAGAAATAATATAATTATTCCTAAGAAAAGGCTAATGCAAAGGTAAGATGAAAGATCTGGGTTATATCCTATACCTTCATACTGCAGAATAACTGTCGAAGATTGACTAGGATAAGCCAGCGGAAACCATCTCGTTGATTGAGCAGCAGCCAAAAACAAACCCATTATAGATGATACTGATCCTACAAGAATTGAGAATGCTTGGTTACTAAACACCATAGATAACCATATCTGGAATGCCATTATAGGCAGTACTGTAACTAACATGCTGTAACTATCTCCAAACAAAAGTCCCCAAGGTACACTACCTTCGAATCCTACCAGTTTGCCTAGCAGTACCATGCCGAGCAAGAAAATTGTTGACGAAATAAATAAACTGACTACTAAGCAAATAAATTTACTTACATAAATTCGCATTCTTGATACAGGAAAAGAAAGGGTTTGTTTCCATCCGTTTGCTTGATGCTCTATATTTGCTATTATTGACGCAGAAAGTGTAGCGGCTAATGGAAACCCCAGACCGAATAACAAACTATTATCATACAGTAAATACATCCACATTGATCCAGCATGGAACATTTCAGCTTGTTTCTCCACGTATTCAGATCGATAAGTGAGATTTACCAACTCATATGCCATAATGAGTAAGGGAACCAATAAGACTACAATCAATAACGAGGAACGTTTCAATTTTAATTGATCTGCCCATAATAACTTTTTCATAGACTTCCCTCTGTACCAGTTAATTCTAAAAAAATATCCTCAAGCGATCGTGTCTTTTCTTCAAGTCGAAATACAGATAGCCCTGAATGAAGAAGTATGGAATTGATTTCTGAAACAAACTCCGGTTCTGTTTGAGACAGCCACAAATAATTTTTTTGTAAATCAACCTTTAATCCTTTCCTATTTAATATTGTTTTTGCTTCGATTACATCACTAACACCGACTTTTAATAGTGGTTTTCGTTTTTGATGTAATCTTCCGATTGAGTCCTGGAAAATCATTTTTCCATTGTTAATAATCCCTACTTGAGTAGCCATTTGATCTATTTCACTCAACAAGTGGCTGGATATAACAACACTCATTCCCGATTTAGGCAATTCTTTGATGAGCTCTCTTATTTCTTGGATACCAGATGGATCTAAACCGTTTGTCGGTTCATCAAGAATTAATAAATCAGGACTGCTTAACAGGGCAACTGCAATTCCCAAGCGCTGCTTCATTCCAAGGGAATACTCTTTTGTCAGTCGATTGGCTACTTTAGATAACCTTACAATTTCCAACACTTCATTGACCCGTTGTTCCGGAAGACCTCTTAACCTCCTAACTGCTTCTAAGTTTTCATAACCGGTTAAATTACCATAATAAGTTGGGGATTCTACTAGCGACCCGATTCTTTGTAATATCTGCAAACGATTCTTGTTTAGGTTTTGGCCAAAGATTTCGATGCTTCCTTTTGTTGGTTTAATTAAACCTAATAACATTCGGATGGTTGTTGTTTTACCAGCACCATTTGGTCCAAGAAAACCGTAAATTTCCCCACGTTTAATCCTTAAGTTTAATCCATCAACTGAAGTATGCTTTTTATACTTTTTAGTCAGATCGTGTGTAACCACTATTTGATCATTCATTTGTCCCTCACCTCACTTTTATCATAAGTGATGTTCTTTAAACACAAACGAAACTCTTCCTAAACATTCACTTAACGATATCCATGGTTTATTCACTGCATATAGTTATGGATATCCGAGTATCAAGGCTGATTATTTAATTGAATATTTTGAACACTTAACAAAAGATAAATTCTTTCCTTTTTTCCACTTTTATGTATTCGATTTCATATAAAATAAGAAATAAAAAGGAGGATAATTTATGACTTTAGAAGAGAACAAAATCCTCATGGTTGATGATGATGAACATATTTTAAACTTATTAATAACTTGCTTTGAAAAGGAAGGGTTTAACAATATATCAACAGCTATGACAGGGACCGAAACCCTGTTGAACATTAAACAAGAACTTCCGAATATTATATTATTGGATGTAATGCTTCCGGACATTGACGGTTTCACCTTATGTAGAAAAATTCGTTCGCACACAAATGCACCGATACTCTTCTTAACGGCAAAAACAACAGATTTAGATAAATTGCAAGGGTTTAGTTTTGGGGGAGATGACTATATTACAAAACCATTTAATCCACTAGAAATTGTAGCTCGTGTAAAAGCCCAATTAAAGAGAACTACTCAACTCTCATCTTTTCACCCTCTAAAACGGGTATACGATTATGAACATTTTAAAATAGATCCCAATACCGGAAGACTTGTTGTTAACGGGACAAGAATAGACTGCCCTGCTCAAGAAATGAAACTTCTGATTTATTTCTGTGAACATCCTAATCAGATTTTAAGTAAACACCAAATTTATAAAGATGTGTGGGGGGAGTTTTATGGCGGAGATAGTACCGTAATGGTGCATGTAAGACGATTACGTGAAAAATTAGAGGAAGATCCGAGTAGACCTAAATGGATTAAAACGGTTCGAGGACAAGGTTATATATTTGAAGTAGCACCTATAAATGAGGATTTATTTTGAAGCTGAGAAATAGGATAGCATTTTACTTCGTATCGCGACTTTTTTTACTCATGTTTATTTGGGGTCTACTCATTGTGATTAGTATCATTTTATTCAGCCTCGTCTTGGGTCAGAATAAAATGGAAACTCCACACTTATCCATAAAAAAAATTGTTGACCAAACAGTTATTGCAGATAAACAATTTTCAATAAATACGAAAGCAAAAGAAGATTTATTAGAGAACCAGATGTGGATGCAAATTTTAGATGAACAAGGAGATGAGGTTTTTTCTTTTAATAAACCCAAAAATATACCTGAGCATTATATTATTGGAGAGTTAATCTCAGATTATATGTATCCTGCCAAAAAAGGTTATCAATTATCTACGTGGTACGAAATTAAAAACAATCAGGATGTAACATGGGTATTGGGAAAGCCAATAGAAAACAACAACCCTTTTTTTTATTGGGTGAATAATTTGTGGATTGTTTCTATTATTATTGTAGGAATTGTAATTGCACTATTTTACGGAAAGAAATTAGGTGCTCCTCTGCTGTTTATTGTATCTTGGATTGAAAATTTGTCTAAAGAAAAATATGAAGAACCTTTTTATTATTGGAAGTTTCTTCGAAGCAAACATAGACATAATAAATCTGGATATAAGACCTATCAGGAATTAATGCAAGCGTTGTCTGAACTTACCTCAACGCTTAAAAAAAATAAGACTGAAAGAGAATTATTAGAAAAGACACGAGAAGAGTGGATGGCAGGTGTCTCACATGATTTAAAAACTCCTCTTTCGGTTATTAAGGGATATACGGTCCTTTTATCTTCAAATGAATATGAGTGGGAAAATCAGAAAGTGCGTGATTTTTCCAGAATAATGGAAGAACGTGTCGAATATATGGAAAAGCTGATTGAAGATTTTAACTTAACTTTTCAATTGAAAAATGAGGCGCTTCCAATCCATCTTGAAGAAAAAAACGTAGTGAAAGTAATTAATAATATTTTAGAAGAAATGAAATTGTTACCGGAGTCAGAAAATAAGAGATTCTCTTTAGAATCTAGACAGAATGAAATACTTTTTAAAATGGATGAAAGGTACTTAAAGCGCGCAATTGAAAACTTGATTGCTAATTGTATTAAACATAATCCTCCGGGTACCAAAATCAAGGTCATATTATATCAGGAAGTGTCACATGACAATGAAATACAAATTATAATTGAAGACGATGGGGTAGGAATGGATGAAGAGACGGTTGAATGTTTATTCGACCGGTATTTCAGAGGTATAAGTGCTTCGTCAAATAACTCAGGTACTGGATTAGGAATGGCTATTGCTAAACAAATTATCAAAGCGCATGGGGGAAATATTGATATATATAGTCAACCGCGAGTTGGCACAACATTTAAAATTACCTTCCCGGATCCACCATCTAAATATAACAACGTCAATTAGAAAAGTAGGAATAATCCATCTTAAGTTTAAAAAGGAACTTTATAGAAAGGGTGAAGCGGGTCTTTTATAAAGGCCCGCTTTCTCTTGTTGCAGAGAACTGATGAAAGCATTATGATGGGGGCATCAAAATAATGGCTCCGAAAAGCCGTATCCTTTTGGAGGATGGATTGTATGAATAAAATCATGATTGTGGAAGATAGTGAAGACATTCGGCTGCTATTGCGGAATTATTTAGAGAAGTACGGATATCAAACAGTGGTGACCTCTGACTTTACGTCTGTTCTGGATGTATTCTTGCGGGAAAAACCTGATGTGGTGCTGCTCGATATCAACCTCCCGTCCTATGACGGGTATTATTGGTGCCGCCAGATCCGCCAGCACTCGACAAGCCCCATCATTTTCATTTCAGCCAGAAACGGGGAAATGGATCAGGTGCTGGCGATTGAAAACGGCGGTGATGATTATATAGAAAAACCGTTTTCCTATGATATCGTATTGGCGAAAATCAAAAGCCAAATCCGCAGGGCATATGGCGAGTACGCCGCAAAGCAAGGAGAAAAAGTGATCGAATATGCCGGCGTGCAGCTTTTTGTGGAACGGTTTGAATTGCGTTATCAAGATGAAAAAAGCGAACTGTCAAAGAAGGAAAGCAAGCTGCTTGAGGTGCTCTTGGAGCGGGGAGAAAAGGTGACGGGAAGAGACCGTCTGATGGAAAAAACGTGGGACACTGATATTTTTGTGGATGACAATACGCTGAATGTGTATATTACACGGCTGCGTAAAAAACTGCGGGAGCTCGGTGTGCCTGTTTCGATTGAATCGGTGCGGGGCGAAGGCTATCAGCTGAGGACGCTGTCATGAAGCTGTTTTTGCGATCCCATACGGTGTTAATCCTGCTGTTTTTCCTCCAAGGTTTGTTTGTGTTCTTTTACTATTGGTTTGCGGGTCTTCATTCTTTTTCTCATCTTTTTTATATATTGGGCGTGCAGCTTCTGATTTTGGCGGGGTACTTGGCATACCGCTGGTACAAGGAACGCGGCGTTTATGAGTGGGTCAGCTCGGGGCAGGACGATACGGAGATTCCTTTTCTCGGTTCTTCGGTGTTTTGTTCAGAGCTTTATGAAAAGCAGATGGAGCTGATCCGCTTGCAGCATCAGAAGCTCCATGAGACGGAAGCCAAGCTTGACGCAAGGGTGACATATATGAACCAATGGGTCCACCAAGTGAAAACGCCGCTTTCTGTCATTAATTTAATCGTTCAGGAAGAGGATGAGCCGATTTTTGAACAAATCAAAAAAGAAGTCCGGCAGATTGAATACGGGCTTGAGACGCTCCTTTACTCATCACGGCTTGATTTGTTTGAGAGGGATTTCAAAATCGAGGCGGTTTCCTTATCCGAGCTCGTTCAATCCATTGTTCAAAGCTATAAACGATTTTTTATCCAATACCGGGTATATCCTAAAATGAAAATCCTCGCCGAGGACAAGGTTTATACCGATGCCAAATGGCTGAAATTCGCAATTGGCCAGGTGGTGACAAACGCGGTGAAGTATTCAGCCGGAATGAGTGACAGGCTTGAGCTGAACGTCTTCCGAGACGGGGACAAGACGGTGCTGGAGGTCAGAGATCATGGCGTCGGCATTCCTTCTCAGGATCTGAAGCGGGTATTTGACCCTTATTATACCGGCGAAAACGGCCGCCGTTTCCAAGAATCAACGGGCATCGGCCTGCACCTTGTCAAAGAAATCACGGGCAAGCTCAATCATGAGGTGGAGATCAGCTCTTCTCCCGGCGAAGGGACAGCGGTTCGATTTTCATTTCTTACAAAAGTGTAAGGCTGCGTTAAGAAAACGACATAGCACATTCTGTTTCCCCTTGATAAGATTTGTTTACGTCAAGGGGATTTTTTCGTTGAAAAGCCCCGATGCCACATGAAAAACACGTGGATCAACAAGAATAAAACCATAAGGAGGATTCTCATGGCGAATATGCTTGAAGTTAAACATATAAATAAAACTTACAAAGGACAAGTATCCTATCAAGCCTTAAAACAAATTTCATTTTCAATAGAAGAAGGCGGGTTCACGGCGGTGATGGGGCCGTCAGGGTCAGGAAAAACGACGCTCTTGAACATCATCTCAACGATTGACCGCCCGGATTCCGGCGATATCCTGATTCACGGGGAGAACCCGCATCATCTGAAGCGGACACGGCTGGCCCATTTTCGCCGCAAGCAGCTTGGATTTGTGTTTCAAGATTTCAATCTGCTGGACACGCTGACGATCGGTGAAAATATCATGCTGCCATTAACGCTTGAAAAAGAATCACCGTCTGTGATGGAAGAAAAATTGCACGGCATCGCCGGGAAGCTGGGGATTGAAGATTTGCTGAATAAACGGACGTTCGAGGTGTCCGGAGGCCAGCGCCAGCGGGCCGCCATCGCAAGAGCGGTCATTCATAAGCCGTCCCTCATTCTCGCTGATGAACCGACGGGAAACCTTGATTCCAAAGCATCGAAGGATGTCATGGAGACGATGCAAAGCCTGAATCAGAATGACAAGATTACGGCTTTAATGGTGACCCACGATCCGGTTGCGGCGAGCTACTGCCGCCGCGTCATTTTTATTAAAGACGGCGAGCTGTTTAACGAGATTTACCGCGGGGAAAACCGCCAAGTGTTTTATGAACAAATCCTTGATGTGCTGTCTATGCTGGGGGGAAACGCAAATGACCTTTCTTCAGTTCGCTTATAAAAATGTCACGAGGAACAAAAGGGCCTATCTCGCTTTCTTTTTAAGCAGCGCCTTTTCTGTATTGATTTTCTTTACTTTTGCCATGTTTTTATTTCATCCGGCTTTGAAGGAAGGCTACTTGAATAACATTGCCAAAAAGGGCTTAACCGCAGCCGAATGGATGATTTTTGTCTTTTCTTTCTTGTTCGTTCTGTATTCCGTGAATGCATTCCTGAAATCAAGGAATAAGGAATTCGGCATACTGCTTATGCAGGGAATCACGCCGGGACAGCTCAGAGCGCTGATTACTGCGGAAAATATGATCATCGGCGTGATGTCGATCGCGGCCGGCATTATCGGCGGTTTTATCTTTTCAAAAACGTTTTTTACAGTCGGGGCTTATATTTTAGAAATGGATGCTTTGCCTTTATATATGCCTTGGAAAGCGCTCGGAATTACGGCCGGCGGGTTCCTGCTCTTATTTTTCCTTTTATCGCAATTCACGATCTTTTTTATCAGAGCAAACACGATTATTAAACTGATCAAAGGCACTGAAAAAATCAAACCGGAGCCGAAGCCGTCTGTGATTCTGTCATTATTCGGCGTCGGATGCCTTGCGGCCGGGTACGGAATGGTCCTCAAAGGCAATGTGCACGGGTATGAGCCTTTCATCATTTTACTGCTCACAGTTATCGGCACATATTTCTTCTTCAGCCAAAGCAGCATCTGGATTTTGCGGGCTTTGAAGAAGTGGAAAACCTTTTATCTGCGCGGGAAAAATGTCATTTGGGTTTCTGATCTTGTCTACCGCTTAAAAGACAACGCCCGCCTGTTCTTTATTGTCAGCATTATTTCCGCGGTGGCGTTTACGGCTACGGGCGTGCTCGCCATGTACAAAGCGACCGTCGGGGCGGAAGAGTCAGCTTATGAGATGGAGTATTTATCTTACAGCAACAATCCAAAAGAACAGACTCATTTGAAAAAAATTGACCATGAACTGAAAACACACGGCTTTGCGTATAAGAAAGACAAAATAGATATTTCTTATGTTCGCTATCAGGAAGGAGAAACTGTTCCGCCTGTTTACATGATCAGCGAATCGGATATATCAAAATACTTCCATGTTAAACTGAACGGCCTGAAAGGTGATGAGGCTGTCTTTTTCCCGGGCACGTATGACCGCAATCTCAAAAACGAAGCGCCCGATCAGCTGAAGCTGCTGAACCAAAAAGGCAAGCCATCTGATCAAAAGCTGTCAATAAAAGAAGTCAAAAAACCGCTGATCTCATTGAATGCCATCATCGCGGTAAACGATAAAACCTTTGATCAGCTGAAATCACTCGGTGACAAAGCGTCATTATACGGCTACAGCTACGATCATTGGAAAGACAGTCTTGGGATCAGCGAATCCTTGAAAAATGAGATTTACGGCAACTATATCGACGTGCATTCTGATTTTATGTCAAAAGCCGGAACCTACTATGATACGGTGCAGCTGCCGAGCTTGAGTTTATTCATCGGCCTGTTTATCGCGATCGTCTTCTTTGTCGCGGCAGCAAGTTTCTTATATTTCAGGCTGTTCACCGATTTAGATGAGGACCGGACGCGTTACCGTTCATTGGCCAAAATCGGTCTGAGTGAGCGTGAAATGTCACAAAGCGTGACGATACAATTGGCAATTCTCTTCTTCTTTCCATTTGTCATTGCCGTCATGCATACGCTATTTGCCTTGAGAACATTGATAGTGGAAGGCTATTCCGATGTAGCGGGGCCGCTCAGTCTCACCATCGGAGGATTTTTCATCTTTCAGCTTCTGTTCTTCCTCGTAGTGCGGTCAAGCTATTTGAAAAAAATGAAATAGTAAGGGGAGTATACAGATGAAAAAGGTATTGGCAATCTTGGCCGTCTTGGCGGCCGCTGCCGTGATTTGCGGGATTCTCTTTTTTCATAATGATGTTACAGACAGAATCAATCCATTTATTCACAAACAAGATGTATATGTACAGATTAATCGAGATGGCAAACATCTTAGCCCGGGCGGTATTGAATATACATTAGACGGATATGATCAGTCAGGAAAAAAAGAAGAAGTGACCTTTTTTGCCGGAGGAGAACTTCGGAAGCAAGCTTATCTGAAGGTCAAGGCAAAAGGAAAGTATGTAGAGACCTGGGAAGAAGTCAAGTATGAAGAGATGCCGGACATCGTGCAGTCAAAATTTCATTAAACCATACAGCAAACGGCACAGAGAAAACTCTGTGCCGTTTTGTTTAGCTTTTGTTTTCTTCAGCCCGCTTGATCAGCATGTCAGTGATCAGATCCATCTGTTTGCTGACGGCAATCGGGTCATATGGATAAAAGGTGTTAAAGTCGTTGATAAAGACATGATTGTTCTTCACGGCATCTAGGTTTTTCCAAATGGAAGATCCCTTCAGCCGCTGGAGGGTTTTGCTTTCTCCGTTCGGGTTGTAATCGGTGATGAACATATAATCAGCGGCATATTCAGGAATGACTTCTTGGGAGATCTGTTTCATTGCCCCCGTGTTCATTATGTCCTTTTCCACTTTGGCCGGCGCTTTCAGTCCGAGTGCGTTATACACTGCCTGGCCGCCGCGCCCGGAATTGTCATTAAAGACCCAAAGCTCTCCTTTATCCGTGCTTTCAAAAAGTCCGAATGTCGCGTCTTTGCTGATGACGCCTTCGAGTTTCTTTTTGTCTGCTTCCGCTTTTTTGTTGAAGTCCGCCATAAAGCTTTTCGCTTTATCCTTCGCTCCGGCAATATCTCCGAATAAGCTGACCGTGTCTTTTACATTTTTTGCGGTGTTAAACGGAATAACGATTGTCGGTGCGATTTTAGACAATTTATCGTATTGGTCATCTTTCATTAACACAATTAAATCTGGTTTCAGCTGCATGACTTTCTCGACATTGACCGGATTGCCGATGTCCGTGACGTTTTTCAGCTGTGTTTTGATAAACGGATTTTTAAAGGACCATGAGCCGGCTCCGACGACATTTGCGTCAACGGTGAACAGCTCTCCCGCATAAAAATCAGTGACAATCCGCTTCGGGTGCGCGGGTATTTTTTCATTGCCTTTAGATGAGTGGTATGTACGCATGTCCGTCTGTTCCTTGCCGGACACTGACCCGCTGCTTTCATTCGCGCCGTTGCACGCGCTTAAAGCAAAAACAAGCAGGAGTGCCAGACCGATCAGCCATGATTGTTTCTTCATAATTATCCTCCTTGATAATGATTATCATTATTAATATAGCAGGAAGACATGAGACCGTCTATGATTTTTATAGAAAACCTTCCTTGATTATCCATGTTATAGTGGTATAGGAGAGGGAATGGGTTTTTCTTACGAAAAGAGGGGTATGGCGGGAAGTGCTGCACAGCTGGTGGCTGCTTCGTGCCCTTTGCGCTGTTTTGGCTTTTTTCTATATCGGTCACAGAGCCAAGAACAAAAACAGGCTGAAATACGGTCTTATTTATTTTATTATTTTGGCAATCGCTTATTTTCTGCCTTTATGGATCATTTCAAGGCGGAGGCAAATTCGGCGGAAAACCCGACCGGCACATTGACTTGATAAAACATCGGTAAAAAACAAATGACAAAGCCGGCATCATCGTGCTTTGTCATTTGCATGAAGCGGTTATTGCTGATATGAATGCTGTTGGAATGGTGTGTGCTGCTGGCTTTGCGGGAATGAAGAAACGTTTGAATTCATCATAGATGAAGACATTTGTCCGCTTACTTCATGCTGCAGCTGGTTGCACATATTTACGATCTGCTGGCATTTTTGGATCGCCATTTCATGGCCCTGCAGCGCTTGCTGAATAGTATGCACGGCATGCTGCTCATGGTTAAGCACCTGCTGAAGTATTTGAATATTTTGCTGTTCCTGCTGCAGCATTTGTTTATACTGATTGCTGCTTTGCTGTGTCTGCTGAATGAGCTGCTGCGCTGTTTGGCGGCATTGATTTAATTGATTTCCGCTGTATTGGTTTTGATACATGATAAAAAACCTCCATTGGGTTATTGGATTTACATATTTATCATGTGAAGGAATAAGAGCGGCATTCATCAAATACAGGAATTCAATTATTTACCTTTCTATGTACAGGGCGGAATACAAGGCTCGATATTGCCTGTGAGCTTTGTATTCCGGCCTTTTTCTCAGAAACCGCCTTCAGTGGAGTGGAAGGGAATATTGAGTCTGTTTTCAACAGTGCGCAGGCGCTGATTCAGCCGGTTTAAGCGGCGGGTATGAAGCTCAATCGCTTGGCTTAACCGTCCGATTTGTTCATTCATTCGCGTCAGTTCACGGTTTTGGCGCTGATCTTCATTTGACAGGCGGGTAAGCTCTCTCGTTTGCTGAACGTTTTGTCTTTCGAGCTGGGCGACTCTGCGTTCTAAAGCCGTCGTTTGCCGATCGTCTTGCTGATCTTGTTGATATTGCTGATAGGGCGCATAATAGGTTTCCTGCTGATACGGTTCATATTCAACATGGCTCACTTCATATTCCTGCTGAGGGAAATAACCAGGGGGTGTGTAGTACTGATATGGGTTCATTCATCATTCTCCTTATTAGTCAATTTCTTTATACCTTATGTAGTCAATCGCACAGTGCCACGGCATTTGCCCAGCAAAAGGATGCAAAAAGGGTTTTAAAGGAAGGTGATCACACTGCCGAATACACATTCTCACGGCATAGGCTTCATCGCGCTGCTTCTTATTGCCGCATGTGTGATGATGACGGGCTGCCAGCAGGAGAAAGAGGACGAAACGCCTTTTTATTACGGAACATGGGATGAAGGCCTGGATCCGGGGCCGATGGACGGGGTGAGATCAGAAACCGTCACGTTTACGAAGGATAAAGTACTGACAAAGCAAGTGATTAAAGGCCGGGGAGAAGTAGAGCTGCCTTTTAAAGCTTACAAAGTGTTATCCCAAAATACAGACGGAACCATCACGATTCAGTATCTCGGCTCCCTCCACCCTGCCGAAAGCACATTAAAAAGGGGAAAAAACGGTACGCTGATCTGGATTGAAAACGGAGAAACAAAAACGATGAAACGAATGAAAACAGGCGAGGAGGATAAACATGAGAAATAAAGCCGCCGACCGGCTCGTTTTAACGGGAGTCATCATACATATGATTCAATGGTTTACGCTGTTGTGGCTCTTCTTTCAGATTGAAAATAAGTTCGGGCATTTTACCATCTATAATCCGAATGTTGTAAACGGCACCATGCAGTCTTTTTCATTTTCAGATATGATGCGTTCTCTGCTTTATTCGGGGACGATGCGGAATACGTTGCTGTTCTTTATGTTTGCGGCTCTGCTCATTTATTTATGGCTGAATGCCGTTTTTATCATGTTAGAAATCATTTCTTATGTGATGATCAGGCGGAACCGCTATTCATTGTGGGGATACGTTCCGGCAGCGATGGGAGTGAAGCTTGCCGTTATGGATTTGGCGGCCATTCCTTTCTTAATGGCAGGGCTGATGCTGATGAAGCAGAAAAAAGAAAGCGGCGTTGAAACAGAGGAGACCGGCCGAAGAAGAAGGCGGGTTCCGGTCCGAAAACAAACGCGGTTCATAAGGAGAAAAACGTCTTTTTAGATTGAACTGAGAAATGAAAAAACGATATGATGAGATCATTAGACGAAAACAACACGAAGGAGATGCAAGATGTACAAGTTAATCGCGATAGATATGGACGGAACACTTTTAAACGATCATCATGAAGTCACAGCCGAAGTCCGTGAGGCGCTCAATGCCGCAAAAGCGGCAGGGGTCAATATCGTACTCTGCACAGGCCGTCCGCTCGGCGGAGTGCAGCGGTATTTGGACGAGCTGAATTTAAAGGAAGAAGGCGACTACGTCATTGCCTACAACGGCGCCCTTGTCCAAAACACGTATACGAACGGTGTCGTAGCTGAGCAATCCTTAGGCTTTGAAGACTTGCAATCGTTACATGAGCTGAGCTTACAGCTGGACACGCCGATGCATTACTTTGATTCGGCGAATTTATACACACCGAACCGTGATATCAGTGAATACACGGTATACGAATCATACATCACGAAAGTGCCGCTTCATTTCCGCACGATTGATGAGGTGCCGAAGGATATTCTGATTCCGAAAGCCATGTTCATCGACGATCCGGAGAAGCTGGAGAAAACGGTCGAATTGATCCCGGAATCATACAGAGAAAAGTACACAATGGTCAAAAGCGCGCCGTTCTTTCATGAGATTCTTCATCCGAAAGTCAGCAAAGGAAACGCAGTCAAACTCCTCGCCGAACAGCTCGGCATTGAGCAAAAACACGTCATGGCGATCGGCGATAACGGCAACGACATGTCCATGATTAAATGGGCCGGCTGCGGCGTGGCGATGGCCAATGCCATCCCGGAAGTAAGAGAGATTGCCGACTATGAGACAAAATCAAACAACGAACACGGCGTCGCACATGCGATTCAGGAGCTTGTGCTGAAAAAATAGGCACCCTATCAGAGGGTGCTTTTTTACGGCTTGTTTTGGTGATATGATAGCGAAGAGAAGAGGGGAGGCCCGATATGGATCGTGAAAAACAGCAGCTCAGCATAGAAGCCGCAAAACTATATTATCAATCGGATTACAGCCAGCAGCAAATCGCGGAACAGCTTAACCTGTCACGCCCGACCGTTTCGAGGCTGCTTCAGTACGCCAAAGAAAAAGGATATGTCCAAATCCGTGTCATGGACCCGTTTGAGGATTTGGATGAACTCGGTGCGAAGCTGGAGGAGAAATACGGTCTGCTTGAGGCGCACGTCGTCTTTTCTCCCAGTGCCGATTACCCGGCAATTACACATTACTTGAGCCGCTACGGCGCAGACTATATGCATAAAACCGTAAAGGATGGCGACATTCTCGGTGTAAGCTGGGGAACGACAATGTACCAAATGGCCCGGAATATGGAACCGAAGCAGGTAAAGAGCGTTGAAGTGGTGCAGCTGAAAGGCGGCATCAGCCATTCCAATGTCAATACGTATTCGTCTGAAACGATTCAGCTGTTTGCCGAGGCTTTCCAGACGATGCCGAGATATTTGCCGCTGCCCGTTATATTTGACAATGCCGATGTGAAAAACATGGTGGAGCAGGACAGGCATATTAAGCGGATCATCGAAATGGGCAAACAAGCCAATATCGCTTTGTTTACGGTGGGAACTGTTCGGGATGAGGCGCTGCTTTTCAGACTCGGTTATTTCCGCGAAGAAGAAAAGCAATTGCTGAAAAAACACGGAGTCGGGGATATTTGTTCACGTTTCTTTGACGCCGGGGGCAATATTTGCAGCAGCAGTATTAACGATAGGACAATCGGTGTGGAGCTAGCTGATTTAAAAATGAAGGAGCGTTCCATCTTGGTTGCGGGCGGCAGCAGAAAAGTCCCGGCCATTCACGGGGCGCTGACCGGAAAATATGCGAATGTCCTGATTGTCGATCAGCATACGGCCAAAGTACTTGTTCAAGAAATGTGACAATTATTGAACATAATTTCATTTACCAATTTACATATGTTCAAAATTCGGTTATTCTAAACGTATCCTAGTAAAAAGGAAGTGCATACAATGTCAATTGCAAGTCAAATAGACCATACTGCTTTGAAACCGCATACACAAAAAGCAGATATTTTACAACTGATAAAAGAAGCAAAAGAATACAAGTTCGCTTCCGTTTGTGTGAACCCGACTTGGGTAAAACTCGCGGCAGAAGAACTAAAGGGCACGGGTGTTGACGTTTGTACCGTTATCGGCTTTCCGCTCGGCGCGACTACAACGGAAACGAAAGCATTTGAAACGAAGGATGCCATCTCAAAAGGGGCAACTGAAGTTGATATGGTCATCAATATCGGCGCTTTAAAAGACGGCGATAACGATGCAGTCGAGGCTGACATCCGCGCGGTTGTCGAAGCTGCGGCCAAAAAAGCGCTTGTCAAAGTCATCATCGAAACATGCCTGCTGACAGATGAAGAAAAAGAGCGCGCATGCCGCTTGGCGGTTTCTGCCGGCGCTGATTTCGTCAAAACGTCAACAGGGTTTTCTACAGGCGGGGCAACGGCTGAGGATATCGCTTTAATGCGCAAAACAGTCGGACCGAACATTGGAGTAAAAGCATCAGGCGGCATCAGAACGAAAGCTGATGTTGACAGCATGATTGCTGCGGGCGCGAGCCGGATCGGCGCAAGTGCGGGCGTATCCATCGTAGGCGGCGACGGCGGCAGCAGCGACAATTATTAAGGAAAGGTGCGGAAGCGTTTTGCTTCCGTCATCCTCTCTCTTTCGTTCGTGCATGAAAAATTGTAAGCGAATACAAATAAAAGGAGAACACACATGAAGTATCTTATCGGAATCATTGGAATCATTGTGTTTTTAGGTCTCGCCTGGCTCGCCAGCAATGGGAAAAAGAGAGTTAAAATTCGGCCGATAGCCGTCATGCTTGTTCTGCAGCTGATTCTTGGCTATATTCTCCTCAACACCGGTATCGGTAATTATCTTGTCGGCGGCTTTGCAAAAGGATTTAACTACTTGCTGGAATATGCATCAGAAGGAATCAACTTTGTGTTCGGCGGGCTTGTGAATGCGAAACAGACCACATTCTTCATGAGCGTGCTTCTGCCGATCGTCTTTATTTCCGCTTTAATCGGAATATTGCAGCATTGGAAGATCCTCCCCTTGATCACAAAATATATCGGTCTTGCTTTAAGCAAGGTGAACGGAATGGGAAAAATTGAATCTTACAACGCAGTCGCATCAGCGATCTTAGGGCAATCAGAAGTTTTCATCAGCCTGAAAAAGCAGCTCGGCTTTCTATCAGAGCAGCGCTTGTATACGCTTTGCGCATCAGCGATGTCGACGGTTTCCATGTCTATTGTCGGCTCTTATATGACAATGCTGAAACCTGAATATGTCGTGACGGCGCTCGTGCTGAACTTATTCGGCGGATTTATTATCGCTTCGATCATCAACCCGTATGACGTGAGCAAAGAAGAGGATATCATTGTCGTCCCTGAAGAAGAAAAACAATCCTTTTTTGAAGTGCTCGGTGAGTATATAATGGATGGATTCAGAGTCGCCGTTGTCGTAGCGGCGATGCTGATCGGATTTGTAGCGCTCATTGCTTTGATTAATGGAATCTTTAGCGCGGTCTTCGGCATTACTTTCCAGGCGCTGCTTGGGTATGTATTCGCGCCATTTGCGTTTTTAGTCGGCATTCCGTGGAATGAAGCGGTAAGCGCCGGAAGCATTATGGCAACTAAAATGGTATCGAATGAATTTGTCGCTATGCAGTCGCTCTCATCCGGAAGTTTTCATTTCAGCGCGCATACGCAGGCAGTTGTATCTGTTTTCCTCGTTTCATTTGCTAACTTCTCGTCCATCGGAATTATCACGGGCGCGGTGAAAGGATTAAATGAAAAGCAAGGAAACGTCGTCGCGCGGTTCGGATTGAAATTATTATACGGCGCCACGCTTGTCAGCTTCTTAACAGCGGCAATCGTCGGATTGATTTACTGACCATAAACGAAGGATAGGTGACTTAATATGAGAATGGTAGATCTTATTATAAAAAAACAAAACGGAAAAGAACTGACAACGGAAGAAATTCAATTTTTCGTAAAAGGATATACGGACGGCAGCATCCCGGATTACCAAGCAAGCGCACTGGCGATGGCAATTTTCTTTCAGGATATGACGGATCAAGAACGCGCTGATCTCACTATGGCGATGGTAAACTCAGGAGAAACGATTGATCTTTCTGCCATTGAAGGCATTAAAGTTGATAAGCACTCAACGGGCGGGGTCGGCGATACGACAACACTTGTCCTCGCTCCGCTTGTCGCAGCTCTCGATGTTCCCGTCGCTAAAATGTCCGGCCGCGGCCTCGGACATACGGGCGGAACCATTGATAAACTGGAAGCCATTGAAGGGTTTCATGTGGAACTGTCAAAAGATGAATTCATCAAGCTTGTAAACCGCGACAAGGTAGCCGTCATCGGCCAAAGCGGCAATTTGACGCCTGCTGATAAAAAACTGTACGCGCTTCGTGATGTGACGGGAACGGTGAATTCCATTCCGCTGATCGCAAGCTCTATTATGAGTAAAAAAATCGCCGCAGGGGCGGATGCGATCGTGCTTGATGTGAAAACGGGAGCGGGTGCATTTATGAAAACGGACGAAGACGCCGTGAACCTCGCCAAAGCGATGGTGCGTATCGGAAACAATGTAGGGCGCCAGACGATGGCTGTCATTTCTGATATGTCACAGCCGCTCGGTTATGCGATCGGAAACGCGCTTGAGGTTGAAGAGGCCATTGATACCTTGAGGGGAGAAGGTCCGGAAGATTTAAACGAACTTGTCCTCACGCTCGGCAGCCAAATGGTCGTTTTAGCGAAAAAAGCCGAGACATTGGAGGAAGCGAGAGCCAAGCTTCAGGAAGTCATGAAAAATGGCAAAGCGCTTGAGAAATTTAAGGAATTCCTGAACAACCAAGGCGGTGACGGCTCTGTCGTTGACGATCCGTCCAAACTCCCGCAGGCGGCATACAAAATTGACGTTCCTGCTAAGGAAGCGGGTGTCGTATCAGAAATCGTTGCTGACGAAATCGGCGTCGCCGCCATGCTGTTAGGCGCGGGGCGCGCAACAAAAGAAGACGATATCGACCTGGCCGTCGGCATCATGCTCCGCAAAAAAGTCGGCGATAAAGTCGAAAAAGGCGAGGCGCTCGTCACCCTTTACGCCAACCGCGAAAACGTTGACGAAGTCATCACTAAAATCTATGACAACATCCGCATTGCGGAAAAGGCGGAAGCACCGAAGCTGATTCATACGCTGATTACGGAATAAGAAAATAGAGAAGCGGCACATACTTCATCGGTATGTGCCGTTTTTTATGACATTGTTTTCTGTATCTCACGGACGGCTTCTTTCGGCTGCCTTTTCTTAAAAAAGCGAATGAGGTAGCAAAGGATAATACAAGGGATTCCGCAAAAAAGGGCGATTCTCTGATTGGGATCAAACGCAAGGCCTATGCAGGAAGCAAAACATAAGATCATTGCAGCGATGGGAACGAGAGGGTAAAGCGGCGTGCGAAAGGTTAAATCTGTGACCTTTCCGCCCTTTTTAAGAAAGTCCTTCCGAAACAAAAGCTGAGACAGTGCGATACTCATCCATACAACCACTCCGGCAAACCCCGCAATTGCCACCAGCACCACGTATACCGTCCCCGGAGCAACAATACTGGAGATCAAGGATAAGGAAGAAACGGCCATACTGGCGATTAAGGCGTTCAGCGGAATACCCTTTGGGGTGATTTTTTTGAAGCGGGAGCTGATCATATTTTCGTTGGCCAAAGACCAGAGCATCCGGGTGGAGGCGTACAGCCCGGAGTTTGCTACAGAAAGCAGTGCCGTTAAAATAACAAAATTCATAATATCTGCGGCATAAGGAATCCCGATCTGGGAAAAGACCGCCACAAATGGGCTTTCAATGACACCGGCTTTTTTCCAGGAAATCAGGCCGGATAACACAAAGATTGCGCCGATAAAAAAGATCACCGTTCTCCAGGCGACATTTCGGATCGAACGCGGAATATCTTTTGCCGGATTTGCGGTTTCTCCCGCTGTAATTCCGATCAGTTCCGTCCCTGAAAAGGCGAAGCTTACGGATATCATGGCGATAAAAACCGCGAGAAAGCCGTTCGGAAACAGTCCGCCGTGATCAGTGAAATTCGACAGCATCGGGGCCTCAGCCGCTCCGTGTAATGAGATCAGGCCGAACATCGCGGCGCCGCCTAAAATGATAAATAAAAGTATGGTGACAATTTTGACGCTGGAAAACCAAAACTCTGTCTCCGCGAATAATTTAACCGAGAACGCATTGGCCGCGAAAAGGAGAACGGCAAACATCACGCTCCACATCCAGACGCTGCTGTGGGGAAACCAGCGCTGCATGAGAATACCCGAGGCGGTAAACTCTGAGCCTACCGTAACCACCCAATTCACCCAGTACATGATGCCCACCATAAATCCGGTTGACGGTCCGATGAACGTCGTTGCGTACGTTTGAAACGATCCGGTCACGGGCATGGCTACCGATAATTCTCCGAGACACTGCATGACGAGATACATCATGAAGCCGCCGATTAAGTAGGCGAGTATCGTCCCGCCGGGTCCCGCTTGGCTCAATGTATAACCTGTACTCAGAAACAGCCCCGTCCCAATGACGCCGCCCAATGAAATCATAAATAAATGCCTGCTTTTCATGGTGCGCTTCAATTGAGTGCCGCTGCCTTTATGAACATCCAACGTGATTCCCCCTTTTACATGACATGAGAATGTCCCGGCAGCCAAGCACGTCTGCCGGACATCACGATTAATGTGACAATTTTATCCCTTTTAACGCATGCAATATGACGTGAGCTGCAGCTCTGCTCGTCATATCGCGAAAATCGAGTGTGGGATCGACTTCCACAATTTCAATCCCTGCAATATTGGCTTCTTGTGCTAAAAACCTGACGGCCTGAAGCAGTTCTTCGGTATACAAGCCTCCAGGTCCGATCGCAGGGCAGCCAGGCGCATGAGCTTGATCCAACACATCCATATCAACCGATATAAAAATGGAATCCGCTCTTTTTTGAACAGCCGGCAAGATCTCTTGAATGGTTTGGACAAGCCCTTTATCGCGAATCATTTCCATTGTGTGTACATCCGCCTGATGCGCTTTCACATATTCTTCATATGCAAAGCTGTTGCTGAATTCTCTGATGCCAAGCTGGATCAGGTTTTGGCCGTTTATGACTTTCTCGTCTAAAAGGCGCCGGAAAGGCGTGCCGTTTGTCGGCCCTCCGTCCTCGGTGTTGCGGACGTCGTGGTGGGCGTCGAATTGAAAGACCGCCGTCGTTCCTTTCGTTTGTGCAATGGCTTTTACGGTGGAATAGCTGATCGAATTGTCGCCGCCAAGCACAAACGGCACCCAATCAGGCTGATCCGTCAGAAGGTCATGTATCGTGTGATAAATTTGCTCGTGCGATTTCACAATATCCGTGACATGAATATCAATATCGCCCACATCATATAGATGATCTGTGACATGATCCCGAAGCTCTGCGGAATAAGCGGATATACCGCCCAGCGCCCGGCGGATCGCGCCGGGGGCAAAGCATGCGCCGGAATGGCTGATGGATGATTTAGAGAGGGGGACGCCGATCAAGGCTGGCCCTTTGATCGTTTGCCCCGTCCATGTCTCCGTCAGATCGCCCACTTTTGTCACATGGCGGTCTTTGAAAAGGGAGCCGGCCTTTTTGAGAAAAGGATATTTATCCAAGAACCGCTCCCTCCCTTGTGACAACCGTCTTCCCATCCTTGATGACCCGGTGTACGTGGTTGACGCCGTAGTGATATGGAATATACATGTAATTCGGCGCTTCCCAGATGACGAGATCAGCCGAACGGCCGGCTTTAAGCTGTCCGGCCTCTTCTCCTTTACCGATGGCGTAAGCGGCATTAACGGTTACGGCATGCCAAATTTCTTCAGCAGTCATTTTTAAATGAAGTGCGGCGATCGACATGATCAGCTGGAGGTTTTCCGTCGGTGAACTTCCCGGATTAAAATCGGTTGCCAAGCTGACCCGCACTCCCGCATCAATCATCTCTCTCGCTCTGGCATACGTGTGTTTTCCAAGATAGAAAGTCGTGCCCGGCAATAAGACGGCGATCGTTCCTGATGCAGCAAGCTGTTGAATGCCTTCATCCGATGCCCCCACTAAATGATCGGCCGAGACAGCGTGTAATTCTGCCGCCAATTCCGCGCCGCCGAGCGGGTCAATTTCATCTGCATGGATTTTCAGCCCGAAACCCGCTTCGGCCGCTTTCTTTAAGTACCTTCGTGATTGGCTGACTGTAAAGACGCCCGTCTCTGTGAAAATATCTGCAAATTGGGCGAGTTGTTTCTCTTTGATTTTAGGCAAAAGGGCGATCATACGGTTCAGAAACTCATCAGGGCTGTCCCGGTCTTCAGGAGGAATCGCATGCGCCCCCATAAAGGTAGAGACAAGGTCAATCGGCTGGCGTTCCTGAAGCTTCTTAGCCGTGATCAGCTGTTTCAGTTCCGTTTCTTTGTCGAGTCCGTACCCGCTTTTCACTTCAGCTGTCGTGATGCCGTATGACAGCATGCGCCCTAGGTGAAAAAGCCCTTTTTCGATCAATTCTTCCTCGGAGGCAGCTTTCGTTTCTTTCACCGTGGACAAAATGCCGCCGCCTTGCGCTAAAATATCCAAATAAGAAATGCCTTGGAGTTTCAGATTTAATTCTTTTTCGCGTGACCCGCCAAACACAAGGTGGGTATGGGGATCGACGAGGCCGGGGGTGACCAGCCTCCCCCCGCAGTCGATGATGTCGTCAGCCTCATATCCCGCCTCAGCTCCTTTCGTTCCGGCGAAGACAATGCGCTGATCGTGAATGCCGATAACGGCATCTTCTATGACTTGAAGATCCTGCATGCTTCTGCCTGCGCGCGGGCCGCTAGATTCCATCGTCAAAAGCTGGCCGATATTGGTGAGAATCGTGTCAATTTGTTTCGGCATGCTACCGCTCCTTTTTCATCGGAATCATAATGTCTTGTTCCTCGGCGACTTGAGATGCTTTTTCATATCCGGCGTCCGCATGGCGGATAATGCCCATTCCCGGATCGCTTGTCAGAACCCGGGCGAGCCGTTCTTCGGCAAGGTCACTGCCGTCAGCGACTGCGACCATACCGGCGTGGAGAGAGTAACCCATGCCGACGCCGCCGCCATGGTGAAAGGATACCCAGCTTGCGCCTGACGCCGTGTTGACAAGCGCATTCAGCACGGCCCAATCGCCGACCGCGTCACTGCCGTCTTTCATCGCTTCGGTTTCCCGGTTCGGAGAGGCGACAGACCCGCAGTCCAAATGGTCTCTTCCAATGACAATCGGTGCTTTCAGCTCGCCGTTTCTGACCAATTCGTTGATAGCGAGGCCCATCTTTTCCCGTTCTCCGTAGCCGAGCCAGCAGATACGTGACGGCAAGCCTTGGAATGTGACTTTTTTCTGCGCCATGTCAATCCAGCGGTGAAGGGCTTTATTTTCCGGAAACAGCTCTTTTAATAACGCATCCGTACGGTAAATATCTTCAGGATCACCGGAGAGAGCGGCCCAGCGGAACGGCCCTTTGCCCTCGCAGAATAAAGGCCGGATGTAAGCAGGGACAAAACCCGGAAAATCAAAGGCTTCGGCGAGGCCTTCATCTTTGGCCGCCTGGCGGATATTATTGCCGTAATCAAAGACAATCGACCCTTTCTCCTGAAACGCGAGCATGGCTTCCACATGCTTTTTCATACTTTGCTTGGAAAGGGTCACGTATAGGTCCGGATGATCATGGCGCAAGCGATCTGCCTCTTTGAGCGAATAGCCTGCCGGGATATAACCGATTAACGGGTCATGGGCCGATGTCTGATCGGTGACGATGTCAATGCTGACCCCGCGCTTCAGAAGCTCATGATGCACCTCTGCTGCGTTGCCGAGAAGGGCGATTGATAAAGGCTCTCCGGCTTGTTTGGCGGCTTCGGCCCAAAGCAGGGCTTCATCAATTGACGATGTTTTACGGTCGCAATAGTTTGTTTCAATCCGTTTATCAATCCGCTTCTCATCCACCTCCACGGCAATGACGACGCCATCATTCATCGTCACAGACAGCGGCTGGGCGCCCCCCATTCCGCCAAGTCCTGCCGTCAGCGTCAGGGTTCCCTTCAGACTGCCGCCGAAATGCTGTCCCGCAAGCTCAGCGAAGGTTTCATACGTGCCCTGCAAGATGCCTTGCGAGCCGATATAAATCCAGCTGCCGGCCGTCATTTGCCCATACATCATCAAGCCTTTTTTCTCAAGCTCGTGAAAGTGCTCCCAATCGGCCCATTTCGGCACAAGAACTGAATTGGCTAAAAGAACGCGGGGCGCGCGGTCATGCGTGCGGAATAATCCGACCGGTTTCCCGGACTGGATAAGCAGCGTCTCATCATTTTTCAACGTTTTGAGAGAGCGCTCAATGGCGTGAAAAGCCTCCCAGTTTCGCGCGGCCTTGCCTATTCCGCCGTACACAATCAGGTCTTCCGGCTTCTCCGCGACCTCCGGATCGAGGTTATTTCGAAGCATGCGAAGCACGGCTTCCTGCTCCCACCCTAAGCATTCAAGTTCAGTGCCCCGGTTGGCGCGGATTAATTTTTTAACGTCAGTCATCTGTTCGTCCCCCTTAATTTGTCATCAGTTTTTGGTGATGCTGATCCGGCAGAAAGGATTCCTTCTTCAGCCATTCATTCAGATGTTCGATATCGTAGGAAAAAACACGATCCTCTTGAATGGACGGCACGATTTTTCTCATTTCGAGAAACAGCTGTTTCGTGTACGTGGATGCGTTTTCTATGCCCCGGTATTCCACCGCCTGAAGCGCACAAATGGCTTCAATGGCAAGCACCCTCCTTGTATTCGCGATCACTTGATAGGCGTGCCTTGAAGCAATGGTTCCCATGCTGACATGGTCCTCTTGGTTGGCCGATGACGGAATGGAATCCACACTTGCCGGATGGGCCAGCGTTTTATTTTCCGACACGAGGGAGGCCGCCGCATACTGCATAATCATCGCTCCGGACTGCAAGCCGGGCTGAGGGCTTAAAAAGGGCGGCAGGTCATTCAGCTGCGGATTCACAAGCCGTTCAATACGGCGCTCGGAAATATTCGCAAGCTCGGCTGCTGCGATTTTCAGAAAATCCATGGCAAACGCGATCGGCTGTCCGTGAAAGTTTCCGCCTGAAATGATTTTGCTCCCGTCATGAAAAATGAGCGGGTTGTCTGTCGCTGCATTCATCTCAATTTCTAATTTTTCCTTCACGTATGCTAACGTCTGCCAGGACGCGCCGTGAACTTGCGGAATACAGCGGATCGAGTAAGCGTCTTGGACCCGCAGTTCGCCTTGGACTGTCGTCAGTTTGCTGTCTGACAGGTAATAGCGGATTCGTTCTGCGACATCAATTTGTTCCTGATAGCCGCGGGCGGCATGAATGTCTTCATCAAACGCGTCCATAATGCCCTGAAGGCCTTCAATCGTTAAGCTCGCAATCCGTTCTGATTGAAAGGCCAGCTTTTCTGCTTCGATGTAAGCGATAAGCCCCATCGCAGTCATGGCCTGCGTACCGTTGATCAGCGCCAGCCCTTCTTTAGAGGTCAGTACGACAGGCTCTATCTTTGCTTTTTCTAAAGCGGCCATCGTCGGCATCCGGGTGCCTTCAAAAAAGACTTCACCTTGCCCGATCAGCGCCAGCGCGAGATGAGAAAGCGGTGCCAAGTCCCCGCTTGCCCCCAGCGATCCCTGCTGGGGAATGACGGGGTGGATGCGTTTATTCAAATACGCGAGCAATTGGTCAATCAGCTCAGCCCGCACGCCGGAAAAGCCTTTTAGGAGGGCGTTAGCGCGCAAAAGCAGCATCGCCCGCGACACAGATTCAGGAAAAGGATCACCGACGCCGCATGCGTGGGAGAGAATTAAATTCAGCTGCAGAGCCGCGGCGTCCTCCTTTTGAATCAGCACATCGCTGAATTTGCCGAACCCCGTTGTGATGCCATAGATGGTCTTTTCTTCTTGAACCATCCGTTCCACTGCCGCCCGGCTTTTTTTCACGCGCTCCATGCTTTCTGCGGAAGCTGCAGCCTCTTCGAAATCAAACAGCACACGCTGGGCGTCTGCGGTTGTCAGTGAGGAACCGTCTAACGTTACCATCATTTCAACCCCTTTTTTCTTTACTTTGATAAAGCGCCCATGCAAAAAGGGGCTATGCCATGAAAATAAACTTTCACGCATAGCCCCCTATCGTCTAAGATCTATGGGCTGTTTCATATGTGATTAATTCCTACTCCGAATGTTTCATGCTCAAGCCCCTTAATCGGAGCTCCGATCGTTCCGTAAAGTGCAACGGCAATCCAATCGCCCTCGGCTTCACTCTCATAAGGATTCCCTCTCAATACGGCAAATCTGAGGCCGACCGTCCGAAGCAGCGAGCCAAGCAGCATTTCGCCCCGGGTCACTCCGTGCAAGGCCTCCATTGTCGCATGATACAGTGCATGTGATTCCCGATACCCCTCTGATTGAATCACTCCGCCTCTTTTGGAAGCGGTTTCAATTGCAGCTACTACTTTATGCGCATCCATTGAACCTACCTTGCCGAGACAGACTTTCCAGCCGTCACGTTCAAGCCGGCTGATCTGCTGGCTTTCTTCAGACTCATGAAGCAGAAGAAGGACGGACAATCGCCCGATACGGCGGTCTTTGTGTAAGGTCATATATGCTTCACTCAATTCTTAAATATTCTGATAACTAATAACTGTTTTTTATATTAAGTGTTTATGCATCAGAAGTCAAAACTTTTTTTCCAGCCTTTCACAAATCAGTTTGCTATCGCAGTGCAGTGATAAATCAAGAATCCGGCAGCATTTTTTCACATACTCCCGCTGCCTGCGTCATAAAATGGAACGTTGTCTTGAAAGCATTTTATTAAAAGAGGAGAGCGAGGAGATGTCCGTAAATGAAAACCAGCTTCTTTTGCGTGTGCCTGATCACAGCAGCCGTCATCGGGTTTACCCTGCCGCAGGCAAAAGCCCGGCATCCGGTATTCTCAGAAGTCAGCGTCCATGATCCGTCCGTCATCAAAACGGGAGAGACGTATTATGTATTCGGCTCGCATTTGGCTTCCGCAAAATCAAAGAACCTGATGCAGTGGCAGCAAATTTCGACAAGCGTCAATAACAACAACCCGCTGATTTCGAACGTCTATGCAGAATTGAAAGAAACCTTCGACTGGGCCCAGTCTGATACATTATGGGCGCCGGACGTCGTTAAGCTTTCGGACGGCAAGTTTTATATGTACTACAACGCCTGTAAAGGAGATTCGCCAAGATCCGCTCTTGGCGTTGCCGTGAGTGACAGCATAGAAGGCCCCTACAAAAATAAAGGCGTCTTTCTGAAATCAGGTATGGACGGGAAAAGCGAAGACGGCACGACATACAATGCAGCCATCCATCCGAACGTCGTCGACCCGCAAACGTTTTTTGATAAAGACGGCAAGCTCTGGATGGTATACGGCTCCTACTCAGGCGGCATTTTTATCTTAGAAATGAATCCGAAAACAGGCTTTCCGCTCCCGAACCAAGGCTACGGGAAAAAACTGCTCGGCGGACATCACAGCCGGATCGAAGGCCCTTACATCAGCTACAATCCGGAAACGAAATACTATTATCTGTATCTGTCATTCGGCGGCCTTGATGCAACAGGCGGCTACAACATACGCGCCGCCCGCTCCAAAAACCCGAACGGCCCGTACTATGACGCCGCAGGACATAACATGCTAGACGCCAAAGGAAAAGAAGGCACCTTTTTCGACGACAAAGCAATCGAACCGTACGGCGTCAAACTCATGGGCAGCTACAACTTCGCAGCACAACCCGAAAAGGGCACAGGCTACGTCTCACCGGGCCACAACTCCGTTTTCTACGACGATAAAACAAAACGCACCTATCTGATTTTTCATACCCGCTTCCCGAACAGAGGCGAAGAGCACGAAGTCAGAGTCCACCAGCTGTACATGAACAAAGACGGCTGGCCGCTCGCTGCCCCTTACCGCTATACAGGAGAATCACCGGAAAACATATCAAAGACAGCCGCCGCCGGAACCTACAAACTCATCCAGCACGGAAAAGACATCACAGCAGCCATCAAAACCCCAAAAATCGTCCGCCTCAACACAAACGGCACCATTTCCGGGGAAATGACCGGAACATGGAAAAAAACCGGGGACTACAAAGCACAAATCGTATTAAACGGTGTGAGCTATGACGGGGTTTTTTTGAAGGAGTGGGATTCTGCGCGGGAGAAGGATGTAATGACGTTTAGTGTGTTGAGTGGTGATGGTGAGGCTGTTTGGGGTGTGAAGTGATTTAATCAAAAACGTTATTTTGATTAAAAAACTCCTTTACGTTGATAACTTTCGTCATACGTAAAAGAGTTTTTTATATTGATATCTATCTTAGATATTGAAGTGTTGACTTATGTGCCTTTTTGAATTCATCCCAACAAGCTTTTTGTTTAGCCCATTGTGTAACATTGCGATCTCCGGCAGAATCCCTTAAATAATTTAAAGTGACGTTCGCAATAGTTGTAATAATAGGATTCCAAACATCTGATAAACTTTGATTTTCCCAAACTTTAATAAGGCTTATTTGATCACCATATATTTCTTTCAGAATAGCTGCAGAATAATAAACAACGTTAGCTCTGTAGCCTTTAAGTTTTTGTTCGGATACAATTTCATGCACTCGCATATTAATAATAACTCGTGCTATTAATTCTTTATATTCATCGGAATTTAAACTTTTTCTATCCTCTTCGTTTTTTTCAGTTTTCCAATAATGTGAATTGCATTCCATGAATTCTTTAAAAGCTGCTTCTCCTCCTTTACTTGAAATGTAAGGATAGCCCTCCCAAGACATAAAATATTTTGCTAGGTCCACTTTAGAAAGTACTTTGTCTGAAGGATTTTGTTTTTTGAAGTTATTGGATCCTTTATCTTTCTTGAATCTGTTGACATCAACCATATATTGTCCTCTAGTGCGTTCAAAATACCATTTCTCATCCGCTTTACGCCCATCATGTACAGGTACCCATGTACTTCTGGAGAACATTTCAATCTCCGACATAAAGCGAGTATTGGCCAGAAGATCAGATTTATTAATTTTGTTTTGAGTGTTGGCAAATTCAGATATTTTAGCAACCATATTATCTTCTAATTTAATTCGCTCATCTTCACTGTCACTGTTTACTTTTAATATTGTTAATTTAGTTTGTATGTAGACATCACTTAAATCAATACCTTCCAAATAAGCTCGGTGAATTGAAGCAGTAGTCTGTCCGCCATTTACAATCTGCCACCCCTCAAGCCCTTTAATAGTATAAAGGTTGATGCCCTCTGCAGATCTTTCAATGTCACCGCTTCTAGCTACAGAAGATATCCCATTATTATAGGCTACAAACATCTTGCGCTCCTCTGGATTCTTGAGTGTATCTCTAATCCCTCTATTTGTTTGTGCACGTGCTTGCAGAAAGGAACGAACGTTTCTTTCAACCAATTTTGGCCCCCAAAAATTATAGATTTTAGCTAATAGTTCTGCAGGGATATAGCCAATATAACAATCAAAATTATTATCTGTATTGTCCGGTACATACATCATCTCAAAAGTTTCCTCAAACTGATTTTTTAAATCAATAAAAGTTAGCTGATCTCCATTGTCGGCGGAGTATAGTTGATAGGCCCTTTCAGCGTCCCATACATGGACATGAACTTCATTAATATCTGGAATGTTTAATTTCACCATTTTGTTTGATCTGTAAAACCTGTTGGTTACCACTATAATATCAATTATATTTATTTCATTATCTATAATCGTTTTTGCGAGAGAATGTGATTCTTGAGATGAATCTATATTGTTGAAAAGCGTTTTAGCATTTGTATAGAAACGTTTTGCTTTTTCAGCAATAGAATTTATTTCAGACATGTTTATAGTCAGCATCTCATCTTCACTTTGTTCACCATCATAATCTACTACATATAGCTGTAATCTGCTTTCCTCCCTAATATTAGAATATGCATTTACTAAAATATTTTTATAAGTATTTTTATAAGGGGGGTATAAAATATTCGGGTCATTTTCACTTTCAATGTACTTTAGCATTTCATTTAGGAAAACATTTTGAAAAGCTCCTTCTTTTATAGCTTTTTCTTGTACTACATTTAATAGATTACTTAAAAAAATTTTTTCTTGCTGTCTTTCTAACATATAATATTCAGCTCCGTTATTGTATATTGTAGGAAAGGCTTTCTTCCAAGCGAAACTCTTCACAAGCTTTTAAATCTATAGAATAACTAACGTGAGATATTGCAGAGTGAAGAGATTCTGGCAAGATACGGGGAAACTTCTCATTTGCATCATAAACTTCAACGCTGTTAACTACAAAGAGGTCCTCATCATATTCGCCATCACGATAACCGGCCTTTATAAGAAGTTCATTAAATATCAGTAATATTTCTTGAGACATATCTTCAATTAAGCCTCTAATAGTACTAACCATGGCATCAAGTGATGTACCATGGGTTCGGCTATTCTCAATAAAACAGACATACAAGTAAATAGATTGAGTAGCCTCTGTTAAGACTAATTGCTTCTCGTTGGAAATTTTCACACTCTTACCTATTTTTTCAGTTGCTGTTTTTATTTCAATACAGTGTTGTAACAGATTAAAGTCTAAACGCCCTGTTAAGGGACCCTCCCAGCAATTTATTAAAGTTGGAGGAATTCCAGGGTTTTGCTCAATCCATTTCTTTATAAAGTAAAGTTCGCCGAAAAGTCCTTTTTGTTGTTCTTCTGTCAATTTTTTAAATCCGCCTTTAGAAAAGAAAGATTTCCACTTATCTAGAGTGCGATATAATAAAGGATATAATTCTTCTGCTTCTGTTTTTAGAGCGATTACTTCTAGAATATTTTGTAAAACTGATATAAATACTTCTGCGTCATACCCTTTCTCTTGGCTGATAGCTATAACATATTCGTTTTCAAAAGGTCCAATCTTGGAGTGGAAATCAAAGCTTATAGTCATGCCTTTCCACTTAGGTAATGAGGTAATATGTTCTCTCTCCCATGCTCTTTTACCAGCAGTAATAAATAAGACTCTTTGTTTTGAACTTGGATTAATTCCTGCAAAAATAGCAACAGGATCGACTAAAACAAGTCTTAGTTTTAATGGTGAAGTTTCAACTGGTTGAGACGACTCATTAAACATTTCTCTAAATTCATTTTTTATTGAAACCATTAGCTTTCTCCTTAAAACTGTGGTATTGTGCCGTTTATTTGATAGACTTCATCATCATCAATATTAGTCCCGGGAAAGGAAAGGGCAACACCTATCGGTACTAATTCTTCGTTGAAATTTATTTCTAAATCGCTAAATATTTTGACGTTTGGATTTAAAGGATAAATCATTAGAAAACCTTGCGTTTCGTCTCTTTCTTCACGCATCTTTCTCTTTGATTTCGCGGGAACAAGTTTTTTTGGGTCTAAATCAAGAAATTCTTGATTATCTGCTACAATTGCCCGTATATCTACAATCTCTTTGGATTTATTGTATTCATGTGCTCTCTCACCACGCATAACGGTATTTGATAGATATAAACTTCCTAATTTAACCGGCTGAGGAGGTACAATATGATCAGACATTTGACCTTCAAATACTGCTACTGTCCAATTTTTCAGCTCGCTATTTTCTCTATTAGCTAAAGCTATATAATTTGAAAGTAATTTTGATTTAACTATTGTTGCATGCTCACTAGTTTGGTATTTTTGAAAGAATTGTAATATAATCTGTGCGTTTACATTTCTGGCTAAGTGATATAAAGATTTTCTTCTAGTAATTGAAGAAAAACTAAGGTTAGAAATAAGATCAGACACAGCTTTCATATTCTTTCGGAAGAAAGTTTCAGAAGCATCAAAAACTCTTGTCTGTTGCAGACTTGCATCAAAACGAGCGTTATAAATAATCGCCATTTTCATTTTTAATACGCTCGTTAACCGCATTGTTTCATGACTTAACATGCGCACCGCATATTGCAGTGGTGTTTTCTTTTTTTCTGCCAAATAATCAAATTCCTCACGCAACTTTTTCATAGCAATAGCTAGATGTTCAAAATGGTTTGCTATTTTCTTTGGAGTATAAATACGGCAAAGGTCTATATAACCTTCTCGA
Source organism: Bacillus sp. YC2 (assembly GCF_019891195.1). NCBI lineage: Bacteria > Bacillati > Bacillota > Bacilli > Caryophanales > Bacillaceae > Bacillus > Bacillus sp. YC2. Next base: position 809,846 of record NZ_JAHXDO010000001.1, on the reverse strand, counting down.
TATCCAAACCAGCGGCCCATTTGCATTAATGTATCGTACATAAGAGTATTGCGGGTATAGTATGTAATGCTTAATCCTTCAAGAGTAAGGCCCCTCGAAAGCTTGTCTCCTCCAATTGCAATAACATTTAGACCGTCTTCTTTATAACGGTGATAATCTAAAGCATCGCTGCTGTCGCCATTAATTGCAAATACTTGTACAGTTATAATGTTTTGTTTGATTTCTTTCAATACAGTGTTCCATTCAAAGGTCTTGGTATTGATATCCCACTCTGCTGATGTTTTAGTTATGTCTTGATCATAAATTAATTTTAGTTCATCTAATATAGGACTGTTCGGGTCGTACAGTATAGAATCTGCATATAAGGCGAATTCGTTAGCAATTACATCTTTAATATAGGATTGAACACCCTTTAATCTTGAGATATGAATGAGCATTGAGTTATGCTTTTTTTTCTGACCTCTTAGATTTCTTATTGCTATAGTAATTAAGAATGATAAGATTGCTCTTTTCATTTGCTTTGGAACAGCATCAAGTATTTCAAAGTCATCTACTTTTTTTATTGATCCTATAAGTTTCTCTTCATCACTATCTAGATGCTTAATTAAACTGGGCTTACTATAATTAGCATTTTCTTCAGTATTGAAAAACTCTTCAGGTCCACAATACCCTGTTGGTTTTGGCAGACCGATTAGAAAATCTTTTGGATAAAGATCTTTACCTTCAGAGTCTGTTTCAGAAGTTATATCGATTAACAAGTTTGCAAAAGGAGTAGCGGTGTAACCGACATAATTTCTGCGCGGAAAAATATCTAATAGCTGTCTAATTAATTTATTAATTGTTTTTGGTTCTTCTTCTTTTGTTTTGTCTGCGGTATCAATTGAGGCTTGATCAGCTTCATCATCGATAATTAAGACAGGTATATCTAATTGATAAAGTCTTTTATGGTTTATCAATTGTTCAATAAGTGTTTCCAATACTGACTTGTTTTTTTTAACAACCATTAAAGTTGGCTTATTAAGATGAGAGACACGAGGTGTCATGCGAGCAGATATATCATGTTTTTCGGTAGTCCATGTTCCAACAATATGGTCATCATTATTTTGTCTTATTTCAGCTACGCCAACAGGGCACCCTCTCTCATCTGTACGATTACCTACAACTTCTTCTTCTAATCTTATTTGAGTCTGAGTCCGCAGATCGTTATGAATTCCTGCTAGGACAATGATTAATTTATAACCGACATCGAATGCTTTATTAATGAGACCTGTAAAATTTGCAGTTTTTCCTGATTGAACATATCCTAAAACCAGCCCTCTTTTGTCAAAAGGACTCGGGTTTTTCGGATTACCAAGGAACTCTAGTATTTTATCAGTGGATTTATCAATAGAATAAACAGTTTCAAAATCCCATTGCTTTTTATCTTGTAAATATCTTCTATATCGATTCCAAAAGTAAAAAGTTGACTTCTTCGATGGTGAATACCAGTTATCTTTATTCTTACCATCCAAAACACTAATTTTATTGGGTAACTCCATCCCGATTTTGTATTTGAAAAAGATTTTTGCTTTTACTTTTTCTTGCTCGGTTTGAGAAATTTCTTTTATATTAAGAATGTTTAAAGCATACTCAAAAGCTTCTTCGGCGGCTTCGTCTCGATTATGCCCGTTTGCTTCCATACTGGAGTGAATTGTTTGAAAATGAAAATCCAATAAATTAAAATCTATATTCATTCTTTGCCCTCCTTATCTAGCATATATTTCAGTGTGTTTTCATTAAGCATCTCAAAACCAGGTTGAGTCATCAGTGCTTCAATAATTTCTTTTTTTGTACTCAAAAGACCAAGTTGAATCATTGTATCAGCAAATCGTTGGACCATTTCTAACTGTTGATCTGTAAAATTATAAATTTCTTCTTCGGATTGTGGTACTGCTATAATATTTACAGGTGAACCTATTTCAATTAATTTCAAAAAAAAGTTCAACATCCGCGATTGTTCTTCATTTAACTGCTTTAATAATTCTAAGTATATTGGATGACTTTTATTTAAAACAAAGGGGGATTCCGAGTCTTTCCCAGATTGTTCCCATGTATTTAAGCTGCCTTTGATATTGCCGCCGACTATTGAAGACTGTGTTCTAAAGTAATAAATTTCTCTAGAAATATCTCTTGCTTCTTTGGCGATTGGGCGCAGGATTTTTATAGCTTGTTCAGGTATTGTAACCATCGACTTCTTTACATCAACGTGCCAATCGGAGTCCGCTGCATTTGTAATGTCAATTCGGACTCTAGCTAATTGAGATTGAGTATTCTTAGGGAAAAGGTTTCTCCAATCTCCATAGTGTAATAAACGATTTTCCCTATATATATATAAACCTTGGTGATCTCTCCATCCTTTTTCTCCGCCTGCCCTTTTAAATTCTGTTTGATTAAGTTTTGAGGCATGAGGAAGTATTGTATATTTGACTTTCATATTATACCCATCTAATTTCCATATTGTTTCTTCTCCTTCAATTATGGAAGGATGTTTTGTCATAAAGGGATCCCAAGCAGTTAATTTAATATCGTTTATAGAAATATTAATCTTGTTATTGCCTATAAGGTCATGAAAAACAAATTCAAGATGTTTTTGGATTTCAGCAGTTTTTGAAAAGAAAGTTTTTCGTTGTATTTTTTTACTGCGCATAAAACGGTCAAGTTTATCTATTATTATGATAGTACCACTAGATCTGTTAATTTCTCCTGCTATTTCTTTTACTGGACTAGGTATATAAGTTAATAAATTCCATTCGTTGCATTCAGATACGTAATCGAGATCCCAGCACCTCTCATGGTATACACCATCTTTCTTTGTTATAACACTTAAGCGTTTACCCAATGAAAATGAGGCTGTTTTTAATCCCATGCCAAAACGGCCTAATTCATTTAGCGATCTTTTAGCTCTAGGATCTTTTGAGCCAATATTCATCGCGGTCTGTATTTCTTCTTCACTCATGCCGTTCCCATTATCTTTAATTTTGATATAGCCATTAAGTTTGTCATATTCAAAGTGTAATTTAATTTTTGAGGCTTGTGCATCAATTGCATTATCAACTATATCTGCAATTGCAGTTTTTGCTTTATAACCTATTGATCTTAGTGCTTGAAGCACTGGTGCAGCTGATGGTCGTGTTAGAATGGTGTCCATAATTCCTCCTGTTTTTTTAATATTAATATAAATATAACAAAATGAGTTTATTTTAAGAGGTTAATTTTTAAAAACATACACCTTACTAAACTGCTTTGTAAGAGAACAAAAAAGCTTGACGATATATTGGTTTTATCGTCAAGCTTGTGATTATTCTAAATCTAATAATTCATTTTTAAGTGAGATAATAGGCTTAACTCCCATAGCCTTTAGTAAAGCCTCAGCAGCTGCACGTCCGAGCAAAGGCGGTACAGCATTCCCTACTTGCTGATATTGTTGATCTTTTGTTCCTTTAAATTTGAAATTATCAGGAAATGATTGCAGACGGGCTGCCTCACGTATACTTATTGCTCTGGCTTTTTCTGGATGACTCCACATTGATTTTCTCACGTTAACGACTGTAGGAGATGGTTTGCTATAGTCTAATCTTAAATAGATTGTATTCTGTGTCCTTGACACATCAGAGTAGGTAGTTTTTAACTCATCGTTAAGACTGTGGAAATTCTTCCCGTTTGAGTGAAGTATTGCTTTAAAACGGGTTTTACTAAGCTGACGGCTTTCAGTATTTATATGATTATCAATCAACCCTTTATCAGCATCTTTTCTGAAATAACGAAGGATAGGCGAAACCTGTCCTTCAGACTCTAAATAATCTAAAGGTTTAATCTTTTCCATATCTGTAAGGGGTGGTATCTCAGCTAAGTCCTGAATTGCATCTCTTACTGTAAATGGTGTTAAATCTACCAATGCATCGGGCAGTTTAGGATTATTCTCAATTAAATCATTTCTAACACCAAGTATAATAAATCTTTTTCTTAACTGCGGTACGCCGAAGTCTGAAGCTGTTAAAACTCCCAAATCAGTACTATATCCAATATGACGGAATGCTGTTTCAAGATATTTAACTATATTATAAGACCAAACCTTCGCAATGATTTTAATATTATCTTTATTTGTATCATCTAAATAAAGCTTATATTTAATTTTTTCATCATTTAGTTCTTTTATTCTTAACAGTAATAGATTTAAACTAGTTAAATTAGAGATATCTTCTTTAGCGTATATATCAAATTCCGCAGTTGCTTTAAGCAACAATTGGAGCGCTGACTTTCCGCGGTATACTATATCTTTAATGTTTAGATTGTCCCCATCAATATGGAGAATTCTCAGTTGTTGATTAAGCAACTCAATAATTTGAGTAATATCTTTTTTTTCTTTTTTTAGTGACAAGCTTGGTATATCTTCTGTCTTGCTAATTTTTTTTGATATACTTTTTAAACGGGATAAGAAGTTATGATTCTCAATTATTGGTTTTGGAAGAATTGGCACGTTGATAATTCTTTTATAAATATTACTTAGTGATAATGTGGTTGATTCCATTAAGGTTATCTTATCATCCATTAAAAACTTATTTTTAATCAAACTTTCTTTTGAAGTGTTAAATAAACCAGTTAAATGCTCTAAAGAGCTATATGCAAAGCGGGAATTATCTAAATGTTGAGTAATGAAAAATTTATGTTTATTTGAACTCATTGACGGTACATTCTCCATAAGAAATGCAGCTGGCCGAATCTCATCAATAGCACGGAAAAATTCGATAACAAGCTGATTATTTCCAGATATCATATAATTTTTTTGCCTATTAGCATTGGAAAATCCTTGGCAAGGAGGTCCGCCTATAATTGTTAATAAATTAGGATCGATGTTTTTGCTCTCTTTCCACTCTCGAAAATTAATTTTAGTGATATCACTGATATCACTTCCGTCCGGCCGAATAATGATGTCTCTGTTTCCGCCATGGTTATAAACATAAGTCTCAATAGCCGCTTTATTTATTTCTACCGCTCCAATAGTTTCAAAACAGCCAGTTTGCTCAAACCCTTTGCTTAATCCTCCAGCGCCAGCAAATAGATCAACCAGTTTAAACATCTTATTCTTGCTATTCATTTCTTTCAACTCTTTCTACTCGTGGGAAATGTAAATTTTCTGTCTTCCAGCGTTTCTTTCTATAGCAGCATACCCTTTTTTAGGCTTCTGTTGCAAGTTTTATTTTTGGAAAATCGACGATTATTGCCCATGAAATAGGGAATTGATATATAAAATATATCATAAGAGAGGTTAAGTCAGTGAGTGATACTCATACAAAAGAACAAAGAAGAAAAAACATGCAGGCTATAAAATCCAAATCTAAATTAGAGGATAAAGCTGCCTCAGAGTTATGGAGAAGAGGCTTAAGGTTCAGAAGAAATGTTAAATCTCTTTTTGGCAAACCAGATATAGCTATAAAAAAATACAAAATCGTGATCTTTATTGATTCTTGTTTCTGGCATAGCTGCAGTATTCATGGGAATAAACCAAAGAGCAATTCAAGTTATTGGGATAAAAAACTACAGAGAAATAAAGAAAGAGACAAAGAAGTAACTTCTTATTATCAAGAAATCGGTTGGCATGTTTTAAGAGTATGGGAACATGAATTTAAAGAGAATTTTTCGGAAGCAATTAATCATATTGAAGCCTTTATTAAAGAGAAAAAGGGCAGGAATGAGCAAGGTTTATAGGGCCAAGGTATTAACTGTCTCAGCTTCAGCATCAATATTAGTTTTTGGCCTCCTCCTCACACACGTCTGTTAAAATTAACCCTAGTCACTATTGAGGGAGCAGTTGTTTTGTACGGCTTCTTTTCTCTCGGTTATATCATGTATTTTAAAATCGAAGCTAAACTTAGGGCTATGTAAGTGACTGTATTATATGACTTTATAAGATAAGTATTCTTCTAGCCTAACAATTCAAATAAATCCATCATATAACTAATGTCTATGATACCCGATTTCACATAAGAGGTGATGCCGCCTGTCAAGAGCTGACTATGCAATGAAGCAAGAGTATATTCATGAACCGAAACGGGCAATACCTGGAATAACAAATTAGAAACACTTTTTAAATGAATGTTAGTTGTTTCACCTAAACCATCTCTAATAAAATATGCAAAACCCTCTTATTTTTCAAAATGAAAGCGTTGACATCCTAAAAACCTAGTGCTAAAGTATACCTACAAACCAATATCAATCAACCATAGGATTGTTACTGCAACAGCAGGCAAAACCTAAATTGCGTCAGACAGGGAGCACCCCCGTGATCTGCGCAGTTTAGGTTTTTTTTATACCCTTTTTTGGAGGTGATGCGTATTTTCGTAAAAAAAGCCGGAGAAAGGCGGCCACCTTTCGTCCGGCAGTTCCCCCCATTTCTAAGGAGGTATACTCATGGACTATCATAAAATATCGAAAGAGATATTACAACTTGTGGGCGGCGAGGAGAATGTTCAAAGCGTCATCCACTGTATGACACGGCTTCGTTTTAACTTGTATGACAATGCGAAAGCCGATCGGAGCGGTTTGGAGCAGACGGAAGGTGTCATGGGGACAAATATCAGCGGCGAGCAATTTCAAATCATTATTGGAAATCATGTGCCGAAGGTGTATCAAGCGATGCTGGAAAACAGCAGGCTCAGTGATGAAAGCGCAAACGGAGCTTCAAAGCAGAAGAAAAATGTGCTGAGTGCCATTTTTGATGTGATTTCCGGCGTATTTACCCCGGTTCTGCCGGCTATTGCCGGGGCGGGGCTGATAAAAGGGCTTGTCGCGTTAGCGGTGACATTCGGCTGGATGTCGGATAAGAGCCAGACGCACAGTATTCTTACGGCTGTCGGCGACGGGGCGTTCTACTTCCTGCCTTTGCTGCTTGCGGTGAGTGCGGCGAGAAAATTCGGCAGTAACCCGTACGTGGCGGCTGCGGTGGCGGGGGCGATCCTGCACCCCGATTTGACCGCATTGCTCGGTTCAGGGAAAAGCATCTCTTTTATAGGGCTTCCTGTAACCGCTGCCACTTACTCTTCCACGGTCATTCCGATTATATTGGCGATTTGGATGATGTCTTATGTGGAGAAATGGATTGATCGGATCACTCCGGCTTCCCTTAAGCTGATTGTGGTTCCGATGCTTACGCTGGTGATTGTCGTGCCTGCGACGTTAATCACGGTCGGTCCTTTAGGGGCGATTCTCGGGGATTATCTTTCTGTCGGCGTGAATTATTTATTCGATCACGCAGGCATTGTTGCAATGATTCTGCTTGCCGGTACATTCTCACTGATTATTATGACGGGCATGCATTATGCATTGGTGCCGATCATGATCAATAACATTGCGCAAAACGGCCATGATTATATTCTTCCAGCGATGTTCTTGGCGAATATGGGACAGGCCGGCGCGTCATTTGCGGTTTTCTTCACATCAAAAAACAAAACATTTAAATCATTGGCATTTACGACAAGTATTACGGCTTTGATGGGCATCACCGAACCGGCGATGTACGGTGTGAACATGAGATTGAAAAAACCGTTTATGGCTGCCTTGATCGGCGGGGCGGCAGGCGGAGCCTTTTACGGCTTTACGGGTGTGGCCTCCTACATTGTCGGAGGAAACGCCGGTCTTCCGAGTATTCCGATCTTCATCGGGCCGACATTTATTTACGCGCTGATCGGGATTGTTATTGCGTTTGCCGCCGGGATGATTGCGGCATTTATCATCGGGTTTGAAGATGTTCAGACGGAAGAAAATCACCCCGTCAAAGCGTCTGGCGAACCGGACATGACGGTTGGCGGTGAAATCATTCACAGTCCGATTAAAGGAGAAGTCAAAGCGTTAAGCGAAGTGAACGACAGCGTGTTTTCCGGTGAAATTATGGGGAAAGGGTTTGCGATTCTTCCTGAAGAAGGCTCGGCCGTTTCTCCGGTGCAGGGAAAGGTTACTACCGTATTTAAAACAAAGCACGCCATCGGCATTACGAGCGGCCGGGGAGCGGAAGTGCTGATTCACATCGGGCTGAATACAGTCCAGCTGGACGGCCGATATTTTGATGTACACGTAAAAGAGGGCGATAAGGTCGAACCCGGAGATTTGCTGATCACCTTTGATATCGAACAAATCGAAGCGGCCGGTTACGATCTGATGACGCCGGTCATCATTACCAACACGGAACAATATGCATTTACAGCTGTGAAGGAAAGCGGCATGGTCAAGCCGAACGAAGCGCTTTTAGCGTTATCCTAAAGAAGAGGTGAAAAAACATGAAGAGATTTCCAGAAGGTTTTTTATGGGGCGGCGCAGTTGCGGCCAACCAAGTTGAAGGAGCATACAGACAAGGAGGCAAAGGGCTTTCTACGGCGGATGTCTCCCCTGACGGCATCATGTCTCCGTTTCATGAATCAGAGGACGCGCTGAATTTATATCATGACGGAATTGATTTTTATCATCGCTATAAAGAGGATATCGCGCTGTTTGCTGAAATGGGCTTTAAAGCCTTCCGCACCTCTATTGCGTGGACGCGGATTTTTCCGAACGGCGATGAGGAAGAACCGAACGAAGAAGGTCTGCAATTTTACGAACGTCTCTTTGATGAATTGAAAAAATACAATATTGAACCTGTCGTTACGATTTCTCATTATGAAATGCCGCTCGGCCTCGTGAAAAACTATGGCGGCTGGAGAAACCGAAAAGTCGTGGATTTCTATGAACGCTACGCCCGCACTGTTTTCACCCGCTATCAAGACAAAGTGAAATATTGGATGACATTTAATGAAATCAATGTCGTTCTTCACGCTCCGTTCACAGGCGGCGGTCTTGTGTTCCAAGAAGGAGAAAATAAACAAAACACGATGTACCAAGCGGCGCACCATCAATTTGTGGCAAGCGCGCTGGCGGTAAAAGCGGGGCATGACATCATCCCTGATGCAAAGATCGGGTGCATGATTGCCGCGACGACAACATACCCAATGACGCCAAAGCCAGAAGATGTCCTGGCAGCCCTGCAAAAAGAGCGAAGCACGCTTTTCTTCTCTGATGTGCAGGCGAGAGGAAGCTATCCGGGTTATATGAAGCGTTTCTTTAAAGAAAACGGAATTACGATCGAGATGAAGGACGGAGACGAGGCGCTGCTGAAAGAGCATACGGTGGATTACATCGGCTTCAGCTACTACATGTCAATGACGGCAAGCACAGACCCGGAGCATCTGGCGCAATCTGAGGGGAATCTTCTCGGCGGCGTGAAAAATCCGCATTTGACATCATCTGAATGGGGCTGGCAGATTGATCCGAAAGGCTTGCGTATCACCCTGAACACGCTGTATGACCGTTATCAGAAACCGCTGTTCATCGTAGAAAACGGCCTCGGCGCAGCAGATCAGCCGGAGGAAGACGGAGGCATTCAGGATGACTATCGAATCAATTACCTGCGTGATCATTTAATAGAAGCAAGAGAAGCAATCGCCGACGGCGTCGACTTAATCGGTTACACGTCATGGGGGCCGATTGACCTCGTCAGCGCCTCAACCGCAGAAATGAAAAAACGCTACGGCTACATCTATGTCGATCGGGACAATGACGGAAAAGGCACTTTTGAACGGAAGAAAAAGAAAAGCTTTCACTGGTACAAAGACGTTATTTCTACAAATGGAGAAAGTCTGTAAACAGAAACAGGCGGCTTTTTTCAATGTTCTACGGCAGACCAACAAAATTGACATTCAGCAAAAAGAGGAGGACAATAAAAGCAGAAAGGCGGGATTCATATGTTTAAAAAAATACTTGCAGCAGTAGACGGGTCAGAAATGAGCAGCAAAGCGCTGGACGCAGCTATTCATTTAGCAAAAGAACAGCAGGCTGAACTCACCATCCTCTATGCAGGGCGGGAGGCCGTTGTCTCAACCTCAGCCTTAACCGGAATTGTATATGTTCCTGAAAACTTCATTGAAGATATCAAGCATGAAGTCGAACAAAAAGGAACAGCCATTTTGGAAGATGCAAAACAGAAAGCGGCTGAGAGCGGAGTAAAGGCTCAAGGCCTGTATGTCCAAGGTGAGCCTGCGCATCAAATTTTAAACATAGCGAAAGAGCAGCATTTCAATCTGATTGTCGTCGGAAGCCGCGGAATCAGCGGATTTAAAGAAATGATGCTCGGAAGCGTGAGCCACAAGGTCTCACAACTGTCTCCTTGTCCTGTATTGATCGTTCATTAAAAAAGAGTCCTGCCTAGGCAGGGCTTTTTTAATGAAATGCTAAAAATAGGATGATTTCTTCCCCAAGTTCCAGTACAATGGACTGAAAATCGTTATCTGAATAAACAGTTAACGATATGATGTATGGAGGAAGAATATACGTATGCAGCAGAAGCTTGTACAATCTAAACAAACATCAACCGCTGTGATCAAGATGGTCATCTCCATGGTGATTTTCGGGTCAATCGGTTTTTTCTCAGAACACACAAATGTGCCGTCGTTTGAGCTTGTCTTTGTCAGGTGTCTCTGCGCCACATTATTTTTAGGGATTTGCTGGTTTGCAACGGGGCAGTATCGTACCGAAAAGTGGAGCCGGAGAGAGGTCTTTCAAACGCTGGCCTGCGGTTTTTTTCTCGTGTTTAATTGGGTGTTTTTATTCAAATCATTTGAAGAAACGTCTGTGACGATTGCGATTTCTGTTTATCATTTGGCCCCGGTTCTTGTCCTTCTCCTCGGAAGCGTCATATACCGTGAAAAACTGCGTGTCATGTCTGTCACCTCGATTGTGATTTGCTTTCTGGGCACCGCGCTGATCTCCGGAATCAGCGGGAATACGTCGCTGGCTCAGCTGATGGGCTCGGGAATCATTTGGGCCGTTTTGGCCGCTCTTTTTTACGCCTTTACAACATTGCTGGGGAAAGGCATCAACAGCCTCAGCCCTTATGCCGTCACCTTTTTGCAGACAGGACTGGGGATTGTCATCTTGCTTCCGTTTATCCATTTTGGATCGTTTTCCCATTTGTCGCACAGTAACTGGATCATGATTGTATCTACTGGGATCATTCATACCGGGATTGTGTATTTGCTGTTTTTTGACAGCCTGCGTTTTTTGTCCACCCGATTTATTTCAATCATCGTTTTTCTCGACCCGGCTGTGGCGATTGTGCTGGATACCGTGTTTACCGGCTTTCGTCCCGATCTCTATCAATCACTTGGCATTGTCATGATTTTTGCGGGTATGGCGCTGACGCTTGTAAAGAAACAAAAACCTGTTAAGAAAGAAAGCACTCATATGTAAGGCGGCCAAAGCGGCTGCCTTTTCTTTGTGTTTTGGGGCTTTTCAGCTATCTAGTCAACTGACAGAAAAGATGACATACAGATCATGGAAAAAGTGGGTGATGAATGTATAATATTTCCTGTGTTTGCAATTTGAGAGATTAAAGGGGCTGTATTGAATGATAAGAAAGGCGCGTCAACTCGTTTTTGGCATTATCCTCGTGCTTGTGCTCTGTCTGGCAACCTCATATTCCCCTCCAAAGCAGGCCAAAGCGGCGGCAAGCTATCCGGATGTCATGCAGGGGCTTACCGGCTTTGCGGGAAATGCGAAGGATCATAACGGAAAATCAAAATCTGCCGTATCAGGAGGCCAAGGCGGTTCCGTCGTATACGTCAGCAATCTCAATGATTTGAAAAACAATGCGGGCGGCACTGACCGCAAAACCATCGTCATTACAGGTGACATCTCCTCATCAGGAAAAGCCGTTGTGACAGTCGGCGCCAATAAAACCATCATCGGCTCTTACACCAGCCACAGACTCACCAATATTTACTTAACAACGGGCTCAAACTCTAACAACGTGATTTTTAAAAACCTCATCCTCAGCCATAATGCCGCGATTAAAGGCAACAACGACATCCCAATGTACATAGCGAACGGGCAGAATTACTGGATTGACCACGTTTGGTTTGAAGGGCACAGCTATAATCCGAATAACCGCGATGATTTAGGAAAGCTTCTTTACGTCGGAGCAAAAGCGGATTTTGTCACCCTTTCTAACTCTAAATTCACGGATCACCTTTACGGGGTTATTCTCGGATATCCGAACGACGATAACGAAGGCCGGAATTACATCGGATACCCGCATATGACGATCACCAATAACTACTTTAATAATGTCTATGTCCGCTCACCGGGACTGATGAGATACGGCTATTTTCATGCTAAAAACAATTATATTACCAATTTCAATTTAGGCTTTACCATTCATACAAACGCAACCGTCTATTCAGAAGCCAACTATTTTGGCAATGGAAATGAAAAAGGAGGAATGATAGATGACTACGGCACGGCACAGTTTACCGATATCGGCTCATTCCCGACTCTGAAAGCGCCAAAATCGCCGCTCACCAGCTGGAACCCGAAAACAAATTACAGCTACAGCACGCTGTCATCACAGGATGCCAAAAATTACGCCCAATCCTACGCCGGAGCGCAAAATTCAACTTTACGCTATCCGTAATACGAGAAAACCGCCGCCAAGATGCGGCGGTTTTTTGTGTGAGTAAAAGTATATATATTCCTCCTATCCTTAAAATAACCTTAAATACCTAGAAATATATTGATAAAGGATTTCAGCGAGATTACTATTATTAAGTCTATGTTACAAAAGAAGGAGGAGGACATATGAAAATGGGAAAAAAGAACAAGTGGAAAAGCTGGTTAGCAGGCACTCTTGCGGCGGCATTATTAATTTCGATCGCACCTGCCGATGTATTTGCGGCAGAAACGCGTGAAAATGACAAGCAAGAGAAAGCCGCCGTTCCGGCCGCAGACCCGGAAAAAGATCTTCCGGCGGAAAAATCAGACGAACAGCTGCCGTTTGATCAAAAAGATATCAATAAAGACGGTGAGATCACGTCTGAAAGAACTGAACATTCAAAACTTTTCTATGAAGGAGACGGTGTGTATAAGCAGGAAGTCTACACCGAGCCCATTCATACAAAAGAAACTGCGAATGCGGACTGGGAAGAAGTCTCCCCTGAATTAAAAACCGGTTCAAAGGAAGTCGAGACGGAAAATACAGTGCTGCATTCCGATTTTCTGAAACAAATGAAGAACGGATTGTACGCTACATTTGAACACGATGATCATAAGCTCGCATACTCATTAACTGGCGCAAAAGGCCCCGATCAGGCTGCAATTACTCCGACAGATGCCTCAGCAAAAGTGAAGGAAAACAGTAACGAGCTTACGTATCAGCAAGTGTTTCCTGACATTGACTTACAAACCTACACATTCAACGAAAATATCAAAGAAGATCTCGTCCTTCACAAATATGAAGGATATAACTCATTTACGTTTCAAATCAAAACCGATTTACAAGCAAAAGAACAGGAAGACGGCTCTATCGCGTTTTCTGATAACAAAGAAAAAGTCATCTATACCGTGCCGAAGCCCTTTATGACTGATTCCAATCTAGACGAGAAGTCCGGCGAGGTCTGCCGGTCAGATGACGTCAGCTTCAAACTTGAGAAAAACAACGAAGGCTACTTACTCCACGTAACGGCCGATGAAAAATGGCTGAAAGATCCCAAGCGGGTCTATCCGGTATCTATTGACCCGTCGACATCCGTATCCGTGTCATCCGATACCTTTGTCATGAGCGCTTACCCGACGACAAACTACTCCGCCGCCTCACAGAAATGGGACGCCGGATTAAAAGCGTACGTGCTGAAAACGGGCTATTATGACGGCACAACGGGAACGAACTATGCGTTTATGAAGTTCGATAATCTAAAACCGATTAAAAATATGACGGTTACAAAAGCAACGCTCAAAGCATATACAGCCCATTCCTATTACGGCTCAAAAGCGACCGGGCTTTGGCTGGATACCGTAAACAGCAATTACGACAATGCCAAGGTCACGTGGAAAAACAAACCGGGCTCCAAAAACATCGGCAAAGCCGAGGTCTATAAAGGCCAATGGGCCAGCTACGATGTCACCTCCGCAGTCAAGTCGTGGAACAGCGGCGGAGCGAATTACGGCTTTAAGCTCCACGCAAACGGCAACGGAAAAGAGTATTGGAAAAAGCTGATGTCCTCAGCTAACTCCGACAAAAAACCATACATCGAAGTCACATATACGATTCCGAAGGCGGATACACCGTCTGTCAAAGCGTATCACAACGGTGATTCGAGCGGGTTTCTCAATATCAGCTGGAAAAAAGCCGAAGGCGCCAAAAGCTATAAAGTCTGGCTTTATAACGGAAAAGAATATCAAGCCATTCCTGTCGGCAATGTGACCTCTTGGAGCACAAAGGGGAAAAACATCTGGCCCACAAAAGCGGAAATCGACTCAGGAAAATTCAAGCTGCATACAGACGGCAAAGGCGGAAGTGAATTGGCGCTTGACCCGTCACCGGTGTATAAAAATTCCGGAGGCAGCTATCCGGCAAGCAAAAACTATTGGGTCGCGGTCAGCGCGGTGTTTGACCAAGGAGAAGGCGCAATGTCAGCGGCCGCAAAGCCCGTCATCCCGAATGTGGGCAGAGCTCAGAAACCAACCACAAAAGGCTTTAATAACAATAACGCCACTGGCTACTTTGATCTTTCCTGGAAAGCCGTATCAGGCGCTGCGGGGTACAAAATTCAAGTCTACAACGGTAAAGGCTTTGAAACCCTTGACCTCGGAAATAAAACATCCTGGTCGACAAAAGACCAAAAGATCTGGCCCACAAAAGCGGAAATCAGCGCCGGAAAATACGCGCTTCACCTGAAAGACAACAACGGCGCGGAATTGCCGATCAACCCGGGTCCCGTTTATAAAAACGCCGGGGGAGATGCAAACCGGAAAACCTACGCGTTTAAAGTCATTGCCTATAACAAAGACGGAGAAGCGATTTCGTCACCTGAAGCAAGTCCGGCGCTGCCTGATATCGCAAAGCCGAAAAACCTGACAGGCTATGTCTATACGAATACAAAATCGAGCCAAACAGGCTATGTCAATCTCATTTGGGATAAAGTCAAAAACGCCAAAGGCTATAAAATCAATATCTATAACGGGAAAGACTATCAATCATTCGATGTCGGCGACACCGATCATTGGACGACCCAAAACAAAAACATCTGGCCGTCATCCGATGAGATAAAAGCAGGCAAATACCAGCTTCACACAGACGGAAAAGGCGGAGAGCTGGCGCTTGATCCCTCGCCTGTTTATGCGAACGCAAACGGCAATTACAAAGGGAAGAAGAACTATTCCTTTACACTTACCGCTTATGACGCAAACGGTGACACCGTTCCGACCGCACCTTTTAATCCCACATTTCACGAAGGCGCGGAATTTCTCGGAACGGAAGATTTTTGGTCCATCATTGACATTCCGGACGGACAGCTGAACGGCGCAACGGGGAATGTCATCGTCAATGAAGAAGATATGTCGATCGACGGACGCGGGCCGGGGCTTGGCTTGTCGCGGACCCATAACAGCCTTGACAGCTCTGACCATATGTTCGGCCAAGGTTGGTATGCTGATCCAGAAACGTCGATTCTTTCTGAGGACGGCAGAGCCATCTATATTGATGAAGATGCGACAACACATGTCTTCACGAAGAAATCCGACGGCACCTACCAGCCGCCGACAGGGGTTTATCTTGAGTTAACGGAAACAAGCGATCAATTTGTGTTAAAAACGAAGGATCAAACGAATGCGTATTTCAGCAAAAAAGGCGGCAAGCTTCAAAAGGTCGTTGATGGACACAACAATACGACTGAATACCAGTACAACGACAAAAATCAGCTAACAGCCATAACAGACGCATCAGGACGCAAGCTGATCTTTGACTACGACGAAAACGGCCATGTCACATCTCTCACAGGGCCGAAATACAAAAAGATTTCGTATTCATATGAAAAAAACTTTCTGAAAAAGGTGACAGATACTGACGGCAGCGTCACAAGCTATGACTATGATGACGAAGGTCGCCTCGTCAAGCAGTATTCCGCAAACAGCACAGATGATAAACCGCTGTTCACTGAATACCAATACAACGGCCATCGCCTTGAAAAAGCGATCAATGCGAAAAAAGAAACGTACGATTACAGCTATGACGCTGACAAAAAAACGCTGATGATGACGCAGCCGAACGGCCGCAAAGTGCAGTACGGCTATAACGAGGCAGGCAACCCGATTCAGGTGATCGATGACGCCGAAGGGCTGAAAATCACGACCAACACCGTATACGAAGGCAACAACGTCATTCAGGACACCGATCCGAACGATGCGGGTACCGGCAAAGCGACAGAAAGCTATCAATATGATAAAGACGGCAACGTCACAGCCGTAAAAGACGCCTACGGCACCGAAACGTATGAATACAACAAAAACAATGACGTCACGAAAATGAAAGATACCGAGGGGAACGTCACGGATATCGCTTACGACGGGCTTGATGCCGTTTCTGAAACGGATCAAAGCGGAAAATCTTCGTCCGCGGCTGTTTATGACAAATACGGAAATGTCATTCAATCAAGCAAAGAGCTGGCGGCATCAGCGAGCTTACTGACAGACGGCAGTTTTGAAGGGACGAAGCTTGGCTGGAACCTCACCGCAACAAGGGACAGCGGAAAAATCGCGGCGGTAAACGAAAGAAGCGGCGCGCTGTCAGGGCAAAAAGCGCTGGAAATTACATCTCAATCCGCTTCTGCCGGAACGGAGCACGGCCATGCGTCCGCAACACAGGAAGTACAGCTTGAACCGAATACAACATATACACTCAGCGGCCAGATCAAAACAGATCTGACGAAAGCAAGAGCCTATTTTAACATTGATCTGCGTGACAAAGACCAAAAACGCATTCAATGGATTCACAACGAATCCAGCGCATTAGCCGGAAAAAATGACTGGACGAAACGGCAGATCACCTTTACAACACCGGCCAATGCAGGAAAAGCCGTCATCTATATGGAAGTGGATCATAACGACAAGGACGGCAAAGGAAAAGCTTGGTTTGATCAGGTTCAGCTGGAAAAAGGCGAAGTATCGTCAAGCTATAACCCGGTTCAAAACAGCAGTTTCACTGCCAAAACAGACAGCTGGAGCGCAAGCGGAGCCGCCGCCGACCTTGATGAAGGCTTCGATGATGACAGCTCATTAAAAGCTTCCCGCACAAATGCATCACAAGCCAATGCGGCCGCAAAACAAACCGTTACATTAGGCCAAAACGCAGACGATAAACCGGTATATATCACGCTGACAGGGATGTCCAAGGCCGCCGGCGTTAAATTGACGAACGACAATGATTACGCACTTCAAGCCAATGTCACCTATGCGGACGGCACGACAGGTGTATACACCGCCAAATTCCCACAGGGGACACAGGAATGGAACCGCGCAGCGGCAGTCATTCCGAAAACAAAGCCGATCAGCAAAATCGAAATCAGCGTTCTGTTCCAAAAAAGCGCGACAGGAACGGCATGGTTTGATGATATCCGACTAATCGAAGGAAGCATCTTAACGAAAAGCACCTATGACGAAAAAGGAAACTATGTCACAAAAGAAGAAGACGAACTAGGCTACGCCAGCACAACAGCATATGATGAGACAGGCAAAAAAACGTCTGAAACCGACGCGAAAGGCGAAACAACCGCCTACGAATACGATCAGGCAGACCAGCTGACAAAGCTGTCCCTGTCAAACGGCACATCCATCCTTCACAGCTATGACAAGGAAGGCCATGAGCTGACAAAAACGATACGGGCCGGCGCAGACCAGACCTATCAATATGAATATGACGTCATGGGCAAGCTCGTCAAAACAACCGACCCGCTCGGCAATGTACTGAAGAGTGAATATGACGCCAACAGCAACCTGACGAAAACCGTTTCTGCCAACGGCAATGAAGTCTCATTGACCTATGACGGCACAGACCGGGTAAAGTCAAAATCATATAACGGTACTGAAAAATACAACTTTGCCTATGACAAAAACGGTAATGAAACATCGGTCACAAACAAAGAACAAAATACAACGAAAAAACGCACCTTTGACAACAAAAACCGCCTGACCGAATTAACCGACCGCGACGGCAGCCAGAGCTGGACGTATCCGGCTGATTCGGATAAGCTGAAAACTTTCTCATGGAGCCAAGGCGGCCAAAAAGGAACAAACAGCTTTACGTACAACAAACTTGATCAAATGATTGAAATGAAAGACGGCACTTCAGCCTATACATTTGATTACGATGAAAACGGAAATGTCCAGACATTCATCAGCGGCAACGAAGTCGGCACGAGCTTCTCGTATGATGAGCGGAATCTCGTCAGCTCTCTTCATATCGGAGCGAAAAACGGCGGCAGCATCTTCCGGGAAAGCTATGAATATGACGCCAACGGAAACCGCACGGTCATCGACAGCTCGGCGGGCGGAAAGGTGCAGTACGAATACGGCAAGCTCAACCAGCTCGTCAAAGAAACTCATGAAGACGGCACCGTCATTCAATATACGTACGACGGCTTCGGCAACCGGACAAACGTCACCACAACAAAGGACGGCGCAAGCAAATCAGTCAATGCATCATTCAACATCATGAACCAGCTGACGAAGGTGAATGACGAAGAACTGTCCTACGATAAAAACGGCAACCGCACATCCGACGGCAAATACACATACACGTGGGACGCGGAAGACAACCTGACCGCCGTAACGAAAAAAGGCGAAGACAAGCCGTTCGCAACATACAAATATGATGAAAAAGGAAACAGAATCCAAAAAAACGTCAACGGAAGCGTCACGAACTACTTCTACGACGGAGACAGCCTGAATGTCCTGTATGAAACCGACGCAGACAACAACGTCACAAAATCATACACGTACGGTGACAGCGGCCAGCTGTTATCCTACACAGAAAATGGCAAGAAATATTTCTATCACTACAACGCACACGGTGACGTCATCGCGATCTCAGACAGTACCGGAAAAACCGTGGCCAAATATCAATACGACGCGTGGGGAAATCCAACAAAAACCGAAGCAAGCGACGAAGTAAAAGACAACCGCTACCGCTACGCAGGCTACCAATACGACGAAGAAACCGGCCTGTACTATCTCATGGCCCGCTACTACGAGCCGAAAAACGGGGTATTTTTATCGCTTGACCCAGACCCGGGCAGTGACGGCGATTCATTGGATCAGAATGGGTATGCATACGGAAATAACAACCCAGTCATGAACGTCGATCCTGATGGGCATTGGGTGTGGCTAGCCATTAACGCCGGCTTTGCGGCTTATGATGCTTATAAAGCATATAAATCTGGTAAGGGCTGGCGAGGTGTTGCAAAAGCCGCAGCATATGGTTTTGTAGGTGGAGGAAGGTTGAAAATTGCTAGTAGGATCGGAAAGTGGGCTTCTACGACTAGATATTGGAGTAAAGGCACTTTCAAAAGTGCAAAGGAATCTTTAAATTTTCATCATAAGAAACATGTCGTTTGGAAAGGGAGATCTTATAGTAAAAAAAGATATACAAATGCAGCTAGAGCTTTTTATAGATCTAATAAACATCTAAGACAAAAACATGTTCTTTCTAACAGGAAAAAAGGTTATAAAATCAAAAATGGAAAAAGAGGAGGGTATTATACTAGAAGCGGAAAAATTATTACGTTTTGGCATAATGGTTGGAAGAAAAGGAAATAGTTAAGACAAAATTCTTTGTGGAGGGATAATAATTAAAAAGTATAAACGTTACAATTTAGATACTGATTTAATTGCCAATCTTGAGGAAATTAAAAGAGAATTAGAAGGACCATTTCCTTCAGATATTGATAAATTAGAGGAAGAATATAAAGAAGTTTGTGCAGTGGAAGATTTCTATGATTATTTTATGCTTATTACTGGAAGTCTAAGTTATGTTTTAGCAGATAAAAAACTGCCAAAACGTCAACTTGATTCATTATCAAAATCTTTTTTTGAACTATACCCAAGTTACTCTCAAATGAATAATATAATTTCAGAAAACTATCCTGCATTAAAACAAGAGTTAGAACTACATGAGCAAGCAAGGAGATTATTAATCAATATAATTTCTGAGTAGCGGGCAATTTGAAAAAATTAAGTATTATTTTAAATATTTATCTATAGTTTATCTTTATAAAGCGTTGAATTGTTGTCGATTTGCAGTTCGTCTCTTAATATGAAATGGTTCAATAATCATATAAAGTTAACCCCCAATCTTCACTCAAGGTCGGGGGTTCTGTTATTTGACTCGACGAAGTAAAATACAACCGCTATCGTTACGCAGACTACTAATAGGATGAAGAAACCGGCATGTACTATCTCATTTTTTGATTGCATCAGTGTGAATGTGCTTGCAATGAGGCCTTTGTCTCGACTGAATTTCATGCTTTTACGGGGGAGGAATAACAGAATGACAGAAGAAGAGTTCAGCGCCGCGGAAAAAAGCTTGGGAGCGTCTTTCCCGAAAGCATATAAACGGCTGCTTTGTAAAAAGAACCCTGCGGAAATCGGGGAGTGGATTTTTTTCCCTATCCGTGAACAAGGCCGTTTACAGAAAACCTGGGATGATGTGATCAGGCAAAATAGACCGTCAATATGAAGCGGCAGAGGAGAAGGCAGACATGCCAAATCAGCTGTCAATAAGGAGGCACAAAATGGAGTGGCACAAACATGAGAAAGCAGCCCGGCTGCGGCTGGATTCGCCGGGGTGTTTTGAATTAACGGAGTTTACTTTCTATACCGGATATAACGAATATTACGATAAAATTCCCGTATTTGAGCTGAAGCTGTCTGATGGAAAATATGACGCCGTGCTGCGTTTTGAAGACGTGTGCTCTGCCCGGCTGGACGATCTCGAAAGTATCACCGACATTTATCTGGACATCAGCCCGATAGACAGCGGGTGGGAACGGCTTCGCTATTATGTGGATGACCAGGAGAATAGCATAAGCTTCTATTGCGGCAAATGGGACGTGCTTGACGTGCGGAAAAAGCAGCCCCCAGACAGCGTCTCATAAAACGGCAGGGTAAACTGTCAGCGTTTCGCGTATAATGAGGGGAGTTAGACAGAGAAGGAGTTTATTCATGAGCGAATTTAAAGATTTTTCTATCAGCCCCGACATCGCAAGAGCGCTGGAAGGTCTGCAATATACCGAGCCGACTGAGGTGCAGAGGCATGTCATCCCCGCCGCGCTGCAAAAAAAAGACCTCGTCGTCAAATCACAGACGGGAAGCGGCAAAACCGCGGCCTTCGGCATCCCGATCTGCGAGCTGGCAGATTGGGAAGAAAACAAACCGCAGGCCTTGATTTTGACGCCGACGCGCGAGCTGGCGGCGCAAGTCCGGGAGGATATCACGAATATCGGCCGTTTCAAACGGATCAAAGCGACGGCGGTTTTCGGAAAATCCTCTTTTGAAAAACAGAAAACGGAGCTGAAGCAAAAAAGCCATGTTGTTGTAGGAACGCCGGGCCGTGTGCTTGATCATATTGAAAAAGGCACGCTTCCGATCGAGCGGCTGGCGTATCTTGTGATTGATGAAGCCGATGAAATGCTGAATATGGGATTCATTGAGCAGGTGGAAGCGATCATTCAGCGCTTGCCGAAGGAGCGGGTGACCATGCTCTTTTCAGCGACGCTTCCGGACGACGTGGAGCATCTCAGCCGAACGTATATGAAAGAGCCGGACCTGATCGAGATCAAAGCGGAGGGCCTGACGACGAAAGAAATCGAGCATTTTGTCATCCGGGTCAAAGAAGAGGATAAATCGTCATTGCTGCGCGATGTCCTTATCACGGAAAACCCCGACAGCTGCATAATGTTCTGCCGGACAAAAGAAAGGGTCAGTCAGTTAACTGATGAGCTGGACAGGTTAGGATATCCTTGCGATAAAATCCACGGCGGCATGGTGCAGGAGGACCGCTTTGACGTCATGAACGAATTCAAGCGGGGCGAGTTCCGCTATTTAATCGCGACAGACGTTGCGGCCAGAGGAATCGATATCGAAAACATCAGTCTCGTCATCAATTACGACATTCCGCTTGAAAAGGAAAGCTATGTACACCGCACGGGCAGAACGGGCCGCGCGGGACATCGGGGACAAGCGGTGACGTTTGTCACGCCGTTTGAAACGAGATTTCTGGCTGAGATTGAGGATTATATCGGCTTTGGCATCACAAAGCGGGAGGCGCCGTCTCAGGAAGAAACAGCGGAACGGAAAGCGGCTTTCACAGAAAAACTGAACGCGCGCCCGGTGATGAAAAAAGACAAAAGCGAACAGTTAAATAAAGACATCATGAAGCTGTACTTTAACGGCGGAAAAAAGAAGAAAATCAGAGCGGTCGATTTTGTCGGAACGATTGCCAAAATTGACGGGGTAACGGCCGATGACATCGGCATTATCACCATCATGGACAACGCTTCCTACGTCGAAATCTTAAATGGCAAAGGGCCGCATGTTCTGAAAGTCATGAAAAACACGACGATCAAAGGCAAGAAGCTCAAAGTCAATAAAGCGAATAAGTAAAAAAGAAAGCCTGTTTGAACGCAGGCTTTTTCTTATGCCGTCTCTTCGGGGACAAAAGCAAGAATCACGATCCCGACCACAAACAAAATAATCAGACTGAATACCGCGGCCGATGAGTTTCCGGTCAGCTGGGCGGTAACGGCGATCAGAAGCGGCCCGATAATGGAGGCGAATTTGCCGAAAATATTATAAAAGCCGAAAAACTCATTGGCGTGCTGCTTGGGGACAAGCTTCGCGAAATAAGAACGGCTCAGGGCCTGAATACCGCCTTGAGAAGTGGCGACAAGCATTGCCAAAATCCAGAAATCAAGCGCATTATCCATAAAATAAGCGTACGTGCAGACAATCATATACATGCCGATCCCGGCGTAAAGCATCGTTTTTCCCTTAAAGCGTTCGGCCAGCCTCCCGTACAGAATCGAAAAGGGCGCGGCAACGACCTGAGTGACAAACAAAATGATCAGCAGATTCGCTGCGCTGATGCCGAGGTCAGCGCCATATGACGTGGACATCGTAATAATGGTGCCGACCCCGTCGATATAAAAGAAATAAGCAAGAAGAAATAAAAACAGCGCCCGGTACCGCCTGATCTGTTTTATCGTGCCTGTGAGTCTTTTAAAACTGCTGATCACAAGCCGCGGCTCCCTTTCAATGTAATAGCGCTGGCGGACGTGGAGGAGAAGCGGGATGGAGAAAAGCCCCCACCAAGCGGCGGTAATAAAAAAGGCGATTCGGCTTGCGGTGCCGGCAGACAACGGAATCACACCGGCTTGCGCTGAGAGGATGACGGCAATGCTGAGGAGAAAAGGGATCGTACTGCCGATGTACCCTAAGCCAAAGCCCCGGGCGGACACCAAGTTCATCCGCTCCTTCGCCGCCACATCAACGAGAAAGGCATCATAAAACACATTAGAGCCGGCAAAACCAATCGTGGAAATCGTATAACAGACCAATAACAGCTGCCAATACTCACCGGGAATAAAAGCCAGAAAGGCGGTGCCAGCCACGCCGGTCAGAAAAAAGAAAGTGAAGAAACGTTTTTTGCATCCTTTATAATCGGCTATCGTTCCTAGAATGGGGCCAAGCATGGCCAAAATAAAAGTCGCAGCCGCAATGGTGTAGCCCAAATACGCAGTAGAATCGGCCGCGCTGACGCCGTTGTCTGACGCCGAAGCCTTAAAAAATAAAGGGAAAACCGCAGTCATAATAATGACCGAGTAGGCTGAATTGGCCCAATCATACAGCATCCAGCTGTTTTCTTCCTTCGAAAACCGTTTCATCACACATGCTCCTTCCGGTATACTCTTCCCTACATCATATGCACCTTTATCTGATTGCTGGACAAAGATTTCCGCGAGTTAAGCTGATTGACCTGAAGATATTGACCTAGTACAAAAAGGAGGTACAATCAAAGTGTAGCAGGTAAATGGTAAGATGGGAGGGAAAGAGAATGAAAATTGCGAAAATCATTAATAATAACGTCATCAGCGTGATAAATGAAGGGGAACGGGAATTGGTCATCATGGGCCGGGGAATCGCCTTTCAGAAGAAAACGGGCGATCCGGTCGATGAAACACGCATCGAAAAAATATTCACGCTTGATAATAAAGATGTGTCCGAAAAGTTCAAAACCCTTTTATACGATATTCCGCTTGAGAATATGGAAGTGTCAGAGGAAATTATCAGCTATGCCAAAATGCAGCTCGGAAAAAAACTGAATGACAGCATCTATGTGTCTTTGACCGATCATATTCATTTCGCCTTGGAGCGCCATCAAAAAGGGCTGGATATCAAAAACGCGCTTTTGTGGGAAACAAAGCGGCTCTACAAGGATGAATACGCAATCGGCAGGCAGGCCTTATCCATGATCAGGGAGAAAATCGGTGTGACGCTTCCTGAGGATGAAGCCGGATTTATCGCGCTCCACATCGTCAATGCCGAGCTTAATGAGGAAATGCCGAATATCATTAACATTACAAAAGTCATGCAGGAGATTTTGAGTATCGTAAAATACTATTTCGGTATAGAATATGATGAGGAATCTCTATTTTATTATCGCCTCGTCACCCATTTGAAATTTTTCGCACAGCGTCTCTTTAACGGATCATGCATGAAAAGCCAGGATGATTTCCTGCTGAAAACAGTGAAAGAAAAGTACGATCACGCTTATGAATGCACTGAAACAATTAACCGGTACATTCAAAAAGAATTTGGCCGCAAACTGACAAGCGACGAGCTCCTCTATTTAACCATCCACATTGAAAGGGTTGTGAAACAAACGTAATGAACAGAAAGAAATGCATATTATGAAAGCGTTGACATTATCGATTTCATATACCATTTTTGGTATAAATCAATATCAATTATTTAGGATTGTTACTGACCAGCAGGCAAAACCTAAATTACTATAGCCCGGATATCCTTATCTGAGTATGTAGTAGTTTAGGTTTTTTATTTTGTCAGAAGGTGACATGCGGCAGAGGAAAGCATATGGGGCGCTGCGGCGGCCGGCATTTGAAGACAGGGTTTATCGCGGATGCAGCAACCCGCATCTGAAGGAAAATGATGCCGGCTGGGAATCGATCCGACCGGCTTCCGCTCTGCGATGCCTGAAATCTATGACCGCTGCCGGATGCCGCTCATTACCACGGAAAACGGCCTCAGCGCTTTTGATCAGCTGGAGAACAGATCAATGACGATTACCGAAAAGAGAAAGCGCCCCGCTTTCTCTTTTTTGCTTTTCAATGATCAGCGTTTATATCATAAACGGTTCGGGTATCCGGTTAGTAAAAGAGTGTCAGGTCATTGAATACAGGGGGACAGAAAATGAGTAAAGACCAAAACAAACGAATCAATGAAAACACAAAAAACGAACAGCTGGAACAATACCGGGTCGATAACAGCGGGAAAAAAATGACGACCAATCAGGGGCTTCGTGTATCAGAGGATGAGCATTCCTTGAAAGCGGGCGTCCGCGGCCCTACATTAATGGAGGATTTTCATTTTCGTGAAAAAATGACGCACTTTGACCATGAGCGGATTCCGGAACGGATCGTCCATGCGCGCGGGTACGGCGTGCATGGGCATTTTCAGGTGTATGAACCGATGACCGAATATACACGGGCGAAATTTTTGCAGGACCCGTCTGTGAAAACGCCTGTTTTTGTCCGTTTTTCAACGGTGGCGGGCTCCAAGGGATCAGGCGACACAGTGCGTGACGCCAGGGGCTTCGCGACCAAATTCTATACGGAAGAAGGAAACTATGATCTGGTCGGAAACAACATCCCGGTGTTTTTCATTCAGGATGCGATTAAGTTTCCGGATTTGGTGCATGCTTTTAAGCCTGAGCCGCACAATGAAATGCCTCAGGCCGCGACAGCTCATGATACGTTCTGGGACTTTGTCGCAAATAATCCGGAATCTGCGCATATGGTCATGTGGACGATGTCTGACCGCGGTATCCCGCGCAGCTATCGGATGATGGAAGGCTTCGGGGTGCATACGTTCCGTTTCGTCAATGAAAAAGGAAAAGCGCGCTTCGTGAAGTTTCACTGGAAACCTGTGCTCGGCGTTCATTCTCTCGTGTGGGACGAGGCACAGAAAATTGCCGGAAAAGACGCGGATTTCCACCGCCGCGATCTGTGGGAAACCATCGAAAACGGCGGCAAAGTTGAGTATGAGCTTGGCGTCCAGATGATTGAGGAGGAAGATGAATTCAAGTTTGATTTTGATATTCTTGATCCGACGAAGCTGTGGCCGGAGGAACTGGTGCCCGTCAAGCTGATCGGAAAAATGACGCTTGACCGTAATCAGGACAACGTATTCGCCGAGACGGAGCAGGTCGCCTTTCACCCGGGGAATGTCGTGCCGGGCATTGATTTTACAAATGATCCGCTTCTCCAAGGCCGGCTGTTTTCTTACACGGATACTCAGCTCATTCGTCTCGGGGGGCCGAACTTCCATGAGATTCCGATCAACCGTCCGGTGTGCCCGTTCCATAACAACCAATATGACGGCTATCACCGCATGACGATTAATAAAGGCCCAGTCGCTTATCATAAAAACTCCCTGCAAAACAACGATCCGTCGCCGGCGACAGAAGAAGAGGGAGGCTATGTTCATTATCAGGAAAAAGTCGAAGGCAGAAAAGTCCGCCAGCGCAGTGAGAGCTTCAACGATTATTTCTCACAGGCAAAGATGTTTTGGAACAGCATGTCTCCTGTTGAAAAAGAACACATCATTTCTGCATTCTGTTTTGAGGTCGGAAAAGTGAAAAGCAAGGATGTTCAGCAGCAGGTGGTTGATGTATTCAGCAATGTGGACGCAGAGCTTGCCGAACATATTGCAAAAGGGGTCGGCGTGAACCCGCCGTCAAAGGATCATGATTCTGATGAGACGTTCAGTTCTCCGGCCTTAAGCCAAGCGAATACGGTGAAAACGGCAGCCGCAAGACAGATTGCCGTTCTTGCTGATCACGGCTTTGCCGACGATGAATTGAAACAGGCGCTTTTTGCATTCAAACAAGCGGGAGTCAGAGCCGACATCATCAGTCCGACCTTAGGCGCAATTAAGGGAGAAAACGGCACCCAGCTCAAATCGGCGGCCACCTTCCTGACAGCGGACTCAGTATTGTACGACGCCGTCTATATCGCGGGCGGAAAACAAAACATTGAAAGCCTCAAAGCCCAAAAAGCGGCCAAAGATTTCGTCAGCGAAGCCTTCAGCCACTGCAAAGCAATCGGTGCCGCCGGCGAAGGAAAAGAACTGCTGACACTCGCTGCGGGAACCGCACAAGGCCCGGGCCTTGTCACAGATGACAATGATCGATTTATCAAGGCCGTAGCCGAGCACAGGCATTGGGACAGGGAAATTTCATGATTTAGTTTACACCACTCATATGCTGATGTATCTTTAGGGCAAACACCTTTTGCTAAGGAGACATGCAGCATGAACGAAAAACAGCTCGCAGAATACTACCGCCGCGACGAAAACATGATGATTTTAGTCTTTGCCCAATGGTGCGTCAATCACGATCTTGACCCGATGGCGCTCTACAGCAAGGCTTATCCCGGCCAGCCTTTAAACGAGGGGCTGAAAAAAACCGTTGAGGAGCTTGTGGCGCCGAAGGAGGAGTCAGAACCGATTCCCGATCAAACCGTCATCGGCGTCTTGGAGATGTTCGGCAACTCAGATTTGGCTGAAGCGGTTCATGAAGCCATTGCGCAAAGACCTTCGTAAGAGACATGGATGATCCGTGTCTCTTTTTTATGGGCTAAAATGCGAAAGAAGACCTAGAAACAATTTTCCATTCTGCTCTGTCTATAGAGTGTATCTCGTTTTCAAAAAGGGAACGGTACAAGAAAAGGAGGAATTGTGATGAAGAAAATATGTAAAACAATGGCGGCTGTGCTTGCAGCAGTGCTGCTGGCCGCCCTGTTTGGAGGCGCAGCGCCTTCAGCTCAAGCCGCACAAAACGGCAAGCCTCTCGTCACCAGCCATACGTATAAGCATGTTAAGGAATTAACGTATCCTCAAGTCCAAAACACCGGAAATGCAGCATTTGAAAAGAAAATCAACCAAGACTTCAAAAAGTATATCGAGACATCCTGGCAAGAATATGTGAAAAATAAAAAAGACGCTGAAAAACAAGGCTACAAGGCCGAATATCAAACAGACTTTCAGGTGAAATACAATCAAGGCGGCAAGCTTAGCATTCAAACGGAGAACTATATTTTCTCAGGCGGTGCTCACGGGCTGACAGCCGTTCAAACTTACAATTATGACCTGAAGACAAAAAAACAGGTTACGCTGAACAATGTGCTGAATTCTAAAACAAAGGTAAATCAAACGAAGGATTATCTTTACAGTTATATGAAAAAACATGACACTCTTTTTTATCCTGACGTGAAGAAGAAGGAGATTTCTCTTAATAAAGAGACGCCATTCTACTTTACGAAGGACGGCATTGCCATTGTGTTCGGGCAATATGACATGGGTCCTTACGCAGCGGGCATTCGCGACGTACACGTGCCAGCTTCCGTCTATCAATAAAAAAAAGCGATATCACCCCAAAACGGAGTGGTATCGCTTTTTCTGTTTTACCATACAAACAGTCCGACAATCGCCGCGCTTAATAAGGAAACGGCAATTCCGCTTACAAGCAGCTTCCAGACGTTTTTCCCGATAATGGATGATTTTTCGCCATCAAGCAGGGATTGATAAGAACCATAAATCATACCGATGGTGCTGAAGTTTGCGAATGACGTCAGGAATGTCGTCGCAACGGCAATTGTGTGCGGCGGTAATGCCTGCAATTGTCCCTTGAGATCAGCCATCGCCACAAATTCGTTCGTTGCGAGCTTAATTCCCATCAGCTGTGCGACATACATTGTATCATGCCAATTTAACCCAAGGAGAAACGCAAACGGGCTAAAGATGTAAGAGAAGATCTTTTGAATGGTCAGACCGTGCACAAACAGTCCGAGCACTCCGTTTAACGCAGCCGTTAACGCTACATACCCGATCACCATTGCTAAAATTACAATGACCATGTTCATCCCGACAAGCATACTGTTAGAAATCGTAGAGAAGAAATCCTTTTTCTCCGCTTTCGAAGGGACATATATAATATCGTCTTCCTTCGACACATCAACGGGATTCAGCATGTTTGCGATCAGCAGCGCGTTCAAGCAATTCAACGGAATGGCTGTAAACACATATGTTGAAGGAACCATCGTCAGATAAGAGCCGATAATCGATCCGCTGATGCTGCTCATACTCATCAGCCCGAACGTCAGCAGGCGATTGTTGTTCACAATGGCAAGCTGCTGGCGGATCACGGCTAACGCTTCTGTGTTTCCTAAAAACATCATCTGAATGGAGAAAAAGCTCTCCAGCTTCGGCAGACGGGACACTTTAGAAATCAGCCAGCCGATTTTATCAATCAGCCACGGCAAAATGCCGAAATACGATAACATGTCAAAGAAGGTGACGACGAAAATAATCGGCAGCAAGGCGCTGAAGAAAAAATCAACCGTCGGATTCGCCATAACTGACGGAAAAGCAAACGCAATCCCTTGACTGGCGCAAGAAATCAGCCATGTAAAGAACGCACCGATTTTCCCGATGACAAAGCCGCCGACCTTTGTTCCTAACATAAACCAAGTCATCAGGAACTCAAGAACAAGAAGCATAATGATCGGACGCCATTTAATCTTCCTTTTTTGAGGAGAACATAAGAAAACAACTGCCATGACAACAATGAGGCCGACAATGTTCAATAAAAAATACATGTGAGCAACTCCTATAAGGTTTATTATGGAAATAAAAAAAGCTCTTATTCATCACAATTTCCGGAATGTCAGAAAGTGTGAAAAATAAGAGCAAAAAGGAAAAGAATAAGACAGCGTCATACGCTTTTCACTCGTTCAAATTTATTCAAACTTCCTTGTAGTCTAGTCTTTTACGGCGCTAGGTAGAAACAATCAGACCATATTACTGATCATATACAAGAATAACAATATAACATGAGATAGCAGTATTTTATCGTTTCAATTTTTGAAAATCAACCTTTTTAGATATTTTCAAAATAATAAATTTATATTATAAATAAAGAAAATAAAGGGTATGAAATATATGTAAATAGTAAATGGTCATTTAAGGAATTTGGAAGCCGTGCTCTTGCTGCGAAGGCCGCTTTAGAAAAACTTCTCTGTAATTGTGCAAACGAATCAGAGCTGATAAAATACAGCCGAGGGCACAGCTCTCAAAAGACAAAGACAAAAGGAGTCATCTCTATGATCATCCAGTTCATTCGTTACAGATAATGAGAGGTATAGATGAATAGAATAAACCCGCCCGCATCTCATTTTTCAGGAAATGTGCGAGGTTTATTTATCTATGCCTTTTTCATTGATCTAAAAACGAATGAATGAGGTGTTTTTTTGTCTGATAAAAAAATAAAACGCGCTGCATTGATGAAAGCCTGGCAATCAGTATTCAGATGTCCTCTTTGCCATGCGCCGATGTCAGTTTCCCTATACAAAAGCTTTATTTGCGAACGCGGGCATACATTTGATATCTCCAAACAAGGTTATGTGAATTTCCTGACGAAGCCTGTCAAAAGCCAGTATCGAAGGGCACTGTTTGAAGCGAGACGGGAGCTTTTTGAAACACAGAAATTCTTTGATCCGCTTCGCAGAGAGATTACCGGGATCATCAGCTGCCTGCAATCTCCGCAAAAACCGATGACTGTTCTGGATGCCGGATGCGGAGAGGGGTCACATGTATCCGCTGTATGCAGAGCGCTCCGAGCCGAGAATTCCGTGAGGGGTATAGGCATTGATATCTCAAAAGAAGGAGTGCTGTCCGCTTCCAAAGCGTTCGGGGAGGATACGGTTTTTGCAGTGGCTGATGTGGCAGATACGCCGTTTGGCGACAGCAGTTTTGACGTGATTATGTCGATTTTATCACCTTCTAATTATAAGGAATACAGCAGGCTTCTGAAACACGGCGGGGCAGTGATCAAGGTTGTTCCGCGGCGTGATTACTTAAAAGAAGTGAGAGAGTTCTTTTTCGGCGGAAGCGAAAAACGGAAGTATACCAACGATTCTTCGGTCAGCCGTTTCCAAGCAGTCTTCCGAACCTCAGAGCGAAGGAGGCTGCGTTATACGAAGACCTTATCTCAATCAGACCTTACCCTGCTGGTTCAGATGACGCCTTTAACGTGGAAACATTCAGAAGAGAAAATTCAACGTTTTATCTCAAGGGAAACTGCTGAGATTACAGTAGATGTCGATATGCTGATTGGCATTGATCCTCTATAAAATGAAAGAAGACACGCTCGGGACATCAAGCGTGTCTTCTTTATTATTTGCTTATTTCCAAACCTCGCCGGCAATTTCGACGACATGGCGCAGTTTTGCCCATTGCTGTTCTTCTGTGATCAGGTTTCCTTCCTCAGTGGAAGCGAATCCGCATTGCGGGCTGAGGCAGAGCTGGTCCAGGCTGGCGTATTTTGAAGCTTCTTCAATTCGGCGTTTAATGCTGTCCTTGCTTTCCAGTTCGCCGAACTTAGATGTGACCAGACCGAGCACAAGCTGAAGATCAGGGCGTTTGACATAACGGAGCGGTTCAAAGCCGCCTGAACGCGAGTCATCATACTCCAAGAACAGCCCGTCCAGATCTAACCCGTCAAAAATCGTTTCTGCCGCCGCGTCGTAGCCGCCTTCCGCTGTCCAAGTCGATTGGAAGTTGCCGCGGCAAATATGCATCGTAACGGTCAAGTCGTCAGGGCGGTCTGCGATGGCATCATTAATGGATGCAGCAAACAGCTGGCGCAGCTCATCCGGCGTCGTACCGAAAGCTTCAATTTGACGCAGTCCCGCTTCTGATAAGAAAACGGCCCATGCTGTGTCATCAAGCTGAAGGTAGCGGCATCCGGCGTCATAAAAAGCTTGAATGGCTTTTTTATAAGCCTTTGACACATCGTGCTGAAATTGTTTGTAATCATTCTGATATGCCGCTTTTTCTAATTTGCCTCGGAAAAACAGCATATTCGGGCTTGGAATGGTCATTTTCGGTACGGCATCGCCGGCAATGCTGTGAAGAAATTTATAGTCGTCAAGCATCGGATGAGCAGAAAAATCAATATCTCCGGTCACTTTAATGCCGCGCGCTTTTGTCTGTACATTATGGAACTGAATACCGCTTTCCGGCGTAAATGCTTCAACTCCGTCTAAATTTTCCAAAAAGTCGAAATGCCACCATGCCCGGCGGAATTCGCCGTCAGTCACCACTTTGAGGCCGGTTTCCTTTTGCTTTTCCACAATGCGGATGATTTCGTCATTTTCAATCTGGCGGAGCTGTTCGGCCGAGATCTCACCCGCCGCTTTTTGCAAGCGCGCTTTTTTCACAGCCGCCGGACGCAAAAGGCTTCCGACCTGATCTGCCCGAAACGGCGGTTTTTTTCTTAGAAGAGTGTTCAATGGCTGTTTTGTGTTTTGCTGTGACATTCACGATTCCTTCTTTCCTGTTTGAATATAAAAAAAGCTCTTCCCTTGGATAGGGAAGAGCTTGCGTCCGCAATCTCAACCTTATCTTCAGGATTTAGCACCATTCTGCTGAACAGCGGTTGCCGGGTATCATAGGGCCAGTCCCTCCACCTCTCTTGATAAGGAAACATCATATTCAGAATAAACTGTATTACTATTAATCTTAGTATGTTTTTTTATATTGTCAATATATTTCGATAAGTATTTTTAATTTTCATCCTCAAATAGAACCATATCAATAACGATCGCAATCGCAAGACAAAGGAGAATGTCTTCTTCATTCTTAATCTGCAAATGGTAAGAATCGCCCCAGCTCAGCCATTTTTTATTGACGGTCATGCGGTCCGCCATGCCGTCTGTGATTTGGAAATCCTGCCCCCATAAATCACCGGTGATCTCCCAGCCGAGATGAGAAATTTCAAATTTCGGTTTGAAAAACGTTAATTTCTTTCTCACTTCACATACGGGCTTGCCGCTGACAGAAATCTCATAACGCGGAACAAAAGACATCAGTTTCTGATCGATGCTGGCGAGTGTGCGGCCGTCCAAATCCGTCAGCTTCAGTTCGTCACCAAACGAAAAAAAGCTTCCCTCCACCCTGTAGACCTCTTTTCCGTCATCATTAAATACTTGAAAATGATCCTTAAATGAAAACATCCGCTCTTTAATATAAAAATGATACATAAAAAACTCCTTTTTTTATTTTCTACGAAAAAAGGAGGCAAAAGGTTTCATTTCTATCGGGATAATAGTCATTTTTGGAAGTGAAATAAAAAAAGGCTGCCGATTATCTGCGGCAGCTGTCGTATTATGAAAGCGGCATCCGGCGTTTTTGACGGATCGCGTTTAAATCAATGATGTTGGTCGTGTCGGCAGCTGTCACCAGCGGGCTTGTCTTTGGCGCTTTACGGCGGTTGTCCTTACTGAAAGAAAAAACCAAATAACCTGTTAAAGCAGCGAATATAAGTAACATCATTTTACATACCTCCCAAAAAAAGTTTTGGTATTATTCATTGTACGGAAAAACAAACGAAAAGTATTCAAAAAATTGAAACTTTTTTGGAAAACAGCGACAATTTCCGTAAAAAAGACCATAAGATGTGATGTTTTCTCTGGCTTGTGGTTCTATAGGTTCTATCGGCTGTTAAATCAACATAGTTTATATAACTTTATTGCTATTTTTTGCATGTGTCAAATTAACTAATTACGTCATTTCCGCTTGCCTGTGTTTATTCAGTACCCTAAAAGTTCATTTGATATGCAAAATAACTGCACTTATATGATAGCGCTTTCTTTATTTTTTAGGTGAAATATCAAAAAAGAAATGCGACACCTTAAAAAAATCGTTTAAACATTTTTCGAAGCTTCTTGAAAGGGTTTGATTTTGTTTCAAGTTTGCGCGAGGTGATCAAGCTTTTTTTCAAGGCTTTCGCCACGGTGCCTCTGGCCATATTCTTCACTCCTTCTTTCCGTTTGATACCTTATTTACGGAAATAAAAGGGGAAAAGTTTCATTTTGGTGATGAAAAAACCAAAGCACAGGCGCTTTGGTTTTTAGATTAGGCTCGTTTTTCAAACAGCTTTGCGATTTCGATGATGACGTTTACGGCTTTTTCCATATGGTCGACAGAAATGTATTCATATTTTCCGTGGAAATTTTGGCCGCCCGTGAAGATATTCGGAGTCGGCAGACCCATATATGAGAGCTGTGAGCCGTCAGTTCCGCCGCGGATCGGTTCGATAATCGGTTCGATGTCCAGGTTTTTCATGGCTTCGTACGCCACGTCAACAATTTCTCTGACAGGCTCAATTTTTTCTCTCATATTGTAGTATTGATCATGCAGCTCAAGGCTGACACTGTTTTCTCCGTATTTGGCCGCGAGTGAATCCGCAATCGCCTGCATGTTTTCTTTTCTTGCTATAAAACGGTCTCTGTCAAAATCTCTGATGATATATGACAATTTGGCTTCAGATACGTCTCCGTTCATTGATATTAAATGATAGAACCCTTCGTATCCTTCTGTATATTCCGGTGCTTCCTCTTTCGGCAGCGAGTGATGGAATTCCATCGCGATTTTGGAAGCGTTGACCATTTTGTTTTTTGCCGTTCCGGGGTGAACGCTTTTTCCGTAACACGTAAGTTTAGCGGCGGCAGCGTTAAAGCTCTCATATTGAAGTTCGCCGAGAGGGCCTCCGTCTATCGTGTAGGCAAAAGCGGCGTTAAAGCGGGCCACATCAAATTTATGAGGGCCTCTGCCGATTTCTTCATCAGGCGTAAAAGCGACTCTGATGTTTCCGTGTTTGATGTCGGGATGTTTGATCAAATAGGCCATTGCCGTCATGATTTCCGCAATGCCTGCTTTATTATCGGCGCCGAGCAGCGTCGTACCGTCCGTTGTAATCAATGTCTGGCCTTTATAGCCGGAAAGCTCCGGAAATTGTTCCGGTGAGAGAATGACATTGAGCTTCTCATTCAAGACAATGTCACGTCCATCATAGCTTTCAATAATTTGAGGATTCACATTCTTTCCGGTAAAGTCGGTCGCGGTGTCTACATGGGCAAGAAAACCGATTGTCGGCACGTCTTTGTCTGTGTTTGCCGGCAGAGTTGCCATCACATAACCGTTCTCGTCAATTGTGACCTCTTCCATGCCGATTGACTTTAATTCGTTCACGAGCATGTTCGCCAATGTCAGCTGGCCGGGGGTTGAAGGACAGCTTTCATTGCTTTCATCAGATTGTGTATCGACTTTTACATAAGACGTAAAGCGTTCAATGATCTCATTCTTCATACCGTCATCTCCTTTGTCTTATCTTACCATGTCCGGGGAAAGAATTTCTATTTCACAATCCCGTTTCGTCTCGCAAACACAACCGCCTGAGTCCAATCTTGCGCCCGGCACTTTTGGGTGATGCGGTGGACGTGGGTTTTTACGGTGCTTTCACTGACAAAAAGCGTTCCGCAATTTCTTCATTTTTCAGACCGTACGTCATTTGCTGTTTTGTAAATGTGCGGCGCAAGGGGCTGCCTTTGTTTGTTCTGAAAGGCTTGTGTAATGAGTTTAGCGGCAGTGGCTGTCCGGAAAATGGCTTCTCCTTTTGCAGCAGCACGAACGGCGTCAATTAATTCCTCAGGATGTGTATCCTTCAGTATCGAAAGTGGTTAGAATGATGATTTTCGGATCGAGAAGGGCGGTCATAATTTCTTTAGTTGCTTCTATGCCTGAGAAAATCGGCATCTGGACGTCCAGTAAGGTGACATCGGGTTTCGTTTGCATTGCGATGCCGCCGCTTCCCGTCCGTCACCGGCCTCATCGGCGACGATTATATCTTTTTGCGTGCCTGATGATGTACCGGAAGCCTTCCCGGACGAGCGGCTGGTCGTCAGTCAGGCAAAATGAAATAATTGCTCATACTCATAAGATCAATTCCTTAAGAAATCAATTCGTCCATCGGCAGGTTGATTTTTTTACACAGATGAAAACAAAATATGAAGGAACCATGAATAAACTATTAAACTTCTTGAAAATGGATGATGAAGGCAGAAAAAACCTATATAATATGGTCAATTCATTCAAATAGGGAGGCTTTAATCATGGCAATTTTAGTGACAGGCGGAGCGGGTTATATCGGAAGCCATACATGTGTTGAGCTGTTAAATAGCGGCTATGATATCGTGGTATTGGATAATCTGTCAAACAGCTCAGCGGAAGCTGTAGAGCGGGTGAAAGACATTACCGGAAAAGGGCTGGCGTTTTATGAAGCGGACCTCCTTGACCGGGAAGCGGTACATCGGGTGTTTGCTGAGCATGACATTGAGGCCGTCATTCACTTTGCGGGATTAAAAGCGGTCGGTGAATCTGTTGCGGTTCCGCTCAAGTACTACCATAACAATCTGACGGGAACGTTTATTTTATGTGAAGCCATGCAAACGTACGGTGTGAAAAAAATCGTCTTCAGCTCATCGGCGACGGTGTACGGCGTCCCGGAAACCACGCCGATTACCGAAGACTTCCCATTAAGCGCAACAAATCCTTACGGGCAAACGAAGCTGATGCTTGAACAGATTTTGCGCGATCTGCATACGGCAGACCCTGAATGGAGCATTGCGCTGCTGCGTTACTTTAATCCGTTTGGCGCGCATCCGAGCGGCCGGATCGGCGAAGACCCGAATGGCATCCCGAATAATTTAATGCCGTATGTCGCCCAAGTAGCAGTCGGCAAGCTCGAACAATTACAGGTGTACGGCAATGATTATCCGACCAAAGACGGGACGGGCGTGCGTGACTATATCCATGTCGTTGACCTTGCTGAAGGCCACGTCAAAGCGCTGGAAAAAATACTGAACACAACAGGCGCTGACGCCTATAACCTCGGAACCGGAACCGGCTACAGCGTTCTTGAGATGGTCAAAGCTTTTGAAAAGGTATCAGGAAAAGAAGTTCCGTACCGTTTTGCCGACAGACGCCCAGGCGACATCGCCGAATGCTTCGCCGACCCGGCAAAAGCAAAGGCTGAATTAGGCTGGGAAGCAAAACGCGGGCTGGAAGAGATGTGCGCCGACTCTTGGAAATGGCAGTCTTTGAATATAAACGGGTATCAAAAAGTGTAATGAGAAAAGAGACCTTCAACGAGAAGGCCTCTTTTTTATATGGTTATTTTATTTTTACTTCAATATCGTTGCTGAACTTCAATTTCCAAGTTCCTTTTGCATACGCATTTTTATCTACTTCAAAAGCTTTCACGTCAGTGACCTTAATGTTTGGGTTTAAGTCGCTTAAGATTTTACTGTTGTCCACTTTTGTTTCTGTCGCATAGCTTGAAGAAGCGTCAATATCTGCATCATAGGATGTTCCTTCAGAATCTGCTAATTTAGCGCTTGGAATAGAAAAAGAGCTCAATGGTTTTTTTGAAATGTTTTTGACTGTATATTGCACAGCCACGATAACGCCGCCGTCAGATGCATTTTTCTCGATATATTGTGTTCCTACCGAATCTCTTTTTTCTACTTTCGTAACAGTAACCTCAGTTTTTTCAGTCTTAACAGTGTCGCCGATGCTATATAATTTTTCTTTAGTGCCGGCAGCTTTTGTAGATGCAGTTTTAGATGAAGAAGAACTGCCTCCTCCGCCGATGTTTGTGATAATGACAATGACAACTATCGCTAAAATAAGTGTGATGATTTTATGCCTCATAAAAAAGTTTCGCTGATCTTTTCCGCAATTCGGGCACTTTTTTACGCCTTTTGCGATTTCTTTACCGCACGCCTTGCAAGATACCAGATTTCCAGCCATGTTTCTTCCTCCTATGTAAACTATTTCTTGAAAACTATATACTATAATGCCTGTAAAATAACTTGTAGTCAATACAATTTTTAGGTTAAATAGTATTTTAATGATTTTTTAGTCATGTATTTTTGGCTTTGTTTTCTAATGTCGGCATGAAACTGAAATGTTGAATACTATTTCATAAAGTAAAGAAAAAAGAGAGCTTGATCATGTTTATGATTTAACGTATAATCTTGAAAGAAATACAAAATTAAACATGAAAAAACAGTGGTTTTCTAGGGTTCCGCAATATACATTGGTCTGGACCGAGAGGAAACACATAGCAGGTTTCTGTTATGACACGGTGGGATAAAAGCCCGGGAGTTTCTGCTCTTTTGTTGAAGAGTATTCTCCCGGGCTTTTTTGATTTTATAAAAAGGGAGTGTCTGTGATGAAGAAGAGATTGCTGGATGTGCTGATGCTGATAGTGGGTGCTTTTTTCTTTGCATTGGCCGTTAATTTATTTGCCATTCCAAATGATCTTGGAGAGGGCGGGGTAACGGGGCTTACCTTGATTTTATACTATGTTTTTGAGTGGTCGCCCGGGGTTACCAATATTATTTTGAACGGGATTTTGCTGTTGATCGGGTATAAATTTTTAGATGGAAAAACAACGCTGTATACGATAATCACCGTTGTTGCCAACTCGCTGTTTTTGCATGTGACGCACGAATGGCACTCGCCGTCACATGAGCTCATTATCAATACAATTTTTGCGGGTGTGTTTGCCGGGGTCGGAATCGGGATGATTATCCGTGTCGGAGGTACGACGGCGGGATCTGCCATTTTGGCGAGAATTGCGAACAAATATCTGGATTGGAATATCAGCTACGCGCTGTTGTTCTTTGATTTGATTGTGGTCTTCAGTTCTTATTTCATCATCGGTGCGGAGAAAATGATGTTTACGATTGTCATGCTGTACATCGGTACAAAGGTGATGGACTTTATCATTGAGGGGCTGAATACGAAAAAAGCAGTGACGATTATATCTGAGCATAAACATGAAATCGCTGAACAGGTCAATACGCTTATGGACAGAGGAGTTACGCTCTTATCGGGTAAAGGAAATTATACGGGGCAATCGAAAGAAATTTTATATATCGTCATTCAGAAGCAGGAGCTGTCCATGCTGAAGAAAATTATTAAAAGCTGTGATACGAAGGCATTTGTTATCGTTCATGATGTTCGTGATGTATTTGGAGAAGGGTTCGTCGATATTTCAAAATAAAAAAATCCCTCTGCGGCGCGGAGGGATTTTTTATTAAAACGGGTAGCTGCGGTATTGCTTCTGTATGGAAACCCATTTGGTAACCGTAAATTCTTCTACCACCCACGGGTTTCCGAAACGTCCGACGCCGCTCGCTTTGTTTCCGCCGAAAGCAATATTTGGCGAGTCATTGACAGATTGATCGTTGACATGTGTCATACCGCTGTCGATTTGAAGCGCGAATTGCTCGCCTTTTTCTAAATCGGACGTAAAGACGGCGGAGCTCAATCCGTATTCTGTATCGTTCGCCATGTCAATGGCTTCTTGGTCTGTTGATGCTTTCATCACTACGGCGATCGGCGCGAACAATTCAGTTTGGGCAAGCTTGCTGTCATTGTCCGCCCCTGCGAACACAAACGGTGTCAGCACGTTGCCGACCCGTTTTCCTTCGACGATTAGCTCGATTCCGTCCTGCTTCGCCTGTTCAATCACGTCAAGCGCCTTTTCCAGCTGGCGTTCATTAACGAGCGGGCCGATCACGGTTTTTGGATCGGTTTGGTCACCGTATGGCAGCTGTTTGACACGTTCGGCGAATTTTCTCACAAACCCTTCATACAGATCCTGATGAACGATGATCCTGTTAATAATCATGCAGATTTGGCCCTGATGGATGAACTTCCCGAAAATCGCAGCGTCGACGGCTCGGTCTGTATCTGCATCAGAGAGGACAACAAATGGGTTATTTCCGCCAAGCTCAAGAGCCATACGTTTGAAGCCGCGCCCTGCGATTTCCCCGATATGGCGTCCCACGGCGGTTGATCCTGTAAAGCTGATGAGACGCGGGATCGGATGAGTCAGCATGCCGTCTTTGATTTCTTCTATATCGGCAAAAATGACGTTTAACACTCCGTCAGGCAATCCTGCGTACTCAAATGCTGTGGCAATAATGGAGCCGCCGGACAGTGCGGTTTGAACATCCGGTTTATGCACAACGCTGTTTCCGAGCGCTATAGCAGGCGCAATCGTTCTCATGGACAGGTTCAGCGGAAAATTAAATGGCGAGATCGACGAAATGACGCCGAGCGGAAGCCGGTATATATGGTTGATTTTTCCTTCAATCTCTGAAGGTACTTCTCTGATTCCGCCTAGCTCTCCTGTATATGTAATGGCTTCTGTCAAAATTGCGATGGCGGCATCCAGCTCAATATTCGCTTTTATGATCGTTCCCCCTGTTTCCCGGGAAATAGTCAGGATGATGTCCTCACGGTTCAGTTGCAGATAGTCTTTAGCTTTCGTCAAAACAGCTTTTCTGTCCTCTGCTGAGCTTTTTGCCCATTCTTTTTGGGATTTCGCAGCAATGTCAAAGGCATCCTCAAGCTGCTTCGCTGATGCCAGAGAAAGCGTTGTGATCACTGACCGGTCAAAGGGGTTGACTGTATCTATGGTTTTTCCTGTTTCACCTTCAGTCCATGCCCCATTGATAAAGCTTTTGTTTGCGTTCTGAAATTGATTCATTACCCATCCCCCTGTATGTCAACTCATTCATAAACTTAGGTTTCCTAAAAAGAAAATACTTATACGATTTGAGCCTTATATATAAGAAGGATCACGCTCACTTCCGAGTGGATTCAATCTGTCAGACGTTTTATACTGGCATTATGATAGATCACTAGAGAGGGGCGCCTATGAATCCGTTATTGGCAATTTACCCGAGGGCTGTGTTGTCTGAAACGTTTTGCGCGGCGGAAGATGTATTTTGTTTCTTTGATGAGAAAAACCAGGTCTATGTCTCAATCCCGAAGGAGGATATGACCCGAAAGGAGAAGCTGCTGCTGGAGTCTTTTTTGATACCGGCGGAAGATGAAGGCGCTTTTTTTCCTCAAACGGCGGAAGAGAAGGGGTGGCTCCGTTTTTTGCTGTCGGACGGACTGATGCCTGCTGTCATGGAAAAGCGCGTGCGTTTTGTCCACTTTCATTTAGTGGGGGAACGGGACTGGGCTTCGTTTGCGGAAGCGGTTCGGCATTTCTGGCCGATTTCTTATACGGTTGTCCGTACGGGCGCAGATCAAGGCGTGATTGTGGAGGAAGAGAAGCTGGAGGCGGCAGGTAAGGATGATTTCGATTCCTTTGTGAAGATTCTTGAAGGAGATTTCTATTTCAGTGTCCGTATGTTCTTGGGGAGATATTATGAGGCTGAGGAATGTTTGCGCCGCCATTATCGAAGAGAACAGCAATATTTTGATATCGGAAAGAGGCATATGCCGCAGCTGAGCACGCTGACAGCAGA
The DNA here is from genome assembly GCF_019891195.1 of Bacillus sp. YC2. Taxonomy (NCBI): domain Bacteria; kingdom Bacillati; phylum Bacillota; class Bacilli; order Caryophanales; family Bacillaceae; genus Bacillus; species Bacillus sp. YC2. Next base: position 768,426 of record NZ_JAHXDO010000001.1, on the reverse strand, counting down.
ATCGGTGTTCCCGGCGATGCTGACAGAAGAAAGCAAGGAAAAGCTGTCAGCACTGCTTCAGGAGGAGGCCGCCTTGCTATTTCAAAAAGAACCGGAGCTGAAGCACACCATTCAAACCTATATTGAACATAACTCGAATATGTCGCTCACATCAAAAAAACTGCATTTGCACCGCAACAGTCTGCAATATCGGATTGATAAGTTTGCCGAGCGTTCGGGGATTGATATTAAAACATATCGCGGCGCGTTATTGGCGTATTTTATATGCCTGCAATATGAAAAATCTCATTAAATGGGAAAAGTGCACAAAGAAAGAGAGCTTATTTTATGAATGTTGCCTATACCCGCTGCCTGCAAACGCTGTTACAATCCTATATAGGAAAGCGTTTTCAAAAAAGGGGGAACTCAAATGGCGGAACTGCGGATGGAGCATATTTATAAGTATTACGATCAAAAGGAAGCGGCTGTGGACGATTTTAATCTTCATATTAAAGATAAAGAGTTTATCGTATTTGTCGGACCGTCGGGGTGCGGAAAATCGACAACCTTGCGTATGGTTGCCGGGTTGGAAGAAATCACGAAAGGTGACTTTTATATCGGTGAAAAGAGAGTCAATGACATCGCTCCGAAGGACCGGGATATCGCCATGGTGTTCCAAAACTACGCTTTGTATCCGCATATGACGGTTTATGATAATATCGCGTTTGGGCTGAAGCTGAGAAAGATGCCCAAGCCGGAGATTAAAAAACGGGTCGAGGAAGCTGCGAAAATGCTGGGGCTTGAGGAGTATTTACATCGCAAACCGAAGGCGCTTTCCGGCGGACAGCGGCAGCGGGTCGCATTAGGGCGGGCGATTGTCAGGGACGCCAAAGTGTTTTTAATGGATGAGCCGCTGTCGAATCTTGATGCGAAGCTTCGGGTGCAGATGAGGGCGGAGATCATTAAGCTGCACCAAAGACTGCAAACCACAACAATATACGTGACGCATGACCAGACGGAGGCACTGACGATGGCGACACGCATCGTTGTGATGAAGGACGGGAAAATTCAGCAGATCGGCACTCCGAAAGAAGTCTATGAAAATCCGGAAAACGTATTTGTCGGCGGTTTCATCGGCTCACCCGCCATGAACTTTTTTAAAGGAAGGCTGAGAGACGGTGCCGTTCATATCGGATCTGCCGCTCTCAGCGTGCCGGAGGGAAAAATGAAAATGCTCCGGGAAAAAGGTTATGCCGGAAAAGACATCATCTTCGGCATCCGCCCCGAAGACATACATGACGAACTGATTGTGGTAGAATCCTATAAGAACTCTTCTATTAAAGCGAAAATCAATGTAGCAGAACTGCTCGGTTCAGAAATAATGGTATATTCACAGATTGAGGATCAGGACTTTATCGCCCGAATCGATGCCCGCCATCAAATTCATACCGGTGAGGAACTGACCGTTGCATTCGATATGAATAAAGCCCACTTTTTTGACAGTGACACAGAAATCAGAATCCGCTCATAAGCTGAAAGCCGGACCGCTGGGGGCCGGCTTTTTTTCGTCTAACATTCTTTTCATACATAACCGATATAAAGAGTAACAAACAGACAGAAAGCAGGAAGACAATGAAACGCATGATCTTAAGTATGTGCCTTTTAGCCATTGTATTGACGCTTGCGGCCTGCTCGGGCCATGAGGCAAATGCCGAGCAGAGCGTTCCGAAGGCCGCAGCGCCCGAAGAAAAAAAGCCCGCGGGCCAGCCAAAGAAGCAGGAGCCGGATACGTCCGCGTGGATTAAGACGAAAGGAACGGCAAAGCTGCCGATTTTGATGTATCACAGTATTTCTAAAGGAAACAGCCTCCGTGTGCCGAAGGAGGAATTCCGTGACCAGATGAAATGGCTTCACGAGAACGGCTATTATACGATGACTCCGGAAGAGGCGTATGTAATGCTGACGGAGGACAGGCAGCCGAGTGAAAAATGCGTTTTGATCACGTTTGATGACGGGTATACCGATAATTATAAGGAAGCGTATCCCGTTTTAAAGAAATACAATATGAAAGCGACAATATTTATGATCGGAAAATTAATCGGACATAAACACCATCTGACAGAGGAGCAAATGAAGGAGATGGCGAAGCACGGCATATCCATTCAAAGCCATACGATGAATCATCTCGAATTGAATGGGCTGATGCCGAAGCAGCAGCACAGCGAGATGGCGGATTCAAAGCAGCTGTTTGACCATATGTTCCGGCAGCATACAGCCATGATCAGCTATCCCGTCGGGCGGTTTAACGCTGAAACATTGAAGGCGGCAGCCGGAACGGGCTACCGTATGGCGGTCACGACAGAGCCGGGCGCGGCATCAAGAGAGCAGGGATTATACGCGCTCCGCCGTGTGCGTGTGTCGCCGGGAATGTCGGGTGAGGCGTTTGGCGCCTATATAAAAAATGTGCTGAATTAACAATGCCTCCGCGTTTAGCGGAGGCTGTTTTCAGTTTAATAGAATTGATGAAGCAGCAATAGCGTTACACTCACCGTAATCGCTCCGCCGATTCTCGTCGATACTTGGGCAAACGGCATAAGCTCAAGCCGTTCAGCAGCGCTCAAAATCGCGACGTCGCCGGTGCCGCCCTGACCGGAATGGCACGCGTTAATGATCGCCGTTTCAATCGGGTACAGATTGAGCCATTTTCCGGTGAAAAAACCGACGGCCATCATCGTAATGACGATCGATAAAATGGTAATGATGTTGCTGATGTTAAAAGCCGCAATCAGCTTGTCCCACGGTGTCATTGATACGCCGATTGCAAATAAAAGCGGATAGGTGACGGCTGTGGAAAAAAAGCGTGATACGCCGAAGGCTCCGTTTTCAAGAGAGGCAGGCGCCAGTCTAAACAGCTTGATGAGCACTGCAAGGACGAGCATCACGACAGGTGCCGGAAGCTGAAAGAAATCATGGGCGAGCATACCGACCAAATATAATGAAACTGCTAAAATTCCCCCTGAAGCAAAAAGAGACAAATTGAAAACCTGGTCATTTTGGGGCTGTTCAAGTGACAGAGCAGAATGATCGGATTTATCAACCTTTCCGTTACCCGTCCATTCCGGCTTTCTTTTTCCGATGACATTCAGCGACCCCGATAAAATAATAGCGCACAGGCTTCCGAGCATGATGGACGGCAGCACAAGCGCAAATGCATCTCCCTGAGACATCGGCATAATATCGGAGTATCCGATCGATAAAGGAATCGCGCCTTCTCCGACGCCCCCCGCCATAATCGGCACGACAATGTAAAGCAGTGTGTGCTGGAAGCCGAGTCCGAGCAGAGTGCCTACGCATAAGCCGACAATCGCAGCCGCTATTGAACCTGCAATAAGCGGAATAAAAATCTTTGCGAAAGCTTTCATTAACGTTTCTCTCTTCATCCCGAGAATACTGCCGACCACAATACCGGCAATAAACAAATAGAGAAAGTTGGAGCTGTCTGTGAATTCTGTTGTCGATTTTATAATGTCTTTCGGAAGCAGGTGGTAGTAGACGACAGCGGACGGAATAAAGGTTGCGAGGATCGCGGGGCCGCCGATGGATCGAACGATCGGAATGGCCTTTCCGATTTGGGCAAAGGTAAAGCCGAAGAAGCCCATGACGGCAATTGCTGTCAGCATGTCGCTTTTTACATCGTGGCTCATGACAAACACAGTAATTAATATGAATAGCAGGACATATATAGGAAGCGGTATAATGCCGATTCTTATATTCATTGCTTTAGCGAACCAGTTTTCAGTCTGTTCCTCTTTTTGGATTGAATCCGTTTGCAAATTTGTTTGAAGTTCTCCCATGCTTTTTCCCCCAGTCGTTATGCAGTAAAAATAATCCCCATTTAAAGTATACTAAAAAATTTAAATTGTTTATATATTATGAATTTACTAGAGAGCAAGCCTTTTGTATCGATGGACGTTCCGAAATGGCTGTGCCGCGCGGTTTGTAAGCGGAAAAAGCATTTTGTTCGCAACGCGAAAAAAAAAGATGTACGATATGAAAGGGACGAATATCCTAGGTATTGACATAAAACATATACAAAATAGACAATAATCGGTCACAAATTCAGCCCTTTTTTAGGTATATTGATCTTTTTTTTTAAGCTGAATCGTTGTAAAGTAATGATATTGAATCATTTACAAGACAGCCATTCACCCTAGGTCATTTTGGCTGATTACACATTACTTTTTGACAAATTTGTGAAACGTTGAACAAATAGATCCTTTTTTGTGAAATGCCGAGCAATACTTTTTGTCTTATTTGTGAAATGTTGAGCAATTACCAGATTGGAGGAAACATCATGAGTGAGTTGGTTTTAGCCCGCATTCAATTTGCATCAACAACATTGTTCCATTTCTTGTTTGTGCCTATGTCTATCGGGCTTGTATTTATGGTTGCTTTGATGGAGACGCTTTACGTTGTGAAAAAGCAAGAGACCTATCTCAAAATGGCTAAATTTTGGGGCCATCTCTTTTTAATCAATTTTGCTGTCGGCGTCGTCACTGGGATACTTCAGGAATTTCAGTTCGGTTTGAACTGGTCTGATTATTCCCGTTTTGTCGGAGACGTGTTTGGCGCTCCGCTTGCGATTGAAGCGCTTTTGGCGTTTTTTATGGAGTCTATTTTTATCGGATTATGGATTTTCGGCTGGGACCGTTTATCTAAAAAAGTTCATTTGCTTTGCATTTGGCTTGTATCCTTCGGAACGATTATGTCGTCTTTCTGGATTTTGACGGCGAACTCCTTCATGCAGGAGCCGGTCGGCTTTACAATTAAAAACGGCCGTGCGGAAATGAATGATTTCGGGGCGCTGCTTACAAACCCTCAGCTGTGGGTTGAATTCCCTCATGTCATTTTCGGCGCGCTTGCGACAGGCGCTTTCTTTATCGCCGGCGTCAGCGCATTTAAATTATTGAAGAAAAAAGAAGTGCCTTTCTTTCATAAATCATTCAAGCTTTCTATGGTTGTCGGTTTGATCGCCGGTATCGGCGTTGCCTTCAGCGGACATATGCAGGCTGAGCACTTAATGGAGTCACAGCCGATGAAAATGGCTGCCAGTGAAGCGCTTTGGGAGGACAGCGGTGATCCTGCTGCATGGACTGCCTTTGCCAATATCGACACGAATAAAGAAAAGAACACATCTGAAATTTCAATTCCCTACGCATTGAGCTACTTGGCTTACCAGAAGTTCAGCGGCAGTGTGAAAGGGATGAAAACACTTCAAAAAGAATACGAAAAAATGTACGGAAAAGGCGATTATATCCCGCCTGTTAAAACAACATTCTGGAGTTTCCGCATTATGGCGGGAGCAGGTGCGCTTATGATTTTTGCAGCCATTGCCGGCTTTATCCTGAACCGCCGCAAAAAACTTCACACGAGCAAGTGGTATTTACGCGGTATGGTGGCGCTGATTGCGTTTCCGTTTATTGCGAACTCAGCCGGCTGGATTATGACTGAAATCGGCCGCCAGCCATGGACGGTCATGGGGCAAATGACGACCGCCCAATCCGTTTCGCCTAACGTAACGACGGGATCTCTGCTGTTCTCAATTATCGGCTTCGGCGTCATGTACTTGATACTCGGCACGCTGCTTGTCTTCCTATTCGTTCGTGAAATTAAAAAAGGTGCGGACCACGATGATCACAAGGATGTTCCTGTATCAACAGATCCGTTCAGTCAGGAGGTCTACCATGGCGTCACTTCATGATCTTTGGTTTATACTGGTTGCTTTATTGTTTGTCGGATTTTTCTTTTTAGAAGGTTTCGATTTCGGTGTCGGCATTTCGACCCGATTTCTTGGCCATAATGAATTAGAACGCAGAGTGCTGATCAACACGATCGGCCCGTTCTGGGATGCGAATGAGGTATGGCTCTTGACGGGTACGGGAGCGATCTTCGCGGCATTCCCGAACTGGTACGCGACAATGCTGAGCGGGTATTACATTCCGTTTATCATTATTCTCCTTGCTTTAATGGGCCGGGGGGTTGCCTTTGAATTCCGCGGAAAAGTGGATAACCTGAAATGGGTCAAAGCATGGGATTGGGTTATTTTCTTCGGAAGTCTCATCCCGCCGTTTGTATTTGGCGTTATTTTTACAAGCTTATTCCGCGGCATGCCGATTGACGGAAACATGAATATCCATGCCGGATTCTCTGATTTTATTAACGGATATTCCGTTCTTGGCGGAGTAACCGTCACACTTCTTGCTTTCCTGCATGGTTTAATGTTTGTCACACTGCGCACGATCGGCGATTTGCAGGATCGGGCGAGAAAAATGGCAAAACGGGTGATCGGCGTTATTTTTCTTTTTGTGCTCGCTTTCTTTGCGATGTCTGCATACGATACGGATATGTTTACACGCCGGGCAGCCATCACGATCCCTGTGTTCGTGCTGATTGTCATCTGCAACTTGCTTGCCGTTTTGTTTATGAGCAAGAAAAAGGACGGCTGGGCATTCGGTATGACCGGTGCGGGACTTGCTTTAACAGTCGCGATGATTTTCATTTCATTGTTCCCGCGCGTCATGGTCAGCTCGCTTAAAAGCGCGTACGACTTAACAGTAGCTAATGCGTCTTCCGGTGATTATTCGCTCAAGGTCATGACAATTGCTGCATTAACACTTTTGCCGTTTGTCATCGGCAGTCAGATCTGGAGCTATTATGTTTTCCGGAAGCGCGTCAGCCATAAGGAGCCTATGACTTATTAATGGGAAAAGACCTGTTTCTTTATAAAGGAATGAAGCGGATTCTCACGATCATTACAGGATTAACGATTATTCAGACAGCCGCCATCATTATGCAGGCGGAATGGCTGAGCCAGGCGGTAACCGGACTGTTTAACGGGAAGCGGATTGCTTCTCTTTATCCGGTTATCGGTTTTTTCCTGCTTGCGTTTTTGGTCAGGCATGCTGTCACAACGGTTCGCCAAAAAATCGTTTATCAGTATGCCGCCCAAACCGGCGCTGACCTCAGAAAAAGATTTCTTGAACAGTTGTTTCGCCTCGGCCCCCGCTTTGCGAAAAAAGAGGGGACCGGGCAGATGGTGACGCTGGCGATGGAAGGCATCAGCCAGTTCCGCCGCTATCTAGAGCTTTTTCTGCCGAAAATGGTCAGCATGGCGATTGTGCCGGCCGCTGTTGTTATTTTTGTGTTTTTTCAGGATAAAACATCGGCTTTGATTCTGATTCTTGCGCTCCCGATTTTGATTGTGTTTATGATCCTTCTCGGGCTTGTCGCACAGAAAAAAGCCGATCGCCAATGGAAGTCCTATCAGACGCTTTCCAATCATTTCGTCGATTCGCTTCGCGGGTTGGAGACATTGCGGTTTTTAGGGCTAAGCAAATCACACAGTAAAAACATTTTTCATGTCAGCGAGAGATACCGCAAGGCGACAATGAGCACGCTTCGGGTAGCGTTTTTATCTTCATTCGCCCTTGATTTCTTCACGATGCTGTCGGTGGCGACAGTGGCGGTGTTCCTCGGTTTGCGGCTGATTGACGGTCACATTCTTCTCGGGCCTGCCCTGACCGCTCTGATTCTCGCGCCGGAATATTTTCTCCCTGTGCGTGAGGTGGGGAACGATTACCACGCCACGTTAAACGGGCAGGAGGCGGGGAAGACGATTCAAGCGATATTGGAGCAGCCCGGTTTTAAAGAAGAACAACCGCTGCAGCTTGACGCGTGGTCTGACGAAGATGAACTGAAGCTTACACGTTTGTCCGTCCGGGAAACGATGTCTGAATTTAATCTGTCCTTTAAAGGGAAGAAAAAAATCGGGATTATCGGTGAAAGCGGCGCGGGAAAATCCACTCTCATTGATGTGCTGGGCGGCTTTTTAGAGCCTGAATCCGGTGAGATCAAGGTGAACGGAGTATCCCGCTCCCATTTGCAGACGGACGGCTGGCAGAAGCAGCTTCTTTATATTCCGCAGCATCCGTATATTTTTGATGATACGTTAATGAATAATATTCTGTTTTATCATCCGGATGCATCCCGTGAGGAAACGGCCCGCGCTGCTGCATCGGCTGGTCTTTCTGAGCTGATCAATGATCTGCCTGAAGGCCTTGACGGCCGAATTGGTGAAGGGGGCCGGGCGCTCAGCGGAGGTCAGGCTCAGCGTGTCGCCCTGGCCCGGGCCTTTTTAGGTAACCGTCCGATTCTTCTTTTGGATGAGCCGACCGCTCACCTTGATATTGAAACAGAATATGAATTAAAAGAAACAATGAATCGCCTGTTTGAGGATAAGCTCGTCTTTCTCGCTACTCATCGTCTTCATTGGATGCTTGAGATGGACGAAATTATCGTGCTTGATCACGGCGCGGCGGCGGAAATCGGCACCCACGATGAATTAATGGCGAAACAGGGCGTGTACGCCAAACTTGTAAAGGCGCAACTGGGGGAAAGAACATGATGAAAGAACAATGGATTCTGCCGTATATAAAGCAAAATGCCCGTTTGTTTGTTCTCGTTGTTTTTTTGGGTGCGGTTACGATTTTTTCGGCGGCCTTTCTCATGTTCACGTCCGGTTTTTTGATATCAAAGTCGGCAACAAGGCCTGAGAATATCCTGCTTGTGTACGTGCCGATCGTGGCCGTGCGCACCTTCGGAATTGCGCGTTCCGTATCCCGGTACGCTGAACGCCTGACAGGGCACCACATCATTTTGAAAATCGTATCAGACATGCGGGTCCGGCTTTACAATATGCTGGAGCCAGCCTCATTAATGCTGACCTCCCGTTTTCGGACGGGCGACATGCTCGGCATTTTGGCTGAGGATATTGAGCATTTGCAGGATGCATTTTTAAAAACGATTTTCCCGGCTGTTTCCGCCTTGCTGCTGTATGTGGCGGCTATTATCGGGCTTGGCTGTTTCTCTTGGCCGTTTGCCGCCATCGCGGCGATTTACCTGTTTGTATTGGTTATATTGTTTCCGATTGTGTCACTCCTTGTGACGAGAGCGAAAAATATGAGGCTGAAAAGCGGCCGCAACTTGCTTTACAGCCGGCTGACAGACGCAGTGTTAGGCGTAAGCGACTGGATGTTTTCCGGGCGTCAGGCATCCTTTATTGCTTCTTATGAAGAGGAGGAAAAGGCGTGGTTTGAGCTGGAAAGCAAACGGCAGCGGTTTACGAGGCGGCGTGATCTGGCGGCGCAATGTCTTGTCGGCGGCTTCATTTTGATGATGCTGTTCTGGACGGCGGGCCAGTATGCAGACGGCAAGATGGCCAACACGATGATCGCGGCATTTGTTCTTGTTGTATTTCCTTTGACGGAAGCTTTTTTGCCCCTTTCTGATGCACTGACAGAAGTGCCTTCTTATCAAGATTCGATCAGCAGAATGAGTAAGGCTGCTCCGGAGCTGAAGGGACGAGAGGTGAAGCAGACAGAGGAGAAGCTGGATGTTTCCGATGTTACGCTGCGGTTTGATGACGTGACATTTTCTTATGATGAACACAGCCATGTGCTGGACCGTTTTTCCTTTATCCTCCGCCAAGGCGAAAAAATGGCGCTGCTCGGCAGGAGCGGTTCAGGAAAGTCCACGTCACTCGCTTTGATTGAAGGCGCCTTACTTCCCGATTCGGGCAAGGTGACGTTAAACGGTCTGGAAACTGCTGCCGTACAGGAGCAGCTTTCCTCAGCGGTGGCCGTCTTGAATCAAAAGCCTCATCTGTTTAATACGAGCATTATGAACAATATCCGCCTTGGTAACGGAAAGGCCAGTGATGAAGATGTAAGGCGCGCGGCACGGCAAGTGAAGCTGCACGATTATATTGAATCGCTGCCTGAAGGCTATAACACGTCCGTGCAGGAGACGGGGATTCGTTTTTCCGGCGGGGAGCGCCAGCGGATCGCCCTTGCCCGCATCCTTCTTCAAGATACGCCGATCATTATTCTCGATGAGCCGACGGTCGGACTTGATGCGATAACGGAACGGGAACTGCTCGATACGATCTTTGACGTGTTTAAAGAAAAAACGATCCTTTGGATTACACACCATTTAGCCGGCGTGGAAACCGCTGATAAAATCGTCTTTTTAGAAAACGGAAAAACAGAAATGGAAGGAACTCATGAGGAATTGCTTGCAGGAAACGAACGGTACCGCAAGCTTTACCGTCTTGATGTTCCGGTCAGAACATAAGCAGCCGCGATGAAGCGGCTGTTTTTTGTGTTGTCCGTACGGTTTAAAACTCCGCTGGATTTGGAATATAAATAGAAGACAGAAGAGGAGGTATACGGATGAATATTCTTGATTGGACTGAAAAGGATGTAAAAGATACATTGCCAAAACGGGACGCGGCCAGCCATAAAGGGACATTCGGAACAGCGTTATTGCTGGCGGGGAGTGACGACATGCCGGGCGCAGCCATCCTCGCCGGCTTGGGGGCGATGCGGAGCGGTGTCGGCAAGCTTGTCATCGGTACATCAGCCGGCGTCATTCCGCTCATTGTTCCGGTTTTGCCTGAGGCAACGTATTGGCGTGACGGCTGGGAAAAAGCCGCGGCGGGGCAGCCGAAAGAAACGTATCGGGCCGCCGCTGTCGGACCGGGCCTCCCCCAAACGGAAGAGGTACAGCGGGCGGCGGATCATCTGCTTCAAGCCGAATGTCCCGTTGTCCTTGACGCAGGCGCCATCACGAAGCGGTCGTATCCGGCAAGAAAAGCTCCGACAATCTTGACGCCGCATCCCGGTGAATTTTCAAGAATGACAGGCATTCCGATCAAAGAACTGCAGCAGCACAGGGCTGAATACGCCGCGGAATGGTCGAAACGGCTCAATGTGACGATTGTGCTGAAAGGAAATGAAACCATCATCGCTTTTCCCGACGGGGAGTGCCGAAGAAATACAACCGGAAACGGCGCGCTTGCAAAGGGCGGGACCGGGGACACGCTGACGGGAATGATCCTCGGCATGCTCTGCTGCCACAAGGAACCGAAGCACGCCGTTTTAAATGCTGTCCGCCTCCACGGCGCCTGCGCTGAGCTGTGGACGGAAGAGCGCTCCGCACATACCTTATTGGCACACGAGCTTTCTGAGCTTCTGCCGCGGGTGTGGAAGCAGTATGAATAAAGAAGAGCTGTCTTCATATGGAAGACAGCTCTTTTTGTTTTAACCTTGATTTCATCAGTACATAATAAAGCAGCGACGGCACGGCCAGGCCGACGATCCAGGCAATGTCGCCTCCGCCGAATATTTCTGCGAGCGGACCGATGTAAAAGGATGTATTGATAAACGGGATTTCTAATAAAATCGACAAAACGAAGGCGGCCGCTGTTATCCAATTGACCCTGCCGTATTGTCCGTTTACGTCAAACATCGATTTGACGTGGTATTTTCCGCGGCGGATAAAATAGTAATCCACGAGGTTGATCGCAGTCCATGGAATTAAGAAATAGCTGATGAAAAAGATGAAATTTAAAAACAGCTCCATGAAATTGCTTTGCCCCAAGAGACTTAACACAGTACCCGCTGCTGTGACACAAAGGATCATCACCACTCTTGTTTTCGGCGTCACTTTCAGCTTCAAAAACGGCTCCAAGGTGGTCGTTGTTGACATAAAGGCCCCGTATAAATTAAAGACGTTGATCGCCATTTGTCCGAACAAGACGATGATAAGCATAATGAAGGAAAACGGACCGAACAATTGGACGACCTGATTTCCTGCGTTGGCGGTAAAGTCCGGGAGCGCCGTTGTCAAAATGGCGCCGAGAAGCATCATCCATATAGAACTGACTGATGTACCTGCATAGCTGTACCAGAAGGTATGCGATGCCGGTGTTTTGACCGGCAGATAGCGGGAGTAATCTGCGACATATGGCGCATATGCCAGCTGCCATGTGGCCACCGCACTGACCGCTACTAAGAAAACAGGCAAATCTAATGAGCCGGGCACCCAGCTTCCTGAGGGGATCGGAAGTTGAAAAATAAGAATCGTTGCAGCGAGAAAAACAGCAAAGGAGGTCCAAGAGAGGATTTTTTGCATTTTGTGAATCAGATCATGACCGTAAATCGTGAGTAAAAAACAGATGGCGCTTAAGCCGATAATACACCATGAAGCCGGAATCGGGACGAAGCTGCTTAATGTACCGGCTGCGAGAATCGTACTGCTCGCAAAGAAGCCCAGGTAGATAAACATGACCAAAAAGAGGGGCAGAATCGCTCCGATCACGCCAAATTGAGCGCGGCTTTGAATCATTTGCGGGATGCCGAGCTGAGGTCCTTGTGCGGAATGAGACGCCATAAAGATTGCACCGATAAAGGTTCCGATAATAATTGCCGCGACACTCCAAAACAGATCGAGTCCCATCGCAACGGGCAGTGTGCCGGTGACTAACGTCGTGATATGCATATTCGCCCCGAACCAAACGGGAAATAAATCTTTAGCCTTTCCATGTCTTTCATGATGCGGGATGTGTTCAATCGTTCGCCTTTCAACTTTCAATAGATAATCTCCTCCGTATGTTCTTCTTTTACATAAAGTCATAGCTTAACAGATTGGCTTACCGTTTACAAATTCCGTATCGCAACACCTGTCCGACAGCCGCTCTGAGGTTTTAAAAAAAATGAACGGACTGATAATCGGCGGCGTCTTATAAGACAGAAGCCGGGAAAGGGAGGATCTCAATATTTGGAAAAACAAGATGAGCAGCAATTGATTTTACAAGCAAAAGAGGGAGATGATGAAGCATTTACGATTCTCTTTCGGCATTATTATTCTTTCTTATATAAGTATTTATTAAAACTTTCGCTGCAGCATGATGTAAGTGAAGACCTGGTTCAAGAAACCTTTCTGAAGGGATATGTTCACCTGAGAAGTTTTCAGGGAAGATCGGCCTTCTCCACATGGCTGATCTCTATTGCGTCACGTCTCTATTTCGATCACCAGAAAAAGAGCAAAAGGGAAAAAAGGCGGCAAAAACAGGTTACAGACGATACGATACGTAAAATCCAATGGGATATATCCGTTCGGGGAGAGGAGTGGAGCGTGACGCTTGATCTGTTCTCGAAACTTACGCCGCATTTGCGGACTCCCATATTGCTGCATCATTATTACGGTTATACCTATTCTGAAATTGCCAAGATTCTGCATATCAAAGAGGGCACAGTCAAATCAAGGGTTCATAAAGGTTTACAACAAATCAGAAAGGAGTGTGGCCGATGAAGAAAGATAAGCTTTCCACTCATTTACAAGCAGAACTGCAGAAAATTGACCAGATCGCCGAACCGGACATTCCCGGTCATGAAGAATTGCTGAAGAGATTAGTACAGTTTAGGACTGAGCGCAGAAAGGCCATGGTAAAAGAAGGGATGTTATTTCTCGTTTTTGCTTTGATAGTGGTCAGTGTTGCCGTAATGGCACTTATTCAAGCACCCGCTATCTTTATCGCGCTGCAGGTTCTCGTATTACTGTGCCTTCCCGGATTAATCGCCGCGGAGAAGAGAAGGCAGCCGGCAGATATTGAGGTGAAGGAAAGATGACCCAAACGGATCTCATCATCGGAATATGTGCTTATCTCATCGTGTTGGCACAAGGCATCTTTTTATTTGCAGATGCGAAGAAAAGAGGGCGCTTGGCATGGTTTTGGGGGATTATCGGACTGATTCAAGCGCCGATTCCAATCGTTTGTTATTACATTTTCGTCATCAGACCGGAAAGGAAAAAAGGGGGATAATCTTTTGGATATATCATGGGAACTTATTTTGCCGCTTCTTATTTTACAGCTCATATTGGCTGTCTTTGCTCTTATTAGCTGCATAAAGGAAAAGAGAACCAACGGGCCAAAGTGGATGTGGGCGGCAGTCATTATTTTGATCAATATTTTCGGGGCGATTTTATATTTCACCTTCGGCAGGAAACAAAAGGAGGACACGTCATGCTGAACGCAGAGAATCTGTCAAAAACGTATCGGCATCATCAAGCCGTGCGGTCAGTCAGTTTTCAAGTCCGTCAAAATGAATGTGTCGCCCTGCTTGGGCCTAACGGTGCCGGTAAATCGACAACACTACAAATGCTGGCGGGGCTTTTAACTCCGGACTCAGGCTCAATCACAATGTTCGGCAGGCAAAGGGCTGAGCGCCGTTTCATCGGGTATTTGCCGCAATATCCGTCTTTTTATGCTTGGATGACGGGAAAAGAGTTTTTGCATTTTGCAGGAAAGCTTTCAGGGCTGCCGACACGCGAGCTGAAAGAAAAAGCTTCTGCCATGCTGGAATTTGTTGACCTGAAAGAAGCCGCGGGCAAAAAAATCGGCGGGTACTCAGGCGGCATGAAGCAAAGGCTTGGCCTTGCCCAGGCCCTGCTTCATGAGCCGAAGCTGCTTATTTTGGATGAACCGGTGTCCGCGCTGGACCCGTCAGGTCGGCTGAAGTTTTTGGATATGATGAAGGAGCTGAAAAAACAGATGGCGGTTTTGTTTTCAACTCATATTCTCCACGATGCTGAACAGGTTTGTGATCGAGCCGTTATTTTGAAGGCCGGCGGGGTGTCTTGGGAAGGTGCTTTGCAAAATCTGAAAGCGCGGCAGCAAAAGAGGTTTTTCACCCTTTCTGTCACGGAATCGCTCACAGGCTGGCTTGAAGAGCAGCCCGGGGTATCAAATGTCGTTTATGAAGGTGCTTCACAAGCGGCATTTGAGCTGCGGGACGCAAATGCTGGCTCCCAGCTGCTGAGAAGCAGTCTGGACAAAGGGCTGACGATTACCCGTTTTGAGCAAAAAACAGAATCTCTTGAAGAAGTTTATCTTAAGGTGGTGCATTCATGAGGGTGCTCATGGCAGTTATGCAAAAGGAATGGCTGGAGAGCTGGAAAAACGGCAAGCTGATTTGGCTCCCGGTTGCGATGATGATCATCGGCATAATGGAACCGCTGAGTGTATATTACATGCCTGACATCATTGCACATGCGGGAAATCTTCCGGCTGGTTCTGTCATTGATATCCCGAAACCGGCTGGCAATGAAGTCATGATCAGCACGCTTTCACAGTTCAGTCTGATCGGTACGGCTTTATTTATTTTCAGCGTTATGGGGAGTGTGGTGCAGGAGAGAAATCAAGGCATTCTTTCTCTCATCATGTCTAGGCCTGTTTCGGCGTTTTCATATATAGCCGGCAAGTGGATTGTCCAGAGCTTCATCTGTATCGGAGCTTTCGCCGGCGGCAGCGGCCTCGCGTATTATTATATTCGGGTGTTGTTTGAACAAACTGTTCCTGGCCGTTTCTTGCCTGCACTTGGAGTGTATGCTCTCTGGGTGTTGTTTGTTGTGACGTGCGGCTTGGCGGCAAGTACGTTTTTCCGTTCTCAGGGTGCAGCCGCTGCAGCGGGAATCGGCTTAGCAGCTGCGATATCTCTTGCGGCCTCACTCTTTCCCGATGAAGCGAGATGGCTTCCTTCCGAGCTTAAAACGCAAGCGGATTACATGCTCATGCACGGGAAATGGGGGGATTTTTTCAACTGGTCTTTAAGCGCGTCTGTATTATGCGTCATGCTGCTTGCCGCGTCCTCGATTTGGCGCTTTCATCGATATGAAACTTATTGACCCGATTTCGGCAAGCAATATCAGAAAGGCCGCAGCAGCAAATATGCCGTCTGCATAAAAAAACTAGGCCAGCCCGCTTGTTTACTGAGAGAACGAAGATCGCGGCTTCTTGTGAAAATCGGCGTAAATCCAAACATTGTCAAAAATAATACGGCGTGTGCCACAAGGGAGACGGCTGTTACACTCTTCAACTTCGGCAGGATCTTTTCTCAAACAGCAGATGATGAGCCAACTGACGCACGCCAAAATCGATAAGATAACTATTTATATAGAGCTTAGAAGGTATTGAAGTGTTTGTGAGCTAATATGTATGAAAAAGAAATGTGTCTATCTTTTGACGAATGGATCTGATTTTCGTTAAGCTATAACAATAGTTTACTTAGTTTAGATTTACATTGATTAATGAAAAGGGGATGGATGGTATGTGTACAAGTCTTACGTTAAAAACGGCTGACGGGAACTATTTATTAGCCAGAACAATGGATTTTGCATTTCAGCTCGGTACAGACGTGATGCTTTACCCGCGTCATTACAGCTGGAAAAGTGAAGCTGACGGCATGCTGCATGAAACGAAATACGCATTTATCGGAATGGGGAGAAATCTCGGAAACATATTATTTGCAGACGGGGTGAATGAAAAAGGAGTATCGTGTGCGACTCTTTATTTTCCGGGTTATGCGGAATACGCGGAAGCGGAACGGGAGGACACCTGTCATATCGCACCTCATGAGTTCGTTACATGGGTATTATCAAACTGCGAATCTTTGGAAGAGGTAAAAGAAAAGCTTGCCTCATTGACCATCATGCAAAAGAAATTAGCTTTATTGGATACGGTGCTGCCGCTTCACTGGATTGTAACAGACCGCTCGGGAGGCTGCCTCGTCATAGAACCGACAGCAGATGGAATCCAAGTCTATGACAACAAGCCGGGAGTCATGACCAATAGCCCTGAGTTTCCGTGGCATGTGACCAACCTGCGCCATTATATCGGAATCAGACCGAAGCAATCAGAAAGCAAAACACTGGGCGGAATGACATTATCCGCATTCGGCCAAGGATCAGGAACAATAGGGATGCCCGGTGATTACACGCCGCCTTCACGCTTTATCAGAGCCGCTTTTCTGAAAGAGCATTTGAAGCCTGCTGCTAATGAAACGGAAGGCGTCACAGCCGCTTTTCACGTCCTGTCAAATGTGAATATTCCAAAGGGCGCGGTGATTACCGAGGATGATGAAATCGATTATACGCAGTATACGTCGGTGATGTGCAATGACACGGGGAATTATTACTTCCACCTCTATGACAACCGTCAGATTCATAAAGTATGTTTATTTCACGAAGACCTTGACCGTCCTGAACCGAAAGTGTTTTCTGCTAAGGCGGAGGAAAGCATCCAAGAGCTTAATTAGCAATATTAAAAAACAGGACGCTGGGGTCCTGTTTTTTTGTTTAATACGGATCAGACGGATGGCTTTCCTCTTCGGCCTGCTTCACGGCTTTCTCTGAATCAGTTGTGCCGATCGGTCCGCTGCTGTTTTTGTCTTGTACCGTTTTCAGCCCTTCAGCGACCCGTCTGCCGTAGTCGGGGTCAGCTTTCGTGAAGTTTTCAATCATTTGCTCCTGTATTTCCTTGCGGCACGTTGATAAGGTGTTTACAAGGTTATTGATGAGCTCGCTGCGTTCAAATTCCGTGAAGCGGCGGTATGTTTCGCCGGCCTGACCGAAGTTATTCGTCCTGTCAATCGCTTCCCGCTTCACGTCACCTTCAACATGGGGAGTATGGTCTTTCGTTTGCTTCGGCGCTTCCTTCAAGCCGCCCATTACGGATGGCTCATAATTGACATGAGGGTTTTGCCCTTCTCCGATGTCGACCCGATACTGCATTTGCCCGCCTTGCTGGTTAGTGGCCACATGCTTTTTCGGTGAGTTGATCGGAAGCTGGAGATAGTTTGCGCCGACCCGGTAACGCTGGGTGTCTGAATAGGCAAACGTCCGCCCCTGAAGCAATTTATCATCTGAGAAATCAAGACCGTCCACAAGAACGCCTGTGCCGAATGAAGCCTGCTCCACCTCGGCATGGTAATTTTCAGGGTTTTTGTTCAATACCAATTTGCCTATCGGCTTCCACGGAAAATCGTCTTTGTACCACAGCTTTGTCGGATCAAGCGGATCAAAATCAAGCTCAGGGTGTTCGTCATCACTCATGATTTGCGCATACACTTCCCATTCCGGGTAATCGCCTTTTTCAATTGCTTCATACAAGTCCTGTGTCGCATGGTTGAAGTTTTTTCCTTGTATTTCTTCCGCTTCTTTCTGCGTTAAATTGCGGATGCCCTGCTTCGGTTCAAAGTGGTATTTGACGAGCACGGCTTTTCCTTCCTCGTTCACCCATTTGTATGCGTGCACGCCTGAGCCTTGCATTTGCCGGTAGTTTGCAGGAATGCCCCACGGTGAAAACAAGAAGGTGATCATATGTGTCGCTTCAGGCGATTGGGATATAAAGTCGAAAATACGCTCACCGTCTTGTATGTTGGTCACCGGGTCAGGCTGAAAAGCGTGGACGAGATCAGGGAATTTCAGCGGATCACGGATAAAAAAGATTTTCAAATTGTTTCCGACCAAATCCCAGTTGCCGTCTTCCGTGTAAAGCTTAACGGCAAAGCCTCGCGGGTCCCTTAATGTTTCCGGTGAATGCTTTCCGTGATTCACGGTTGAAAAACGCACAAATGCCGGAGTTTTCGTTCCTTTCTTTTGGAACACCTTCGCCCTTGTGTATTTGGAAATTTCTTCGTCTCCAAAACTTCCGTACGCCTCGAAATAGCCATGTGCGCCGGCGCCGCGCGCGTGAACGACGCGCTCTGGAATCCGTTCGCGGTCGAAGTGGCTGATTTTTTCCAAGAAATCGTAATTCTCCAGAGTCGTCGGCCCTCTGTTGCCGACTGTTCTGACATTCTGATTGTCATTTACCGGATGGCCCTGCCGATTTGTCAGCGTGTCTTCTGTTTCACCTTTACCGGTGGTTTTGCTGGAAAGCGTTTCTTCGTTGTTTTGGTTATCTTCCATTGTTGAACCCTCCTTTTGAACGGTAACAATATGCCCTGGAGAGGGATATTTTAAAACCGCTTTCAAAAAGAAAGGCTTATTCCGTAATAGGCGTTAAAGAATCGCCGTTCCACATTTCTCCCTTGTTCAGTGTCCAGCTATTGTTATAAAGGCTGGAAGCTCCTTTATTCGCCGCCGGGCTCCATTGTTCATCCCACGTAAGGAAGTATGTCGTTTTCGGATATTTTTGTCTGATCGCATTGATAAAAGACGCGTAATCTAAGCTGCCGTTTGTGACGGACGGGCCGACTTCGGTGAAAGCGAACGGCTTATTCAGAGATACCAGTTCATCATAACCAGATATCGCATAGGCATCGCTGAAGTAAGCGTCTAATCCGACAATATCAACATAGGACGATCCGGGGTAAAAGTCTGTTTTAAAGTCTCTGTTGGCATCCGGCGCATACACCCACAGAAGGTTATCCAATCCTCTTGTGTCGGTCATATAGTGATAGATTTTGGTATAAAGCTGTTTGTACAAAGAGATTCTCTCGCTGTCCTTTTGGTTGTAGCCTGTCAGCCCCCACCAGAACCACTCTCCGTTCATTTCGTGCAGCGGCCTGAACAGAACGGTAATGCCTTGATTTTTTAGCTGCGAAAGGCCGTCTGCGATTCTGCTCAGCATATCGTCAAGACGTTTGCCTTCAGCTGTCGATGAGTTCAGGATGTTTCGGTATTGGCTGTTAGAAATTTGAGTTTTGAAGTTTCCGGATTGAAACGCCGGGTTTGCGAGGTGCAGGCTGACTTGAGGGAGGCCCCCGCTTTTCCAGTACGAGATTAAGCTGCTGTTGCAGCTGTAATCGATGGTATCTGCAATATTGGATGTTTCCAGCCATCCTCTTGCATAATCACAGCCGTAAATGGCCGGAGACTGTCCTGTCGCGTTTTTGATACGGTTTTCTTCCGTCATCGAAAATGTGTCATGGCTGTACCCTCCGAATGCCCCTGACATGACCCTGTTTTCTGAGCGGTTGGGCAGATGCGCCAGCCAGTTCATCACCGCTTTTGTGGTCGCCTGGGCGTTGGGATTGACCGGAGACACGGTGTGTGCGAATATCGGCTGTGCGGCGGCTGATATCAGTAATAAAATACTAGACAAACAGACGGCGAATTTTTTGAACATAAAAAGACCTCCCGATATTTAAGATGATGAAGGATGTGAAACAATTAACTCGCAATCTCCTTCGATAACAAAATCTCCTGAATCCGCAGGCAAAATAAAATGTGATCCTTTCTGAATACGAAAGCCTTCTAATTCGCCGCTTCCCTTGATGACGCTGGCGAGTAAATACCGGCCGGGTGCAGGGAAAGACGATTTCCCGTTCACGTCCCATTTATAAACCGAAAAGAAGGGGGTTTCGGCGAATACGGTGATGGAAACGCCGCCGGCCAAGTGCTGTGTGCTTCTGATTTTTTTATCGGTATGGGGAATGCCTGTTACCTCAATCGCTTTCTTGAGATGCAGCTCACGTTTATTGCCGCTCTCATCCGTACGGTCATAATCATACAGCCGGTAAGTGGTGTCAGAGCTCTGCTGGATTTCGAGGACGAGCGTGCCTTTGCATAAAGCGTGCAGGGTGCCGCTCGGGACATAAAAAAAGTCTCCCGGTTTAATGCTGACGCGGCGAAGCAATTTGTCCCACTCGCTGTTTTGGATGAGCCGTACAAAGTCTTCTTTTGTTTTTGCATGGTGCCCTAAAATGAGTTCAGCGCCTTTTGGACAATCGAGAATGTACCAGCATTCCGTTTTTCCGAGTTCTCCGTTTTCATGCAGGCTCGCATAGCCGTCATTCGGATGGACCTGCACAGATAAGTCCATATTGGCGTCAAGAATTTTGGTTAACAGGGGAAAGGCGTCTTCTTTCGGGTGTCCGAACAGCTCGGGATGTTCCTTCCAGAGCCGGTCTAAAGTTTTCCCTGAAAAAGGCCCGTTCCGCACGGCGGATGTACCGTGCGGATGGGCTGAAATCGCCCAGCACTCTCCTGTTTGATCAGAAGGAATGTCATAACCGAAAGAATCGCGAAGCTTCGTTCCGCCCCATATTCTTTCTTTAAAGACCGGTTCTAAAAATAAGGGATGTGTCACGTTTCTGCCCCCTGACAAGCTGCCTTTTCTAATGCCTGCTGCGCTAAAACTAGCCCGCCGGCCGCGCCGGAATGGATGCCTAATTGAGGGGGAACGATGTAACTGCCTATATCATCAGAAAATTGGGTATAATCAATATATTTCCCGTTCAGCTTTTGCACGTTTTCGAAGATATAAGGAAACAGCTGCTTCTGCTTCATGACGCCGCCGCCGAGAATGATTTTTTCCGGCGAAAGAATGTATATATACTGCAGCAGCGCCTCTGCAATGTAATAGCCTTCAAGCTCCCACACTTCCTGTTTATCCGTTAACAGAACAGCTTTTTTGCCCCAGCGTTTTTCGATGGCGGGGCCTGCCGCAAGTCCTTCCAGACAATCTGTATGATAAGGGCAATTGCCTTTGTAATGATCATCGGGATGTCTTCTGACGTAAATGTGGCCCATTTCAGGGTGAGACAGCCCTTGAACGAACCGGCCATTCATAATGGCGCCTGCGCCGATGCCCGTGCCGACCGTCAAATAGAGGCAGCTGTCCGATCCTTTAGCCGCACCGAAGGAAGCTTCTCCCAGCGCTGCCGCATTGACGTCAGTGGTGAAGCCGGCCGGAATATCAAATGCGTTTTTTATCGTTTGGAGAAAAGGGTAGTTTCGCCACTCTGTTTTCGGCGTGGCGGTGATGCACCCGCAGGTTTTGCTGTTTGGACGGACATCAATCGGCCCGAAGGAACCGATGCCGATGGCCTTGATCGGGAAATTTCGAAAATAACGAATCACCTGATCGAGTGTTTCGTTAGGTTTTCCCGTCGGAAATTCAATTCTGTCTAAAATGGTTCCGTCTTTATTTCCGGCGGCACAAACAAATTTTGTGCCGCCGGCTTCGATAGCTCCAAGCATAAGCCGTGCCTCCTTACGATTAAAATCCGTTCTGCTCAGAAACGGCTTTGAACCAGCGTCCGCTTTTTTTGACCGTCCGTTCTCCGCCGTTTTCCAAATTGACAGATACAAAGCCGTAGCGGTTTTTATAAGCATTTGTCCAAGACCAGTTGTCCATAAAGGTCCACAGGTGATAGCCTTTCACATTTGAGCCTTCCCCGATGGCACGGTGAACCCATTTGAGATGGTCTTTTATGAAGTCAATGCGGTAATCATCCTGAATCATGCCGGCCTCGTCGCGGAAGCGTTCTTCGCCTTCAACCCCCATGCCGTTTTCAGAAATAAAACACTCGATATTTCCGTAATTGTCTCTGAGGTTGGTGAGAATATCATAGATTCCTTTCTCGTAAATTTCCCACCCGCGATGGGGATTCATTTTCCGGCCGGGCATGATATACGGATCGAAAAAACGCTCAGGCAGGAAAGGGGCGTGCGGGTTCGGGACATGCTCTTTCGCTTTGACACGTCTCGGCTGGTAATAGTTCACGCCTAACAGGTCAATCGTATGTTCCTGAATGAGGCGAAGGTCTTCCTTTTCATAACGCGGCAGAAAGCCTTCCGCTTTCAGGATCTCTGTCAGCTCCTCAGGAAATTCGCCTTTTACGGCAGGATCTAAGAACGAGCGGTTAAAGAAAGCATCGGCAATCCGGGACGCTTTCAGATCTTCAGGATGAGAGCTTCTCGGATAAGAAGGCGTCAAATTCAGAATGATGCCGATTTGGCCGTCCTGCTTCATATCTCTGTATGCTTTGACAGCCCTTGCGTTTGATAATAGGGTGTGGAAACCGGCCTGCACCGCTTCTTGAAAGTTGACGTGATTCGGATAATGAAAATCATATAAATAGCCGCCTTCGATGGGAACAATCGGCTCGTTGTGAGTGAACCATTTTTTCACTTTGTCACCGAATAACCCAAAGCAGGTTTTGGCGTAATGCTCAAATGCGTCAACCGTTTCCCGATTCACCCAGCCGCCCGAGCGCTGAAGGGCAAGCGGCATGTCAAAATGAAACAAATTGACGAACGGTTCAATGTCATGGGCGAGCATTTCATTTATGACGTTTTGATAAAATTCGGCGGCCTTTTGATTGACCTCGCCCGTTCCTCCCGGAATCAGCCTTGACCACGAAATGGACAGCCGGAACGAATTGTGGCCGATTTCTTTCATCAGCCTGATATCTTCTTTATACTTGTCATAAAAACGTGATGTGTCGCCGGGACCGACGCCGTTAAAAAAGCGGCTTGGTTCTTTCTCATACCAATAATCCCATATGTTCTGGCTTTTGCCGTCTCTGTCGGCAGCGCCTTCTGTCTGGGTTGCCGAGGCGGATGACCCCCACCAAAATCCTTCCGGAAAACGATATTGAATAGCTGAATCTGTCAAATGATCTCTCTCCCTTTACCATTTTTTCGTTACATATTCATACTGTCATCGCGGACTTGCTGCTGAGCTTCCGCTTCTTTTTCTTTTGCCATGTTTAATTTATCCAATGCTTTTAGAAACGGGAACCAGATGACAAACACAATGCAGAGGTTCACCAGCTGCATGACACCGCCCATGATTGAATTTGTCGCCATAATCCCGTTAATAAAGAGCGGCACGGTCCAAGGCACGGTGACTCCGGTCGGAGGAGGCACGATTCCGGCCGACATCGCCAAGTAGGTCACAAGCGTGACAGCCATCGGCGCAATGACCCATGGAATGATGATGATCGGATTCATGACGATGGGCAATCCGAAAATGATCGGTTCATTGACGTTAAAGATGCCTGGCGCGAGGCCGAGCTTAGAGACCTGCTTCATCTGCTTGCTTTTCATAAAAAGCAAAATGGCAATCACAATGGCCAATGTCATTCCGGTTCCGCCCATCCCGACGGTGTAAATCTCCATAAACGGTTTTGAGATGATATGGGGAATCTCTTTGCCTGCTGTATAAGCTGATAGATTTTCGACCTGCAATGTATTCCAAATCGGATCCATAACCGAATTGATGATAATTTGTCCGTGCAATCCGAAAAACCATAAAATCTGAATAAAGAAAACCGCGGTCAAAGTAGGAATGATACCGCTTCCAAGTCCGACAAGCGGGGCTTGAACCGTATGGTAAATCACATCATGCAGATTGGTGTGAAAGAGCTGTGTGACAGCCGCGTTAATCAGCAGGAAAACGGTAAGCGTGATGAAAGCCGGAATCAATGCGGCAAACGACTTTGCAACAGCCGGGGGAACACCCGCCGGCATTTTAATGGTCAAATTCTTCTGGACGATTTTTCTGTAAATTTCACCCGCTAAAAACGCGGTAATCATGCCGAGAAACATCCCTTTTGCCCCAAGCCGGTCAACCGGAATCACCCCTGAAACAGCTTTGCCCGTTTCAGGTTCCAGGACAAAGGGGGTGAGGAGCAAAAAAGAAACCAACGCAATCGCTCCGCCAAACACAGCCTCCACCTCATAGCTTTTTGAAAGGTAATAGCCGATCCCGAATACGACAAAAACGGACATGATTCCCATCGTTGCTGCCGAGGCGCCGCCGAAGCCGGACTGAAAGACGGACAGGGCGGACTGGCTCATGATTTTATTTAAGAAAGGCAGGTTGGTCAAAACGACAAAGACCGAACCGAAAATGGTCAGCGGAAAGGCCAGCATAAAAGCATCTCGTAATACTTGTAAGTAGCGGTTGTTATTTAATTTTCCCGCAATTGGAACAAGAAATTGGCTGATTTTCTCAAACACCGTATCCACCCCGATTTTATAAATTCTTAGTTTTAAATAAATCGAGCATTTCTTTTACTATTTCTTTCATGGCCATGGTCGACATCAAGTGATCTTCGGCATGCATGAAAAGCAAGGAGAAATCCGTTTTTTTGCCGCCGGCTTCTTTTTGAATCATCTGAAAATGGATATCGTGGGCCTTGGCAAACTCTTGTTCAGCTTGAGATATCAAGGATTCAGACTCGTTTGTTCGGCCTTCTTTATAATCCCGTATGGACTGAATGATGCAGCTGCGGGCGTTGCCGCTGTGAAGAATCAGCTGAAAACTGATCTGTTCATCCGTGTACGGCTCCATATTGCGCGCCTCCATTATTTGTTCTCCATCAGACTCAGGGCCTGTTCATATGCTCTTTTTCCATCTGCCATGCCGTACGCCATCATATCAATCACATCGACTGTGATCTGAAGAGGCTCCGCTTCTTTTTGAAGCTCCTCTTTTAAAAAGCTCATTTGCGGCCCGATCAGGACAACATCCGCGCTTTTCAGCCCTTCTTTTGCTTTGTCCTGCCCGACTGCCCAAATCTCAGCTTCATCGCCGATGGAACGGGCATAAGCCTGCATTTTAGTGACCAGCAGGCTTGTGGACATTCCCGAGCTGCACGCCAGTAAGATTCTTTTCACGATTGACCCCTTCTTTCTATGAATTTAAAACGTTTTCATTTTTATTATAATCATTTGTTTTTAAATGTCTATACTTTTATTTTATAAATATATTCATCCTGATGTTTTGGGCGCATAAAAAAACCTTTTAAGATCAGTCTTAAAAGGTTAGCGGACTATATTGTTGTATCAGGCAGTCGGAGAAGGCACTCTCGCAGCTGCAAAATGTGTCTGTTGTCCCGCTTGGACGGCACCGGCGGCCGTACTTCGCAACGCGACCGTTACTGTATCTCCGGCCCGTAATTGAAGAATGTCAAAAATCGTGACGACCGCAGGGAGAGTCCCCGTGCGAACGACTCTGGCTCTTCCTATTACATCCTGATTAACGAGAAGTACCGCTTCTAAGGTGAAAGCGCCGGGTAAAGTCGTTTGAAATTCAACTGATGCGGTCAGCGAGTAGACGCCTGCCATTCTCGGAGTGAATGTTGAAGTATTAGGATTATACTCTTTCGCTAAATCAAATTGAACGACGGGAAACAAAACTTGGCTGGCGGCGTTTGCGGGAACAGACTGGCTGCTGTTGGTGAAAGCCCGGAAAGCTGAAACCGTCTGGGGGCTGCGGGAACCGCCCTGCATAACACCGGGTGACAAAAGAGGTTCTGATGATTCATTATTTCTCACGATCCAACGATCTGGCCGTTGCGGCATATCTTTTTTCCTCCTTATGATTCAATCTATCAAAACATAGTATTGATAGATTAAGTAAAGAGGAACGGTTTCAGCCCAAAAGAACTCGTAAATAGGCGGAAGGTGTCTAATGAAACAATAAAGCCCGATCAGAGTAATGAATAGCGTCTGTATGGTTAAGATAATGCCTGTCTTCCCCAATATAAGCGAAGTAATATACAAAAAGCCGGCTTTGCATGCTGCAAAACCGGCTCGTGCTTATTTTTGAAATAGTTTTTTTGCTTCATCCATTGCTAATTTATTTCCCAATGCTGAATAGTCAAGCCAAGGCTGATCGGCAATTTTGTAGACATGGTTTGCTTTTACCGCTTTTAACCCTTTCCATACAGCGCTCTTTTGTAACTCTTTAAAGGCCTGCTGCGATTTATCGTCTCTGTTAACGACCACGAAAATAGCGTCGGCATCATAATCAGGCAGGACTTCTTGTGAGATGACTTCATAAGGGCGGGACGTGTCCATTTCTTTAATGCCGTCAGCCGGTTTCAGCTTCAGGTCATCAAAAAGAATCGGCCCCATCGGGCGGCGTGTGCTGAATACACGAAGTTCTTTTGCATTCACGCGGATCGCCATGACTTTGGCGTTTTTCCCTAATTCCTTATTGATCATAGATGTAACCTGTTTCGTTTCATCTTCATATTGCCGGATAAAGGTTTTCGCTTCTTTTTCACGGTTCACGATTTTTCCGATGTCTTTTAAATGATCGCGCCAAGTACCTTTATCAAGATCGAAAACGTGTGTGTTTCCGATTTTTTTATATTTGGACACATCTTTCCCTGCGAATTCTTTATCAAGATAAATATTGTCAGGATTCAGCTCAAGTAAAGCTTCCATATCGGGATCTGTGGCAGGTCCTAATTTCTTTGTGTTTTTCAGCTGATCTTTCACATGAGGCAGAAAATCTTTTAATTCTCCGCCTACGACGGAACCTGCCGGTGTGATGCCTAAAGCAAGTAGATCATTTGTCAGGTGAATGGACATCGAGGCGATTTTATGATCCCCGGATTTCTTTTTTGATTCTGTTTGCGATGAATCAGATTGGCACGCAGCCAATACCAAAATACTTATAAAACTCACGAGCATTAATAACTTTTTCATGAGAAAACTCCTTGTTTATGATTTTATTTTCATGACCAAATAGAGAAAATAGGGCGCGCCGATTGCGGCTGCAACCACTCCGGCCGGAATGGCGTTCGGCTGAAACAAAGATCTGCCGATGGTGTCAGCCGCAACAAGGATAACAAGTCCGATCAACCCCGCAATCGGGATGATATGCTGATGCATGGTGCCGACAAGCCGTCTGGCTAAGTGAGGGGCAGCAAAGCCGATAAAGCCGATTCCGCCCGCCATTGCGACGCTTGCACAGGACAAGCCGACAGCAATGGCGATCAGCACAATCCTCTTTCTCTGCACGTGCGCGCCGAGCCCTGCGGCTGCCTGATCACCAAGCATTAAAATATTCAATGATCGGGACTGCATCCATGCAATCGGTGCGAGGATGCCGATCCACGGCAATAGCGACCATACATGAATCCAATCTCTTCCCCACACATTCCCGACCAGCCAGCGGGAAGCAAATGTATAGGTTTCTTCATTAAGCCGGAGTGACATAAACAGCGTAACAGCGCTAAAACCCGCAGAAACAGCAATACCGACTAAAAGCATGCGAATCGTTAAAAAGCCATTAAGCCTGTCATATGTAAGCAGTACAATGATCAAAGCAGCCAGTGTGCCGCCCGCAAACGTAAATAGAGGGATAAATACCGATGCTTTAGCTTCCAGGGAATGAAAAAAAGTAATGTATATCATCAGCCCGAATGAAGCACCAGCGTGCAGACCCAAGATACCCGGATCGGCAAGAGGATTTCGGGATACTCCCTGCAATATAGCGCCGGCCACTCCTAAGCCGATCCCGGCCATCATTGTGACCAGAATCCGGGGCAGCCGATAGTCAAATAACACCGTTGTGCTCTGAAACGTGCCGTATCCGAACAGTGTTTTTCCCACTGTAAGAGGAGTGAGACGGAACGAGCCGGTATTTAATCCGATCAGAATAATGCCTGCTGCGATGAGCAGCAGAATGAATCCCGCCGCAGCAGCTTTTTTCGTTTCCTTTTGCACTTTCATTTACAGTTCTCTCCCTTCCTTGCGGGCGATATAAAGAAAGAAAGGAACACCTACAAGTGCTACCATAATGCCGATCGCCAATTCTCTGGGAGGGCTGACGGTCCGCGAGGCTAAATCAGCCAAAATCAGCAGAATCGCGCCCAATAACGCCGACATCGGAATAATCAGCTTATAGGTAACGCCGACAATCTTTCGGGAAATATGGGGGATGACGAGTCCGACAAAGCCGATGGAACCGGCGGCCGATACAGAAACACCGGCCAGAACGACGGCGATCATCAATCCGGCGGCACGCGTCAGAGTTGTATTCACCCCTAAATTCGAAGCGACGTCATTTCCCATTGAAAGCAGGGTAACAGACCGGCCCATCGATGTTGCGAGAATAACAAAGACAAGAATCACCGGAACGAGCACTTTTAAATGGGCCCATTTGATGCCAGCCACCCCGCCCGCATACCAGAAGGCCAAATCCTGGCTTAAATCAAAATAAATCGCCACTCCCGTACTGAGTGAATGTAAAAGAGCAGCCACGACTGCTCCGGCAAGAGTGACGCGTAATGGCGTCATTCCGCCTTTTCCGGCGGCGCTGATAAAAAAAATAAGACATGTGCTTGCCATCGCGCCGATAAATGACAGCACCATCAGAAGGGCATAAGACAAATGAGGGAAAAAAGCAAAGCTAAGAGCGACAACAAACATCGCGCCCGCGTTTACCCCCAGAACGCCCGAATCAGCCAAGGGATTTCTCGTGACGCCCTGCATCAAGGCACCCGCTGCTGCAAACGCAGCCCCCACAGCCGCGGCCCCGAGCACTCTCGGCAGTCTCAATTCTTGAATAATCTGCTGCCCGGTTATGTTCGGGTTATATTGAAAAATGGCAGACCAAACAGTATGTAAAGTAATGTCTTTTGCGCCAAATGAAACGGCGAAAAAAATAGAAACAAGCAGTCCGATAATCGCAGCCAGAAAAAAGATGCTGTTCTTTAAGACGATCAACAGACGGTTTGCGGATGTGACAGAAGCGCCCAAAAATAAATTCACCTACTTTTATGATGATTGTCCGATATTTATTGAACATGAGAATCATTTTCAGTTGAACGTTCATATTATATACTAGCAACTTTTCAAAACGCAATAGAGTTCTTCATGTTTACATTTTATAAAAGAAGTGAAAAACGTGAAAGAGGAAATGGTTTCAATAGGAAAGGAGGCAGACAGGTGGCGCCAGAACGAAAGCCTTTGCCGATTGAATTTTATCAGAGAACTTCATTGGAGCTTGCTCCTTCACTGCTCGGCTGTCTCTTGGTAAAGGAAACAGATGAAGGAACGGCATCAGGGTTTATCGTCGAAACTGAAGCCTATATGGGAGCTGATGACCGGGCGGCGCACAGCTTTGGAAATCGGCGCACGAAGCGGACGGAGATCATGTTTCAGGAGGCGGGCCGCGTCTATACATACGTCATGCACACCCATACATTAATGAACGTCGTCGCCGCGGACATCGATATTCCGCAGGCCGTGTTAATACGTGCGGTTGAGCCTCACGAAGGCCAATTCATGATGGAGCGGCGGAGGACGGGCAGGCGTCCGAGAGAGTGGACAAACGGGCCCGGAAAATTGACGAAGGCATTGGGCGTATCCATGAATGACTACGGCCGCATGATTACGGAGCCGCCGCTGTTTATCACAGAGGGCTTCACACCGGAACACATATCAACAGGCCCGCGAATCGGGATTGAAAACAGCGGAGAGGCGCGGGATTATCCGTGGCGCTTTTGGGTGACAGGGAATCGGTTTGTTTCACGCTGATCATGTTTACGGGCGCTGAAATCCGGGCAAAGACAAGTAAAGAAGAAAGGGGACATGAAACATTGAAAAAATTTTTCAAAACCATGATCAAGTGGGCGCCTGTCATCTATCCGGTTATCCTAAAGATCGTAAAAGAGCGGAAAGCATCTAAGCGGAAGCACATGTCCGTATCCCGAACAGCTGGCTGATCCGGCTGTTTTTTTATGCGGCTGCTGCATTGACTTGATATCCTCTCCATTATAGAATTTACATACATTTACTCCTTCCTCATCCTTTCTGCCCATTTTTCACGTCTGCATCTGATCTGATAGGAGGTTTTTCTCATGCTTCATGGGCGACTTCGTGAACTTCTGCGCTTGCTTTTAGCTGCTGAAACACCGGTTACAAGCTCAGTGATCGCTGCGAATGTAAAAGTAACGACACGGACGGTCCGCAATGACATTAAGGAATTGCAAACCATTTTAGAAAAACACGGCGCTTCTATTCAATCTGTCAGAGGAAGCGGCTATAAGCTGTCGATCCGGGATGAGCAGCCGTTTAAAAATTGGCTTCAAGATAATTTTCAGCAAAACAGCGGCCTGCCGATTTTTCCGGATGAACGGATCAATTATCTCATGAAAAGACTGCTCCTGACAGAAGGCTACCTCAAGCTGGATGATTTGGCGGAAGAGCTGTTCATCAGCAAATCCACACTTCAATCCGATATAAAAGAAGTAAAAAAACGGCTTCATCCCTACGATATCATTTTGGAAACACGGCCGAATTACGGTTTTAAGCTGCGCGGCGAAGAGGTCCGTCTCCGCTATTGTATGGCGGAATATTTAGTGGACGATCGGGAGCCCGAGCCTGATCTTCTGAATGAAAAAGCCGATATTTTACCGGAGGACGACATTCATGTAATCCGCACAGCCATTCTGAAGGAGGTCCGGAATGAGCAGATCCCGCTTTCATTTTTCGGCCTGAACAATCTTATCATCCACATCGCCATTGCCTGCAAGAGAATACGGACAGAAAACTATGTGTCTCTCTTCCCGGAGGATCTTCATGACATTAAGCTTGAAAAAGAATATAAATCAGCAGAAGCCATTGTAAAAGAGCTTGAATCAGCGCTTTCCGTCACGTTTCCCGAACATGAAACCGCGTATATTGCGATTCATCTGCTCGGGACAAAACGCATGACACAGTCACAGGTTGAAGGGAAAGAGCTTACGGGACTGATAGACCCGCAGACCAGCCAATTAACAGAAGCCATGATTGGAGCCATTGAAAGGGAGCTGGAGCTCGGAATTATGGAAGACCGTGAGCTGAAAACAGGGCTTGCGCTCCATGTAAAGCCGGCCATTAACCGCAACCGATACGGCATGAACCTGAGAAATCCGATGCTTGCCGCGATTAAAGAAAATTATCCGCTCGCTTTTGAAGCGGGTGTCATCGGGGGAATGGTGATCAAGGAGCAGACCGGCATCGATATTCATGAAAATGAGATCGGATATTTGGCGCTCCACTTCGGCGCCGCCATAGAAAGGCGGAAGACAGAGCGTCCGCCTAAGCGGTGCATAATCGTGTGCGCTTCAGGTGCAGGCAGCGCGCAGCTCCTGAGAGAAAAGCTGCGTTCCCATTTCGGAAAACGCCTTGAGATAGTCGGAACGGCGGATTATTACAGTCTCGAACAGCTTGCTTTCGATTCGATAGATTTTGTTGTCAGCACAGTGCCGATCAAAAAAGAATTGACCGTGCCTGTGTTAAAGGTCAATACGATATTGGGCGGCGGTGATTTTACAAAAATAGATTCAATGCTTGAAGAAAAGGGAGAACAAACTCATTTTCTGAAGCCGGAGCTGGTTTTTTTACAGCAGGATTTGGAGACGAAAGAAGACGTCATCCGGTTTTTAGGGCAAAAGGTTGTGAATTCCGGTTTGGCGGGTCCTTCACTGATCGATTCTATTTTTGAGAGGGAAGCCATTTCTCCTACTAGCTTCGGCAATCTTACCGCCATTCCGCATCCGCTCATCCCGCAGACAGACACAACGTTTTGGGCGGTATGCACCTTGAAAAAACCGATTGACTGGGCGAACAAGCGCGTCCAATTTGTCTGCCTGCTGTGTGTGGAAAAAGAAAACAAAGCCGACCTCCAGCATATGTATAAGCGGCTCGGCAGCATTTTGGACGATCAGGCAGCGGTGAGCCGTCTTCTAAAGTGCAAAAGCTATCAGGATATCATGCGCGTTTTCGGGAAAAACATCATCAAATAAAGGCCGGGATACACCTTTTTTCCGTTAGCAGCGGAAAAACCCTGAGTAGTTATGAAAGCGATTTCATAATATGATGTTACTAACAGCGAGACATACAAAATATCAAACTCACAGGAGGTCTTTTACATGAATATATTACTCGTTTGTGCAGCAGGCATGTCAACAAGCTTACTCGTTACCAAAATGGAAAAAAGCGCAAAGGAACAAGGAAAAGAATATACAATCTGGGCGGTGTCAGGCGATTCTGTCAAGCAGCATATCGATAAAGCGGACGTATTGCTGCTTGGGCCGCAAGTCCGTTATTTACTTCCGCAGCTGAAAAAATTAGGCGAATCAAAAGGTGTGCCGGTTGATGTCATCAATACCGTCCATTACGGCACTTGCAACGGAGCGGAGGTTCTGAAATCAGCAGAACAGCTCGGAAACGCATCATAGAGAGGGGCGGGCCGTGTGAATAAAGTGAACCAGTTCTTAGAAGAAAAGGTTATGCCGATTGCCGGAAAAATTGCCTCGCAGCGGCATCTCCAAGCACTGCGTGACGGTATCATCCTGACGATGCCGCTTATTATCATCGGTTCGTTTTTTCTCATCATCGGCAACCTGCCGATTCCCGGTTATGCGGATTTCATGGCAAAAACATTCGGCAGCGCTTGGTCTCAGAAGCTGGCCTATCCGGTTGATGCAACCTTCGAAATCATGGGGCTTGTCGCCGCTTTCGGAATTGCCTACCGCTTGGCCGAAAAATACGGAGTAGACGCCTTATCGGCCGGTGCGATATCACTTGCGGCATTTCTTTTGGCGACACCGTACAAAGTGCCGTTTCTGCCTTCCGGGGCCAAGGAGGAAATTATGGTTACCGGCGGCATCCCGCTTTCTCTCATGGGAAGCAAAGGGCTGTTTGTCGCCATGATTATTGCGATGGTATCGACAGAAATTTACCGCCTGATCATTCAGCGGAATCTTGTGTTTAAAATGCCGGACGGCGTGCCGCCGGCAGTCAGCAAATCATTTATCGCTTTAATTCCAGGCTTCGCCGTCATCTTCTTGATCTGGGGCGCGCGTTTAATCGTCGAAGCGACGCCGTTTGAAAGCCTTCATAATGTTGTAAGCGTTTTATTGGGGACACCGCTCTCAATTCTCGGTGGAAGTC
Organism: Bacillus sp. YC2; assembly: GCF_019891195.1. Lineage (NCBI taxonomy): Bacteria > Bacillati > Bacillota > Bacilli > Caryophanales > Bacillaceae > Bacillus > Bacillus sp. YC2. Next base: position 735,291 of record NZ_JAHXDO010000001.1, on the reverse strand, counting down.
TCGGCGGAAGCCTTGTCGCTGAGGCGGTCCAAATGCTTTTATGGGCGTGCGGATTACACGGGGCAAATATTGTCGGCGGCGTTATGGCGCCGATCTGGTACGGTGCGATGGATGCCAACCGGGTCGCATTTCAGGCGGGCGATGCGCTTCCGAATATTTTCACACAGCAATTCTTCGAGATTTGGATAAACATCGGCGGAAGCGGCGCGACGCTCGCGCTTGTCGTCACCATGTTTCTCCGCGCCCGAAGCAAACAAATGAAGCAGCTTGGGAAACTCGCAATCGGGCCGGCGATCTTTAATATTAATGAACCGATTATTTTCGGAATGCCGATCGTCATGAACCCAATGCTTCTTATCCCGTTTATCATCACGCCGCTTGTCACACTGACGCTGACCTACATCGGTATGAGCACCGGCCTCGTCGCCAAACCTGCCGGAATTGCTGTCCCATGGACGATGCCGCCGATCTTCTCGGGGTATCTTGCCACCGGAGGTAAAATCTCGGGGGCTGTCATGCAGGCGGTCAACATTATCGTGGCCTTTGCCGTGTACTATCCATTCTTCAGAATGTGGGACACACAAAAGCTGAGAGAAGAAAACGAGCTTGACCAATCACAAACAGCAGCCGTACAGGGAGACGAAAAAGCCGTGCTGTAGAGAAAGGGAGTGAAACACTTGAATGAGAAAATGGAACAAATCATTTTTCAAATCATTCTTCATGGCGGCAATGGCAGGAGCGCCTCAATGGAAGCTATCGCCGCCGCAAAGCGGGGGGACAGCTGTCTTGCGGAGCAGAAGCTTCAGGAAGCCGCAAGAGAACTGACAGAAGCCCATCATTATCAAACAGAGCTCATCCAAAATGAGGCAGGCGGAGAAAAAACAGAAATGACGCTGCTGATGGTTCACGCTCAAGATCATTTAATGAATGCCATGACCGTAAAGGATATGGCCGCAGAGTTAGTCGAGCTTTACGGAAAAGTGAGTATACAAGGGGGAGCAACAATATGACAAAAGGAATTAAGATTGTAACGATAGGCGGAGGATCAAGCTATACGCCGGAGCTTGTGGAAGGCCTGATTAAACGGTACGATGAACTGCCTGTCAGAGAACTGTGGCTTGTCGACATTCCCGCAGGCGAGGAAAAGCTGAACATCGTCGGCACGCTCGCAAAGCGCATGGTTGAAAAAGCAGGTGTTCCGATTGACATTCATTTGACGCTCGATCGCAGAGAGGCGCTGAAAGACGCTGACTTTGTGACCACTCAGTTCCGTGTCGGACTTCTTGAGGCGCGCGCCAAGGATGAGCGGATTCCTTTGAAATACGGCGTTATCGGCCAGGAAACAAACGGCCCGGGCGGATTGTTTAAAGGATTGCGCACCATCCCGATTATGCTGGACATTGCCAAAGATATTGAAGAGCTTTGCCCGAACGCCTGGCTTGTGAACTTTACAAACCCTGCCGGCATGGTCACCGAAGCCCTGCTCCGCTACTCCAATCTGTCAAAAGTCGTCGGACTTTGTAATGTGCCGATCGGCATCAAAATGGGCGTCGCGAAAGCATTGGATGTCGACGTCAGCAGGATAGAGGTGCAGTTTGCCGGATTGAACCACATGGTCTTCGGACTGGATGTTTTCTTAGACGGCGTCAGTGTAAAGGATAAGGTCATTGAAGCCATGGGAGATCCGAAAAATGCCATGACGATGAAAAACATTTCCGGAGCAGAGTGGGAGCCTGAATTTCTGAAGGCGCTCGATCTGATTCCTTGCGGCTATCACCGTTACTATTTCAAAACGAAAGAAATGCTTGAGCATGAGATTGAAGCGTCACAAACAGAAGGAACCCGCGCCGAGGTGGTGCAGCAGGTAGAAAAAGAACTGTTCGAACTGTATAAAGATCCGAACCTCGCCATCAAGCCGCCGCAGCTTGAGAAACGGGGAGGCGCGTACTACAGTGACGCGGCATGCAACCTGATCAGCTCTATCTTTAACGACAAACACGACATTCAGCCTGTCAATACTGTAAACAACGGCACGATTGCCAGCATCCCGAATGATTCGGCTGTTGAAGTGAGCTGCGTTATGACGAAAAACGGACCGAAGCCGATCGCAGTCGGCGACTTGCCGGTATCGGTCAGGGGCCTCGTGCAGCAAATCAAATCATTTGAGCGTGTCGCCGCCGAAGCAGCCGTCACGGGCGATTATCAAACGGCGCTCCTCGCGATGACGATTAACCCGCTCGTGCCGTCAGACTCCGTAGCAAAAGCCATTTTAGATGAAATGCTTGAAGCACATAAAGAGCATTTGCCGCTTTTCTTTAAGTCGATTGAAGCGTAACACAAAAAAAACCCGGATTCGATTCCGGGTTTTTTGATGTTATTTTGATTTGCTGAGGGAGGCGACTTCTGTCGTCCAGCCGAACACGTCAGTTTCCGTGCCTTTTTGAATGCCTGTAATGGTATCGTACAATTTTTTAGATATTTCTCCAGTCTCACCGTTATGAATCACAAGGTTTTCATCTTGCCAGATCAGTTCGCCGACCGGGGAAATGACCGCCGCGGTGCCTGTTCCGAATGCTTCTTCCAAAAGCCCGTCACGGTGCGCCTGAATGACTTCATCAATGGAAATTTTGCGCTCGGAAACAGGGAGGCCCCAGTGTTTCAAAAGGGTGATGACTGAGTTTCTCGTGATGCCTTCAAGAATGCTTCCGTTCAGCTGCGGCGTCACAATCTCTCCGTTGATTTTGAAGAAGATGTTCATGCTGCCGACTTCTTCGATATACTTTTTCTCGATGCCGTCCAGCCAAAGAACTTGAGAAAAGCCCTTTTCCTCGGCGACTTGCTGCGCCTTTAAGCTTGAGGCGTAGTTTCCGGCCGTTTTCGCGTTTCCTGTACCGCCTTTTACAGCGCGGACGAATTCGTTTTCCACCGCAATTTTAACCGGTTTAATGCCTTCTTTGTAGTAAGAGCCGACCGGCGAAAGAATGATAAAAAGCTTGTACGTATGGGATGCCGCCACACCGAGAAAAGGCTCGGTCGCAATAATAAAAGGACGGATATAAAGAGAGGTGCCTTCCGCTTTCGGAATCCAGTCTTTATCAAGGGCAACGAGCTGCTTCAAGCCTTCGAGGACAAGCTCTTCATCAATTTGCGGAATGCAGAGTCGGTCATTTGACTGATTCAGGCGCTCCATATTTTTATCAGGTCTGAACAGCAGAACCTCTTCATCCTTCGTTACGTAAGCCTTAAGCCCTTCGAATACGGTTTGGCCGTAGTGATACACCATGGCCGCAGGATCCATTGAGAAAGGCTGGTAAGGAATAATTCTGGGATCGTACCAGCCTTGATCGCCATCGTAATCCATGACAAACATATGGTCAGTGAAAATTCTCCCAAATGAAAGGTCATGGGGATCTGGTTTTGGTTTTTTGGCTGATGTCAATTCAACACGAATGTCTTGTTTCATAGTAGTCTGTCTCCCTATTGGTGTTATTGTCAAACTTATTAGAAAATAATTTATATTCTATTGTATACCTTCAACAAATATTCGCAATAGTTTACCTCAAATTTGTGAAAAAATCAAATCAAACAAAAAGCAGGGGAGAAAATGGCTCCCCTGCGTGTTCGTTTTTCGCGTTCTGTCATAACCGGTCTTAATGAACCGTCACCTTGCCGGTTTTATAGAACTGTTCCATCGCTTTATCGACATATACCCAGCCCTTCCAGGCAATATGGATGGTGTCTTTCATAAAGTACGGATCATGTTCGTGCCCTGATAAGTCTGCAACTTGGAAGCCTTTGGCTTTAATTTGCTTTGTGACTTTTTTATAGTAATCAGTGCGTCCTTTTTTCGGGAAGCCGGTGTAGTCGTAAAACTTCCCGTTAACTGGAATGACGACAAACATCGGTTTAGCTCCGGCATCCTTCAGAATAGTAAGCATATCTTCAAAATCACTAAATTCCAGCGATTTTTTATAAGCGTATGTTCTCCCTTTGTTTGAACCTTTTGCCTTTGGCACTTTATTCTTGATATTTTTATAAACAGAGTCGTCTATAAAAAACGGATTGGTCCGGGAGTGTTCTTTTCCGTATTGAGAGGCCAGCTTTTCAAGCGCAGACCATGATTTTCCTTTAAGTTTTTCGTTAATGGAACGTTTCGGTCCTTGCGGCTCTTCAATAGAGTAGTATAGGTCTTTCTTTTCTAAGATATTATAGTAAAGTTTCGCAGCCGGTGTTAACGCGTTAACCTTCCAAGTCTGGTCTTTAAGTATGGCTTTAAACAGTTCAGAAAGGACGGCATCATTCTGGACAACTTTATAGTGCAGCATACGCTTCATCATTTGTTTTTTCAGGCCCGGTTCAATATCATGATTAAAAGCCAAGTTAAGTGCTTGCAATGATGAGAAATTGGGTGCGAAATGCTGCTCGTTAGAACCGTGCTTAGTAAACCATTGCGGCGAAACAATGAATACCATTTTTTTGCCTCTGAGCTGATCAGCGTGTGCAGCAAAGTTAATAGCGTGAATTAAAGATTGCGAACCGCCTTTTCCGACAAGATAAGGCGTGAATCCTTGATTATTCACCTTGAAATAGTTAGACGGATGAAACTCATCCAGTCTGGAAAGCTCGGAAGAACCGAAAATCGGCATATATTTCGGGTCTTCGAACATTTTGTTTTGCAGATAGAGCCCTTGGAACATATTCGGGCTTAAGGCTGCTGCCGACTCTTCGACACGTTTTTCCGGAATGAAGCGCGTAAGCCATGAAGCCGGAACGGCAATGGCTCCGGCAAACAGGACAAACGCTAAAATAATAGGGCCAAAGAAACGCTTTTTCATTTACTTCAACTCAGTCAGTTTGTTTACAATGTTGTTTGGCGTATTCCATTCATCACGGTCAAACTCAGTGATGGGCACAGTAATGCCGAAACGGTTTTCGATGGCAACAAGCAGCTCTACAGTTCCGAAAGAATCAAGCAGTCCTTCTTCAAAAATATCAATATCAGGATTTTCCTTTACAACGTCCTCCTGACAAACTTCGGCTAATACGTCTAATACTTCTTGTTTAAATTCCATGTGTTTTCAATCTCCTTTAATGATGATGAAATGGTTTTCCTGAGAAAATATAAAATCCGAAACATACGAAATGGAACGTAATAACGATGGCTAATATGGTTGTGAAACGATTGGACGGAAGCCATTTATACTTTTTATTCCATTTCTCAAAAAAGTTATATCCCGTCATTAAAACGGCGTGATACAGGCCGTACACAATATATTGCAGAGCGAGCCCATGCCAAACACCCATCAGCATAAACAGCAGGAAATACCCGATGTTCGAGACGGCCATTCGGTTCTTAATCCATTTTTTCTTTGTCATCCAGAAGACAAAGCGCATAAATACGTAGTCTCTGAACCAGAAGGAAAGCGACATGTGCCAGCGGTTCCAGAAGTCTTTAATATTTTTGCTGATAAACGGCAGGTTAAAGTTTTCCGGTGATCTGATTCCCATGATATAACTGACACCGACGGCAAACATCGTGTAACCCGCAAAATCGAAAAACAGGTACATGCTGTAACCGTACATATACAGCACATTGCCCAGCAGCTTATTGTGGGTGATGTGCGGCAGATTCATAATGAAATAGGTGTTAATCGCATATCCGATAATGAATTTGTATAAGAAACCGATAAAAATTTTATGAATGCCGGTATACAATAAGTCTGCGTATTCCTCTTTTGTCCATACTTTCTGTTCATCCTTAGCAAACCTGCGGTACCGGTCGATCGGACCGGAGGAGATGGTCGGGAAAAACATAATAAAATACAGAAGACGATGCAGAGGCAGCTTTTCTTTGATTAATCCGTCTCTCGTTTCCATAATCAGCTGAACGCCTTTGAAGGTCAGATAGGAAATTCCTAAAAAGCTGATTATGTTATGAACCGGCGGATGATGAGGCTCCGGCGTAAAGAAAAACGGCCATAATTTAGATAAAAACAGGGGTAAAATGGACGCAATCACAGCCATACTGAAGACAAAGCCGCTGTTTGCCTTCAGCCTGTATGCGAGATACCCCCTGATTAAAAGCACCTGCCACAGTGTAAACAAGCACAATGCAATGACGCCGTGCAGATCGTGTGAAAAAATCAAAGCCAATATGATGATAGAGATAAACATGTTGTATCCTTGGAATCTCTTGCCGTTCAGCCCTAAAATAATCGTCGGCAAGAGAAGGATTCCAAGTAAAATAAAGAAGAAAAACGAGCTGTAAGGCGTCATACAAGAACCTCTTCACCAATGCGTTTACGGTCAATCTTTCCGTTCGCAGTCATTTGAATCTGATCCTGATAAATGAATTTTCTCGGAATCATATAGGCCGGGAGCGAGGCGGCTAATTCTTTCTTAATGGCGCTTGTCAGCTGAAATTCTTTTTCAAAATCATGTTTTTCAGGCACGATTGCGGCGATAAGATATTCGACAGGTCCGTTAGGCTGATACGGGATGACAACCGCTGACCGCACATATTGGGACTGCCTTACATGAACTTCAATTTCCTCAAGCTCCATGCGGTAGCCGTGCAGCTTAATTTGGAAATCAAGGCGTCCTTGGCAGAAAATCTGACCGTCTTGAGCAAAACCGGCGTCGCCCGTACGGTATGCCCACTGACCATCAAAAGAGAAAAATGCTTTTTCTGTCAGTGACGGCTCTCCGAGATAGCCTTTGCTCACGCTTGGGCCGGCAATGATGATTTCGCCTTTTTCTCCGTCCGGCAGCTTATTCCCGTTTTCATCCATGATGCAGATGTTCATGTCGGGTTTTGCGAAACCGACGGGAAGAGATTCATTTTCATCAATGATCTGCTGTGTGATTTCTACGGAGGTTACCGCAACCGTTGTTTCAGTCGGACCGTAAGTGTTGAATACGCGGGCCTTCGGGAAACGGTTCAAAAGCTCTTGTGCAACCGCAACGGGAAGCGCTTCTCCGCAAAACATAAATACTTCTGTGTCTGGCAGCAGTTCTTGCGTAAAGCCGGGATCCATCAGGCACATTTGGACGAATGACGGTGTTGATGTCCAGACGTTTAGGTTGGATTTCTCCAGCTCTTCAAACAATACTTTCGGTTTATTGATCTTATCTTTTGTCACGCAGTGCAGCGCGCCTCCCGTTTGAAGGGACGGGAAGATGTCCATGACAGATAAATCAAAAGAAAACGGAGCTTGGTTTAAGAATGTTTTGCCCTCGCCCACAGGAAAATCCCTGCAAATCCAGTCAGTGAAGCTTTGCAGGTTATCAGCAGATATCTGTACGCCCTTTGGATTGCCCGTGCTGCCGGACGTGTAAATAATATAAAAGGTGTCTTGTTCTTTCACCCAGTGCTCACGGCTGACGTTTGCATCACCGTCTGCCGCAATCTCTTCAGGGGTAACGGTTTTAATCAGATTGCTTCCCGTATCGATGGTATCACCGGAAACGTTAATGAGCAGCTCTGCGCCGGAGCTTTCAATGATTTTGACAATCCGTTCCGCCGGGATCGAGATATCGACAGGAATGTATGGATGCCCTGCTTTTACGCTGCCCAAAAAGGAAATGAGCATATTCGGCTCCATATGTCCGTATACCACGACAGGTGTTTTTGAACCGTCAGGTGTGTGTTTTTGAATGGCAGACGCAGTCCGTTCCGACATATCCCATAATTCCCGGTAAGTGAGGGAATCATCCAAGGAACGAAACGCATCGGCTTGCGGCTTTGTGTCTGCGTATTTTTTTATAGCATCAAGTAGTTTCATAGTAATCCTCCCCGATTAGAAGTCGTTGTAAATATAGGTGCCGGTATTTGCTGTGTGAAATCCGTACATCCAAAAGAGCAATACTAGTATTAGAAAATAAAAGCCCGTATGAAACGTCCATTTTATCAATGTATTTTCATAAGCACGTTTTAATATTCGCATCATGTTCAAAATTCCTTCCCCGATTATTCAATAATTACACCAGTATATGACGATTAGATTAACAAAAAGTTTCAAAATATGTCTAATATCCTAAGCTTAAATTTACCTTAAAAATGAACGGGAAACAAAAGAACGGAAAACTGCGCATGTATAAAAGCGAAATGACCATAATAAAAAAGCGCTGTGAAGGCGGGATTTTTAACTTATCGCAAATATAAATGAGGTAAAAAAAATTTTGCGGCCTTTTCTCTCTTCAGCAACTGATAAAACCCAAGGGAGAAGGGGATAAAGCCGTTAACAGACAAGAAAGAAGAACGATTGTCCGAAAGCCTCGCATCTTGTGAAATGAGGGAGAAATTATTATGATAGATAAGGTAGCAGAGACATGAAAACCCCAATTCAACACTACTGTTATCGGCTGACTGTGAAAGCCTTTTAATAGAAAGGAAGAGGAAAATGAATCAAAACAATATGGGAGGCAGCCAAAAGACGCCTGAAAAAGAAAGCATGGGCCGTATTTTATGGCAATTAACCCGCCCTCATACATTGACGGCATCGTTTGTGCCTGTATTGCTCGGCACTGTTTTGGCGATGTTTTATGTAAAGGTTGATTTCCTGCTGTTTCTGGCCATGCTGTTTTCCTGCTTATGGATTCAGATTGCCACGAACTTATTCAATGAATATTATGATTTTAAACGCGGTTTAGATACGAAGGATTCAGTGGGAATCGGCGGAGCGATCGTCCGCCACGGCATGAAGCCGAAAACGATTTTGCAGTTAGCGCTCGGCTCTTATGCCATTGCGATTTTACTCGGTGTGTATATTTGCATGAGCAGCAGCTGGTGGCTTGCGGCAATCGGGCTTGTCGGCATGCTGATCGGCTATCTGTATACAGGCGGGCCGCTGCCGATCGCGTATACGCCGTTCGGTGAGTTGTTCTCCGGCATCTGCATGGGTTCTGTTTTTGTCCTTATCTCTTTTTTCATTCAAACGGATATGATTAATAAACAAAGCATTTTGATCTCCATCCCGATTGCGATTTTAGTCGGTGCGATTAACTTGTCCAACAACATTCGCGATATTGAGGAAGATAAAAAAGGCGGACGAAAAACGTTGGCGATTTTGATGGGGCACAAGGGAGCCGTCATGATTTTGGCCGCATCATTTGCGATTGCTTACATCTGGATCGTCGGTCTTGTGCTGATGGGGTATACAAGCCCATGGCTGTTCCTCGTCTTTCTGAGCGTGCCGAAGCCCGTTCAGGCGATTAAGGGCTTTGTGAAAAACGAAATGCCGATGAACATGATTATTGCGATGAAATCAACCGCTCAAACGAATACATTCTTTGGATTCCTGCTTTCAATCGGACTCCTGATCAGCTATTTCCGCTGACGAAATGAAGAAAAGCAAATGCCGTGATGCGGCATTTGCTTTTTTTATGATTGTCCCGCTGATCATGAAATAAACTTCACGATTTTGTAAAGAACCTCACAGCAAACCGCCCCGTCTAATACATGGACAGCAAAGCAAGGAGATGAAAAAGATGGATTTATCAACGACCCATATGGATGATTTAAAAACGGTCATGGAAGATTGGAAAAATGAATTACTAGTTTATAAATTTGCGTTAGATGAGCTGGATACGAAGTTTTCTATTATCAGCCAGGAATATAATCTGATTCACGGGCATAACCCGATTGAGCATACAAAGTCGCGTGTGAAAAGCTTTGAGAGCATCATTAATAAACTGATGCGCAAAGGGTGCGATGTGACGACGCAGGAGATGAAAGAGCATATCCATGATATTGCGGGTGTGCGGATTATCTGTTCCTTTATTTCTGATATTTACAATATTGCGGAGGTCCTTAAGCAGCATAAGGATTTGAAGATTGTGAAGGTGAAGGATTATATTAAACAGCCAAAGCCGAACGGCTACCGCAGCCTGCATTTGATTATTGAGATTCCCGTCTATTTAACGAATCGAGTGGAATATGTAAAAGCAGAAATTCAAATCCGCACCATCGCCATGGATTTTTGGGCGAGCCTTGAGCATAAAATCTACTACAAATTAAATAACGAAGTCCCGAAGCAGCTGACGGACGAGCTGAAGGAAGCGGCGGAAATCGCCCATTATTTAGACGAGAAGATGCTCGGGATTAAGAAAGAAGTGGATTGACGGGGCCAGGCTCCGTTTCGCTGCCGAACCCTGCCGGCAGCTTTTTTTATATCTCTCGATCACCATCCCCCTGAAAAAGACAGCACATTCTATCAGCAGATAAATGGTTTGATTTTTTTAAAAAGGGAATGAAACCTGTACAACAAAAAGGGAGATGAATATCAGTGGAAAAGACTGAAACTATGCATATCGTATCATGTGCCGATGATCATTATGCTCGTCATTTGGGTGGGATGTTCGCTTCTTTATTGATGAATATGGACAAAACAAGAGATGTAAAATTATATGTGATAGACGGCGGAATTACTGCCGAAAATAAAAAAAAGCTGGAACAAACGACGATGTCATTCGGAACACCTGTTGAATTTTTAGAGGTTGACGCCGATCAATACGAGCACGCCGTTGAAAGCAGCCATATTACCAAAGCAGCCTATTACCGTATTTCCATTCCGGATTTAATAAAGGATAAGAGTGTGAAGCGGATGATTTATATCGATTGCGACGCGATTGTGATGGAGGATATTTCAACCTTATGGGATATGAATATTTCCCCGGCAATTGTCGCTGCGGTTGAGGATGCCGGACAGCACGAAAGGCTGAAAAAAATGAACATCAGTGATACCGCCAAGTATTTTAATTCGGGCATTATGATGATTGATTTCGAACCTTGGAGAAAGCAAAATATCTCTGAAAAGGTCATTCAGTTTATAAATGATAACAGCTCGGAGGATTTTCTCGTTTTTCATGATCAGGACGCGCTTAACGCCATATTATACGATCAATGGCATGAACTGCACCCGCGGTGGAACGCGCAGACCCATATCATCTTAAACGAAAAAACGCCTCCGACACTGACAGACCGGATACGGTACAGAGAAACGAGGACAAAACCGGCAATCGTTCACTTTTGCGGGGGAGACAAGCCGTGGAACTCCGGAACGTCCCATCCTTACCGTGATCACTATTTCCGTTATATGTCATTTACGAAATGGAGTCCGGCAAGCCGGCCTGCCATTAACCAATAGGGTGATGTAAACGCTTTTGAAGCCGTTATCCGGCTCCTAAGCGTTTTTTTAATGTTTGATCCGAATTGCGCGCACCCGTTTTTGGAGCTTGGTCTTTTCGGCAGAAGGCTTGAGCTGGTTTACTGCCGTTTGTGCTTGTGACTTGGTCTTTTTTGTTTTATATTTTTCCGCTGTTTTCACTTTGGCTCTCGCTTGAACCGTTTTTTTCTGATTGAGTTTATCTTTCACTCGATCCAGCCGTTTTTGCAGAGCGGTTTTATCTTTCCCCCGCTGAAGCTCGCTGACTGCTTTTTGGGCGTTTGCGGTATTTGCGTCATCGGTCTTTTTCTCTGCCTTTGTAACGGCTGTTTTAGCTGATTTCAGTAAGCCGGAATTGACTGCGTCCAGCCGCTTTTGAAGCGCTTTTTTCTCAGATCCGGCCGGTAATTTGCGGATGGCGCTTTCAGCCGCATCGACTGCGGTTTTTTTCTTTTGCTTCTCGGCTGTTTTGACCTTGTCTTTGGCGTCTGTGACGTTTCGTGCGGCTTGTGCTTTATTGATCCGCGCCTCAAGTGCGGATTTCTTCTTTGACTTCGGGAGCTTGTTTACCTCTTTTTTTGCTTGATTAATATCTGTTTGTTTCTTTGTTCTTTCAGCTTTGATGACGGCTTGTTCAGCAAAATCCTTTTGATTCGTGTGATATTCGATTAATCCGTATCCGAACTGGTTATCACGCCCCGGGGACCCTAAGTCTTTGACGTTTTGCTGCATCTGTTTTCTGAGCTGTACATTCGTTTCCTGCGGATATTTCTGTTTGAGCAGCGCGAACATGCCTGTGACGTGCGGTGCGGCCTGAGATGTGCCGTCAGCTATTGCATACAGCTGATTCAAATAGGTGCTTGTAATGTTTGTGCCGGGAGCTGAAAATTCAATTTGCTTCCCGGCAGTCGAAAAGGCCGCGAGCTGATTTTTTTCGTTTGCCGCAGAGACTGCCGTCACGCTGCTGTAAGCGGCCGGATAATTGACGGGTTTTTTGTTGCCGTCATTGCCTGCGGCGGCTACGATGACGATTCCTTTTTGGTACGCTTTGTCGACCGCTTCATGAAGAATTTGACTGTCGCCGTTTGTCCCGAGGCTCATATTGATGATGTCCATTTTATTGGCGATAGACCAGTCGATCGCTTTGAGAAGGCTCTTAAGATCCCCCGAACCCTTTTGATCCAATGCTTTAACCGCGTATAGCCGGACACCTGGAGCGATGCCGTCAATCCCGTATCCGTCATGCTGAGCCGCAATGATTCCGGCGACATGTGTACCGTGGCCGTTGTCGTCTTTATATGAGGATGTGTAGGTGACCGCAGAGTAACCTCCCGCAATGGAGAGGTCGTCATGGGGAAAAATGCCGCTGTCAATGACAGCCACTTTCACATTTTTCCCTGTCAATCCTTCCTTCCAAGCCCGCTTGACCTGAATCGGTGCTAAATCCCATTGAGACAGTTCGGAATAACGGCTTGCAGCTGTTGATAACAGGTGCACATCGGAGTTGCCCGCAGCTTGAAATGATACATTGTCTTCAACATATAAGATGTCAGGGTCATGCCGGAGTTCTTTCACTGTTTGTGAATCGGCTGACATGGCGAAAGCCGGAAGATGTTTGTATGCCTGTTCGACATCTGCTCCGCTGTCTATCGCTGATTCCTTGCCGTTTTGATTTTTATACACAACGATAATGTCCTGTTCCGGTGTTTCCGCGCGAACGAGCGGGGCAGCGGAGAACAGGCTGAAACACAATGTAAGAGCCGCTGCTGTTTTTAAGCTGAAATGCCTCATGAAAAAAATCCCCCTTTTTTCTTTATATATCGGTAAGGTGAAATTCTTTTTTTCCTAAAGGAAGAGGAAAATTTCTATATGCAATTGTAAGCGTTTTCAAAATATGATAAAGAAAAGCTTTAAGGCATCTGCACATTGAACTCAAAAAGGGGGTTTTTGATAGATGAGTACGTTCAATCAGGTTATGGAAGAAAAAATTATGCCTGTCGCCGGGAAAATTGCCGGACAAAGGCATTTAAGAGCCTTGCGTGACGGGATTATTCTGTCTATGCCGCTTATTATTATCGGATCAGTTTTTTTAATCCTGACGAGCCTTCCCATTCCCGGCTATGCCGATTTTATGGCAAATTTATTCGGTGAACATTGGGTTGATAAGCTCGGATATCCCGTCAATGCTTCATTTGACATTATGGCGCTCGTGGCCGCTTTTGGGATTGCCTATCGGCTGGCGGAAAGCTATGAGGTGGATGCGCTGTCGTCAGGAGCCATTGCCCTTGCCGCCTTTTTATTGGCGACACCGTTTCAGATTCCATTTTTGCCTGACGGAGCGGCAACAGAAGTCATGGTGGGAGGCGGCATCCCGATCACGCTGCTCGGGAGCAAGGGCCTGTTTGTTGCTATGATCATTGCGATGTTTTCGACGGAAGTGTACCGATTTATTATTCAAAGAAACATCGTCATTAAGATGCCTGACGGGGTGCCGCCTGCTGTCAGTAAATCATTCATCGCGCTGATCCCGGGTTTTATTATTATTTCGTTGGTGTGGCTGGCGCGTCTTTTTATTGAAATGACCCCTTTTGAAAGCCTTCATAATGTCGTCGGTGACTTATTGGGGACGCCGCTTTCTATTCTCGGCGGGAGCTTGGGCGGCAGCCTCGTCGCTGAGTTTGTGCAAATGCTTCTCTGGTCATGCGGCATTCACGGCGCCTCGATTATCGGCGGGGTGATGTCGCCGATCTGGTACGGGGCGATGGATGCCAACCGTTTGGCTTTTCAAGCGGGAGAAGCGCTGCCGAGCATTTTCACCACGCAGTTCTTTCAAATATGGATCAATGTCGGCGGGAGCGGGGCGACGCTTGCACTCGTACTGACCATGCTTGTGCGCTCCAGAAGCAAACAGATGAAACAGCTCGGCCGGCTCGGTATCGGTCCTGCGCTGTTTAATATCAATGAGCCGATTATTTTCGGAATGCCGCTCGTTATGAATCCGCTGTTAATCGTGCCCTTTATCATTGCGCCGCTGTTGACCATCACGGCGACATATATCGGAATGAGCACCGGAATGGTGGCAAAACCGGCCGGGATCGCCGTTCCGTGGACGATGCCGCCGCTGATTTCAGGGTATCTTGCAACAGGCGGGAAAATTTCCGGTTCGGTCATGCAGCTAATCAATCTTCTTATCACGTTGATCATTTATTATCCGTTTTTCAGAATCTGGGATCTTCAAAAATGGAGGGAGGAACGGGAGGCTGAAAAAAGTACCGCAGAAGAAACATAAAAAAACGGGCTTCTTCGCCCGTTTTTTTAACGCTGGAAAAACTCAATCCATTCGCCGTCAGGCCCTTCAATGTAGAAATAGCGGTACCCGTTCGGCAGTGTCGTGATGTCTTCATCAATAAATACAGCGCCCATTCGTTTCGCGTGCGTGAATTCGGCCGCGATATCTTCGGTCAATAAGGCGATGTGGTGCACCTTACCTTCAACAGGAAGCTCGCTGCTGTACCCTTGAATCAATTCAACTTCTGTTTCCGGGCCGTCCTGAAAACCGAGAAAGGCAAGCTCGATAACGCCGTTTGTATGTGTGATACGGTCCTTTAATATCATGCCGAGGACGTCTTGGTAAAATGCGATGGATTTGTCCATATCTTTGACCATAATGCCTGTGTGGTCGATTCTTTTTGCAGTCATGGTTTTTCCCCCTGTTTTGAATTTCGCGGACAATGCGGTGATGATCATGTTTTATGGTACGATAAGAGAAAGCAAAACGAAAGAGGAATGCACAATGAAGCTACTTACAGTAAAAGATACATTTGCCGGAAAGCTGAAAAAAGGGTTCCCCCTGATTGAAAAAGACGCCTTGTCCGGAAACGCCGGCCATTTGAAGGAAGGCGACCTTTTTGATGTGAAAACCGAGAAGGGCGAGTTTCTCGGAAAAGGCTATTACGGACTGCAAAATAAAGGAGTCGGCTGGGTGCTGTCCCGCAGCCAGCATGAACAAATCGACGGGCGGTTCTTTCTGGACAAGCTCAAAAAAGCGGCTGAAGAAAGAGATCATTTGTTCAAGGCGGCTGACACAACGGCGTTCCGTCTGTTCAACGGTGAGGGCGACGGCATTGGCGGCGTCACCGTTGATTATTATGACGGTTATCTGCTGGTTCAATGGTACAGCAAAGGCATCTATACATATAAAGACAGCCTGATTGAGGCGCTTGACGGGCTGGAGATGCCGTACAAGGCGATTTACGAAAAGAAACGTTTTGATACCGCGGGCCAATACGTAGAGGATGACGATTTTGTCAAAGGCGAAAGAGGAGACTTTCCCATTATTGTCCTGGAAAACGGCATACACTTTGCAGTTGATTTGAATGACGGCGCGATGACAGGGATTTTCTTAGACCAGCGCCAAGTGCGCAAAACGATTCGAGACCGGTATGCCAAAGGGAAAAATGTATTGAATACGTTCTCTTATACTGGGGCGTTTTCCGTTGCTGCTGCGCTTGGGGGAGCTGAAAAAACGACAAGTGTCGATGTCGCCAACCGCAGCCTCGCGAAAACCATTGAGCAGTTCAGCGCCAACGGAATTGATTACGAGGCGCATGACATCAAGGTTATGGATGTGTTCAAATACTTCGGCTATGCGGCGAAAAAAGGATTGCAGTTTGATCTGATTATTCTTGATCCGCCTTCCTTCGCCCGCACGAAAAAACGCACCTTCAGCGCGGCAAAGGACTACAAAAACCTGCTGAAGGAAACGATCGCAATTACCGCAAAAAACGGCATTATCGCCGCATCCACAAACAGCAGCGCCTTTAATATGAAGAAATTCAAAGGCTTTATAGACGCGGCGTTTAAAGAAACGAACGAACGCTATACCATCTTGGAAGAATTTACATTGCCGGAGGATTTTAAAACGATTCCCGCTTTTAAAGAAGGCAATTATTTAAAAGTCGTCTTTCTGCAAAAAAAATAATGTAAAAAAAGAGGTCCGGGCATTTAAGCCCGGCCTCTTTTTTATGTAATGATCTGCTGCACCCGGCCGATTCGCCCATCCTCAAGTCGAACCTTGATTCCGCGGGGATGAAAGCTTGAGTTTGTCAAAATATCTTTCACTATGCCCCTTGTCAGCTTTCCTGTTCGCTGATCCGCCTTCAGGACGATATCTACCTCAAGCCCTTTTGAGATGCTGCTTCGCTGTTGGCCGTTCATAAGACACATCCGTTCTTCTGTTTTTTTATCTTGTGACAGTCTTATCATATCGTGAATTTGTTCTTTTATGAAGGAGAGGATGGAAAAGCGGCTGCCGGCCTGCGCAGCGCCTCCCTTTTTTCAGCCTTCAGCAAAAACGCAGTCAGCGTCACCCCGATGACACTCAAGGCGGCGAAGAGCAAATAGACGGCAAAGATGGACACATAGTCAAAGATGTAGCCGCCGGCAAATGTGCAAAACCAGTTGCCGAGACCGTTGCCGATGGCGGCATATAACGTCAGGGCCGTAGCTTCGAGGCGGCCCGGGGTAATTTTTTTTACATATTGGAGTGCAGCCGGAATGAACAGACCGATCGCCACGCCTTGGAGAAACACAGTGACATAAATGACCCACATGGGCGGGCCCGTGAAATACAGCAGCCAGCGGAAAAGAGAAACGCTGCCAGACAGCATAATGACTCGGAGAAGGCCCATTTTATTAATAAAGCGCTGTGCAAATTTCATGAACGGTATTTCAAACATAACCGCGATAAAAAATAAGAGGCCGATGACAGAAAGGGACGCCCCGCTTTTATCCAGGAATAAACTGAAGTATGTATTGTTTGCTAGGTTTGGAGCAAAGATGGTGAACGTAATAATCATAAAAACGGGAAAGGCTTTGTTTTTCATGAGTTCGCTGAAGCCGCCGCGAAGGTTAAGCTTCATTTTCGCCTTTTGCTGACCGGGCATCCGTACGGCAAGCCCTGCCGCAATACAAAGAAAGGCGCATCCGAACAGAAAAATCGCATGGATCGGAAAAAGCTTGTCAGTCACTTGCCCCATTGTCAAAACGGCAACCGCAAAACCAAGTGAACCGAACAGCCGGATGCCTCCGTAATTGCCCTGTGTTTGCTGGGTATAGCGCAATGAGATACTGTCTGACAAAGGGATAATGGTGCTCTGAAAAGCTGCAAAACAAGCAGCAATGACAATAAACATAGGAAAACGGTCAGCTGCGAGATAAGTCAGTCCGATAACACCCGTCAGCGCCGTGCATGAGGCCAGCAGGGTTTTTGTTTTCTGTGTATAGTCGCTCAGCATTCCCCAAATCGGCTGAAAGAAAATCATCACAATAGGACCGAGTGACATAATCAGTCCGACTTGTGATCCGTCCAAATGCTGTTCTTTAGTTAAAAACATGCTGAGCAGAGGAACGATGCTGCCGGTTCCTAAAAAGGCGAATAAATAAAAACCCCTTAACGCCGTGTAATGGGCGCGAATCTGTGATTGCTGCATGTGTGTTCCTCCTTTAAAATCCCTCCTTCTATTGTATTTTGATTTACAATAAATTCAATACTAAAAAACCGCCCCCAAAAGGAGCGGTCTCTGTTGCTACATAAATGAAATTAAAATAGGCGCCGCGCAAAGCGTCATAATCGCAGCGAGAATCATGGACACGCTCGAGATCGTCCCTGATACGGAGCTAAGCTCAAATGCTTTAGACGTTCCCGCTCCGTGTGCGCTTGTGCCGAGCAGCACACCTCTGGCAATTTCATTATCAATGCGGAAATAGCGGATCACCATCGGCCCGATAATCGTTCCGAATAATGCTGTTAAGATGACGAAAACCGCAGTCACCGCAGGCATCCCGCCGATCATTTCCGATACGTTCATGGCAATCGGCGTTGTCACGGATCTCGGTACAAGACTGTCAACTAAGCCGCTGCCAAGGTGGAACCATTTCGCGATAAAGGCCGTTGAAAGAATGGCGATGCATGAGCCGACCGCCACGTTCAGAATAATTTCCACGGCGTATTTCTTTAAAATCGGGAAATATTTATAAAGCGGGATGGCAAAAGCCACTGTGGCCGGCTGAAGCATATCGGTCAGCATTCCGCCGCCGAGATTGTATGTCTTATACGGGACATTGACAAGCAGCAGCAGACCGACTAAAACAGCCGGCGTAATCAAAAGCGGCGAGGTGTAAACCCGCGGAAAACGCACATATAGTTTTTTTGCGCCTAAATACACCAAAACGGTTAAGATCAAACTTATAATTCCGATGAGCACGTTTGTTTTTTCTCCTTTCTTTTCGCTATAAGCTGCGTAAGCGTACCTGTAGATACCATCACAACAAATGTGCTGAGGATGACGACAAGTAATATACTTACGCCGAATTTAGACATGATATCTCCGTATTCAATCACTCCGACGGCAGATGGGATAAAAAATAACAGCAGCTCGCCGAGAAGCCATGCTGCGCCAAGCTCAATCCATTCGAGCTTGATGATTTTGAAGTGTAATAATGTGAAAAGAATCACAATCCCAATTATACTGCCGGGAATATTTATATGAAGAGCCGCCGTGACCCAATTGATCAGACGCGCGAATATAAACAACAGAGCAATTTGAATGACGGTAAGCAGCAATTTTTTCATCATGATGCCTCCCTTATATTTATATTGTACATAAGGTTTTATTATAGGTAAAATATATATTAAGAATAATATGTATTCCTTTTGTCTATAGAAAGGATGAAATAGATGGACATTCGGCACTTAACTTATTTCTTAGAGGTGGCCCGTTTAAAAAGCTTCACGAAAGCTTCCCAGTCGCTGTATGTCTCACAGCCGACCATTTCAAAGATGATTAAAAATCTGGAAACAGAGCTGGGGATTAAGCTGTTTAACCGCAATGGCAGGCAGATTGAGCTGACTGACGCCGGGCAGAGCATGTATGTGCAGGCCCAGGAAATCACGAAGTCGTTTCAAAACCTGACGTCGGAGCTGAATGATATTATGGAGGTGAAGAAGGGCCACGTTCGCATCGGCCTTCCGCCGATGATCGGGTCGGGCTTTTTCCCGAGGGTGCTCGGAGACTTCCGTATCACATACCCTGATGTGACCTTTCAGCTCGTTGAGGACGGCTCTATTAAAGTGCAGCAAGGGGTTGAGGATGGTTCGCTTGATATCGGCGTCGTCGTTCTGCCCGCTAATGAAGAGATTTTTCACACGTTTACGATTGTAAAGGAAACCCTTATGCTCGTCGTCCATCCGTCACACCGTTTGGCGGATGAGCAAGAGTGCAGTCTCCACGAACTAAAAGACGAGCCGTTCATTTTCTTTAGGGAGGATTTTGTCCTTCACAATCGAATTATGACGGAATGCGTGAAAGCCGGGTTCAGCCCGCATGTCATTTACGAGACGTCGCAATGGGACTTTATCAGCGAGATGGTATCGGCCAATCTCGGCATCGGCCTTCTGCCGGAACGTATCTGCCGCGGCCTTGACCCTGAAAAAGTCAAAACGATTCCGCTCGTTCATCCGGTCATTCCGTGGCATCTTGCGATCATTTGGAGGAAGGACCGCTATATGTCGTTTGCGGCTAGAGCCTGGCTGGAACATACAAAATCGTACTTATGGAATCCGAAAAAGAAAGAAAAGGATGATTAACATGGACGCACAAACCGCAGCTCAATATTTAGGCAAAGTCCGGGAACAAAGCCCGCTCGTTCACTGTATCACCAATAACGTTGTGACGAATTTTACCGCTAACGGCCTGCTTGCGCTGGGCGCGTCGCCAGTCATGGCCTATGCGATAGAGGAAGCAGCTGACATGGCGAAAATCGCCGGAGCGCTTGTCCTGAACATAGGCACGCTCAGTGCAGCTTCCGTTGAGGCGATGATCGCCGCCGGGAAATCAGCCAATGAAAATGGCGTTCCGGTCATTCTTGACCCGGTTGGCGCCGGAGCTACGCCATTTCGCACCCAATCAGCCCGCAGCATTATTGGTGAGGTCCGCCTTTCCGTTATTCGCGGCAATGCCGCGGAAATCGCCGATATCGTCGGCGCCGGCGATTGGAGCATCAAAGGTGTGGATGCTGCTGAAGCGGGCGGTGACGTCATTCAGCTGGCAAAGACCGCCGCAAACGAGCTGAATACGGTGATTGCGATAACAGGAAAAACCGATATTATCTCTGACGGCACCGTGACGTATGCCATCCATAACGGTGACAAGCTGCTGACAAAGGTAACAGGCGCCGGCTGTCTGCTGACGTCGGTCGCAGGGGCTTTCTGCGCAGTCGGACAAGACGCCTTAAGCGCAGCCGCCGCAGCCGTTTCTGTATATGGATGTGCAGCCGAGCTTGCAGCCGCAGCCACTTCTCACAAGGGGCCAGGCAGCTTTCAGATTGAACTTTTGAATAAGCTTTCATTCATATCAGAAAAAGAAGCGGCCGAGCTTGCTTCAATTGAAAGGGTGACAAACGTATGACGCGTATTTCTCGGGAAATGATGAAGGATGTTTTATCGGTTTATTTTATAATGGGGTCAAATAATACAAGCGCTGACCCCGTTTCTGTTGTGCGAAAAGCGGTACAGGGCGGTGCTACACTTTTTCAATTTCGTGAAAAGGGAAGCGGTTCTTTAACCGGAGAAGATCGTTTCTTATTCGCGAAGCAGGTGCAGGACGTTTGCAGACAAGCGGGTATTCCTTTCATTATTAATGATGATGTAGAATTGGCATTGCGCCTTAAAGCGGACGGAGTGCACATCGGTCAAGATGATGCGAACGCAGCAGAAACGAGAGCCGCAATCGGCGATATGATTCTCGGAGTTTCTGCACATAACGTATCCGAAGTAAAGCAAGCGGAAGCGGACGGAGCGGATTACGTCGGCCTTGGGCCCATCTATCCGACTGAAACGAAAAAGGATGCCCAAGCTGTGCAGGGTGTTTCATTGATTGAAGCGGTTCGGAGGCAGGGCGCTGCCATTCCGATTGTAGGAATCGGCGGCATCACGATTTCAAATGCGGCTCCCGTCATTGAAGCCGGGGCAGACGGCGTCAGCATGATCAGCGCAGTCAGCCAAGCCGAAGATCCGGAAGCCGCCGCCCGAGGATTCTATGAAGAAATTCAACGCCATAAAGCAAAACGTTAGATCTTTTGCAGGTCAAGGGCTGTTCTGTCAGGACAGCCCTGTTTGGCGTGTGTAAATTTCTATTGACAAAGGCCCGTAACTGACTATGATTATGATATACAATGATAATCATTTTCAACTACAGGAGGTGCATGATGGCGCGGAAGATTGCTTTCATGTTATTCAGCCTGCTCGTCATATTCAGTTCTTCAGCCGTGGCGAAAGGCACTGATCCCATCGCTTCACTTATCGATCTGAATCAGCAAATGATTCAATCTGCAAAGGACGGAGACATACACTCTGTCAAAAAAACATTTTCACAATTCAAAACCGTCTGGAAAAAGGAAGAACCCAATATCAAAAAAGAAAATGTCTCGTCTTATTCGAAAATGAACTCCAATATCGCAATGATCTCTCTTTCTCTGATTAATAAAGACACAAATAAAGTACAGGCGGAGCTTTCAGATCTTGCTTCCCATTTAGAAACCTACCGGCAGGCCGTCACCTTAAAAGACGCTTCCAATGGGAATGCAAGGCTTACACTCTCAGCCTATATTCAAAGCTTAAAAGAAACAAAACAGCTCGTAAAGAGCCGTCAAACCGCTGAGGCGTCAGCAAAAATCGATCAGCTTGTCACGAATTGGCTGGCAGTGGAAGGAGACGTCGTTTCCCAATCAAAAACAGCGTACACGACCTCAGAGGAAAACCTCGCGCTGATGAAAGCGGAAGCCGAAAAACACCCGGACCAGGCGATCAAGCATATTGACGAAATGATTCAGCTTCTTGAGCCGATTGCTTCAAGCAGCTACAGCTGGTGGGACGCCGCCCTCATTCCGGTGCGGGAAGGAATGGAGGCGCTCCTTGTCATTGGCGCGCTGCTGACGATGACGAAAAAAGCGCGTGTCACTCATTCGACCGCTTGGATTTGGGGCGGCGCGTCGCTCGGCATGCTCGTTTCTCTGTTAGCGGGCATCGGCGTCACGCTGCTGTTTTCCTCAAACGTATTTGGAGAAAACAATTTCCTGCTCGGCGGCGTGACAGGCATTCTGTCAGCAGTCATGCTCCTTTATGTCGGCGTCTGGCTTCACCGAAACGCTTCGATGGATAAATGGAGAGAAAAAATCAATACCCAAAAAGCGCAAGCGCTGAAAAAAGGAAGCTTGCTCTCCTTTGCGCTGATCGCCTTTCTGGCAGTCGTAAGGGAGGGGCTTGAGACGGTGATCTTTTTTATTGGCCTCGTCGGAAAGCTGTCTCTTACGGAATTAATAGGAGGAACCGCGGCAGGCCTGCTTATCCTCGCAGCTGCCGGCTTCCTCATGATCAAGCTCGGCATGCGGATTCCGTTAAAACCGTTCTTTTTAGTGTCAATGGCCGTCGTGCTGTATATGTGCGTGAAATTTCTCGGCACGGGCGTGCACAGCCTTCAGCTGGCGGATATTCTTCCGTCTGATGCAGAAAGCTGGCTGCCGTCAGTCTCGTTTCTCGGCATCTATCCGTCGATTTACAGCACGATTCCGCAGCTGTTCATCTTCGGCTTTTTAGCCATCGCGCTCGTTATGGAAATCATCAAGTTAAAATCGAATAGAAGGGAAGTTGCAAAATGAAGCATATCCAAAAAGCGGCTGTATCAGCCGGCCTGATCCTCACCCTTTGTGCGGGCTGCGGAGCCCAGCAAACAACGGCTGATAAAGGAGCCGAAAAAAGCAGCGTTAATCAGGAAATCAAAACATCAGTAGACAAAATGGAAGACATTCTGACAAATCTGAATGAGTCCGTCAAAAAAGAAGATCAGAAAGGCATTCAAAAAAAGGGGAAAGAATTAAACAGCTACTGGCTCTCCTTTGAAAATAAAATCCGTACCGATTATCCGTTTGAATATACAGAAATCGAAAAGCACTTGCAGCCGATTTATACAGAGGCGCAAAAAGACAAACCCGATACAGACAAAATCAAATCGGAATCCGTATCGCTGACAGCCTCTTTACAGGAGCTGACAGGCGCTAAAAAAGACAGCAAAAAAGCGAGTGATCAGCTCACAAAAGCGGCCGGTGAATACAAAACCTATGTAAAAGACCAGAGCGATCAGCTTGTAAAGGCGACCGAAGCGTTTACAAACGCTATCAAGGCAGGCGACATCGATAAAGCAAAAGCGCTCTATCCGAAGGCGCGTGTCTATTACGAACGAATTGAACCGATCGCCGAAAGCCTCGGCACGCTTGATCCGAAAATCGACGCCAGAGAGAACGATGTGGAAGAAGGAGACAAATGGACGGGATTCCACAAGCTGGAGAAAGCACTATGGAAGGACAACAAGATTTCTGACGAAAAAGAAACAGCAGCCGTCTTGTTAAAAGATGTAAAGGAGCTGGACGGGTCCATCGCTTCTCTCAAACTGACGCCTGAGCAAATTGTCGCGGGCGCTATGGAGCTTCTGAATGAAGCGGGCATTTCCAAAATCACCGGGGAAGAAGAGCGCTACTCCCGAATTGATTTAGTAGATTTGGCTGCGAATGTGGAAGGATCAAAAGCCGTCTATGAAACAGTAAAAAGCGCCCTCGTTAAAGATCATTCCGATGTAACGGAAAAACTCGATACAGAATTCAGCGAATTTGAAGTTTTAATGTCTAAATACAAAACTGGCGATCAATCTTATACATCTTATGATAAATTAAGTAAAGATCAAATCAGAGAGATAAGCACAAAGCTGACGGTTCTTTCTGAAACCATGTCGAAGATTGCGGATGTGCTTTAAAAGGAGTTTGACGCAGCATGAGCGATGAACAAAACAAGGATAAACAGATTCACAGACGGGATGTCCTGAAGTGGGGCGCCGTGGCAGGGGCGGCCGTCGCGGTCGGAGCGAGCGGCCTTGGAGGTCTGGCGCCGCTCTTCAAGCCCGCGGCTACTGCTTCGAAGCAGAGTGAGGATAAAAGCGAACAAATCGTGCCTTTTTACGGGAAGCATCAGGCCGGCATTACAACAGCCCATCAAACGTATGTGTACTTCGCGGCGCTGGATGTGACGTCAAGCAATAAAGGTGATGTCATCTCCCTTTTCAGAAACTGGACCAGCCTGACGCAGCTCTTGACCTCAGGCGCCACTCTGTCAGGCGAACAGAAAAATAAATATATGCCTCCGCAGGATACAGGGGAGTCGCAGGATTTGGCGCCGGCTAATTTAACGGTTACGTTCGGTTTCGGACCGGATTTTTTCGAAAAGGACGGAAAGGACCGCTTCGGGCTGAAAGATAAGAAACCGAAGCATCTCGCCGACCTGCCGCCGATGCCTAACGACAAGCTTGATAAGAAGCAAGGGGGCGGAGATATCGCCGTTCAAGTATGCGCCGATAATGAACAGACTGCGTTTCACGCGATGCGCAATCTGATTAAGCAAGCAATCGGCGTGTGCGAAGTGCGCTATTTGAACAAAGGCTTCTTAAGCGGCGGCAAAAACGGAGAAACACCGCGCAACCTATTCGGTTTTAAGGACGGCACCGGGAACCAAAGCACCAAGGATGAGAACCTGATGAATTCCATTGTTTGGGTTCAATCTGGAGAGCCGGACTGGATGACGGGCGGCACGTACATGGCTTTTCGGAAAATCAAGATGTTTTTGGAAATCTGGGACCGCTCTTCTCTTAAAGAACAAGAGGACACGTTCGGACGAATCAAAAGCTCAGGCGCTCCTTTCGGACAAAAAAAGGAAACCGACTCTGTCAAGCTCAATCAGATTCCCGCCGACTCACATGTCAGCGTTGCGAAATCAACCGGCAGACAGATATTACGCCGGGCGTTCTCCTACACAGACGGAATTGATCCGAAAACAGGTTATGTCGATGCAGGTCTGCTGTTTATAAGCTTTCAGAAAGACCCCGACCGTCAATTTGTTCCGATGCTGAAAGCTTTATCGGCAAAGGATGCGCTTAATGAGTATACGCAGACGATCGGCTCCTCCTTATTTGCCTGCCCCGGCGGCTGCAAAAAAGGAGAATATATCGCCCAGCGGCTGCTGGAATCATAACACCTTCCTTATGGAGGGTGTTTTTTTGAAAAAACACTTGTAACTTTTTATGTTACACCTTATGATGAAGGGGATAGGAAAGGAGATTAAGTATGACAGTACAAATTAAAGTATATTCAGATTATGTATGCCCGTTTTGCTTTGTCGGCAAAGCGGCTTTTGAAGAAGCGATAAAAGAAAAGGACGTGGAAGTGGAATGGATGCCGTTTGAACTGCGTCCAAGTCCGTCACCTAAGCTTGATCCCGTAAATGAACCCGCTAAACAGCAGATGTGGAAAACCGCGATTGAACCGATGGCGCAATCTTTAGGGGTTGATATCACGTTTCCCCGCGTATCGCCGCATCCGTATACAGATTTGGCCTTTGAAGGATTTCATTTTGCGAAAGAACAAGGAAAAGGCAGTGAATACCATACACGGGTTTTTAATGCTTTCTTTCAAGAGGAACAAAATATCGGCGACATTGCCGTCCTGACAAAGCTCGCTGAAGAAGCAGGACTTGACGGCGAGGCTTTCAAAGAGGCGCTCGACACGAGAGCCTACAAGCAAGTACAGCAGGAAGCGCTTCGCCATGCATATGAAGAAGCGGGCATCACAGCAGTGCCTACTTTTGTTATCGGTGATGAAAAAATCCCGGGCGCCGCAAGCAAGGAAACATTTGAACAAATCATTGAGCAGGAAATGAATAAACGATAAACGAATGAAAAGCCCTCTGGCGCAGAGGGCTTTTTCGTTTAGCCGGGTGTGCTATAGTGCCTCACAAAGGTTTGTCTGTCCGCTTCATAGGCCTCAGCGTCAAATGAATCACCGCAAAAATGAAGACACCACGGGTCTTCCTGGCAGGCCACTCCGACGGTGTAGCCGCGGCGCTGAAATTCAAGAGACTGCGACGTATCGTAAAAATGGAAGCCGCCAAACAAATCTTCCCGCCACTCTACATCGTATTGAGTTGCCATTAATAAACCGTCAACAGCGGCAGCAGGCGTAAACAGGCTGTTTGCCCGGCAGCCGTGATCGAATTGAAGGGTGTGATAGGAATGGCCCCGATATTCAATCACTTTTCCCGCCCGCTGTCCGCTTTCCCACCATATTCCGCCCGCAGGCAGTGTCTCACAGCCCGCTACACCGAGAAGCCCCAGCTCCTGATGGGATTGAAACATGTGAAGCATGTCAGGCAGAAAATCACGATGAATGATAAATGTATCCTGGTGTAAATAGATTTTATATTTGGAAGGACGTTTCAATGCTTTGTTATAAGAGGATGCCATGCTTTGTGAATCATATATCGGCATAATGTCAACGGAGTATGAAGGGGGAACGGCCAGCTGCATAATATGGCTTTTACACCGGCTGTAAAGCGATTCATCATTAACACAGATGACAAACAGGATCGTGGATTGATCCATTATAAGCTCCTTTCGGCCTCAATCACATATTGGTAGGCGGATGCTTCTGCCAGAAAGTCATGCCTGATGCCAAGCTTCACACATACTTCATGCAATGAAGAAATGGCCTGCTGATAGGAGGGATGGTCGACGCGAATGGCCTCAATACTTTTCATCTCATAGCCGCCGGCTTTAAATAACGAGATGAGCTCTTCACGGGTAAAAAAACGCAGGTGGGTCTGATCCATTAAGCCGGCGTCTCTGTATGTCCATTTGCCGGCTAAAAGCTCCAGCACCACTGAAATGTGCCCGACGTTCGGCACGCATGCGAGAACTGTGCCGTCTTTTTTTAAATAGGGACGAAGCTTTTTAAGCACTGACCAAGGATCGACAAGGTGCTCCAGCACATCCCCGAACAGAATGCAGTCGAATTGCTCGGCATTGTACGGCAGAACGGCGGATTCAATATCTCCGCAAAGCACATGGCTCAATTTTGTTTCTGCCTTTTGAGCGGCTTCAGGAAACGCCTCGATACCGTAAACCGTTATTCCCCGATTTTCAAGCGCTGCGCCTAAATTTCCCGCGCCGCAGCCGACATCAAGCGCGGTTTTCCAGCTACCGTTTATTTTTTTCAATAAATAAGGGTTCAGTCCGTCATAATATTGCTGTTTCTTTTTATCATAATAGGGATTCGAATTCATCTGTGCATCACCTCATAAAAGAGCAGTTAATACACAAGGTATGTAGCGGGGGGATATTGTATCACCATGTTTGGCGTTCGATAGCGGAATATGGCGGGAATGGTTGTCCGGTATACG
The DNA here is from genome assembly GCF_019891195.1 of Bacillus sp. YC2. Lineage (NCBI taxonomy): Bacteria > Bacillati > Bacillota > Bacilli > Caryophanales > Bacillaceae > Bacillus > Bacillus sp. YC2. The sequence goes on along the minus strand of NZ_JAHXDO010000001.1, from coordinate 707,793 downwards.
TCTCTGTGCAGCTTCTCCCCTGAGACTGCGGTTTTTGTGAAAACTCAGGTGCGGCTGGCTGTAAAAAGCATAAATTAAAAGGATCCGCCTACAAATCTTAAGGCTGGCGGATGGTGTTTTTCATTGGTGTTTTTTTCTTCACCGCTTTTTCAGCATTTAAAAATCGCCTCACATCATCAATGTGTAAACCCATGATTCTAGCTTCTTGAATTAACAAATGCCAATCTTGATCTACATCCTTCATTGCATGAGTTTTCATAAGAACCTCCAATTGAAAAAATGTTTTTCCCAGCAATAAGCATCCAATGTATAACAAATTTCACACATAGTTGCCCGGTAATCCCAAATTGGAATGATTTCACCTACCTATTCCCTAAAAAAATGACTGAAATAACCAAAATCCTTCAAGAATTCTTACATATAATAATAAACAAATAAATACTGACTGGATAGTATGTAAATAAAAATAAATCATCAGACCTATTAAGATTTACCCTTTAAACGCCGACTAGCACAATCTTTTTTTAGAAAAAATACCGCTAAAGAATGATTCGGTGTAAGATAAAGTGAAGATCAATTAGCTGGAGTAAAAAATGAAAAAAAACAAATTTCAAATTAAGAGAGAAGAAACATTTGAAAGTTTTATTGACGCAGGCCTTCATTTGTTAATTGACAGAGCTTACGATACTGTATCGATAGATGAAATCAGCAAAGCCGCAGGCTTTAGCAAAGGCGCGTTTTACGTTCATTTTGAAAGCAAGGAAGATTTTCTGAAGCATTTGTTAGACAGGCGTCAGATCAAAAAAAGAATCATTACCGGCTATCTCGACGAAATAGAACGGCAATCAGCCAGGCCGCTGACATTATATGAAGCGGCAAGAAGCGCGGCTGACTTGCTGATGCACCTCATTAACAGCAAACCCGTATGGAACATCGTGTCCTTTGCCCTTCATATGCCCAATTACAAGGTGGTCCGGGAATATGAAGCTTATATCCATCTTTACGAGCTATGGATTGAAGAAAGCTGCTTGTACATAAATTGGCTCAAATCGAGACATTTAATAGAAGAACAAATTGATACGGAATACACCGCCAGAATGATGTGCGCGCTCATTGACGGCATGATAAAGCAATCAAACGTGCTGGGGCGGCCCGTCTCCTTCCGCAGCCTGTTTGACGCGCTCTCTGTTTTCTTCAGCAACAGAAAATCAGGTTAACGATCATCTGCATTTGACAAAAGGTTTAGAAAAGTCTTTCAGAAAGCGAGGAACTGACATGCGTTATAGAGAAATTATGATGTATATCATTATGGGTGTCTTCACGACGATCGTGAACATCGTGAGTTTTTATGTGATGGCGGAAACGTTTCAAATGGATTATAAGATGGCAACTGTCGCAGCTTGGGTTTTTTCTGTTCTCTTTGCATATATCACGAATAAACTGTATGTATTTCAGCAAAAAACATCCGGAATGCGGAGCCTGCTGAAAGAATTGGCTGCCTTTTTCAGTGTGCGCGTGCTGTCTCTCGGTATTGATCTGGCCATGATGATACTTTTAGTCAGCCAATTCCATATGAATGAAACATTGGCCAAAATCGCCGATAACGTGATTATCGTAGTCGTCAACTACGTTGCGAGCAAGTGGATCGTATTCAGAAAAACAAAGGAAGAAGGCGCGTCATAGCAGTTGAAACGGGAAGGGGATGCGTATGAGGTATGGTATAAAGAAATTGGAAAATCGGAGGAGCTTCGTGTTAAGGAAGAAGGCGTAAAGGAATGCAGTCTGGATGATATTCGTTATAAAGAAGAGGACGGGGCGGGCCAATTATCCGAACGGCGTCGGGCTGTGATAGAGCTTGTAACGGCGGTGATCCTTAAACAAAGCGATCATCTTCAGGCGGACATGCTTGATTTGGTGAAGCGGCGGCAGAAGAGGATCGTCAGGAATCTTTCCTCCTCATCATGAAGTCCATCATCTGAAAAAGGAAAATATCGGCCGTATCTTTGCGCAGATATAGAGCACGCCGGCGTCTTTAAACAAACGGCCTTCCGCCGATTTATCAGCCGATTGGACGTCATACCGGTAAAAAGCCTCATCCCATAAGGGATGAGGCTTTTTTGAATTATCCTCTGTTTCTGGTGAGCAGGCTGAACAGGAATACCACAATCGCCGCGCCGATAACTGCCGGAATGATGGCAAAGCCGGCGAGGTGAGGCCCCCATGTGCCCAGCAGGCCGTGTCCGATCCATGCGCCGATTAAACCGGCGATCATTGAACCGATAATTCCTCCGGGCATATTTCCTTTTACAAATAAACTTCCGAGCCAGCCAATAATAATGGCGACAATCAGAGATACGATAAAACCCATAAATACCACTTCCTATTTTTAAAAGTTTTGCCTATATGTTTCCTTAGTTTTGTCCATATTAAACATATGAATGTTCTTTTGCCGTTTTTTTATTTTGAACATATCCCGGCGCGTTCCGGTCTTTTTTTTCAATATGTGTTGCGTTAAAATGGAAAACGTGTGAAAAGGTGTGAAGAAAGGAAAAAATAATTCCTTTGTAGAATGTTTAACAAAATGAAACTTTTTGTTGACCAACGTTTTTTATTATGGTAAACCTTTATTTGGTATTATTCGTTCTCGATATCTTTCTTCTCTATATATGCTAAATGATCTAAAACTTTTTATCTTACGTAAGTGCAAGTGAAAAAAGTTCGTGCATTTTTTGTCGATTTTGTGACATTTGGGCGAAAAAAAGATGAACTTTAGAAAAAAATAAAGCTAATAAGTGCAGATTTTGATAGCATAACAAGGTAGATAGAGAAAAGATTTTGAGAAAGTACATTTCAGATTCACTACATCAATAGGAAGGATGGTGATCTTCTTGTTCAGAGCATTTAAACCGTTACTTTTATTGGCGATGTTGGCTGTTGTTTTCGTTCTTGGCGGATGCAGCGACATTTCCGTATTAGATCCGAAGGGGCCTGTAGCAGATCAGCAAAAAGATTTGATTCTGTTATCAATCGGATTCATGTTGTTCATTGTCGGTGTCGTATTCGTTCTATTTACCATTATCTTAGTCAAATACCGCGACCGCAAAGGCAAGGACAACGGAAATTACAAGCCGGACATGCACGGCAACACGTTTTTAGAAGTAGTCTGGACAGTGATCCCAATTTTAATTGTCATTGCACTTTCTGTGCCTACCGTACAGACGATATATTCGTTAGAAAAAGCTCCTGAAGCAACAAAGGATAAAGAGCCCCTTGTTGTGTACGCTACTTCGGTAGACTGGAAATGGGTATTTAGTTACCCTGAACAGGATATTGAGACGGTTAACTACCTGAACATCCCTGTAGACCGTCCGATTTTATTCAAAATTTCCTCAGCCGATTCAATGGCATCGCTATGGATTCCTCAGCTTGGAGGACAAAAATACGCGATGGCGGGAATGCTGATGGATCAATACTTACAGGCTGACAAAGTGGGAACGTATGAAGGCCGCAACGCGAACTTCACGGGCGAACACTTTGCCGACCAAAAATTCAACGTTAAAGCCGTTACTCAAAAAGACTTTAACAACTGGGTGAAAAAAGCCCAAAGCAATTCTCCTAAGCTGACGAAAGAGAAGTATGATGAACTGATGCTTCCGGAGAATGTCGGTAAATTAACGTTCTCTTCTACACACTTGAAATATGTTGACCACGGCCAAGATGCTGAATATGCGATGGAGGCGCGCAAACGTCTGGGCTATAAAGCCGTTTCACCGCACTCTAAAACTGATCCGTGGGAAAATGTAAAGAAAAACGAATTTAAAATATCCGACGATAAAGAAGATTGATATTGAACAAGAAAGGAGGAAGCCCGAATGAAATTGAGATGGGATGAATTTTTTGTAACAGGTGACCCATTAATTCTGGGCGCACAAGTTTCCATTGCGCTGTCCACTATCGCTATTATCGTTGTACTCACATACTTTAAAAAGTGGAAGTGGCTCTGGTCTGAATGGTTAACATCTGTAGACCATAAGAAACTTGGAATCATGTACATTATCTCTGCTGTTATCATGCTGTTCCGCGGCGGGGTCGACGGTTTGATGATGCGTGCCCAGTTAGCGCTTCCTAATAACAATTTTTTAGACTCAAACCACTATAACGAAATCTTTACGACTCACGGTACGATCATGATTATCTTCATGGCGATGCCGTTTCTGATCGGTCTGATTAACGTTGTCGTACCTTTGCAAATCGGTGCGCGCGACGTAGCGTTTCCTTACTTAAACAACCTGAGCTTCTGGACGTTTTTCGTAGGAGCGATGCTTTTCAATATTTCCTTCGTTATCGGGGGTTCTCCGAACGCGGGATGGACGAGTTACATGCCGCTGGCAAGTAACGATATGAGCCCTGGGCCAGGTGAGAACTTCTACCTGCTCGGTCTTCAGATTGCCGGTATCGGTACGCTGATGACGGGAATCAACTTTATGGTAACGATCTTAAAAATGCGTACTAAAGGTATGACGCTTATGCGTATGCCGATGTTCACTTGGACAACGCTGATCACAATGGTTATTATCGTTTTCGCCTTCCCTGTTCTTACAGTGGCATTGGCGCTGTTATCATTTGACCGTTTGTTCGGCGCACACTTTTTCACACTGGAAGCCGGCGGTATGCCGATGCTTTGGGCCAACTTGTTCTGGATTTGGGGACACCCTGAAGTATATATCGTTATCTTACCGGCATTCGGTATTTTCTCTGAGATTATCTCAGCTTTTGCAAGAAAGCAGTTATTCGGTTACAAAGCGATGGTCGGTTCAATTATCGCCATTTCCGTCCTGAGTTTCCTTGTATGGACTCACCACTTCTTCACAATGGGGAACAGTGCGTCTGTTAACTCTTTCTTCTCGATTACAACGATGGCGATTTCGGTTCCGACCGGGGTTAAAATCTTTAACTGGCTCTTTACGATGTATAAAGGCCGAATCAGTTTTACATCACCGATGCTGTGGGCGCTTGCGTTTATTCCGAACTTCGTTATCGGCGGGGTAACAGGGGTTATGCTGGCGATGGCTGCAGCGGATTACCAATACCATAATACGTACTTCCTTGTATCTCACTTCCACTATGTGCTGATCGCGGGTACTGTATTTGCGTGTTTCGCCGGATTTATTTTCTGGTATCCGAAAATGTTCGGCCACAAGCTGAATGAAAGAATCGGAAAATGGTTCTTCTGGATCTTTATGATCGGATTTAATGTATGTTTCTTCCCGCAATATTTCTTGGGGCTTCAAGGGATGCCTCGCCGTATTTACACATACGGTCCGAATGACGGCTGGACTGCATTAAACTTTATCTCAACTGTCGGAGCCTTCATGATGGGTGTCGGATTCTTAATCCTTTGCTATAACATCTATTACAGCTTCCGCTACTCTACTCGCGAGATCAGCGGAGATGCATGGGGCGTGGGACGTACGCTTGAGTGGGCGACTTCATCTGCGATTCCGCCGCATTACAACTTTGCGGTGCTTCCTGAAGTGAAATCTCAAGATGCGTATCTGCAATTGAAAGAAGACAAAGTGGATATCCATCCGGAAAGCAAATTCAAGAAAATCCATATGCCGCACAACTCAGGCAGACCGCTTATTATGTCAGTCGCATTCGGTATTGCAGGCTTCGGACTTGTATTTGAATGGTACTGGATGGGCGTTGTCGGTCTGATCGGTATTCTGCTTTGCATGGTGCTTCGCTCATTTGAGTATGATGATGGATACTATATACCTGTTGAAGAAATAAAAGAGACGGAAAGAAAGATTTCCGAATAAAGGAGGCGTGATTTATGGAACATGCAGAACACGGCAATTCTAACGCGCCTATGGAATATCAATCTGAAACCGGCAGACTCAATATTCTCGGGTTTTGGATCTTTTTAGGGGCAGAAATTGTGTTGTTCTCAACACTATTTGCAACCTTCTTCGTTCTTCAAGGAAGAACAGCTGGAGGGGTCTTACCGGCCGAATTATTTGAAGTAAAACTCGTCATGATCATGACATTTTTGCTGCTTATCAGCAGTTTTACTTGCGGGATCGCTGTTCATGAAATGCGGCGCGGAAGCTTAAAAGGCGTTGTCATTTGGACGATTATCACACTCCTTCTCGGCGCGGGCTTCGTCGGATGTGAGATTAACGAGTTCGTCCACTATGTTCATGAAGGAGCATCTCTCGGTACAAGTGCTTTCTGGTCAGGATTCTTTGTCCTTCTCGGAACGCACGGAACGCACGTAACGATCGGTATCTTCTGGATCACCGGCATCTTACTGCAATTGAAGAAACGCGGACTGACGCCGCAAACGTCTTCAAAAATCTTTATCTCAAGTTTATACTGGCACTTCTTAGACGTTGTATGGATCTTCATCTTTACAGGCGTCTATCTCATCGGATTGGGGGGACTATAATATGGCAAACAAATCTGCTGAACACAGCCACTTTCCGTGGAAGCATATCGTAGGTTTTGCGTTGTCTATTATTCTGACCCTGCTGGCCCTTTGGGTTGCGGTATATACGGATTTAAGCTCATCAGCAAAACTTTGGATTATTTTCGGATTCGCATTCATTCAGGCCGGCTTGCAGCTTCTCATGTTCATGCACATGACAGAGAGCGAAAACGGCGGAATCCAAGTCGGAAACACGCTCTTCGGATTTTTCGGAGCGATTGTTATCATCCTTGGCTCCATCTGGATCTTTGCGGCGCACTACCATCACGGTGACCATATGGATGGAAACCCTCCCGGCGGTGCTAAACATCATTCCGAACATCAAGAATAAAAGAAACCCTCTTCGTTTAAGCGAAGAGGGTTTTTTCTGCCTTTTTTATTCACTTCTTCTCCGGCGGAGACGGGGAAGGCCGTAAATGATAAAGGCGGCAATATGGGCAACGATAACGTTGACGGCAAATAGGATGATCATAAGTGTGTGGCCGAGAGGGGAAAGGCTGCTGGTTGCGTAAAAGTAGAAGAAAACCCACATTAAAATGATTGGCGGTATGGCCGAAAGAGCTACTTTTTTGTTATCGAGCCAAATAAAGAGAGGGGTTGCGGTTGCGACCAGTAAATAAGCGAAAAACATGTCCATCTTACCTGTCTCCTTTCATTTTATGACAGCGTTTCCAAAATGAAATGCAGGGAATAAAATGTGTCTGTTTTGTGGTCGTTTTTTGAACATTTTGTTACAATTATTATACCATGTTTTCCAGTTTTTGATACCGCTTTTTAAAGAAATGTATTGCAACTATCGCCTCATTTTTGGATGGGAAAAAGAAACCGGAAATATCAATGCGTTGTCACATAATCAAACAGCACAATAGAAACGGCTGTGAAGGCTGTGTTATGTTGAAGAGAAAAGGCTCAGTAAAGAAGGTATCGGAATGAATATAAAAAAAGACGATGTAACGGGCTCGGATGTCATTGCGCTGCTGCAAAATCATCTTCAAAGCATGGCGCTTCATTCTCCGCGGGAAAGCATACACGCGCTCGATGCAGATCGCTTGCGCCAGCCTGATATTACGTTCTGGAGTGCGTGGGACGGGGACGACTTGCTGGGCTGCGGAGCCTTGAAAGAACTTGACAGCCGGCACGGGGAGGTCAAATCGATGAAAACCTCTCCGCAGCATGTAAGAAAAGGCGTGGCCAAACAGCTTCTTTACCATATCATTGAAGAAGCAAGACAGCGCGGCTATCAGAGAATCAGCCTGGAAACCGGTTCAATGGCTGCTTTTCATCCCGCCAGAAGCTTATATGAAAAGGCCGGTTTTCATTACTGTGAACCGTTCGCAAACTACAAAAAAGACCCGAACAGCGTGTTTATGACGTTAGAAATTGCTAAATCCAAATGAATCCTCAGCCGCTTCATTTATATCCGCTGACCCTTTCCCGGTGTGAAGGGTTTTTTTATTGGAAAACTTTCAGGATAACCGAAACATTTCCTTTTCTAACACGTCATATGTCGTGTATACCCAAACCGTTAAAAAATGAAAAGGAAACAACCTAGTCATGTTTTCTTGAACTGTGTTCATGTATAATAAACAATAGTGATTTCCGATGAAAATGTAAGGCGGGATAGAATGAGTCGATACAAGAAACAGCAAAACCCCTATTATCAGGGGGATTTGATTTTTATATTTGGTGTGTTTTTAATTATTAGTATTGCTGCTATTTATGCTGCCGGTCAGTTCGGGCAGTATGGAAGCAATGCTTGGACCAGACAGATTGTCTTTTATGTTATAGGAGCAGGCCTTATTGTTGGCATCATGTACTTCGACTTGGAGCAGCTTGAAAAGCTCAGTTTGTATGTATTAATAGCCGGAGTGTTGTCGCTGCTCCTTTTGCGGGTTGCTCCGGAGTCCATCGCGCCAATTAAAAACGGGGCGAAAAGCTGGTTTAAAATTGGAAGCTTTACACTCCAGCCCTCTGAATTTACGAAAATCGGCATTATGATGATGGTAGCGTCCATTATATCTAAAGCCGGGCCGAAAGATCAAAGATCGCTTCGGGAAGACATCAATTTGCTGTTGAAAATTGCAGCGTGGGCTGTTATTCCGATCGGGCTGATCGTATTGCAGGATGCCGGAACCGGCGCGATATGTCTGTTTATCGTCATGGTGATGGTGTTTATGTCAGGTGTAAACTGGAAGTTAATCACCTTGATTGGCGGTTCGGCCGCTCTCGTAGTCGCGCTTTTCTTAGTGCTTGTGATTGAATTTCCCCATGTGGCGAATTCAATCGGCATTGCGGATTATCAAATCAACAGGATTACATCATGGATGTCTGACTCCAATGCAGCTTCAACCCAGGCTGAGAGTGATAAAAGCTGGCAGGTGGATCAGGCTGTTATGGCGATCGGATCGGGCGGTATCACCGGAAACGGCGTTCATAATTTGAAGGTGTACGTACCTGAGGGGCAGACAGACTTTATCTTCGCGATCTTGGGCGAGAGCTTTGGATTTTTAGGATGTGCCATCGCCGTCGTGATGTTTTTCTTTTTAATTTACAGGCTTGTGGTGCTGATTGACCGACTGCATGCCTTTAACCGATTCGGTGCATTTTTTTGCGTTGGATTTACGGCACTTATCGTGATCCACACGTTCCAGAACATCGGTATGAATATCGGTATTATGCCAGTTACCGGGATTCCGCTGCTGTTTGTCAGCTACGGAGGGAGCTCGGTGCTTTCTACATTGATCAGCTTCGGTATCGTGTATAATGCCAGCGTGCAGCTTACGAAATATAAAAGTTATTTGTTTAATTCCTGATAGAAGGACAGTCCGCATGCGGGCTGTCTTTTTTTATGTTCAGAGCATTTCACTTTTGGCTTTAGTCTTTTTCGGATATGATAAAAGAGAAGGAGGTTCTATACATGAACAATACCATTGAAACCATACTTAATCATCGGTCAATCCGATCATTTACTGACGAGCTTCTGACGTCAGAAGAGATAGATACATTAGTGAAAAGCGCGCAGGCGGCGTCTACGTCCAGCTATGTGCAGGCATATTCCATCATCGGCGTAACCGATCAGGAGAAAAAACGGAAGCTGGCCGAGCTTGCCGGAAATCAGCCTTATGTCGAAAATAACGGGCATTTGTTTGTGTTCTGTGCTGATTTGTACCGCCATAAAAAGCTTGCCGAAGAAAAAGGCGAAGACATTACAGAGCTTCTTGAGAATACGGAAATGTTTATGGTCAGCGTGATTGACGCCGCACTTGCTGCACAAAATGTAAGTGTTGCAGCGGAATCAATGGGGCTTGGCATTTGCTACATCGGCGGCATCCGGAATGAACTAGATAAGGTGACAGAAGTGTTGGAGACGCCAGATCACGTGCTGCCGCTCTTTGGCTTGGTTGTCGGCCATCCCGCTCATCCATCCGGCCAAAAGCCAAGACTTCCGAAACAGGCCGTCTATCATGAAAATGCGTACGATACAAGCGGGGAAAACTTCCGCCGTTATATGAAGGAGTACGATGAAACCATTGCTGCTTATTATGAAAAACGGACAAACGGTAAGCGGGTGGAAACATGGTCTGATCAAATTCTTCAGTTCATGAAACAAAAACCGAGAACCTATTTAAATCAATACGTAAAAGACAAAGGCTTTCAAAAAAATTAAGAAAAAAAACCTCTCCTGACTGACGGGAGAGGTTTTCATGTTTCACGTGTAACATATTTCGACAAAATCGAACATCGTTCATAATTAAATGATCATCCATAGGGGATGCTTACAAGCATACAGAAAGAAAAAACGGCTTGGCAGTGATACGATGTTGATGAGGTGACATTGATGATTTCATTAAGCATATTAGATCAATCTCCGGTATCTGAGGGGCGTACTGCGGAAAATGCGCTTCAGGAAACTGTTAGGCTGGCGCAGGCGGCAGAAGAACTCGGGTATAAGAGATTTTGGGTTTCAGAGCATCATTTTTCAAAACGCTTGGCGGGAGCAAGTCCAGAGGTGCTGATCAGCCATATTGCAGCCAAAACAAGCCGGATTCGTGTGGGTTCTGGAGGTGTGATGCTTCCTCATTACAGCGCCTATAAGGTGGCAGAGAATTTCCGTGTGCTTGAAGGCCTCACTCCGGGAAGAATTGATCTCGGGCTGGGCAGGGCGCCCGGCGGAATGCCTATTGCTTCGTGGGCGCTGAATGACGGCAGCAAGCGCAATGCCGATCAATACCCCCAGCAGATTCGTGAGCTGACGATGTATTTGCATGATTTGGCCGATGACAATCACCGCTTTCCGAATCTGACAGCTTCGCCTCATATCGCAACGGCGCCGGATGTCTGGCTTCTCGGTTCTTCGGGAGAAAGCGCGCTCCTAAGCGCGGAGACGGGGGCAGGCTACATGTTTGCCCATTTTATTAATGGCGATGGCGGAGAAAGTACGACGGCACAATATAAGCGGAGGTTCAAACCTTCCGTATTAGGACAAGAACCAAAAACGGCAGTTGCGGTATTCGTTCTTTGCGCGGACACTGAGGAGAAAGCGGAAGAACTAGCCTCCGTATTGGACTATACGCTGCTTGCAGGGGAGCAGGGGCTTCCGCTGAACGGCGTTCCCGCTTATGAAACCGTCCGCGGCAATTCGTATTCTCCGTATGAGCAAAGACGGATCGCCGATAACCGGAATCGAATGATCATTGGGACAAAGCAGCAAGTGAAGAAGCAGCTTTTGGCGCTTACGAAAGCGTATGGAACCGAAGAAATAATGGCTGTGACCATTACACATCATTTTGAAGATAAACTGCATTCGTACCGGCTGCTTCGTGAGGCATTTGCTGAATCATAAAAAAAGAAACCCTGCTGATGTCAGCAGGGTTGTTTCGTTTATTCAACTGTAAATGGTTTCTCGGTCAGAACCTGGCTTGACTTCCCTTTGTTGGCGGCGTAGGCCAGCATGTAATATTCTCCGGCCGGCAGAGCGGTATCTCCGTTGACCTTGCCGTTCCAGTTAAAATATTGATAGCCTTTGTCTTGTTTTTTGTAGATGCCGGCTTGGCCTACAAAATCAAGGCTGCTGTTATACACAAGGAAGGCGAGTTCTTCCGCTCCGGCAGGAAGATAGGTTTCAATTTGATATGTTCCTTGAGATGTGCCGTCCTGCACTTCAATAGAAGTGACGCGCGGATAGTCCGGCTCTTTCACAATCAGAAGCGTCGGAACTTTGGCGACTGTTTTTCCTCCTTCGCGCACGGTAACTGTTCCTTCATAGGTTCCGGCCTTCACTTTCTTCGCATTGACCTTTACCTTCGCGTTTACTTTTCCGGTTTTGTGCGCAGGGATGACTACCCGGTCTGTGCCTGAAGCGGTAATGCCCGTACCGTTAAACGCGTATTCAAGCTGGTATGACTTTCTGATGGACGATTGGTTTTCGATCGTAAAGGTTTCTTTTTTCGTTTCATTGCCGTTATCTTTCATAAACGTGCCATAGGAATAGCTTCCCGGTGACACGAGAGAGTCCGCTTTGATCGCTTTCATAATTCTGATGCTTCCCGCGCCTTGCGCGTTATGCGGATATACATCACCGTCGGCATCCGTTAAGGTTTCCGCCGTGTTCATGAGAGCGGCTTTTATTTGTTCCGGGCTCCACTTTGGTTTTGCTTGCTTGATGACGGCAACTGCTCCGGCCACATGCGGTGATGCCATGCTTGTTCCTTGCTTTGATCCGTAGCCGTACGGATTGGCGGGATCATGCGTCGGAATTGTGCTGACGATGTTAACGCCCGGAGCTGAGACGTCCGGTTTAATCATCCATGTGTCCATAACGGGTCCGCGTGAAGAGAAGTCCGCCATTTGTTCAGTGAGGGATTTGGAAACAGATAAGCCGAATACCGTCTTGGTGCTGCCCGATTTTATTTGATTGACGAGCTTTTCACCATCCTCCAAAGAAAGCTTGATGGTCGGAACCGCCATGCCCGGTACGTTGGCTTCGATTTCTCCTGATGCGTTGTTATACACAACCATTCCGATCGCGCCGGCTTTTTTTGCATTGTCGGCTTTATCCACAAATGCAATGCTGCCGCGTTTGACGACTGCGATTTTTCCTTTCAGATCTTTTCCTTCAAAATCCTTTTGCTCGCCGAGACCGGCTTCTGCAAGTTCTACTTCTTTTTTATTCAGGGCTTTTATGTCATCTTCTTTGTTGTAGCCCATGACTTTTGCAGAAGAATATGAACCGAATGAGACGGCGTATTCGTTCAGCGGCAGCTGTGTCGCTCCGACGGAGATGGCTTCTCTGGACGTTCCCGGTGATCCGACAGTCCAATTATTCGGTCCGCTGTTTCCGTTTGACGTGACGGCAGCAACGCCTTCAGACATTGCCCAGTCAAGAGCTGTGCTTGTAGCCCAGTCGGGGTTATTTACAGAATTCCCGAGAGAAAGGTTCATGACATTTGCTCCGTCTTGCACGGCGCGTTCGATGCCGGCGATGACGTTTTCAGTCGTGCCGCTTCCCCCCGGACCGAGCACGCGGTAGGCGAGGAGCGTTGCATCAGGCGCCACGCCTTTAATCGTTCCATTTGCCGCTACTGTGCCCGCCACGTGTGTTCCGTGGTCAGTGGATGCGCCTCTCGGATCGCCGGACGGCGTTTCCTCAGGATCATAATCGTTATCCACAAAATCGTATCCTTTATATTGTCCGAAATTTTTCTTTAAATCGGGGTGTTTGTATTCGACGCCCGTATCAATGATGGCGACTTTGACGCCTTTTCCCGTGTAGCCGAGCTTCCACGCATCATTTGCCCCGATGTACGGTGCGCTGTCATCCATCTGCGGGGACACGGCATCTTTGGAAAGGCTGACGTCTTTATCTTTCAGCTGATCGGTGTGATAGGTGACATTCGGATACACCGCTTTGACATTCTGATCACTCAGCAGCTTCGGAATTTCGTTAGCCGGAAGCTTCATGGAGAAACCGGAAAACACCTGCTCGTATTCCCTGTTGATTTTTCCATGTCTGATTGTTTTGAGCGCTTTGTTTTTCACTTTTGCGCGTTCGCTTTTCAGCTTACTTTTTGTTTGTGTTTTGCCGAGTTCCTTCGCTTCGGCCAGAGATTTTTCCTTTAATTCCACAATGACCGTCGTTTGTTTGCCGGTTGTCATATCGATGTCACCGAACACTTCGGCCTTCTCGAGGTCAGGCGATTGCAGCTTTGATGCCGGCGCAGCCTGTGTACTTGTGGATAAGGTAAAGGATAAGATAAAAGCCGGAAGCAGATAACGAATAATGCCTTTTTTCAATGTGTTTCCCCCTTTTTCTTTGTCAAAAATAGAAATCTAGTATATATTTCTCGAAAATTCAAAATAATCCTTGTGTCATATGGATCATTTCTGGGAATTTATCTGTGAATAAGGAGGAGGTTATACACAAAATGCTGTGCATAACTGAATAAATCTGTGCATATATATTGGTGGGAACGAATGTTCCTATACAAAATATAGAAAGTGTTTGTGGATATGTGGATATCACCTGTGTTTAAGCTGTTCTTAACTAAGGGATAACTTGTGTATAACTTTTTAAACCGCTTCTCCATTTTTCACGTCATTTCCATCAGCTTTCAACAAAACTTCTGAAAACTAGTTTGTTTTTTCACTCATATTGTGACAAACAATTTGCCCCGGTTTCGTCTATCATAGTGTCATAGGGTTGCTAGACCCGCTAGTTTTTAAGGGAAAAGGATCGGCCGCCTTTTCCGTTAAAGCGGAGAGAACGAAACAGGCCTGCGAACAGCTGTCTGTCAATAAGAAGCGGAGGGATGATTTGCAATGAAACGTTTTCTGGTATCTTTACGGGTGTGGATGGTCTTTCTGATGAACTGGATGGCGCCGGGTGAAGCAAGATACCCATTAGCTGCCGTGTACGGAAACCAAGGTACATATCAGCAGAATGCAAAGCGGGCAGCCAAAGCATTTTCGCTTGTGAGCCGTGTTCGTTCGGCGGATCTGGCAGATGAAACAAAATCGGCTTGCGGCAGGCAGGATAAGAATCGGTGGATGCCGGTCCGCAAAGAACTGCCGAAACGGGAGCGCGCAGGTCCGGTATCTTTACATCATGTGAAAAAGAGGGTACAATCCCACTAAACATAAGAACGGGAGCGAACCTCTTGAGAATAGACAAAGTATTAAATAACAATGCGGCGTTAATAAAAGAAGACGGACGGGAAAAGATCGTGATGGGTCCCGGAATCGCTTTTCAAAAGAGAAAAAATGATATCATTCAAAAACATAAAATTGAAAAAATATTCGTCGTGCACGACGAAAATGAAAAATTCAAACAAGTGTTAGAAACGCTTCCCGAAGAGCATATAGAAGCGGCTGAAGACATTATCAGCCATGCGGAGGGGGAGCTTGCGGCGCCTCTGAGCGATCATATTCATATTGCCCTGGCGGACCATTTATCCTTTGCGATCGAAAGGATTCAAAACGGCCTTCAGGTGCATAACCGATTGCTCCATGAAATTAAGGCGCTTTATAAAAAAGAATACGAGATCGGCCTCTGGGCGGTCGATCATGTGAAAAAGACCCTTGGGGTTTCTCTGCCTGATGATGAAGCGGGGTATATCGCCCTTCATATCCATACTGCAAAGGTGGATGCCAAAAGTTTGTATTCGGCTATGAAGCATACAACCATGATTAAAGAAATGATCGAAAGGATTGAGGCCTTTTTTCAGCAAAAGATAGATGAGAACAGTATTTCCTATCAGCGCCTCGTCACGCACTTGCGGTATGCGGTCAGCCGGTTGGAATCAAATGAAGCGCTCCATTCCATGGACGAGGAGATGCTTTATTTCATCCAAAAAAAGTATCCGTTTGCTTATCGGTGTGCGCTTGAATTGGCGGCGTTTTTAAAAAATGAATATGAATTGGAACTGCCGGAATCCGAGGCCGGCTATATCACGCTGCATGTCCAGCGTCTTCAAAAACCCTCGGAATAATGTGTCTGTTTGGAGAAACAGACTTTTTTTAATAAAAAATAGTTGACGAAAGCGCTGTCATGAACTAAAATGAAAGCGCATCAAAAAAATGAATCCGGCGGGATTGTGACTGGTAAAGCAGGCAAGACCTAAAATTTGCGTACATGAAGAAGGAATCATAGAGACCTTTTTCGTTGGCGAATTTTAGGTCTTTTTTGTTTTCTGAAAGGGGGAAAAACAATGAATTATCAAGAAACGGCAAAACAGCTTATTAAACATCTCGGAGGAAAATCAAACGTGATCAGCGCGACACATTGCGCGACACGGCTGCGGCTTGTCATTCACGATGAACAAAAGATCAGCCAGGCAGAAATCGAAGAGATGGAAGGGGTAAAAGGGGCTTTCAGCAGCTCGGGACAATACCAGATTATTTTCGGAACCGGCCTCGTGAATAAAGTGTATGACGCTTTTTTTAAAGAAGCCGAACTGGGACAGGACGATCGTGAGACGCATCAGGACGCCGCGAAGCGAAAGATGAATCCGGCCGCAAGATTTGCGAAAACGCTGTCTAACATATTCGTTCCCATCATTCCGGCTATCGTGGCCAGCGGCCTGTTAATGGGACTGCTTGGAATGATGAAGGCTTTTCACTGGATGCCTGAACATTCGCCGCTGTTAAAGCTGCTCGATATGTTTTCAAGCGCGGCTTTTCTCTTCCTGCCGGTTTTAATCGGATACAGCGCGGCGAAGGAATTTGGCGGAAATGCGTATCTCGGCGCGGTGATCGGGGGAATTATGATTCATCCGGGGCTTTTGAACCCGTGGGGGCTTGCCGATGCGTCGCCTGACTACATGGAGCTGTTCGGCTTCAACATTGCGCTTCTCGGCTACCAAGGGACGGTCATCCCCGTGCTTTTAGCCGTTTATATCATGAGCAAGGTGGAAAAAGGGACAAGAAAAGCTGTGCCTCACGCGTTGGATTTATTGGTCACGCCGTTTGTGACTGTGATTGTGACCGGGTTTATCACGTTTATCGCAATCGGGCCGTTTGGCAGAGCAATCGGAACAGGCATTACGGTCTCGTTAACTTATGTATATGATCATGCGGGTATTGCCGCAGGACTCATTTTCGGCGGCCTTTATCCGCTTATTGTACTCACTGGCGTGCACCATAGCTTCCATGCGATTGAGGCCGGCCTCATTGCTGATTTGGGCAGAAACTATATCCTGCCTATTTGGTCAATGGCTAATGTCGCGCAGGGAGCGGCGGGATTGGCTGTGTTTTTCCTGACGAAAAAAGCGAAAACGAAAGAAATCGCCCTGCCTGCCGCGTTTTCTGCTTTTCTCGGTGTAACGGAGCCGATCATCTTCGGTGTCAATCTGAGATACCGCAAGCCGTTTATCGCGGGGATGATCGGCGGAGCGCTGGGAGGCGCCTATGTCGTGGTCACCGGTGTCGCCGCCAACGCCTACGGTCTGACGGGAATCCCGATGATTGCCATCGCGGCTCCGCTCGGCTTAGGGAATCTTTTGCATTATCTCATCGGAATGGGCATTGCCTCGGTGACAGCATTTATCGCCGCTTATGTGATGGGGGCAAAAGAAAAGGAGGAGGTATAAAATGAGTGCACTTGATCAAGAACTCCGCCGCCGCGCCTATGAAGAGAAAGAGAGACTCGGGGAGATTGCAGCATCAGACCCCTATCGCCAGCATTTTCATATTATGCCGCCGGTCGGGCTGTTAAATGATCCGAACGGTGTTATCCAATGGAAGGGAACATATCACTTGTTTTTTCAATGGCAGCCTTTCCATACGGGACATGGGGCTAAATTTTGGGCGCATGTCACGACGCGTGATTTTGTCACGTGGGAAGAGGAAGACATCGCGCTTGCGCCGGGCGAATGGTATGACAAAAACGGCTGTTATTCCGGCAGCGCGATTGCAAAGGATGATCAGCTTTGCTTGATATATACGGGCAATGTAAGGGATGAAAACGGCGATCGGGAAACGTATCAATGCCTTGCAGTATCGGAAGACGGAAAAGTGTTTGAAAAAAAGGGAGTCGTTGCGCATCTGCCGAAAGGCTTTACCGCCCATTTCCGTGATCCGAAGGTGTGGGAAAAAGACGGAACATATTTTATGGTGCTTGGCGCGCAGACAGAAGAACTGGACGGCAGCGCTGTTTTATTCAGATCAGAAAATATGACGGAATGGACGTTTCTCGGCCCGATTGCAGGAGCGGGGTCCGGCAGTCTCGGATCGTTCGGATATATGTGGGAATGCCCCGATTTGTTTTCCCTCGGCGGAACGGACGTGCTGCTTGTATCTCCGCAGGGCCTTGAGGCTGACGGCATCCGATATCAAAACAAACATCAGGCGGGGTATTTTCTCGGACGTCTGAATACGGATACACCTGAGTTTGAGCACGGGGAGTTCACGGAGCTTGACAGAGGGTTTGATTTTTACGCGGCACAGACGCTCGAAGATGACAAGGGACGGAGAATATTGTTTGCGTGGATGGCCGTGCCGGATCAGCACGAGGAAGGCCATCCGACGCACGACTATCATTGGATTCACTGCATGGCCATGCCGAGAGAGCTGTCAGTATCAGGCGGGAAGCTCAGACAGCGCCCTCTCCCTGAAATGAAAGCCCTCCGCACGGATCAGCAGCGATGCCGCCTTCATTTGTCCCATGCGGCGGAGCGGCTTCCGGTGAAGGATGCTGCAAGAACAGAGGTGCTGCTTGAAGACATCTTTACCGAATCAGGCTTTGAAGTGGCAATTCGGGACACGGCCCGTTTTATTTTCAATCCTGAAGAGGGAATGGCAATATTGGAACGCACGGCTTTTAACGGAGAAGAAAATGAAACAAGAGGCTGCGTCATAACTGAGGTGCATACCGTACAGCTGTTTATGGACGCCTCATCAATCGAAATATTTGTGAATAACGGAGAAGAAGTATTCAGCGCTAGGTATTTTCCTTTCCCGGGAAATGATGAGGTAACGGTCATCTCGGAAGGAAGAACAGAAATGAACGTTTCAATTTGGACACTTTGATAGAAAATCGTTCTTTTTTCTTATGTGAAACCTATGCCATCTGTGCTATTCTTCAACGAAAGACTACTATTCTCAGGAATAAAAGGAGTTGTTTTCTTAGTTTTGAAGAATCAGAAGATAACGCCGAAATGTTTACTGGTCAAAGCCGCAAATGAAGTGGAAGATAAGCGGGAAGAATATAAAGAGGTATTGCTCCAGCTGAAACGCATGCTCAAGAGAGCTGAGCCGCATAATGAATGGAGTGAACGGCTCAGCCATACATACGAACAGATGAAGGAATATGCGCTGTTTGTTCAATCGATTGAGACGTTTTTGCGGTCATCGGCGAGAAAAATGAAATAATCCCCCTCTTAACGTGAGGGGGATATTTGTTTATTTATCGCGAAAACGCATCGCTGAATGTTTAGTCGGTCCGATATACTGGTTCAGCGGGAATGATTCCTTAATGGCGGCTGTAATAAATTCTTTCGCCGCGTAAATCGCTTCTTTTACTTCAGCGCCTTTGGCCAGTTCTGCTGTGACAGCGGCAGAGAACGTGCATCCGGCTCCGTGTGTGTACGGAGTATCTATCATTTCGCTCTCCAATACTTCGGCAGTTTCTCCGTCATATAATACGTCGACCGCTTTTTCGTGTTTGAGTTTGCCTCCGCCTGTAATTAACACGTATCGAGCGCCGAGCGCGTGAATTTTTTTTGCTGCTTCTATCATGTCTTCGACTGTTTTTAATTCATCCATTCCGCTGAGCTGGCTCGCTTCAAACAGATTTGGCGTGATGACGGTCGCAAGCGGCGCCAATTGGGTGCGCAGCGCTTCGGCATGCTCCGGATACAGCACTTCGTTTGCTCCTTTGCATACCATCACAGGGTCGATGACGACATTTTTCAGCTGTTTTTCTTTAATCGTTTTTGCCGCAAGCTCTATGATTTCCACGGTAGGGAGCATTCCCGTTTTCATGGCGTCTATGCCGATTCCGTCAACAATCGTCGCAAGCTGTGCGCGAATCGTATCGGCATCGATGGGAAATACTTGGTGATCCCAGCTGTTTTCAGGGTCCATCGCCACGATAACGGTTAAAGCCGTCATTCCGTATACATTTTTTTCTTGAAACGTTTTTAGATCGGCCTGAATTCCCGCGCCGCCGCTTGAATCAGATCCGGCAATAGTTAGTGCTTTATGCATTGACATATCAATGGCCTCCATCATGTTTTATATCTCATTATAGTTAGATTTTCTTCTGATCACAATATGAAAGGCTTAGAGGAATGATTTGACAGCGGTGATGGGGTTGCGTAAAATACCTACATAAGATTACTAGGTAAGGGTGATGGATCATGCTCAACAGGGAGCTTGTTAAGGGAAGCACGGTCATCCTTGTGCTGACCCTGCTGAATGAACGGCCGATGTACGGTTATGAGCTTGTGAAAGAAATGGAAAAAAGAAGCGGGAATGAATTGCAAATGAAGGAAGGCACGCTGTATCCTTCGCTCCACAAGTTAGAACGCCAAGGCTATATTTCTTCTTATTGGGAAAAGCAGGCCAAAGGGCCGGACCGAAAGTATTACCAGATCACAGACGAAGGAAAAGAGATCCTTGCCGAGCGGACGAAAGAATGGAATCTGTTCTCAGCTTTGATGGACCGTATGCTGAAGCGGAGCGGGCAGAATGGATAAAGACCTTTATTTACATGAGATCAGAAAAGGGCTGGAAGATGCGGCAGGCAGCCGTGAATTAATAAAAGAGCTTGAGAATCATATCAATCATGCCTTTGCTGATCACCTCCAAGAAGGAAGAACCGAAAGAGAAGCGATGAAGCTGATTTTGCAGGAGCTGGGGATGCCGTCTGACATTATCAATTCCTATAAGAAAGCACAATCTGTTCCCGCTCGGACGTTTTTGTTATTTCATTTTTTCTGCAACTGGTCGCTCTTTTTAATAGGAACGGTTATTACAATGATGCACACATGGCGGTCTAATCCTGCGGTGGATGCGTTATGGAGCGGAATATCCGTGTCGGTATGGCTGATTTTGATTGGATATGTGCTGTATTGGATCTCGATCGGATATTATGCCGGGAAAGAGTTCGGCGCAGTCGGGAAAAAGCTTGCTGAACGAACGGTATGGGCTTCGATGGTTCCGAATGTATGTTTTATGTTGATCTTTTTATTCAATCTGATTCCGGCGGAGCTGTTTCCTTCGGTGGTTACACCGGATTTTGCTGCAGTGTGCGCCGTTGTGACTGTATGTTTTCCGGTGTGCGGTAAAATTGGCTTTTGCGCAGGCAGGATGAGGCTTGCCTGATCTTTTATACAAATACATAGAATTACTATATAGGAGTGGTGAACATGAGACTGGGTTCATGGATGTACGGTGCATGTGCTCAAATAGCCGTTACTGTTTTTACTGGCTGCGCTCTGCTTCTTACATTGCCTGTTGCTGGATTTTTCGTCTTGCTTCTGGGTGGCCTGCAAGACGCTTTTTTTGCGGCGGCCGGAATTTGTCTTCTTCTCTTATTCTATGCACTGGGCTGGCTTTGGGCTGTTACATTTGCGCGTGAGTGGAAGGTGAAGCTGACGGAGCTTCAGATCAGTTCCCTCATTCCGCTGGCCGGACTGTTATATTTCTACATCGGCAGCGGGGAAAGCATGACTGAGCTCATTCGTAATTGGAATGATGCGGGGTGTGCGATAGTCCCTCCGGCTTTTGTCTTTTTGTGCACTTGTTATGCGATGGTTTTGGTGCCGGTCTATCAGTCTAAGCTTTGGAGCGCTATGAATGCGGGCGGGCTTGATCTGAAAACAATATTGTCCGTTTGGGTTGACCTTCTGCTGATTCTTGTTTTGCTTGCGGGGATGACGTGGATATGTTTCTGATTGATATGATATAAAAATCCCCCTGATCTCTCCGCCGCTTTATGTTTTAATAGAACATGAGAAATATAGCAGAAGGAGCGGATCATGAATATATCTATTGTAATTGTCACGTATAATCGGATTCCGGCATTATGCGAGCTGCTGGAGTCGGTTTCCAAGCAAACGCTGAAGCCTTTTGAAGTGATTATTGTCAATGACGCGGGCGAATCGGTCAATCATGTAAAGCAGCTTTATGCTGATCTGCCGATTCAGGTCATTGATTTAGAAAAAAACGCCGGGCATGTGCTGGCGCGGAACGCCGGTGTAAAGGCAGCGTCAGGTGATTGTATCATGCTGTGCGATGATGATGACTTCATTACGCCGGGCCACCTGGAGAAAATGGCGGCAGAGCTTACAGATGCTGATTTTGTCCATTCTGACGCGGAAATTGTGTCATTTGAAGAACGGGACGGTACGAGATATCCGCTGTCACGGCAGCCATTCGCCTATACGGCGGACTATGAAGACATGCGGGTGTTTTCCACATATGTTCCGTCCGGCAGCATGTACAGACGTTTCCTTCACGATGCGTTAGGGTATTTTGATCCAAGCGTCCACAATTATTGGGACTGGGACTTTTATTTGCGTGCAGCGAAAGAATACCGGGTAAAGCGTGTCCCTTGCGCCAGCGTCATCTATGCCTTTTCTGAGGCGGGCGGCAATCAATCCGCGGATCTCGGCGCCAAGCGGAAGCAGTATTTAGACCGTTTAAGCGAAAAGCACGGGCTCGGGGAGCTTCCGACGAAAAACTTTGCGGTTCTCCTAGAGGAACCCGATATGAAAAGGCGGAAGGCCCCAACCGATATCGTGTGGGACGGCAAGCCCGTCTATTCCAGACTGCACAGCTTATAAGGGAGGCGGACAGCTTGAAGCAGCTTTTAAAAGACAGCTGGTGGAATCAGCTGAAAGATGAATTTGAAAAACCGTATTATCAAGAGCTGAGGGAGATGCTGAAACAGGAATACAGCAGCCAAACCATTTTTCCGGACAGCCATGATATTTATAATGCCTTGCATTATACGGCATACGAGGATGTAAAAGCGGTGATTCTCGGCCAAGATCCGTATCACGGGCCGGGGCAGGCGCACGGGCTGAGCTTTTCCGTTCAGCCTGGGGTAAGGCAGCCGCCGTCATTGAAAAATATTTTTATAGAGCTTCAGGATGATATCGGCTGCTCCGTTCCGAATCACGGATCGCTCGTCAGCTGGGCGAAGCAGGGGGTTCTTCTGTTGAACACGGTGCTCACGGTGCGGCGCGGCCAGGCGAACTCCCACAAGGGAAAAGGCTGGGAGCAGCTGACTGACCGTATCATTGATGTGCTGAATGAAAGAGAGAGGCCGGTTATCTTCATTTTATGGGGCCGTCACGCGCAGATGAAAAAAGAGCGCATCGACACGTCGAAGCACGTCATTATTGAATCCACTCACCCAAGTCCGTTTTCGGCTAGGAACGGTTTTTTCGGGAGCAAACCGTTTTCGCGGACGAATGCAGCCCTTGAGAAAATGGGGGAACAGCCGATTGATTGGTGTATCTCCGATCTGCCGCAATAAACGATTTTGCAGGCGCTTCTGCTGGTGCGGAAGCGTCTTTTTACGCCCGGTGCATTGTTTATCAGAAAAAATGACAAACTCATTTCTGCGGATCGGTCAGAAATTTGATAAAATGCAGGAAGAAGACAAATTGAATGTTGGAGGCTTTCTCATGAATATACATATCTCTGCTTTGATTCAGAAAATGGAAGAAGAGCTGAGGCAGGCAAAAACGGCGTCTCGGGACGAGGAGGTCAAGATGCATGTGGCGGCTGTCCGTTCTTTGTGTGATGTCGTGCTCGACAGGCAGAGCCGTCCGGCTTCCGCGCCGCCTCAGGCACCGATCTCTAAAGCGACGCCAAGCCCTTCAGCATCTCCTTCGACAGACCCGCTGCTTCTTGAAAAAATGATGGGCAGCGCCGGGCTGAACCAATATCAGAAAAAAGGTAAAGACGAACGTGAAGAAGACGGAAACGGAGATTCCATTTTCGATTTCTAATAGGAAAGGTTGATTGACTTGAAATTGATACTCGGGGGTTTGCAATGGACGGCATTTATGATTGCGGCGGCAATTGTGGTTCCGGTCGCCATTGCGCAATCTTTTCACTTGAATCATGCCGATTCAGCCGCATTGATTCAAAGTACGTTTTTTGTGCTTGGTATCGCCGCGGTCATCCAATGTCTCCAGGGACACCGTCTGCCGATTAATGAAAGCCCGGCAGGATTATGGTGGGGCGTATACACCATTTACGGCGGACTGACGGGCACGGTGTTTGCGACATTCGGCGAGACACTGCGGGCACTGCAGGGAGCGCTGTTGTTAAGCGCTGTCTTTTTCTTTTTGTTCAGTCTCTTTAAAGTGATTGAACGGCTTGCCGTGCTGTTTACGCCGGTGGTGACGGGCGTTTATCTGCTGCTTTTGGTCATGCAGCTGAGCCAGCCGATAGTGAAAGGACTTTTAGGCATCGGCTATTTAAAAAACAGCGTGGACGGCCTTGTATTCGGGCTTGCCATGGTTGTGACCGCGGCAATGTTCATTATGTCCAGGTCGAACATCACGTTTTTAAGACAATATGCGATCCTCCTTTCGCTTGTCGGCGGTTGGATTCTATTTGCTGTCGCCGGAGCGGCCAAACCGATTCAGATACCGGATCACATCATTCAATTGCCGTCTCTTTTTCCGTTTGGGAAGCCGGTTTTTGACAGCGGTCTGATCATCACCTCGCTATTCATTACCGTTTTGCTGATTGTCAACATGCTGGCAAGCATCAGAGTGGTCGAGGCTGCGGTAAAAAAATTCGGGAACAAACCAGGAGAGCGGCGTGAGCGCCCGGCCGGATTTGCGGCATCGTTCAGCCACCTCTTGAGCGGACTGACGGGAGGGGTTGCGCCGGTTCCGATTTCAGGGGCGGCCGGTTTCATTGAGACGACGAAGCTCCCGTCGAAAAAGCCGTTTCTTCTCGGTAGTGTATTTGTCATCATTATCAGTATGATTCCTTTATTTATGAATGCGTTTGCGAGTCTGCCGTCACCTGTAGGCTTCGCTGTAAACTTCGTCGTGTTCTCTACGATGGCCGGCATCGCGTTCACTGAATTTGATGCGTATGAAAAAACAGAACAAAAAAGAATCCGCTCGGTGATCGGTCTGTCGCTTTTGGCGGGTGTCGGGGTGATGTTTGTTCCTGAAAGCGCATTATCAGGCATGCACCCGATTTTGATTTCTCTATTAAGCAACGGGCTTGTGCTGGGAACACTGATGGCGATAGCAGCGGATCAAATCCAGCTCTTCAAAAAGAAAAAATCCGACAATCTCGTGTCATCGGACGGCGGGCGTTGAATTTTGCCGGTGATGGGTTATGATTGAATTGGATACTTTACCGAAAAGGCGGGAGAAAAACAGATGAAAGTGTTTATTATATTAGGCGCAATTAACGCTTTATTGGCTGTGGCGCTCGGCGCTTTTGGCGCGCACGGACTTGAAGGAAAAATTCCCGATAAGTATTTGCAGGTGTGGCATACTGGCGTGCAGTATCATATGTATCACGCGCTCGGTCTCTTGGCTGTCGCGTTTCTGGCGGAAAAGCTGTCAGGCGCAGGCGGCATCACGGTTGCGGGCTGGCTGATGTTTGCGGGGATCGTGCTGTTTTCCGGAAGCCTGTACGTATTGAGCGTGACGCAAATCTCCA
Source organism: Bacillus sp. YC2 (assembly GCF_019891195.1). Lineage (NCBI taxonomy): Bacteria > Bacillati > Bacillota > Bacilli > Caryophanales > Bacillaceae > Bacillus > Bacillus sp. YC2. The sequence goes on along the minus strand of NZ_JAHXDO010000001.1, from coordinate 682,655 downwards.
TTCTCGGAGCGATCACACCGCTTGGCGGCGTGGCGTTTATCGTTTCATGGATTATGATTGTCGTCGCGGCAGTCAAATATTTATAAAGAAAAAAAGCCAATCCTCTGACAAACGAGTGATTGGCTTTTTCCTTTATCTTGGCGAATAAGAGGCCATGGAGTACGGATAGGTGTATGCTATTTCTTCGTCAAACGTGATGTAATCAAGATAAATGGTCAAAAGCAAATAACGGGTGCCCGTTTTCGGATCGCTGATAATAATATGGTCACGTCCAGCCGCTTGGATAACGCCGCGGAAAATCTTCGAGTTCCATTCCTTACTGTTTTCAAACGTCATATAAATCGTCGCCGTCCTGCCCCGATTCAAACGAAGAATATTTTCAATGTATGACTCTTCAATCGGCAGCATGCCGGGAACGTTTTGTGACGGGGAAGAGGTGGCCGGTCCTGACGGAATCTGAAATCCCCCGCCGCCGCCGCCCTGCTGCTGTTGCTGCTGGCCCGGAAATCCGCCGCCAAATCCGCCGCCAAAGCCCTGCTGGCCTTGCGGGCCTTGCTGCATCGGAATTTGCTGCTGCATCGGCATCATCTGCGGTCCTTGGCCCTGCGGCTGCGGGTAAGGATTTGCCCCGAATTGCGGCTGGTATCCCTGCATATCCATCCCCTGCATTTGCTGATATTGATTCTTTTTCGGTTTCATATTGATCCTCCTTTGATGAAAACCTCTTGGTGCTGAAACCTCCTGACTTGTATCAAACAACCGTCATGTGCGGCTGCCGCTTTATCTATTCCACCATATGAGCCGCCAAAGAGAATTATGCGAAAAAAGAAAACGTGCCGACAGCCGAATGCCCCATCCGGGCTTTTTTTTTGTACGTTCCGTGCTGACTTTTCGCATAATAGTCTGTATTCCTAGCGCATCTCACGCATAACGAACATATGATAGCGGTAGTTTCAGGTGCGAAAAGGGGGTGACGAGTTGCCTAAAGTGTCAGTGATCATGACGAGTTATAACAAAAGTGACTATGTGGCCCGCTCTATTAAAAGCATTCTTTCGCAGACATTCACTGATTTTGAGCTTTTTATTATGGATGACAATTCAAATGAAGCAACACTGGCGGAAATACGTCCTTTTCTCACGGATGCCCGGGTTCGGTTTTATAAAAGCGATGTGTCGGGCGTCAAAGAAAGAACGGAAAAAACGCGATATGCAGCGCTGATCAATCAAGCGATAGAAATGGCAGAGGGCGAGTATGTGACGTATGCGACCGACGACAACATTTACATGCCGGACCGTCTCGAGAAAATGGTGAATGAGCTTGATTCTGACCGGGAGAAAGCAGTGATCTATTCAAGCTCCAAAACCTATCATCTGAATCAGCATCAAGAGGTTGTGAAGGAGACTGTCAGACCCGCTGAGCAGATGGTGTGGAATGCGCCGTGCGCGATTGACCATTGCTCGGTTATGCACCGATTTTCCGTGCTGGAGACCGTCAAAGAAGCATTCGGCTCCTATTGGGATGAGAGTCCTGCGTTTTACCGGATCGGTGACGCCCGTTTCTTTTGGAGAGTCAATCATTTTTATCCGTTTTATCCGATTTCTGAGGAGCTTGACCTTAATTACATTACCGATCAATCGATTCATTATCAGCTCTTTGCCGAGGAGAAAAATGAGTTTGTGCACAATTTGCCTCCTCAAAACACGTGCCGCGAGCTGAGGGAATCATTAAAAAAGCTTAGAAGGGGGTGAGGGCTTGTCGGCATACTTAGCGAACTATTGGGTGCTGTACCGGCAATATATTGACCTTTTTCAAACCCTTCGCTACAAGGACATTCCGCTTGCATTGATCAGTAATTTTTACCAATATATCAGCCCTGAGCTTCGGGAGAGCATGGAAGAGAACCCAGAGATTTTCGGGCCGGCCGACCAGCATGTCCTGGAGGCTCATATTCAGCCTTATTTTGATGAAAAGAAGCAAACCATTAAGAAAACAAACGAGACATCGGGAGAAGGAAAGCTGATTTTGCATTTCGACCATCTCCGGTTTACCGAGGGCAACTACCGGCAATTTGATCCGGAAAAAACGGCTGTATTAGCCAGATGGAGCCTGCCGGATCATTGCGGACTGCCCGTTATTTGCAAATTGGACCTGAACGGGGAGGGCAAAAAAGGAAATCCCGACCATTATATTGAAAAAGCCCAATCGATTCTGGAAAAACTCAGCAGCCACCCGGCTTTTGGGAGCAGCGCATTTCAGGAACGCTTATTTAAAGATATTCCGCTATTTATTGAAGCGATTGACGCCATTGACGTTTTGTTTGCGGCTGAAAACATTTCCGCAGTCGTTGTCGGCACGACAGAAGATATTTACAGCCGGGTGCTCGCGCTGATGTGTGCGAAACGAAATGCCGTCAGCATCTGTCTCCAGCACGGGGCGCTCATGGGAGACGAAGCGTTTCTGCCCGTGTTTACGGACTATCAGGCCGTGTTTGGCGCTTATGAAGCGGAGTGGTACAAACAGAAAGGCTGCCGGGCTGAACAAATCATCATAACGGGTCATCCCCGCTTCGACGATATTTTCTCAAAAGAGCCGATCGATAAGGATGTGTTTTACCGCAAGCTGTCCTTTCTCCCGTCGCGGCAGACGGTGCTGATCGCCACACAGCCGTTCTCCGATGAATTTTACACCGGGGTGCTGGAGGAGCTTGTAAAGCATAAGCACATTCAGCTGATCATCAAGCCTCATCCGTGGGAGATCGGGAAAAATAAGCTTGATGTCTACAATCAGGTGTTACGGAAACAAAAAGCCTGCAAAATCATCAAAAAAGAGATGAGTCTGTATGATATTCTCCCGTATGTTGATGCTGCAGTGACACAAACATCCACGGTCGGCCTGGAAGCGATGCTGTTCCAAAAACCCGTTCTGATCGGAAAATCAGCCGGGACCCGCCCTTACCCTTATTATCATTCTCTCGGGGAATTTGCTTTTGATGACCCGAAAGCACTCGCCCAAAAATTGATCAGTGTATGCAGCAGCCCTGACGAATATCAAAAGGCAGAGCATGCGCGCCGGGCTTTTATCGCGGCTAATTATCCGGTTCAGGAGTCGGCGGCTGCCTTATGTGATGTCTTGCAAGAAAAAACAGGAGTCGACTTCAGACGGGTTGACCCTTTATAAAAAAGATAGGAGCGCAAAGAAAATGGTGCAAAAAAGATCAACCTTTCTTCCCTATTCATTGCCGATGATCGGGAAGGAAGAAATTCAGGAGGTCATTGATACGCTTGAATCGGGCTGGCTTTCGAAGGGGCCGAAAGTAGAGGCGTTTGAAAAAGCATTTGCGGCCTGGACAGGGGCAAAACACGCGGTCGCGCTGAATTCGTGTACCGCCGCTTTATTTTTGGCGCTGAAGGCGAAAGGGATCGGCCCGGGCGATGAGGTCATCACGTCAGCGCTGACGTTCAGCTCAACCGCCAATACGATCGTTCATACAGGCGCCGTTCCTGTGTTTGTCGATATTGATCCGTTTACGCTTAATGCGGACCCTGAGAAGATCGAGGCGGCTGTCACTCCGCGGACAAAGGCGGTCGTACCCGTTCACTTCGGCGGTCAGTCGTGTAACATGGATGAAATATTAGCCATTGCCCGCAAGCATCAGCTTTTTGTCTTAGAGGACGCGGCACACGCCGTGTACACCACTTATAAACAGAAAATGGTCGGATCAATCGGAGACGCGACGGCATTCAGCTTTTACGCGACCAAAAACCTGGCGACGGGCGAAGGCGGCATGCTGACAACCGATGATGACGCGCTCGCCGATCAGATCAGGGTGCTCAGCCTTCACGGCATGAGCAAAGGGGCGTGGAACCGCTACTCCTCAAACGGGAGCTGGTACTATGAGGTCGAAACGCCCGGCTACAAAATGAATATGTTTGATCTTCAGGCAGCGCTTGGGCTTCATCAGCTGAAACGGATTGACGGCATGCAGAAACGAAGAACGGAGATTGCGCTCCGCTATCAGGACGCTTTCAGCCAAATCAAAGGGCTCACCGTCCCGTATGTCAGTGATGACGGGCGCCACGCCTGGCATTTGTATGTCCTCCAAGTAGAGGAAAAGGAGGCCGGAATCAGCAGGAATGAGATGATTAACGCTTTAAAGGATCAATACAATATCGGCACGAGCGTCCACTTTATTCCGGTTCCGTTTCACCCGTATTATCAGAAAACGTACGGATATAAAGAGTCTGATTTCCCGGCTGCAGCAGCCTATTATAAACGGACTGTGTCCCTTCCTCTTTATCCTTCCATGACAGACGATGATGTCGGGGACGTCATTTTTGCCGTCCGGGATATCCTCAAAGGGGCTGATTAGGTGTACACGCTGAAAGAAAATCTTCCGCAAGATGTGATTTTTGCATTTTTGCAAGACAAAGGGATTCAGCCTGAAACGTATGAATCATCGCTTGGCTTATTAGAGGAAAACAGCCTTCAAGGCGTGATCTTATACGAAACTTCCCCGTGGGAAAGCGACTTGTTCCAAAAGCATATGATCAATGTGAAGCTTGCCGCCGCAAACAGCACAGGGCAGCTCAAAAAGCTGTTTCAGGAATTTTACGCAGCGAGGCGGGCGGACGGCACTGACTTTATGTTTATCAAAATACCGGCTGAGGATGTCGGTGCCATGCAAGTGGTTCAGCAGCTCCCGTCCTCCTATTTTGTCGGCAGTCTGTTTAAGCTTGTCAGCCCGGTGCGTGTCTATAATCAGGCTCCCCCGTTTGAGCTTGCCGAAGCCGGGCCCGGCGACACGGAGGATATTTGCCGGCTGGCACGCGACGCCTTTACAAAAAGCAGGTATTATCATGACCCCCATATCAGCTATGAGAACGCAAACCGTCTGTTTGAAGAGTGGGCGCGGAACAATGCCGAGGGGAGAGCTTCTTTAAACATCGTCGCGATATCAAAAGGTGAAATCGTCGGCTTTGTTCAGGGGCTGTCAAAGGGCGATGAATTCGTCCTTGATCTGATGGCGGTAAAGCCGGGTTTTGAAGGAAAAGGAGCGGGATATCATTTAGCGGCGCACATTATTGAACAATCGAGGCGTTTTCAGCATAGAACTGTATCAGCAGGAACACAGCTTCACAATGTCAGGGCGATCCGTCTGTATGAAAGAATGGGATTTGCCGCGGAAAAGTCCTATTACTACTATCATGTGTGGCCGGCGAAGGAGGCGGACTAATGGCATCGTGTCAAATCGGATCTAAGTCAATCGGAGAAGACTCGCCTGTATTTATCATTGCAGAAGCGGGCATAAATCATGACGGGAAGCTGAGCCAGGCATTTGCATTGATAGACGCCGCCAGTGAAGCCGGAGCGGACGCGGTCAAATTTCAAATGTTTCAAGCTGACAAAATGTATCAGAAAGATCCCGGCTTGTACAAAACAGCAGCCGGAAAAAACGTATCTATTTTTTCTTTAGTGCAGTCAATGGAAATGCCCGCTGAATGGATTGAACCATTGCTAGAATATTGTAAGAAAAAAGGGGTGCTTTTTTTAAGCACCGTATGTGACGAAGGCTCCGCAGACTTATTGTATGCAACCGCGCCGCCTGCATTTAAAATTGCCTCCTATGAACTGAACCATCTGCCGCTTTTGAAATACGTCGCAAAGCTGAACACGCCGATTATTTTTTCAACAGCGGGGGCTGACATTTCAGATATTCAAGAGGCTTACAAAACGATTACATCCGAGGGAAACAAAAAGATTGCGATCATGCACTGTGTAGCGAAATACCCTGCGCCGCCCGAATACAGCAATCTGAGCGTTATCCCGATGCTCGCCGCGGCTTTTCCGGATGCGGTGATCGGTTTTTCAGACCACAGCGCGCACCCGTATGAAGTCCCGTGTGCGGCTGTCAGGTTAGGCGCGAAACTGATAGAAAAGCATTTTACGATAGACAAAAACCTGCCCGGCGCCGATCATTCATTTGCCCTTAATCCGGACGAATTAAAAGAAATGGTCACAGCGATCAGAGCCGTTGAAGATGAGCTGAAGCAGGGGATCCGCGCACCGGTATCAGAAACGCTGTCAGGAAGCTCGCACAAAACGACGACGGCGATTGAAGGGGATATCAGAAAATTTGCGTACAGAGGCATCTTTTCAACAGCTCCGATTCAAAAAGGCGAGACCTTAACGGCGGACAACATAGCCGTCCTTCGCCCCGGCCAAAAACCGCAGGGGCTTCATCCGCGGTATTTTGAGCTTCTGACTGACGGGGTGTGTGCGGCCAGGGACATCCCTGCCGACACGGGCATCACATGGGATGATCTTTTGACGAAAGGCGTCTCTGGCCATGACTGATATTCTGTTCATCATTCAGGCGAGGATGGGGAGTGAACGGCTTCCCGGCAAAGTGCTTCGCCCGCTCGGGGAGCAAACCATATTGGACATCATCGTCAGCAGAGTCCGGCAAAGCGCGTACTACGAGGAAAAGCGAGACAATCTGATCATTGCCGCCTCTGACAGCGAGACCGACGACATCTTGGAGGATCATTGCCGGTGCAAGCAATACCGCGTGCACCGCGGCAGTGAACACCGCGTGCTCGATCGGTTCGCAGAGGTGATTGAACGGGTAAAACCATCCATTGCAGTCAGGCTGACGGGTGACAATCCGTTTGTCGACCCTTCGCTGCTTGATACGATGATCACAGCGCACATAAAAGAAAAAGCCGACTACACGTATGTCAACAATACGCCGCTCGGTATCGGCGGCGAGGCGGTAAACGCAAGCCTGCTGACGGACATCAGTGCCGACAAAACGCTTGCAGACAAGTATCAAGAGCATGTGACGCTGTATGTAAGAGACTGCCCTGAGCGGTACCGTCTGCTGTTTCCGGACCCTCCTGAGAGCCTCCGCGCCCCTCATTTACGACTGACCGTGGATACCGAGGAGGACTATCAATTAGCCCGCGCCCTGTATCAAAAAGCGGGGGCGCGGCCCGATGTTCCGGCAAAAGAACTGATCCGTCTGCTGAACATCCATCCCGAGCTCGCGGCGATCAATAAAATGATACGGCAAAAAGAGGCTGATTAGCATGCGTGTCTTGATATTCGCTGATGGCGGGCGTGAAAAAGGCATGGGGCACGTCGTCCGGATGAAGCTTCTCGCTGACGAAATGAAAAGCAGATGCTCCATTATGTTTTACACAAATGAAGAGTCTGCTTCATATCTCGCTTCAGACCATTGGCAAGTCATCGTAAAGCCCGAGCAGGGACAGAAAGAATTTATTGTCCGGGAAATAAACCGGCAGGAGCCTGATATGCTCTTATTTGACCTGCTCGATATGCCTTCTGATTGGCTTGAGGCGATCAAGGAAAAGTCAGCGGCACGCATTGTTTTATTTGAAGAAAAACAAGAAAAAAACATTCGCTTATGCGACGCCGTCATAAACGGCATCTACGGAGAGCTGAAAAGCCGAACGTACAGACTGGGAAATGCCCTTGTATGTGAAGGCCCTGAACATATCATTCTTCATCCGGACTTTGAAAAGGCTAAACAGGCATATCGTCTGAAAAAAGAGTGCCGGACGGTTTTAGTATCTTTAGGAGGAAGCGATCCGAAGAGGCTTATTTTCAAAGTGATCGAAGCATGCCGGCATGTTCAGGACATTGAGCGGAAAAAAGTAATATTTGTTATGGGGGGCGCCGCAAGCCATGCTGAAGAAGCCCGCGCGCTCATCGCGCAAAAGCCTTATTTTGCGATGGTAAAGCAAACAAATGACATGGCGGCGCTGCTGAGACAGGCGGACATGGCCGTCGTTTCCGGCGGAGTCACGTTATATGAAACCGTCTGTACAGGTGTGCCCTGCATCGTTCTTTCTCAAGTTCCGCACCAAACCGTGACAGCGGGGAAATTTGCCGCGGCCGGCGCGGCCGTTGATGCCGGGCTCGGAGAAAAAATTTCAGCAGCTGAGCTGGCCCGATATATATCTGAGATGAGCGGCTATTTTCCGCTTCGGCTCGGGCTTCACCAAAACGGAGCGCCGCTTGTGGATGGCAAGGGCATCAAACGGGCGGCAGCGATTCTTTATGATTTGTGATAAAACCACACGTAAGGAAGTGTTCATGTGAAAGGTGTCATCTTAGCCGGGGGTACCGGCACACGCCTTATGCCGCTGACAAAAGCGGTCAATAAGCATTTGCTCCCCGTCGGCCCATATCCGATGATTTATTGGTCGATTATGAAACTTGCAGAAGCCGGAATCACGGACATTTTACTGATTACGCAAAAGGAGTACGTGCCCCAATTTCATAAACTGCTTGAAAACGGAGAGGAGCTCGGTGTTTCTCTCACATATCAAGTTCAGCCCGCCGCATCCGGCATCTCAGACGGGCTGTCATACGCGAAGCGGTTTACTGGACGCGACCCGTTCGTCTTGCTTTTAGGCGATAATATATTTGAAGATTCCTTGAAGCCATTTACGGAGCGTTTTACACAGCAAGGAAAAGGAGCGAAAGTGCTTCTGAAAGAAGTTGATGACCCGGAGCGCTTCGGCATCGCCGACATTGATGCGAAAAATAAACGGATCAAGTCAATCATTGAAAAGCCGGAAAACCCGCCGACCAATCTATGTGTCACAGGCATTTACATGTATGATGCTGAAGTGTTTTCTTATATTGAACAAATTTCTCCCTCAAAACGCGGGGAACTTGAAATCACCGATGTCAATAATTTATACATTGAACACAGTGAATTGACGTATGATGTGTTAACGGGCTGGTGGGTGGATGCCGGAACGCATGAATCGCTTTACCTTGCCGGCAGCTTGGCGCATCAGGCTTTACAGAAAGGACAGGAAAATTAATCATGCCAAAATCATATTTAATTACGGGCGGAGCCGGATTCATCGGTCTTACCTTTACAAAGATGATGCTGCGTGAAACGGAGGCGCAGATTACGGTCTTAGATAACCTCACATATGCGAGCCGGCCGCTTGAAATAGAGGCATTAAAAAAGAACGGCCGTTTCCGGTTTATAAAGGGCGATATCACAAGCAGGGATGATATTGACAGGGCATTTACTGAGACGTACGACGCAGTGATACACTTTGCGGCTGAATCTCATGTGGACAGAAGCATCAATCAGGCTGAACCGTTCATCACAACCAATGTAATGGGCACATACCGGCTGGCTGAGGCCGTATTACAGGGCAAAGCCGACAAGCTGATTCACATTTCAACAGATGAAGTATACGGAGATCTGGGGCCGGACGATCCCGCATTTACGGAAACGACGCCGCTTTCTCCGAACAATCCGTATTCCGCAAGCAAAGCAAGCTCCGATCTTCTCGTCATGTCCTATGTCAAAACCCATCAGCTGCCCGCGGTCATTACAAGGTGCAGCAACAATTACGGGCCTTACCAGCACCATGAAAAAATGATCCCGACCATCATCAGGAATGCCGTAAAGGGGCAGCCCGTTCCGCTGTATGGCGACGGCATGCAGATCAGAGACTGGCTGTTCGCCGAAGACCATTGCCGCGCGGTCAAGTTAGTGCTGGAAAAAGGAACGATCGGCGAGATTTACAATATCGGCGGCGGAAATGAACGGACAAACAAAGAACTGGCGGCTTTTATTATGAAGGAGCTTGGCACAGAAGAACGGTTTGCGCATGTCGAAGACAGAAAAGGGCATGACCGCCGTTACGCCATCGATGCGTCAAAGCTGAAAAACGAGCTGGGCTGGCATCAGGAAGTCACATTTGAAGAGGGAATGAAACGAACCATTCGCTGGTATACAGACAGCTAAGACTAATCGGAAAGAAGGGGATCCGATTGACGAAGGTATTAGTAACCGGAGCGGCCGGCCAGCTGGGGCGGGAGCTTTGCCGCCAGCTGAAGCAGGCGGGATATGAAGTAATTGCCTTAACGAAAGCGATGATGAATATCGCTGACCAGCGCTCGGTGCGGCATTCATTCAGCCATTACAAACCGGATATCGTCGTCAATACCGCGGCATATACGTCCGTGGACCAATGTGAGACGGAGCTGGAAAAAGCGTATTTAATTAACGGAATCGGCGCCTATTATACCGCGCTGGAGGCAGAGCATATCGGCGCAAAAGTCCTCCATATCAGCACCGATTACGTCTTCAGCGGCAGAGGCACCGAACCTTATAAAGAAGACGATCCTCCTGAGCCCGGCACGATATACGGAAAAAGTAAAAAACTCGGGGAAGAACTGATTCGGTTAACGGGGAAAAACCATACCATCGTCAGAACGTCATGGGTGTACGGCAGCGGCGGGCATAACTTTGTCAATACGATGCTGAAGCTTGCAGACACACATGATCAAATACGTGTCGTCAGTGATCAATTCGGATCGCCGACATATACAAAGGATTTAGCCGAAACGGTGATTCAGCTGTTTGACAGTCCGCCGGGAACGTATCATGCCGCAAATGCAGGCGTATGCAGCTGGTATGAATTTGCCAAAGCCATTATGGAAGAAAGCAACCGGACGGCTGCCGTGCTGCCTGTCAGCACGGAGGAATACGGAAACCTGACGCCGCGCCCCGCTTACTCGGTGTTAAGCCTTGAGTCGATTGAGAAGCTGGGCCTTGGCATGAGACATTGGCGGGAGGCGCTGCGGGATTATTTACAAGGGGAGGGACTTGCAAGTGATTGAAGGCGTAAAAGTAAAAAAGCTGACAAAATACAGCGATGACCGGGGATTTTTCTCAGAGCTCGTCCGTGATGACGAAAATCTGCTGGAGCATTTCGGGCAGGCTTCCTGGTCAAAAAGCTATCCCGGCGTCATCAAGGCATTCCACTATCATGAAAAACAGGATGACCTTTGGTTTTTCCCGACAGGCCATGCTCAGGTCGTGCTTTATGATCTTCGCGAAGAGTCAAAAACAAAGGGGGAAACAGATGTATACTACATGGGAGAAGACAACCCGATGCTGCTCCTTATTCCGAAAGGGGTTGCACACGGTTATAGGGTGCTGGGAGAAACCCCGCTGACCATCATTTATTTCACGACCATGTCGTATAATCCGGATCAGCCCGATGAAAAAAGGATTCCGTGGAATGACAAGACCATCGGCTTTGACTGGCAGACCGCTCATCGATAATACACCAACGAAGACAGCAGGATGTCTTCGTTTTTTTGCGCGCGGAAAAGGTGGCATGGAACTTGCATATAAAAAGTGCGTAACGACAATTTGAAAAGGGACTGATGGGTTTTGGTGTAAAAGCGCTTACATTTATATTATGCTGTTATTGTAGCTTAAACGTAAAACATGATGAGGTGATTAAACATGTCAGCCAACCCGCTTTCAAAAAGCAACCAAAAAGATGAAGAAAAAGAAGTACTTAATCTGTTTTTGTCCACACAGTCAATCATAAAGGAAGCCTTGCGTAAATTAGGGTATCCCGACAATATGTATGACTTAATGAAAGAACCGATGCGGATGCTGACCGTCCGTATTCCTGTCAAAATGGATAACGGCAGCGTCCGGGTCTTTACAGGCTACCGCTCACAGCATAATGATGCGGTCGGCCCGACAAAAGGCGGCGTCCGTTTCCACCCGGAAGTTAATGAAGAGGAAGTCAAGGCGCTCTCCATCTGGATGACGTTAAAATGCGGAATCACAAACCTTCCTTACGGGGGCGGAAAGGGCGGCATCATCTGTGATCCGCGGACGATGTCATTCGGCGAATTAGAACGATTAAGCCGCGGATATGTGCGGGCCATCAGCCAAATCGTCGGCCCGACAAAGGATATTCCGGCTCCTGACGTCTATACCAACTCGCAGATCATGGCGTGGATGATGGATGAATACAGCCGCCTGCGTGAATTTGATTCACCCGGTTTCATTACGGGGAAACCGATCGTTTTAGGCGGATCACAGGGACGGGAAACAGCGACTGCGCAAGGCGTCACGATTTGTATTGAAGAAGCTGTAAAGAAAAAGGGCATTCCATTGGAGAATGCGCGCATTATCATTCAAGGGTTCGGAAATGCCGGGAGCTTTCTCGCCAAGTTTATGCATGACGCCGGCGCAAAAGTCATCGGCATCTCAGACGCCCACGGCGCTTTGTATGATCCGAACGGTCTTGATATTGACTATCTTCTGGATAAGCGCGACAGCTTCGGCACCGTGACGAATCTTTTTACAGATGTCATTTCTAATAAAGAACTGCTGGAGAAGGATTGTGATATTCTCGTGCCGGCTGCCATTTCTAATCAGATAACGGCTGAAAACGCCCATAACATTAAAGCCTCTATCATTGTGGAGGCGGCAAACGGGCCGACAACGATAGACGCGACGAAAATTCTTAACGAAAGAGGCGTGCTTCTCGTGCCGGATATTTTGGCAAGCGCCGGGGGCGTGACGGTATCTTACTTTGAATGGGTGCAAAATAATCAAGGCTATTACTGGTCTGATGCTGAAGTCGCCGAGAAACTGCGCAGCGTGATGGTACATTCTTTTGAGTCCATTTATCAGACATCCCATACGCACAAGGTTGATATGCGCTTAGCGGCATATATGACAGGTATCAGAAAGTCAGCTGAAGCCGCCCGTTTCCGCGGCTGGGTGTAACCGATAAAAACCATTTAGCACTGCAAAGGAATTTTGCGTGAATCAGCGAGAGAATCGCAAAATTCCTTTGCGTTTTTCAGAAAGCTTCAGTCAAAATCGGACATGCTTCGTTCACATTCGGCAACGAACCTCTCTTTTTTTATATAAAATCATCATCATTGGTATACTTCTTGCATCTTACATACCGTGAGAAAACAGTACACACAACGAGGAGGATTTCATATGACAGTTTCATATGTGCACGAACCGTTTACAAATTTTCAGGAAGAGACACATAAACAATCGTTCCAAGAAGCGTTGGCTTATGTGAATACACAGCTTGGCAAGCATTATCCGCTCGTTATTAACGGCGAAAAAATAGAGACGGATAAAAAAATCGTTTCCATCAATCCGGCTGATAAAAAAGAAGTCATCGGTTCCGTATCCGCCGCGGACAAAGAGATTGCCGAGAAGGCGATGCAGGCGGCATTGCAGGCATTTCAAACATGGAAAAAAGTACGGACGGAGCACCGGGCAAGTGTGCTGTTTAAAGCAGCGGCTATTTTGCGCAGAAGAAAACATGAATTCTCAGGCTACCTTGTGAAAGAAGCGGGAAAACCGTGGAAAGAAGCCGATGCCGACACGGCAGAAGCGATAGACTTTTTAGAGTATTACGCGCGGCAGATTCTGAAGCTGAAAGACGGATCTCCCGTAAAAAGCCGAGAAGGAGAACATAATCAGTACCATTATGAGCCGCTTGGCGTCGGGATCGTGATTTCTCCATTTAACTTCCCGCTTGCGATTATGGCCGGAACGGCGGCAGCTGCGATCGTATCGGGAAATACGATTTTGTTAAAGCCGGCTGATGCGGCGCCGGTCGTTGCAGCGAAATTTGTTGAGGTGATGGAAGAAGCGGGTCTGCCGGACGGCGTACTCAATTTCATTCCTGGCGACGGAGCGGAAATCGGCGATTATTTAGTCGAGCATCCGAAGACGAGATTTGTGTCCTTTACAGGCTCCCGTGCGGTCGGCTGCCGCATCTATGAGCGCGCGGCAAAAGTGCAGCCGGGCCAAAAATGGCTGAAACGGGTCATCGCGGAAATGGGCGGAAAAGATACGGTGCTTGTGGACAGAGATGCGGATATCGATCTTGCAGCCTCTTCGATTGTGTATTCCGCTTTCGGATTCTCAGGCCAAAAATGTTCAGCCGGTTCACGCGCGGTCATTCATCAGGCCGTATACGATGAAGTCGTCGAGAAAGCCGTCGCCTTAACGAAATCATTAACAGTGGGTAATCCGGAAGATTATGATACATACATGGGGCCAGTTATCCACGAAGCGTCTTATAATAAAGTCATGAGTTATATCGAAATCGGCAAGACAGAAGGAAAACTTTTGACAGGAGGGGAAGGCGATGATTCAAAAGGGTATTTTATTCAGCCGACCATTTTTGCCGATGTAGATGAAAATGCCCGCCTGATGCAGGAGGAAATTTTCGGGCCGGTTGTCGCGATCTGCAAAGCCCGTGATTTCGATCACATGCTTGAGATTGCCAATAATACGGATTACGGCCTGACGGGCGCCCTGCTATCGAAAAACCGCTCGCATATTGAACGCGCCCGTGAGGATTTTCACGTCGGAAATCTTTACTTCAACCGGGGCTGCACCGGAGCGATTGTCGGTTATCAGCCATTCGGAGGCTTTAATATGTCAGGAACGGATTCCAAAGCCGGAGGACCTGATTATCTGATTCTCCATATGCAGGCAAAAACAACGTCTGAAGCCTATTAATCTTGCGGAAATAGCGCGATGTGTAAAAAAATCGCGCTATTTTCTCTATAACAAACAAGGAGGATGGGGTATGTATAAGCAAATCAGCAAAATGCTCCCGGGCGAGAAAATTGAAGCCATTACGAAATCTTTGGTTCAATTAAACAGCATAAACGGCACATTGGGAGAAGGAAAAAAAGCGGACTTTATCAAAGATATGATAAAGAGCTTTCCTTACTTTCAGGAGAACCCTTCACATGTTTGGGAGCAGGCGATTCCGGAAGACCCTTACGGCCGCAAAAATATTTTCGCGTTTATTGAAGGAAACGGACAAAGCCCGAATACGATCATCTATCACGCCCATCTGGATACGGTCGGCATCGAAGATTTTGGCCCTTTAAAGGATATTGCTTTTGATTCTGACCGTTTGGCTGAGTATTTTTCAAACTATGAATTTGATCAGGACGTACAGCGGGATGCCCGCTCGGGGGAGTGGATGTTCGGAAGGGGCTCCGTTGATATGCAGAGCGGAATTGCCGTTCATCTCGCAAATCTGCTGCACTTTTCAGAGCGGTGCGACCAATTGCCGGGCCATATCTTATTTATGTCTAATCCTGATGAGGAAAGTCAGCATTCCGGCATATTAACGAGTATCTCTGAATTAAAACGGCTGAAACAAGAAAAGCAGATCAATTATTTAGCAGCGATTAATAACGACTTTATCACGCCCTTATTTGACGGCGATACGACAAGGTATATTTACACCGGCGCCGCGGGAAAGCTTCTGCCGTGTTTTGCGATTTACGGACGCGAGGTGCATGTCGGTGATACGCTCGCGGGCATAGATCCAAATCTGATCGCCTCAGAAATCACGAGAAGAATCCACAATAATATCCACATGGCTGAAAGCATTGAAGGAGAGCTTGTATTGCCGCCGTCATGCCTGTACCAGCGTGATAACAAGGAAGCGTATAATGTGCAAACCGCAGTAAGCAGTTATTTGTATTTTAATTATTTCATATATGAAAAAACCGCCAAAGAAATCATGGATCAGCTGACAGCCGTCGCAGCTGACGCCTGCCGTGAAACAGAACATAAGTTATCAGATTATTACGACAAATATTGCGAGCGGACGAGCCTCCCGAAAAAAGACCTGGCATGGAACATTCAAGTGTACAGTCTTGAAGACTACTTGAAAAGGCTGAAAAGCCGCGGCATCGATCCGGAGCAGTGCATTGAACAAGCATTTAAAACGCATGAACATCTTGAACTGCGGATGAGATGCTTTAAGGCTGTCGAAGAGCTGCAAAAGCTTGATCCGGAGCAGGGAGCCAAAGTCATCCTTTTTTATGCGCCGCCATACCTGCCGCATAATTATTTGAAAGAAGAGAGCACCCGCGACCGGCTTTTACAAAATGTCATTAAAGAAGCCGCAGAAAAAACAGCGGCATTAACGGGCGAAACATTTGCCTTTAAAAAGTTTTTTCCTTTTTTAGCGGACGGAAGTTTTTTATCGCTCCATGAGACAGATGCAGAAATCTCAGCTTTTACCGATAATTTTCCGGGGTGGGACATAATCGGCACGATTCCTTTTAAAGAAATAAGGGAATTGAATATACCATCGGTCAACATAGGGGTGTACGGTAAGGACGGTCATAAATGGACGGAAAGGGTGTATAAGCCGTATACATTTCATGTTCTGCCTGAGCTCATTCAGCAAACCACGATGCACCTGCTGCAAAGCTACCGATTAGACATACGCACCAACGGCTAAAAATTGGAATGAGGGGGATGAAATATGCAGGGAGATACCAATCAAAATGAATTACAGCGAACGATGAAAGGCCGGCATTTATTTATGATTGCACTTGGCGGCGTGATCGGGACCGGGCTGTTTTTAGGCTCCGGTTTTACGATCAGTGAAGCGGGGCCGATAGGCGCGGTATTGGCGTACATGATCGGCGGATTTTTAATGTATTTGGTTATGCTTTGTTTGGGAGAACTGGCGGTTGCCATGCCGGTCGCGGGTTCGTTTCAGGCATATGCTTCAAGGTTTTTGGGACCGTCAACCGGTTTTACGATCGGATGGATGTATGCGTTCAGCTGGGCCAATACAGTCGGACTTGAGCTGACGTCCGCGGGCATTTTAATGCAGCGGTGGTTTCCCGCGGTTCCGATTTGGGTGTGGTGCCTCGTTTTCGGCGTTATTATTTTTTTCATCAATGCGCTGTCAGCGCGGAGTTTTGCTGAAACGGAGTTTTGGTTTTCAAGCATTAAAGTGGTGGCGATCGTACTGTTTATCATCATCGGCTGTGCTGCGGTGTTCGGCTTTATCGGTTTTCAGGGGGGGCAGCAGGCGCCTTATCTGTCAAACTTCATGACCGATAAAGGTCTTTTCCCTAACGGCGCTCAAGCCGTCCTGTTTACGCTTGTGATGGTCAATTTCTCATTCCAGGGAACCGAACTCGTCGGCATTGCATCCGGTGAAAGCGAAAATCCGGAAAAGACACTTCCCCGCTCCATTCGTAATGTGATATGGCGGACGCTGTTTTTCTTTGTGCTCGCTATGTTTGTCCTTGTCTCTATTTTGCCGTATCAAACGGCGGGTGTGATTGAAAGTCCGTTTGTGGCTGTGTTGGATAAAATCGGCGTTCCGTATGCGGCTGATATTATGAATTTTGTCATTTTGACTGCGATGTTATCGGTGGCCAATTCCGGATTATACGCTTCCTCCAGAATGATGTGGTCGCTATCTAAAACGAAAATGGGCCCCGCATCTTTAACGAAGTTGACGAAAAAAGGCGTGCCCCTGAAAGCCCTGTTCATTACAATCGCCATTTCCGGTTTGTCCCTTTTGACAAGTGTGGTGGCTGCTGAAACGGTGTATGTATGGCTGATATCGATATCAGGCATGATTACCGTGGTCGCGTGGATGTCAATCTGCGCCTCGCAATTTGTCTTTCGCAGACGGTTCCTCGCTGAAGGCGGGAATGTGAAAGACCTGGCATTCAAAACACCTCTTTATCCAATCGTCCCAATCCTCGGGTTTGTCATCTACGGGCTTATATTGCTCAGCCTTATTTTCATCCCCGACCAGCGAATCGGTTTATATTGCGGCGTGCCGCTGATGATCATCTGTTATGCATACTACCACTTAAGCATAAAGAAGCGCCTGAAAAAGGAGCCCGCTGCTTCAGAAAAAGACGCGGCTGGATAAGAGAAAAGCCCTCCGCATATAGCGGCGGGCTTTACTTTGTTTTCCGTTTTACCAACAGGATATAGGAGAGAATGGCAAATAAATTGAAGCCGAAAATGCTCGCGGCCATCGGCCAAGCATTTTCTTCTCCGGCTGCGCCGACCAAAGGAGCGGCAAGCGCTCCGCCGATAAAAGGCAGGAGTCCGAGAAGAGCCGCAGCGCTCCCCGCGCCTTTCTCCTGTTTTTGCATGGCCAGTGCAAAACCTGTCGTCGTAACGATCCCGACACAGGAAACAATGATAAATAAAGAGATGCAGACGGCAGTCAGTCCGAGACCGAAGGCAAGCGACAACAGCAGCGCAATACTGCCGATGATGGCGATGATAAGCCCGGCGACAAACAGCCTGCGCTCATCCCGTTTCTTGGCAAGCCGTCCCGTGATCTGGGAAGCGGCGATAATCCCGGCCCCGTTGATGGCGAACAGCAGGCTGAACATTTGCGCCGACACGCCGTATATGTTTTGCAGCACAAATGGTGAACCGGCAATATAAGCGAACATGCCGGTCAGCACAAATGCCTGACTGAGGGCAAAGCCCATAAACATCCGGTCGCCAAGCAGGCGCCGAAACGTCGTAAGCGTCTCCTGAAGCCCGCCTTTTGTCCGTTTTTCCAATGGAAGTGATTCAGGCAAAGCAGCAAGGACTGAAATAAAAATAAGGCATCCGATCACCGCTAATACAATAAACACTGTTTTCCAGCTGGCAAATTGAAGGACAAATCCTCCGGTAATCGGCGCTAAAATCGGCGCCGCCCCATTCACAAGCATTAATAATGAGAAAAAAGCGGTCAGCTCTTTACCGGAATACATGTCGCGGGCGGAAGCACGGGCGATCACGATCCCGGCGGCTCCGGTAAAGCCTTGAATAAACCTCATCACAATTAAAAATGAAACAGAGGGGCTGAAGGCGCATAATAATGAAGAAAGCGTATACAGCACCAATGATATGAGCAGCGGTTTCCGGCGCCCTTTCATATCGCTGAGCGGCCCGACGATAATCTGCCCGATCGCCAGTCCAAGCAGACAAAACGTCAGGCTCAGCTGTGCAAGCGACGTTGTCGTTTGAAGATCCGCCGCGACCTCAGGCAATGCAGGAAGATACATATCAAGAGAAAGCGGCCCGAATGAAGCCAATGTCCCGAGAATCAATACCATACCGAGACTGGCGCGGGCGGACTTTGAATGACCTTTATTCATCACATGACCCACCTTAACAAATGATTCTATCACTATAGCATATCCCGCAGGCTTGTTTTATCTTATTTTTAGAAAATAAACTAATTATTTTATTTAAAATCCGATTGTAAATTATTTAGATGATTTTGTTTTCGCATGAAATGTAAAATGAAAATAAAGGATGCTAAACTATAAAACAACTACATTTGGAAAGTTTTCCGGAAGAGGTGTTGAGAGAGAATGAACAGCAAACAAACCAATCACAGCGAAACGAAACGCCATTTTCCGATATGCCTCGCGCTTGCTTTGACTTTAGGCGTCTTTGCCGCGGGTTCTGAAGAGCTTGTTATTTCACCGCTTCTGCCGGATTTAGCGCGTGCCTTCAGCTCGGATGTCAGTGTGCTGGCGCTGTCGATCAGCATTTACGGCGTCATGATTTTTATCGGAGCGCCGCTTTTGGTTCCATTAGGAGATAAATATTCGAGAGAGCTTAGCCTGATGGCGGGGCTTCTGATCTTTATAGCCGGAACGGTGATATGCGCATTGGCGCAGAATATCTTTTTCTTCTTTTTAGGCAGGGCGCTTTCCGGATTGGCAGCCGGGGCTTTTGTGCCGACCGCATACGCGGTTGTCGGAGACCGGGTGCCCTATGCATACCGGGGCAAGGTGATGGGCCTGATTGTGTCAAGCTGGTCGCTCGCTTTAATTTTCGGCGTTCCGTTCGGTTCCTTTATCGGAGGAGTTATGAATTGGAGATGGACGTTTTGGATTTTCGCCATCATGGCTGTCCTCGTTGCTTCTCTTATTGTATTTGAAGTGCGCCGCCATGCTGCGGAAAAAGGTGAACAGGAGGAAAATGAGCAGCCGGCGGGAACTTTTCGGGATGCGCTGAAAGTGCCGCGTGTCCCCGTCTATATCACGATTACCTTTTGCAACATGATTGGTTTTTACGGTATGTATTCGTTTTTAGGTACGTATCTTCATCACGTGTTTTCCGGCGGGAATACAGCGGCCGGCCTGTTGATTATGATTTACGGCATCGGGTTTTCCATGAGTGTGTTTACTGGAAAAATCGCTGACAAGGCCGGGAAAATGCGCTCCCTTATCACGGCAATGGCGGTCATCAGCATATGGCTTGCCTGTCTTGCATATGCGCCGTCATCAATGCCGTTTTTAGTCATCGGCTTATTCATCTGGGGATTGATGCAAAGCCTGACAGTGACCTTACTCAGCACCATTTTAAGTGATTGCTCAAAGCGTCATCGGGGCAAAATCATGGCGTTTTACAGTTTAGCGTCCAATTTGGCCGTGACTTTGGGTTCAGCCGTTATGGGTCCGGTATATGTCGGATACGGATATGCCGCTGTCGGTTTTATATGTGCAGCCGTCACTGTGATCGGGTTTGGACTCAGCGTGTTTGCCTACAGAAGATACGGCAGGTATGATCAGAAAGCGGATGAATCATTGTCCCAATAAAATAAAGTTTCTTAATTCCTGTAAATACAAACTTTAAATACCCTATTTATTAGGGTTTTTTCTTTTATATAGGGATAATTATCAATATTTTCAAATAATATTGACAGCTTGATTTTCTATGGATAATATTTACTTAAAATTTAAAAGATTGGTTGGTGCTCATGATTATATTGGATAATAGCATTCAGACAAAAAGCAACGCTTATTCAATATCTAAACTGATTACGATCAACACGCTCGGTCCTGAAGGGACTAGCAGTGAGTACGCAGCAAAGAACTTCATCTCCAATTTTACCCTTCTTCAAGGGGTGAACAGTAAGCTGTCACTGCATGATACATTTGAATCATGCATTGAAAAAACGCTTCAAAGCCCGCTGGAATACACGATTGTGCCGCATGCTTATGACGGTATTAAGCATTTCTACATGAGGCCGGATTTGCAGCTTCTGCAAATCTTCAGGTGCGATACACCGATGTACGGCCTGGCTGTTCGTCCCGATTTTGAATATACAGATGACATGCTTGATACGGCTGTTATCATTTCCCACCCGTCTCCTATCAATTTGATTAAGTATTTTACCCGAAAAGCTGTCACATTTGATCTGGTTAATTCGACCAGCACAGCCGCCAAAAAAGTGAAGGACGGCTTGTCTGACATTGCCTTAACCAATGAGCTTGCCAGACAAAAGTACGGTCTTCGATTCGTTAAAACGTTTAAAAGCATTCCTATGAGCTGGTCATTATTCGGAAAAGGAGAGATTGAATATGAAAACTAAACAAGACTTGCAGGAAATCTATTTCCCGACGCCTAAATTAATAGAGTGGGAAAACGGGGTAAGGCAGTATTCTTCCGTGCGCGGTGATACTGAAGTACTGATGTCTTACGTCCCGCCGCATACCAATGTCGAGCCGCATCAGCATAAGGAAGTCCAAATCGGCATTGTCGTTTCAGGCGAGCTGTCCATGACTGTCGGAGACGTCACAAAGAAAATGACAGCTTTGGAATCTGCCTATATCGCACCGCCGAATGTGCCGCACGGGGCAAGAAATGAGACAGACCAAGAAGTGATCGCCATTGATATTAAACGGCTGAAAGCTGATGAAACATATACAAGTCCTGAAGATTATTTTTTGAATATTTACAAAACTAGAGACTTAATGCCCGGTATGGAAGTCACGTTCTTTGTGGAAGACTGGGTCGAAATCATGCTTGCGAATATTCCGGGCAACGGCGGAGAAATGCCGTTCCATAAACACCGCAATGAACAAATCGGGATCTGCATCGGCGGCGGCTATGATATGACCGTCGAAGACTGCAAAGTGGAAATGAAATTCGGCACCGCTTATTTCTGTGATCCCCGAGAAGACCACGGCGCCATCAACCGATTTGAAAAAGAATCAAAATCAATCAATGTCTTTTTTCCGCCGCGCTATAACAGATCAAAAGCAAAAAAATTAGAGGAGAAGAAGTCATGAACCTTACCGATAAAACCGTCCTCATTACAGGGGGGGCATCAGGCATCGGTTATGCCGCAGTTCAAGCGTTTTTGAACGAGCAGGCAAATGTCGTTGTGGCGGATATTGATGAAGCGCAGGGAGAAGCGATGATTCGGAAAGAAAATAATGACAGGCTGCACTTTGTCCAAACGGACATTACGGATGAGACGGCTTGTCAGAACGCCGTCCAATCAGCGATTGATACGTTCGGCGGGTTAGACGTCCTGCTTAATAATGCAGGCATCGAAATCGTGGCGCCCATCCATGAAATGGAGCTGAGCGATTGGAACAAGGTGCTTGATGTCAATTTGACAGGCATGTTTTTAATGAGCAAGCACGCGCTCAAGCATATGCTCATTCGCGGCAAGGGCAATATCATCAACACGTGTTCTGTCGGGGGAGTGGTGGCATGGCCTGACATACCTGCATATAACGCCTCTAAAGGCGGCGTGTTGCAGCTGACTCGTTCTATGGCCGTTGATTACGCCAAACACAATATCCGCGTCAACTGTGTGTGCCCCGGTATCATCGACACACCTTTGAATGAAAAATCGTTTCTCGAAAATAACGAAGGCACGCTTGAAGAAATTAAGAAAGAAAAAGCGAAAGTAAATCCGCTGCTGAGGCTCGGCAAGCCTGAAGAAATTGCGAATGTCATGCTGTTTTTAGCCTCGGATTTATCAAGCTATATGACCGGAAGCGCCATCACCGCAGACGGAGGATACACCGCACAATAGAGAAGGAGTGTTTACATATGGAGAGAAAAACAGTATTGGTTATCGCGGATCTTGGAGGCTGCCCGCCGCACATGTTTTATAAGAGCGCAGCCGAAAAATACAATCTTGTCAGCTTTATTCCGAGACCATTTGCGATTACAGCCTCTCATGCGGCGTTAATTGAAAAATACTCGGTTGCGGTCATTAAAGATAAAGACTATTTTCAAAGTTTAGCTGATTTTGAGCATCCCGATTCGATCTATTGGGCGCATGAAGACCATAATAAGCCCGAAGAAGAGGTTGTCGATCAAATTGTCAAGGTTGCAGAAATGTTTCAGGCCGATGCCATTACGACAAATAATGAATTGTTTATCGCGCCGATGGCGAAAGCCTGTGAACGGCTCGGATTAAGGGGCGCAGGTGTACAAGCCGCTGAAAATGCCAGGGATAAAAATAAAATGAGAGCCGCCTTTAACCGAGCGGGCGTCAAATCGATCAAAAACAAACGGGTCACCACACTTGAGGATTTCCGTTCCGCGCTTGAAGAAATCGGCACGCCGCTAATTTTAAAACCGACATATTTGGCGAGCTCCATCGGCGTGACGCTCATCAAAGACATCGAAACGGCCGAGGCTGAATTTAACAGAGTCAATGATTACTTGAAATCAATCAACGTACCGAAAGCGGTCACATTTGAAGCGCCGTTTATCGCGGAGGAATTTTTGCAGGGAGAGTATGACGACTGGTATGAAACGGGCGGTTATTCCGACTATATCAGCATAGAAGGCATCATGGCCGATGGAGAATATGTCCCGGTCGCCATCCATGACAAAACACCGCAGATCGGATTTACGGAAACATCTCACATTACCCCGTCCGTCTTGGATGACGATGCGAAGCGCAGAATTGTCGAAGCGGCCAAAAAGGCAAATGAAGGGCTTGGGCTGCAAAATTGCGCGACACATACGGAAATTAAACTAATGAAAAACAGAGAAGCCGGTTTAATTGAGTCCGCAGCCAGATTCGCAGGCTGGAATATGATTCCGAATATTAAAAAGGTCTTCGGCGTCGATATGGCACAATTATTATTGGACGTTCTCTGCTTCGGAAAAGACGCCGATCTGCCAAACGGATTATTGGAGAAAGAACCGTGCTATATCGCTGACTGCCATTTGTATCCTCAGCATTTCAAAGAAAACGGCCAGCTTCCTGAGACGGTTGCGGATTTCGTTATTGAAAACATTGAGATTCCGGCCGGCATCTTAAAAGGAGATACCGAACTGGTTTCTTTTTCAGCGGCTGCACCTGGTACGTCTGTTGATTTGCGGCTCTTCGAAGCTTTTAATTCCATTGCGGCATTTGAGCTGAAAGGCAGCAATTCTCTTGATGTGGCTGAGTCAATCAAACAAATCCAGCAGCAGGCGAAGCTGACTGCAAAGTATGCGTTATCGGTATGAAACAGCTGAAACCGAACTCTAAATATTTGCTTTATGGGCAGGCGCTTTCGTTTATGGGAGACTATTGTGTTCTCCCGGCCCTGCTCATTTTGTCTACATACTATCATGATTACTGGGTAACCTCGGGTGTCATCGCGGTTCGGAGTATTCCGATGGTATTCCAGCCGTTTTTAGGCGTCCTCGTTGACCGCCTCGACAGGATTAAAATCATGCTGTGGACGGATGTGATCAGGGGTGTCATCTTTTTGGGGCTCACGTTTCTCCCGAAAGGCGAGTACCCGCTGATTTTTCTGGCGCTGCTGTTTATTTCTTACGGAAGCGGCGTGTTTTTTAATCCGGCCCGCCTTGCGGTCATGTCTTCTTTAGAATCGGATATTAAAAACATCAACACCTTATTTGCAAAAGCCACGACGATTTCCATTATTGTCGGAGCTGCGGCCGGCGGGCTTTTCCTGATAGGCGGCTCTGTACAGCTGGCTGTTGCCTTCAACGGTTTGACCTATTTGACTTCCGCGTTTTTTATCAGACGCATTAAGCTTCAATCTGTGCCGATTCAGTCTGAAAATGTGAAAGAGGCTTTTCAATCGTTTAAAGAAGGCCTGAAGGAAATCAAAACGAATTCATTTGTATTAAACGCTATGTTTACGATGATTACGATGGCGCTTCTGTGGGGTGTCGTCTACAGCTATTTTCCGATCGTCAGCCGTTTTTTAGGTGACGGGGAAATCGGCAACTTCATCCTTACTTTCTGTATCGGCTTCGGCGGTTTTATCGGTGCCGCTCTCGTCAGCAAATGGGGCTTTAACAATAATAAAGGTTTACTGTATTTTACCGTTTTATCCATTGTCTCGCTTGCGCTGTTTTTGTTTACGCCGATATTCGCCGTTTCTGTCATTGCCGCTATTCTCTTTTTCATCGCGATGGAGTATGGGGAAGTGCTGGCGAAGGTCAAAGTGCAGGAGAACGCGGCGAATCAGATCCAAGGGCGGATTTTTTCCGTGGCTGAGGCGTCCATCGGGTTATGCATTGCGGTGGGTTCCATGCTGATCAACGTGTTAGACGCCTCTGTGATTATGGCTTTCATCGTCATCTTGGTAAGCGGTTTGTTTCTGCATACAAAACTGGTCAATAAATCGTTTTCGGAACGAGATAACAAATCAGAGCAAATTCATTTATAAGGAGTCTTTCAGATGGAAATAACACCGTCCGACGTCATCAAGACACTGCCGAAGCAGGAATTTTCGCTCGTTTTTCAAAAGGTAAAGGAGATGGAAAAAACGGGGGCAGAGATCATTAATCTCGGGCAGGGAAACCCTGATCTCCCCACACCGCCGCATATTGTGGAGACATTGCGGGAGAGCGCTCTGAATCCTTCTTATCACGGGTACGGGCCGTTTGGGGGCTATCCTTTTCTGAAGGAAGCCATTGCGGGTTTTTATGAGAGGGAGTACGGAGTTTCCATCAACCCGGAAACGGAAATCGCCCTGTTCGGCGGAGGAAAGGCGGGCCTGTACGTTCTGACGCAATGTCTGCTCAATCCCGGTGACATCGCATTAGTCCCGAACCCCGGCTATCCTGAATATTTATCGGGAATCACAATGGCAAGGGCAGAGCTGCATGAGATGCCCCTTCATTCGGAAAACGGCTATTTGCCGGACTTTGAACAGATCGATCCTGCTGTCTTGCAAAAGGCCAAGCTGATGTTTTTGAATTACCCGAATAACCCGACGGGAGCCGTAGCAGACGCTGCGTTTTATGAAAAGGCGGCTGCATTTGCCAAAAAGAACCAGATCCATCTGATTCATGACTTTGCGTACGGTGCGTTTGAGTTTGATAAAAAACCGGCCAGCTTTTTGCAGGCGGAAGGTTCAAAAGCTGTCGGCGCGGAGCTTTATTCATTCTCAAAAACATTTAATATGGCAGGCTGGAGAATGGCGTTTGCCGTTGGGAATGAGAAAATCATTCAGGCGGTCAATGAGTTTCAGGATCACGTCTTCGTCGGCATGTTCGGCGGTCTTCAGCAGGCCGCAGCGGCGGCGCTGTCCGGAGATCCCGCCCACACAGAAAGCCTGAAGCGCATCTATGCGGAACGAATCGGCTTTTTTACGGAGTTATGTGAAAAGGAATTAGGCTGGAGCATCGAAAAGCCGAAAGGAACGTTTTATGTATGGGCTGAAATTCCGAAAACATTTGAGTCCTCACACCAATTCTCCGACTATTTGCTGGAGCATGCCCATGTCGTCGTGACGCCGGGCGAGATTTTCGGCAGCAGAGGAAAACGTTATGTCAGAATTTCGATGGTGGCCAAGCAGGAGGAACTGCGGGAATTTGTCATGCGGATTCAAAAGCTCAGCCTGCCGTTTTCCTCATTACAAGAAGTATCCCGCTAAAAAGCGGGATTTTTTTATATGCTTCTCATGCTGCCGCCGTCCGCTGAGACTTGCTGCCCTGTAATATAAGAGGCTTCTTCAGAGGCGAGAAATGCGGCCAGTGCAGCGGTTTCTTCGGCAGACCCGACGCGTTTCATCGGAATACCCGAAGCAATCCGTTCTTCCGCTTCCTCTTTGGAAATGCTGTTTTGCTTCATGACATTCTGCACAAAATGATGATAACGGTCTGTAGCGATAAACCCTGGATTCAGGCAATTGACAGTAATGCTGTGAGGAGCGAGCTGAATGGCGATATTTTTACTGGCATTAATTAAAGCGGCATTCATCATACTGTTGGTAAACATGTTTGCGCCCGGCTCTTTCCACAGGTTCCCGACGATATTGATGATTCTGCCAAATTCGTTCCGCTTCATGAATGAGGCGGCCCTTTTCATAGAGTCGATATAAGCAATTGTTTTATTCGTAAAGGTTTTTGTCATATCCTCAATATCACAATTTTCAAACGTATCCGGCGATCCGCCCGGAATATTATTGATCAGGACATCAAGCCGTCCGCATTGTGATTCGATTTTTTCAAAAACGCCCGCTCTCGTCTGCTGATCGGACATATCACCCGCAAGAACGGTAACGCTTGCCTCAGGATGTTTGGCTAGAATGTCTTCTTTCACAGGTTCAATATTTTCGAGGACGCGTGAATTGACGACAACGGCAAAACCATTGTCCGCCAGCTTCAGAGCAATCGCTTTGCCGATTCCCTGGCTGGCTCCCATAATAAATGCGGTTCGTTTTGACAAATATCTGCACCCCTTTATAAAAATGGAATCTCTTTTACATCGTAAAAAAAAACCGCTAAAATAGCAAATTTTATTTAAATTCTGACAAATAAAAAACCCCGCCGAGAGGGCGGGAGAGAGCATTACACATATAGGAATTTCGGAAGGGTGTCCAGAGACAAGCGGTTTCCGACAAAAAATGAACCGAATTCGCCGTAGCGGGCACTGACTTCGTCAAAACGCATTTCATAGACAAGCTTTTTGAACTGAAGCACATCATCGCTGAACAGCGTGACGCCCCATTCGTAATCATCAAAACCGACAGATCCTGTGATAATCTGTTTGACTTTGCCGGCATAGCTCCGTCCGATTAAGCCGTGGCTTCTCATCAGGCTTTTGCGTTCTTCCATGGACAGCATGTACCAGTTATCTTCGCCGCTTCTTCTTTTATCCATCGGATAGAAGCAAATGTATTTTGCTTCCGGCAGCTCAGGGTAAAGGCGTGCACGCACATGCGGATTTTCGTACGGATCACCGTCTCCGCTCGCCAAGTAATTGCTCAGCTCGACCACTGACACGTAGGAGTAGGCCGGAATCGTAAATTCAGCAAGCCTTGATTTATTGAATTCAAGCTCAATTTCATTTAATTCTTCCATTGTCGGTCGAAGAATCATCAGCATAAAATCTGCCTTTTGTCCGACGATGCTGTAAATGGTTTGCGAGCCTCTTCCTTCTTTTTGGGCGGCGCCCCATTTTTCAAGCAGACCCGTAAATTCATAAATAATCGATTGGCGTTCATCGCTGGATAACAGTTTCCAAGAAGCCCAGTCCATCGTGCGGAAATCATGAAGCGCATACCAGCCGTCCAAAGTTTGGGCCGCTTCATTCGTTTTTTGCTGCTCACTCATTTATCTTCACTCCTATATCTTTTCATTAATGCCTTCACTATATCACAGTTTAACCGTTTCGGCTGTGGAGAAACCTTGAATAATCACAAGTCTTGTATGAGAAACTAAGCCGTGTTTGCATAGGTGATTAAATTAGTTAGAAAAATAAGATTTTTAATTGAAAGCGCTATAATAGAAGTTGGTTATTTGAATTTAGCTGGAAGAAGAGTATGCTGTAAAAGTAAGCGTTTTTTGTCAACATAGAGGAGGGTATATCGTGGCAGATTTATTTACAAAAGTACAAGAAAAAGTAGCAGGAAAAGATGTGAAAATCGTATTTCCTGAAGGAATGGACGAACGTATCCTAGTTGCGGTCAACAACCTGGCGGTCAACAAGGTATTAAAGCCGATCGTTGTCGGCAATAAAGAGGAAATTCAAGCAAAAGCGAAAGAATTAAATCTCACGCTTGACGGCGTTGATATTTATGACCCGCATACATATGAAGGCATGGAAGAACTTGTTCAGGCTTTCGTAGAACGCCGCAAAGGAAAAGCGACGGAAGAACAAGCGCGCAAAGCTTTGTTAGACGAAAACTACTTCGGCACAATGCTTGTGTATAAAGGCCTTGCAGACGGCCTTGTCAGCGGAGCCGCGCATTCTACGGCCGACACGGTTCGCCCTGCGCTGCAAATCATCAAAACAAAAGAAGGCGTGAAAAAAACGTCCGGCGTGTTCATTATGGCCCGCGGCGACGAGCAATACGTTTTCGCGGATTGTGCAATCAACATTGCGCCTGACAGCCAAGATCTTGCGGAAATCGCGATCGAAAGCGCCAATACGGCTAAAATGTTTGATATCGACCCGCGCGTAGCGATGCTCAGCTTCTCTACAAAAGGATCGGCAAAATCAGACGAAACAGAAAAAGTGGCGGAAGCCGTTAAGGTTGCAAAAGAAAAAGCACCTGAGCTTACTCTGGACGGAGAATTCCAATTTGACGCTGCCTTCGTGCCATCCGTTGCTGAGAAAAAAGCGCCGGATTCCGAAATTAAAGGGGACGCAAATGTATTTGTATTCCCAAGCCTGGAAGCCGGAAACATCGGCTACAAAATCGCTCAGCGCCTCGGCGGATTTGAAGCGGTGGGACCGATTTTACAAGGTTTAAATATGCCTGTAAACGATCTTTCAAGAGGATGTAACGCCGAAGACGTCTACAACCTTGCTTTAATTACGGCAGCTCAAGCGCTGTAACCCTGAAACGGCGGCCTTTTTTAAAGGCCGGCCGTTTTTTTATAGAAAAAAAGTGACTGCGGCCCAGCCGAACAGAGATAAACAGACAGAACCGAGCAAACCCGCCGCCAGCGCTCTCCAGCCATTATTTTGAAACGCTGACACATGCACCTTCAAGCCGAGCCCGGCCATCGCCATCCCGATGAGGACATACGATACATGAACAAGGAACGCGGCCTGTGATGCCGAAACAATACCTAGTGTGTGAACGGCGCTCATTCCGAGAAATCCAAAGATAAACCAAGGAACAGGCAGAGAAGAAAAAGAAAGCGGCTCAGATTCTCCGTTGCGGCGCGCCCATAATCCAAGTGCCAATGCAGCCGGAACGAGCAGCGCAACCCTCGTCAACTTGACGATAACCGCCATCTCGACAGCTTCTTTTCCCCCGATACTGCCGGCTGCCGCCACATGCGCCACCTCATGAAGCGTTGCCCCGCAAAACGCCCCGAAGGCCGCGGGAGAAAAGCCTAATAAATGATACGAAAGAGAATAAATGACCGTAAAGACGGTTCCCAGTAAAGAGACAGCGGCTGCACTGATAGCGGCAGCGCTTTCATTTGATTTGATCTGCGGAGCTATCGCCGCAACAGCAGCAGCCCCGCAAATCGCTGTGCCGCAAGCAGTTAAAATACTGAGATTCTGATCTATACGGAACAGGCGGGACAGCATATACACAACGGCAGATGCAAACAGCATACAGCTGACTGCGATCGCAAAGACATGCCAGCCGGCATGATAGATATCAGCCAGGTTCAGCCGCATGCCAAGCAGAATAATGCCCGTTTTCAGCAAGTATTTACTTGAAAAAGCAATCCCCGGCTCTAATGATTTTCGCTCTCCGATTACCGCGCGGCAGAGCATGC
The DNA here is from genome assembly GCF_019891195.1 of Bacillus sp. YC2. Lineage (NCBI taxonomy): Bacteria > Bacillati > Bacillota > Bacilli > Caryophanales > Bacillaceae > Bacillus > Bacillus sp. YC2. The sequence goes on along the minus strand of NZ_JAHXDO010000001.1, from coordinate 652,527 downwards.
CGATCAGCATCGCAATCACAAGCGTGCCAAGCATATTTAAATAAGGCAGGCTGCCGGCATAAGAAGCTGCAAACGCAATCACTGCGGCAACCGAAACCCCCTTCAAAACTGAAACACCGTTTTTCATCCCTGTCACTTCCCATCATCTTGATAACTTCACTTTACTGCGGTTTCAATCATTAGTAAAATATATTTATATGATCTAAACGATAAGGAATATTAATAATGGGGAGCGATGCTTTTTGTATTACGGCGAACTGAAAACATTCATTGCTGTTGTAGAAGAAAAGAACTTTACAAAAGCGGCGCAGAAGCTGATGATTTCTCAGCCGAGTGTCAGCCTGCACATCAAAAATCTCGAGAAGGAGTTTCAAACCGCTTTGCTCAACCGCTCGCCGAAGCACTTTACGACGACGCCGACAGGGGATATTCTCTATCAGCGCGCAAAGCAAATGGTCTTTTTATACGAGCAGGCGAAATCAGAAATTTACGCCCATCATCATTATGTAAAAGGAAAGCTGAAAATCGCAGCGAGCTTTACCATCGGCGAATATATTCTGCCGCCGCTTCTCGCACAGCTTCACGGCGAGTATCCCGAGCTGAACTTAGACGTGATGATCGGCAACACAGAGGAAGTCAGTGAAGCGGTTCGGATGCTTCAAGCCGATATCGGACTGATTGAAGGGCATACGGGAAAAAACGAGCTGGACATTCAGCCGTTCATGGAGGATGAATTATGCATCGCGGCTCCCAACGGTCATCCTCTGGCAGGCAAAAAAAACATCCCGATTACAGACCTGCAAAACCAAGCATGGGTGACGAGGGAAAAAGGCTCGGGGACGAGAGAATACTTGGACCATGTGCTTCATTCAAACGGGCTGCGGCCGAAGTCCATGATGACCATCAGCAGCAACCAGGGCGTCAAGGAAGCCGTAATCAGCGGACTGGGTCTTTCTGTTTTATCAAAAAGCGTGCTGCAAAAGGATTTGCTTCACCACAGCATTTCCGTGCTTCATGTAAAAGGCTTCTCCTTAAAGCGGAAACTGTCTATCATTCAATCTTCCATTATGGAGAACACAAAAAACAAAGAAATCTTCATCGCTCTTCTGAAAAGCCAATTTCAATCATCATGAGCGGAATGATATAATAGACGCATTCAAAGCCTATAACGAAAGGGATTTAATATAGATGGGAAAGCAACCGATTGATTTACTCATGCAGCCGAGCTGGAGGATCATTGACCAATCCAGCCTTGGCCCTTATTTTGATGCGAAGCAATCATTTGCGATGGATGATACGCTGTGCGCTTCCGTCGGCAAAGGGGATTCACCTGCGACAGCCCGTTCCTGGGTGCACCACCAAACGATCGTTCTCGGGATTCAGGACACACGTCTTCCGTTTTTAAAAGACGGCGTGAAATTGCTTGAGGATGAAGGTTACCGCGTCATTGTCCGCAATTCCGGGGGGCTTGCGGTCGTGCTTGATGAAGGCGTTTTAAATATCTCTCTTATTTTTAAAGATGAAAAAAAAGGCATAGACATCGACAGGGGATACGAAGCGATGGCCGAGCTGATGCGGCGCATGCTGAGCCCGTACAATGCAGAAATCAAAGCTTATGAAATTAAAGGGTCATACTGTCCGGGCAGCTATGATCTCAGCATCGGCGGCAGAAAATTCGCCGGCATTTCTCAAAGGCGCCTGCGCGGAGGAGCGGCGGTGCAAATCTATCTCTGCGCCGACAAAAGCGGAAGCGAACGCGCTGATCTGATCAGACGTTTCTATCAAGCGGCTTTAAAAGATAAAAGCAACGACCCAAAAGGCGTATATCCCGACATCCGGCCGGAAACGATGGCATCATTAAGCGAATTGCTCCAAACAGATATTACCGTGCAGGACTTAATGCTGTCGCTTTTGACTGAACTGAAGGAACTCAGCGGATGTCTGTATGCAGCGGGATTATCGCAGGAAGAAGAAGCGGTATTTGAAAAAAATCTGACCCGAATGCTTGAGCGGAATGAGAAGGTGTTCGGTACGAAGGAAAGCTTGGACTAGGTCCGGGCTTTTTTTTGGTGATTATATACTATTTAATTATAGTGAAAAAAGAAGTGTTATATCAAAACTAGTTTACAATATATACCTTATTTGATTAATATATTGATGTAGGTTCCAAATAATTCTATAAACTGAAGGAGATGGAGATATGAATTTTAAAAAAATAAAAGAAGAAAAAAGAATCACTATCCCGACACATTTGTTAGCCGGAGATGCAGAGCAATCAGGTAATACTTTCGCTTGGAGCGGCTGGGTGCTTGTAGTGCCGAGTCAAGAAGACAATCAAAACCCGAATTTGAATTTCTCTGATTTAGCCGCTCAAAAGTAAGATTATCATTTGTTTGGGACCTACGCATCTGAATCAAGGTGGTGAGAGTTTGACACAAGAGTATATAAGAGAAATTAAGCGGGGAGCACTGTCATGGATTGTTGAGAATATCCATTTCTTTGATATGAATCATAAAGTAGCGAATGATTTCAGATGGCGGCTTAAAATATTTATAGAGCTCATTTTTCTTACCAATTACCTAATCAGAAATCAGGCAGATGATAAGGAGGTTGCTGTTTTAACAGAGTTTATTACAGAAAGGCTTCACAATGATCAGCTTGAGGAATTTATTCATTTTGATCCGGACGGACTTGCCGGATTGGCTATAGCAGGGGAATTTCTTACCTTAACTGATCACCCGTCACGGGCTTCGGTGATATGGGAGCTGGAAAAATTCTCGGCAACGCGTTTTGATTGCAGCCTTGCTAAAATTCCCTTTCGGAAAATGGATCTGAAGTACAGTCTGCAAAGAGCAGGTGTAACTTCCGAAATAACGGACTTTTCTGACTTATATAACTACACAGCGGCTGGTCAGAATATCCCAAATACATATATGACTGATCATGATGCGTACAGTATGACTCATACGATTTTTTATATAACAGACATGGGATGTTCTTCGCTTACAGATAAAGAGTATCATCTGCCGTCTTTAAAAGAAAAGGTCCTGAAATTTCTAGGGATCTATATATGTCTTGAGAATTTGGATATTACCAGTGAATTATTGATGTGCAGTTCTTTTTTAAATATCGACATGGAAAAAGAAAATCATAAACCGCTCTATGCGGCAGCCTGGAATAAAATATACCAGGGCCGAATGAAAGAAGGGAATGTTCCGGGCATCACCTATCAACATAAAGCCGGTATGAGAGGTGAACAGCGAAGAGAAGATGTGTTTAAACATTGCTACCATACAACACTTGTCGCTGCGGGAGCCGCGCATGCCTGTCTTAGAGCAGAAAGGAACGAATAACTTGAACAGATTAGCTGAAGAGACGGATACATTTTTATTATCTTTTGCTGAACAATCGCTTCCGGATATGAAGAGTATTCAGCTGTTTGCCGGCTTCTGCAAGCACTACAGGAAGACGAGCCATTCTTCCGCTGTAAAAGAACATACTGAAAGGATTGCGTCTGCTTTCGTTGATAAGTCATGCTGGGAAGATCTGTTTCACTGTAATACGGCTATTGTCAATGAATTGATTCACATCTATTTAACGGCAAAAACTTATAAAAAGAAGCAGGGATTGGAAGCGGATGATCAGATTATACGTCATGGATTGAAAAATGGCTATCTTATAAAAAAAGAATGGCCTTATTTTAAATACGCTGAATTAGTCGGTTTGCTGAACGAACTGGGAATGTCATCTGATCATGAAAAAGTGCGCTTTTACAAAAATTCGATGTTTCAGCCTTTGCTTCATGACGCATGGAAGAGAACAGCGGAAAACGAGCTGGAGTTTATTGAGTATTGTCTTCTTCATTTAGATAAGGGGGAGCATCAGCTTCATCCCGGCTTGAAAGCTTCCATTCAAAAATGGCTTGTATTTTGTATCGGCAGCAAAAAAATGAAACAACTGTGCACTATGTTATTTATCCAATCATGTATCGATCCTTTTTTTTATGGCTGTCAAGCTGCTCTTCATTATATAAATAACGAGAATCCAACCATTCATTTCGCTCCGGCTCTTCTGCCGGCGATTGAGATTCTGAATCTGGAGTGTGGAACATGCAGATAGTAAAGGAACATTTTAATTTAAAAAAAACAGAAAAATGGCTGCTGTTTTTTTGGAAGAACCTCCAGCTGCAGCCGGAAGAAATGGAAGCAGATGATCTTATGCACCTGTTTTGCGGTTTAGCGGCATGTCATCAATTTGAAAAAAGAAAGGATTCAGAAGAAGTCATTCTATACTTAGACCGTTATTTTGGAGAAAAAACGCACGAATGCCATCCGGTTCTGTTCGCGTATGCGTATCATGTATACCGCAGGATGAATGCCGCAAAAAGCACTTTTTTTCATAACGGACTTGAACAAATGGTCAGCGGTTTACAAGATGAGCTGAATTCAGAGCCTTCCTCCATGATCCTAATGGTGTTAGCAGTTTATTTTGGAGCGGTCTCTCTGGAGGAGCTGCTCGTTTACTTAGAATCCAGCATGAAACGGGAGGCAGATTTGCTCATGGCAGCAGGCGGCAGGCAGGAAGAACAGATGGATGCCCTTTTTGCCGCCGCTTACTTGCAGATGAAAGAATTGCAGCCTTTTCTCACAGAATGGTACAAAACATCAGATTTTGCTTTCTCAGGTTTAATGTTAGCTGAGTGCAGAAGGTATCACATTGACGCCGTTGCAAAATACACAGCCATTATGAAATTTCTCCAATTCGATGAGGCGCTTTTTATACGGGAAGGGCGGGAATTTCTATGCTTTCAGCAACGAAGCAGCGGGAGCTTCGGTTATTTAAATCCATTAGCTATGGACCAAGGGAAGGTCAGCGGCAAAATGCTGGACCGTCAGTATTTTCTGCCGTCCGCTCATTATGCCGCCGCATCGCTGTCTATGCTGTAATGTCTCTCTTTTGAAAGACGGAAAAAGAAATCAATAAACAAATAAGAAAGTAGATCGCTATCATCGTCACAGAATAGGGGATTGTTAATGTTGAAATCGCATCACCCGCGCTTTTATTTACATAAGCAACGAGATTTAAATGCGGAAAGAGCGTAAATTTATACCATGTATATTGGGCAAGCAAATCAGTTCCGCCCAATATACTGCCGGCAAACAGCAGTAAAATGGATAAGCAAAGGGAGAGAGCCTGGCTTTTGAACAATACTGACAAAGTGAACGCAATGGTGACAATACTTATAATTGATATGAAACGTAAAAGGAGAATGATCCCGGATGCTTTTAATGAACTGATGGTATACAGGCTGTCATTTAAATGAGTATAGACGAGTGGATATGAAGCATTAGAAAAACCGAATAACACGCCGCCGATCAGCAAACAGCTCATACAGTAAAATAAGTAAATCATACCGGTAAACAGAAGGGACGCCAGAAATTTTGATGCTAAAATCCGCCATCTTCGGTTCGGGCTTGTAGCGATAAATTTAATCGTCCCAAGGGCAAACTCTTTAGAAACAACCCCGCTGACGGTTAAAATCGCGGTTAAGCTTACGAAAATCTCAAGTCCGTTTGAAGTAACCGTGCCGAAAAATCTCCAGCCGTTCCATTCATAGGGGTTGATATTATGCTCCAAATAATAGTCTTTATTTTTAACATCGGCTGAATAATAAACGCCCGTCGTTTCAGCCGGTTTCTCAATTTCTTCTTGTTTTTTTTCTGCGAGGAGCCGTTCTTTCCAATTGTTATCCGAAGAAGCATCTAACTCATGGTTCATGATAAGGCCGGTCAGCAAAACGATGAGAAACAGGAAAAAAAGAGATAAAAGCGTGCCTTTTTTTCGGGTTATTTTTATGAATTCGTTCTGTGCCAGATGAAATATGCTCATACCGCATCCTCCTTATCTGTTATCATCATGTATTTTTCTTCCAAAGACAAAGTTCTTGCGGAAACGCGGGAAATCAGAATCTCTTTCTCTGCCAAAGATTTAATGACATACGGAATGGTGTCTTCTTCTGCTTCCAATTCAATGATGCGGTTCTCTTTTTGCTGCACTTGAAGAATACCTTCCTGTTCTAATATTTCTTTCGCCCTTTCAGGGTTATTAACCGTGACGGTAAACAGCTTTTTCTGAGCAGAATCATTTCTTTTCTTCATCTCTTCAATTCCTAAAATCCGTCCATTTTTGATATAGGCAACCCTGTCGCAAATCTCCTCCATTTCCGACAATAAATGACTTGATAATAAGATGGAAACTCCTTGCTGCGCTAAATCAGAAAGAATGGTGCGCAATTCCTTCATGCCTTTAGGATCGAGGCCGTTCATCGGTTCATCCAGAATTAATAACCCGGGGTTGTGGAGAAGAGAATAAGCGAGCCCCAAGCGCTGTTTCATGCCTAATGAGAAATTTTTTACTTTTTTGCGGGCAGCCTGCTCTAATCCGACTTTTGCAAGGATATTCATAAGGTCATCCGTTCGCAGCGAGCCACTGCGCAGTTTAGTGAAATATTTCAGGTTTTGCAAAGCGGTCATATTCGGATACATGTCCGGGCCTTCGATGATAACCCCGATATGTTTCATAAAGTATTCAAAGTCGCTGTCCGGCCTGCCCCTGAATGAAATGGCGCCTTCTGTTTTTTTAATAAGCTGTACGATCATTCTGAAAATAGTGGTTTTTCCTGAGCCGTTCGGACCTAAAAGGCCGAATATCTCACCTTTTCTCACATCGAAAGAGATTGACTGTACAATTGGTGTATGATTGATTGTTTTAGAGACATTTTTTAGTATCAGGGCTGGTTCAGTCATAGTATTTCCTCACCTTCCTTATGAATTAGGATAAAAGCCGTCAAAACCGAAGAACATGCTTCCGATCAGGCCGGCAGCGATTAAAATGAGAGCAATGCTATACCACATTTTTCGATTCAATGGTCTCCCTCCTTACAACGCTGACATTCCATTTGAAATAGCGCAAAAAGATGCGGAATATCAGTTTCGAAAGATCAAATCCGGCCATAAACACAGCCATACCCGCTCCGAGGACAATACATCCGTTAAAAATGGCTGTTACAATCGGCACTTTCACAAGGAGAAAGAATGACCCGGTTATCAGCATAAGGCCGATCGCCATCAAACTTAACACCGTAACAGAGGCAAAAAGAAACGGGGTCAGCATAAACATGAAGTTAAACAGGCTCATACCTAACAGCAGACCGAATGCTTTGAAAAAGGATCGCCATGTTTTCTGCTCCTGGGCATCATTGATGAAAATATCTGCTTTTAAGGTACGCGCAAGTGTTTTGGGATTTCCTAAATTTTTGGCGATTTGTTCATCGCTTTTTCCTTCCGCGCCGCCCATTTGGAATATTTCGCCGATATCCGCGAGTATCTCTTTTTGCTCAAGTTCCGGCAGATCTTTTATTTCACGCCGGAGCTGTTTAAGATATTGGTCTTTAAACATTCACTTTCCCTCCTTAATGATGTTGTTCACTTTTTCGGACAAGTCGAGCCATTCTGCTTTTAACGTGTGATGGTAAAAGGCGCCTTCTTCTGTTACTTTGTAATATTTGCGTGACGGGCCTTGATCTGAAGCTGCTGTATACGTTTTTAAATAGTTATTTTTTGTGAGTCTTCGTAATATGGGGTAGATGGTGCCCTCAGACACAGGGAACGTTTCACTTATGATCTTTATTAATTCATAACCATATAAATCTTCATAAAGAAGCAGAGACAAAACACAAAGTTCTAACGCTCCTTTTCTTAATTGGCTATTCACTTTACTATCATTCCCATCATATCTAATAATTGTATTCTCTATACAGTGTATTGCACAGTAGCTAATCGATCAATAATTCCCAAGAACCATTTGGGATGAGGAATTGAATCTTTATGCTTATGTACGGGCGAGGACTGAGATTGCAGGCCTTATGGGAAGAATGCCTCCGAACATTGTTTACATTAATATAGATCAGCATGCGCGTCATTGACAAAAGGCAAAAACCCCTTTTTCCGTGATTAGGAAAGGGGGTTTTTCCGTTATTCGGCCATTTTTTCTAAATTGCCGTTCCGGTCCATTTTGAAGGATGGAGAGGCATGTTCGTCTTCTTCAAATAAAACTAGCTTTCTGGCTCTGTTCATGATTTTAACTAAGGTTTCGTAGTCCTCTTGAATGGTTTTTTGATCTTTTTCAAGCTTTTCTACAGCCGCTTCCAGTTGCTCGGTTTTCGATTGCAGTTCTTGGTTTTCCCGTTTTAAACGGTCATTTTCCATTTGCAGGGCAGAGGTTTGCTTTCCGCTGCCTTCATAGGTCTGCAAAAATTGAATGACATCGGCCATTGTGAGATCCGGCGTTTGGATTTGCTGCTGAGGAGCCAGCAAATGTGATAAACTAGCTAACTCTTCCTTGAAGCTGTCATCCACATAAGGCATATGTTCACCTGACATGACGGCGGTTTGATTTTCTTTAGGTTCTTCTGTTTGAACTGTTTCTTTTGCTGCGGTTTCTTGAATGATATCCGCTTCAGGCGCAGGCGGCTGATATAATAGTTTCTTTTTGGCCGGCTGGCCGTTGCCGAGCGCGCGCATCCGCTGTTTTCGCTGTTTTTTGGCAAGCTGAAGCGCTTTTTCATATTGATGGCGGACGACGGCATTCCATCTGAATCCGCAGGCTGCCGATGTCCGGTTTAATTTATCACCCACTTCTTCAAAGGCATTCAGCTGTGTGCTGCCTTCCCGTACGTGCCGGAGCACGGTTTCCGCCAGCAGCAAATCATTTTCCTCTGACCAGGCGTCCTGTCGTTGTTTTGTCAATGTTCTCAACCCCCAATAATCTTTTGATGGTATTAGAATGTCCAGATTGGAAAATATTTATACAAATTGGCTGAAAGAATGAGAGATACGCAGAGCCTTGCAGGAAAAACTGAATCCTTGTACAATGGAGTGTGATGTGATTTTTTCGTTTTAAAAAATGATTTTTAACATAGAGGAACATTGAATGAAGGGAAGCGTACATCATGGCTAATGAATTTCGAGTGTGTGATGATTGCCAGGCCACGAATATCAAGACATTGCTGCCGCGTTTAAAAGAAGCTGACCCGGATGCGAAAGTGGAGATCGGCTGTCAGTCGTATTGCGGGCCCGGACGTAAAAAATCGTTTGCTTTTGTGAACAACCGCCCGCTGTCGGCTCCGAGTGAGGACGAGCTAATTGAAAAGGTGAAAAAGAAAATCAAAAAGTAAATTTGTGTTTTACAACAGCCTCGCCCGATGGGTCGGGCTTTTTTGCTTCAAAAAATCGATTTCAGGAAACTGGAACAAAACGCCGGATAAATTCAAGGATGTTTTCAAATTATAGAGCCGATATAATAGAATCACGGCTAAAAAAAGAGGGAATGACGATGGCGTATCCAAATGGAAAATTATCAGAAGAAAAAGTGTTTAAAGATCCGGTCCACCGCTATGTTCATGTACGGGACAAGCTCATTTGGGATTTGATCGGCACCCGTGAATTTCAGCGGCTGCGCAGAATCAAACAGCTCGGCACGACCTATTTGACGTTTCACGGCGCCGAACACAGCCGGTTTAACCATTCTCTCGGTGTCTATGAGATTGTCAGAAGAATGGTTGACGATGTCTTTAAAGGGCGTCCTGAATGGGATGACAGTGAACGTGAACTCTGCCTCAGCGCTGCGCTGCTGCACGATTTGGGGCACGGGCCGTTTTCTCATTCCTTTGAAAAGGTTTTTCATCTGGATCATGAGGATTTTACGAGGGAAATCATTTTGGGCGACACTGAGGTCAATCAAGTGCTCAGAAAGGCAGGCCCGGGATTTCCGCAGGATGTTGCTGAAGTCATTGCTAAAACATATAAAAACAAACAGGTGGTCAGTCTGATTTCAAGCCAGATTGACGCCGACCGGATGGATTACTTGCAGCGGGACGCGTACTACACGGGTGTCAGCTACGGGCATTTCGATATGGAACGGATTTTAAGGGTGATGCGTCCGCGTGAGGACCAGATCGTCATTAAGCAAAGCGGCATGCACGCCGTTGAAGACTATATTATGAGCCGCTACCAAATGTACTGGCAGGTTTATTTTCATCCTGTGACGAGAAGCGCTGAAGTCATATTGACAAAAATTCTCCATCGCGCGAAGCAGCTTCATGAGGAAGGGTATATCTTCACTCATGCTCCCGTCCATTTTTATTCTATTTTTGAAGGGAAGCTGACGCTGGAGGACTACGTAAAGCTGGATGAATCGATTATTTTGTACTATTTCCAAGCCTGGGAGGAAGAAGAAGACGCGATACTGTCCGATTTGTGCCGCCGCTTCATTAACCGCCAGCTGTTTCAATATGCCGAATTCAATCCGAATGAGGAAATGTCGGCTTATTTTGAGCTGACGGCTTTATTTAAAGAGGCTGGAATCGATCCGAACTATTATTTAGTCGTCGATTCTTCATCGGATCTGCCGTATGATTTCTATCGTCCGGGTGAGGAGGAGGAACGGCTTCCGATCCATCTGTTAACGCAGAGCGGCCAGATAAAAGAGCTGTCCAGACAGTCGGCTATTGTGGAATCCATCTCGGGAAAACGGCGGACGGACCACAAGCTGTATTATCCGATGGACCTCATTTGTGACGGTTCAGAAAACCCTGAAGCAAAATTGAAAATCCGGCAGCTGCTGGGACTGACATAGAAGGATTTTGGTAAAGAAGGAAAAGGAGATGTCGGGAATTTGTTGAAAGAACATGCAAAACTGATGAAGGTGTTCTCGGATTCTGGAGAAATCATCGGGCGGAAGAAGCTGCAGAAAATCATTTATATCGCGAAAAAAATGCAGTATCCTTTCTATGAAAAATATGATTTTCATTTTTACGGCCCGTATTCTGAAGAATTGACGCTTCGGATTGAAGAACTGTGCAATCTTGGATTTCTGGATGAGGTAAAGGAAAAAAAGGGCGGCTACTTTCAATACCGTTACACGCTGACGGAGACGGGAGCCGAATTTTTGCACCATGCCGAGCTTACGATGCCGGATATGAAGAATTATATCGACAGCGTCAACAGCCGCTCTTCACGGTTTCTGGAACTGGTGTCTACGATTTTGTATTTTGACGGTCTTGAAGCTGAGGAAAAGAAAGAGAAAGTGTTTACGATAAAAAGCAAGCAAAAATATACGGATGAAGAATATGATGAGGCGCTTCAATACATAGAAGAGCTGAAACACATTTGTTAAAGGCGAGGGCTTTCGTCTTTTTTTATGAAAAAACCAGGCCGCACAAAGCGGGCCTGGTTTTGTTTATTTTCTTAATGTGCTGTGCTTGTACGAATATAAAAAGTAAACGATTACGCCGATGATCAGCCAGATGGTAAAATAAAGCCACGTTTTCAGCGGCAGATTGACCATTAAAAATAAACAGCAGATAATGGCCAAAATCGGCAGAACGGGTACAAACGGCACTTTAAATCCCCGAGGCAGATCTTTATGGGTGCGGCGGAGAATCAGCACGGACAGACTGACCATGGCGAATGTCAATAATGCGCCGATGTTCGAGAGATCTGACAGTTCTTTCAGATTAACAAAACCCGCAATAAATGCGCTGATCAGTCCGATCAGCCATGTATTAAAGATGGGCGCCCCCGATTTCTTTCCGACAATGGTAAAGATTTTCGGCAGCATCCCGTCTCTTGCCATCGCCAGGGATATGCGTGTCGCTGCATATGTATGGGCGAGAACGACGGCCATCAGCCCGATCACCGCTCCGGCAGCGATAACGCCCGCCACCGCGTTTTGTCCGACGGACTGTAATACATAAGACATGGCTTCCGGCACATTAAGCTGTGAATACGGAACCATCCCCGTCATGACCAGACAGACAATGACGTATACCAATGTACAGATCACCAGTGAACCGATAATACCGATCGGCAGGTTGCGCTGCGGTTTTTTGACCTCTTCAGCCGAAGCGGAAATCGCATCAAAACCGAGAAACGCAAAAAAGACGGCGGATGCCCCCGTGATAACGCCTTTCACTCCAAAAGGCATAAAAGGATGCCAATTGCCGGGCTTCACAAAAAAGCTTCCTGTGATGATAAACAGCAAAACAATTCCGATTTTTACGAGAACCATTACATTATTAAAGGTTTTGCTCTCTTTGGAGCCGCGTGACAGAACGACGGCAATCAATAAAGTAATGATGATGGCAGGAAGGTTGACGATGCCTCCCTGGCTCGGCACGTGCAGCAGACTTTCCGGCAAAGGCATGCCGATTTCGGCTAACAGATTATTAAAATAACTTGACCAGCCGCTTGCCACCGCGGACGCCGTCACCATATAAACGGATAAGAGCGTCCAGCCCATTAAATGGCCGACAATTTCCCCCATGGTGGTGTAAGAGTAAATATAGGCGCTTCCGTATACCGGGAGAACAGAAGCGATTTCGGCGTAACATAATGCTGCAAGACTGCAGACAACGGCTGCAATGATAAAAGAAAAGATAACGGAAGGCCCGGCGTTTTTCGCGGCTGTAATGCCTGTAAGGACCATGACGCCCGTCCCGATGACGGCGCCGATGCCCAGTAATGTTAAATCAAATCCACCCATCGTTTTGGCAGTCTGCCTGTTTCTGCTTTGTTCAAGCAGCTGGGCGATGTCTTTTTTTTGTAGGATATTCCGCAACACGCATCCCTCCATCCAAAAGCAAAAGCCAAGAGAGACTCTTTGGCTTTTACCCGTGTCACATCTTCTGTGTAATCGATAATCCTGTGTTCTGTTTCCCCGTCTGTTCCGTTTCTTTTCCAGTCATATTGTCTGCCGCATCCGATCAGATTATCCTTTCTGTCAAACGCTGTCACCCTTAATGATTTTACCTGAATCATGTCTATAAAACCAGCATTGCATAAAAGGGGCGGGTGAAAAAGAGGGAGACAATAGTCTGTATAGGGCAGGATAAAAGTTGCGGGCAGTCGGCCGGAATTTTGACTTTCTGCGCAAGATATCAGTAAAATGTAATAAAAAACATTCAGATTATGATGGATGCATCTTGAAATGGGGAGTTTCTGCATGAAGTACGACAAATTGCAAGCGAATGTACTGGATCACGCCCTCACAAAATATTTAAAAAGCACGAAGAAGTTAGATGAGGCAACGATTCCGAAGAGTATAAACAATATCAGAGGATTTATTCTCAGGATTATTTATCGGCACGGTACGTGCACGATTAAGGATATATTGCAGGAGGTCACATTATCGCCTTCTGCCACGACAACTGCTCTTAACCATTTAGAAAAGGAAGGGTTTGTAGAAAGGTCGAGAAATAACGAAGACCGCCGCACGGTATGGATGACGCTTTCTGAATCGGGCAAAATGGCGGCCATGCAAATGATTGAAAACAGGCAGATGTTAATTGATGAGCTGTTCGAGGTGTTAACGGAGGAAGAAAAGAAAACCTTTTTCACCATAATTGAAAAGTTGATGAAGTAAGCCAGCCTGCATGGCGCAGCGCTGGCCGGGATTTACTCCGTGTCGCTTATCCGTTTACCGGCGACGGCGTAATGATCCTTTCTCATTTCGTCAATCATGACAATGATCTTTTCTTCGGCAGCGCCGGTAGTTTCTTTTACGGCTTCTGTTACTTTTTCAACCAGATTCCGCTTTTGCTCATCTGTGCGGCCTTCCAGCATTTTAACGGTTACGAGCGGCATGGTGCTGATCCTCCTTTATCGTTTCCTCTCCTTGGGAAGAGGGGTCTCTTATAGTATACTGAATAGAGAACATTCTTGCATTTTTTTAAAAAGGGGATTTTTACATTTGGACAGATTTTTATATTATCCGCTGGAGCTTCTGCCCTATGTCGTGATTACGTTAATCGTGGCATTTACGATGCACGAACTGGCGCATGCGTATGTCGCGTATCGGTTCGGTGATGATACCGCGGCGAAACAGGGAAGATTAACGCTCAATCCGGTCAAACATCTTGATGTATTCGGAACGATTTTAATTTTAGTGGCGGGATTCGGCTGGGCCCGTCCGGTGCCGGTGAATCGCCGCGCCTTTAAAAACCCGCGGCTGGCGGGTGTGCTTGTTTCTGTGGCCGGGCCTGTCAGTAACCTGCTTCTTGCCTTTATCGGTTTCTTTTTGTTAGTGTTGATGCATGCTTACGGAATGGAGCTGCTTTCAGCATTCAGCACAGGGCTGGACCAGTTTTTCTCCATTTGGATTCAGCTCAATCTCGCGTTATGTTTATTCAATCTGCTGCCGCTCCCTCCGCTTGACGGCTACCGGATCATTGAAGATCTCGTGCCGCAGCGGGTGCGCGCCAAAATGACTCAATTTGAGAGCTACGGCATTATCGTTTTCTTGGTGCTGTTCGTTACACCTGTCGGTTCTTATGTCGTATGGCCTCTGTTAAGCGCCGGCAGAGCTTCAATTCTCAAGCTGTTTGCAGCTATATTTCAACCGCTTTTGTAGGAGGGTTTTTTCATGGAAGAAGGAAAAAAGAAGAAATCAATCGGGTTTAACATCATTAAAAGTGATCCGACCGACGGCCATGGCGGTTTTGGTGTGGGGGCGCTGAGCCTCGATAATATTTCTCCGGTGTTTGTCGATGTAGAAGAAAAGGAAGCCTTCGTCGATATCGGTGCGATGCACGCCCGCAGTGTCGTAGAGAAGGGAATCAAATTCCTGCCGAATAAGGATGAAGTGCCGAACGGAAAACCGTACTGGCTCGTATGGGTCACCATTGACAGAAGAGTGGAAGGCCCATATTACGCGGGAGTGACGGCTTGCGAAATGACGGTGGACAGAAGCATCAGAAGAGGCTATAAGTCACTGCCGGAGCATGTGAATTTAATGGATAAATCAATGAAGCGCCACATTATCGTGGACAAAATGGATGACAGCTCGAAGCATGTGCTTGCACAATTTTTGCAGAAGCACGACCAAGGGCTGTGGGACCGTTCGTCCGACGAATTAAAAACGGGTCTGCTTCAGAAAGAAAAGTAATTTGTGAACTTTTTGTGAACTTTATAAATATTTGCACTATTCCGGAATTCTTTTGAGTAAACTGTTCATAACAGAATCAGGACATGGAAAATCCCGAGCCGAACCAAGACTCGGGGTTTTTCATGTTTATGCGGGGGTTTATGATGTTCACTTCATTTGAAATCGGGCCATGGATCATTGAAGCCGATGCAACTGAAACGAGAAAACAATACGAAAAATCATGGGCCGATCCTTGCAAATGCGGGTCCTGCCGGAACTTTTATGAGGCGATGAGTCTTCTTCCTGCCGAGAAAACGGACTTGTTTACGCAGTTTGGCATTCGTCCGTCTGTATGTCATGAGCTGGGAGAGCACGGAAAGGAAAATGGCCTTCATCTCTATGCGGGCAGCTATCCGATTGTCGGCCGGCTTGGCGAAGGCGGGCCGAAGTTTCATGTTGAGAAGGCAGGGGATATCAGCTTTTCGTTTTCTTTACCGAGTACGACGTTTTTTATACCGAAGGATTTTCCTGAACCCATCATCCATCTTGACTTTATGTTCGGGCTTCCATGGGTTATTGCGGAGAAGTACGAATAAAGCCCGGCATACAATGTGCCAGGTTTTACTCTTTTTTCCCAAGCCACTTGTCCCACCATTTTTTGCGCGGGTGCTCTTTGCGGCCCGGAGCATGTTCCTTTTCTTTTTTAGACGGCTCCGGTCCGTAGCACACGTCGGCGGGTTCTGTGCCTGCGATAAAATACGTATAATGTTTTGCGGGGCAGCCCGGCCCGGAGGTGTATCCGGAAGCGGGATCAATGTAAACGCCGGTCACTCCTTTCGGCGGTTTAAAGGCCATTTCCGGCTCTCCTTCAAGCGCCTTCTCCATAAAGTCCGCCCAAATTTTCTTCGCATAGCTTTTTTCCTCTACCGAATCAATCGTGCTGTTTTTGTCATAGCCTGTCCATACCCCTGCGGCAAGCTCAGGATTAAAGCCGATCATCCAGCTGTCGGCGCTCGTTGTGCCTGATTTTCCGCTGTATGTTCGTGTCAGCCTCTCGGAAATGGTGCGTCCGGTAACCGATGTGTAGCCGTTTAAGTCTTGATCAAACATGCCCGTCATCATGCTCGCCGTTACAAAAGCCGCTTTCTTATCGAGAACCTGCTGATGCTTGCGCGGCTGTTCATACAACACATGGCCGGCGGTATCAGTCACCTTTCTGATAAAGGCAGGAGAGATTTGTTTTCCGCCGTTTGCGAGCATGGCGTAGGCATTGACCATTTCAATCGGACGTACGGGCTCGGTTCCGAGCGCCAGCGACGGAAGGGCCTTTAAATGCTCGGTAATGCCGAATTCCTTTGCCGTGGATACGAGCTTGTTCATGCCGAGAAAGAGGTGGGTCTTCACGGCGTAAATGTTGTCAGATAAAGCAAGCGCCTGAAGCAGAGTGATTGGTTTATTCGCGTAATACCCATTGTAGTTGCTCGGAGAATAGGTATCTCCGTTTGCGTCAATCTGAAACTCTGTTTCTTCGCTTTTCATCAGCGTAACGGGCGTAAAGCCGCTCTGAATCGCTTTGTAGTACAGTAAAGGCTTTATCGTGGAAGCAGGCTGACGTTTTGCCTGAGTGGCGCGGTCAAACGGGCTTTTCTCATAATCGCGTCCGCCGAGCAGCGCAAGCACGCGCCCTGTTGCCGGATCAATTGCTGAAAACCCGACCTGAATATCCGAGCCGGTGTTCATCGTATTGGCCACAGTGTTTTCTGCGATCCGCTGCAGGCGTTTGTCAAGTGTCGTATAGACCCGCAGTCCGCTTGTAGCCAGCTGCTCCCGTGTCATACCGAGCTTTTTCTCAAGCTCTTTCATCGCATCATCATAAAAATAAGGCGCCGTTTTCGCTGCGGTTTTGTTTTGCAGCGGACGATAGATCAGCGGCGCTTTCTTCAGGCTGTCCGCTTTTGCTCTTGTGATCATCTTTTGACTTGTCATCAGGCGCAGGATGGTTTCCTGGCGCTGCTTGGCCTTCTTTTCGTTTACATAAGGCGAATAGCCGGACGGGCCTTTCGGAATGCCGGACAAAAGTACGGCTTCCGCATCGGTTATATCCTTTGCGTGCTTGCCGAAATACAGGCGGGAGGCGGCTTCAATGCCATACGCGCCGTGTCCGTAATAAATTGTATTTAAATAACCTTCTAAAATCTCGTTTTTAGAATAGTTTTGTTCAAGGCGGATGGTATAAAACGCTTCATTCCATTTCCGTTTCCACGTCTTATCATGTTCCAGGTAAAGATTTCTCGCGTATTGCTGGGTGATGGTGCTTGCGCCCTGCACCTTGGCCATCGCCTTCACATCGGCAAGCGCAGCAGCTGCCATACGCCGATAATCAAATCCGTGATGCCGGTAAAAGTTTTGATCCTCCACGGCGACGGCGGCTTTTATCACCGTCGGATTGATATCTTTTAAATGCACCCAATAACGCTTTTCTCCAAAATCAGTTTCGCCAAGCTTTGAGCCATCATTCGCATAAAGGATCGTGGACTGAGGGACCCGGACGGAGGGGGCGCCCTGCCATTTTGCTGCAAGAAGGACGGCTGTGATGCATACGCCTGTCACCATCCCGCCGAGCAGTGTGAGAAATATGCAGGCGCGGACGGTTTTGAGCGTTATTCTAAGCTGTTTTCTTGATACTTTATCCACTTTTGGGAACCCCCTTTTTCATGATTCTATTATTATGTGAAAAAAGGGGGTTTTTTAAACATCAGGAAGGGGACACATCTTTACTTTTTCCCCTTCATCCTCTATACTTTTTCCTTAGGTGAAAATGAGATTTCAACCGGGAATAAAAGCGAAAACAGACGCTTACAATAAATGAAATACAGCCTTGAAAGGGAGATGACAATTGAGCGAGCTTTGGTACACGGAGAAGCAAACGAAGAATTTCGGCATTACATTGAAGGTTAATCAAACATTACATACAGAACAGACGGAATTTCAGCATTTAGAAATGGTGGAAACGGAAGAATTCGGAAACATGCTGTTCTTAGACGGAATGGTCATGACGTCAGAAAAAGACGAGTTCGTCTATCATGAAATGGTTGCACACGTACCGTTATTTACGCACCCGAATCCGGAGAACGTCCTTGTTGTTGGCGGCGGCGACGGCGGCGTCATCAGAGAAATTCTGAAGCATCCGAGCGTAAAAAAAGCGACGCTTGTTGACATTGACGGCAAGGTGATCGAATACTCGAAAAAATTCCTTCCGTCTATCGCGGGCAAGCTTGAAGATCCGCGCGTAGACGTGAGAGTGGATGACGGCTTCATGCACATCGCAAAATCTGAAAATGAATACGACGTGATTATGGTAGACTCAACAGAACCGGTCGGACCGGCTGTCAATCTGTTCTCAAAAGGCTTCTACGCCGGCATTTCCAAAGCATTAAAAGAAGACGGCATTTTCGTCGCGCAGACGGACAACCCATGGTTTACGCCTGAATTGATCACAAATGTACAGCGTGACGTGAAAGAAATCTTCCCGATTACGCGTCTGTATACGGCGAATATCCCGACATATCCAAGCGGTCTGTGGACATTTACGATCGGCTCTAAAAAGTACGATCCGCTTGAAGTGGAAGACAGCAGCTTCTTTGATATCGACACAAAATATTACACGAAAGAGCTTCACAAAGCGGCGTTTGTCCTGCCGAAATTTGTGAGTGATCTGATTAAATAAAAAACGTACGGCGCAGGAGCGAATCTTGCGCTTTTTTAAAGGAAGGCGAGGGTTTTACAATGAGGTTTGACGAAGCATATTCAGGAAAAGTATTTATCGCAAGCCGCCCCGATTGGAAAGAGGCGGACGCCATCCTTTACGGCATGCCGATGGATTGGACGGTCAGCTACCGCCCGGGCTCACGGTTTGGCCCCGGAAGGATCCGTGAGGTATCGATCGGCCTTGAGGAATACAGCCCGTATCTCGACCGCGATCTGGCTGATTTGAATTTCTTTGACGCCGGCGACATTCCGCTGCCGTTCGGCAACCCGCAAAAAAGCCTTGATATGATCGAGGAATACGTGGACAGCATTTTAGAAAAAGGCAAGTTCCCGCTTGGAATGGGAGGGGAGCACCTCGTGTCATGGCCTGTCTTTAAAGCCATGCACAAGAAGTTTCCGGACCTTGCCATCATCCACTTTGACGCGCATACCGACCTGCGCACGGATTACGAAGGAGAACCGCTTTCCCACTCCACGCCGATCCGCAAAGCGGCTGAGTTAATCGGGCCGCAAAACGTATTCTCGTTCGGCATCCGCTCAGGGATGAAGGAAGAATTTGAATGGGCGAAGGAAAACGGCATGCACATTTCTAAATTTGAAGTGCTTGAGCCGCTGAAAAAAGTGCTGCCGCAGCTTGCGGGCCGCCCGGTCTATGTCACGATCGACATCGACGTCCTTGACCCCGCCCATGCGCCGGGAACGGGCACGGTTGACGCAGGAGGCATTACCTCTAAGGAATTGCTCGCGTCCATCCACGAAATCGCACGCTCAGAAGTAAATGTAAAAGGCGCCGACCTGGTAGAAGTCGCACCGGTCTATGATCACTCAGAACAAACCGCAAACACGGCAAGCAAGATGATTCGTGAAATGCTGCTTGGGTTTGTGAAATAGAGGAAGAAATAAAAGCCCGGAAACCTTGCGATCCGGGTTTTTTGTATTAGATTCAATCTCCTGAAATGTAAGAGGCTTGAAGGGATTGCCCTGCAAACCTAAAGTGAGTAGTTCATTATAAATTCAGATCATTGCACGTTCAGAAACATGATAATGAGGAGTTAAGCTGTTCGCTATACCTACTGATACAAATAGCGAACTCAAAGCAAAACAGACTATAAGTAATTTATACTTCAACTTCATATAAATTCACTCCCCCTTGGATTTGTTGTCTGGCTTCTTCAACTTTTAAAAAATAGACAGAAGCTTTTTTATAATCTTCTTTTTTGTAATAATATTTAGCTACATCAAGGGCTAATTCCTCAATGTCAGCGTACATCATTTTATTTTCAAGAAAATGCAGACAATCGTTTATTAATGTATCTCTCGGATTCAGCGCGTATAAATATTCCAAAAATTTAAATTTTTCTTCGTAGATGATATCATCTATATCCTTACATATTGAGATACCTTTTTTATGATACTCGCGCGCAAACTCTATATTTTCTAACTTAAAATAAATCTGTGTAAGTAAGAAGTAGGGCTGCGGAAGTGAATGAATAACTTGGGCTTTTTCAAAAACAGCAATGGCTTCTTTTAAGTACTGAATGGCTTCATCTTTATTGTTTTGATTATTATGGCATAAAGCGATGTTAAAAAGTGTTCTCCCCATTAATTGCGGCTGCTGTTCCAGTTCAGCCATTGTATATGCCTTTTGAAAGTGAGATAACGCATGATCATATTGCTTTACATCAAGATAGTTAGCTCCAAATAAAGAATGGCACTGGGTCAATCTAATATTATAATTAGTTCCATTTTTGTAAATTAAATAAGCTTGCCGCGCATAGTCCATTGAAACGTAAGTTTGTTTCATATAATAATAGACTTCTGACATTTTAAAGTAAAATTCAGCTTTTTCAATATGATCTTTAACAAACGTCAGTTTGCTTTCAGCTTTTTTGAAGAACTGAATGGCAGTGAGGTATTCACGGCATTCCAGCTCATACATCCCCCGGAAAAAATTAAAATAATAATCAAGCCGTCCAGTCAGCCGAGCCTGCTTCTTATCAATATCCGCAAGCAAATCCGATAGTCTCGGCTGTTCTTCAATCCGCTGTGATTCCAGCGGTTCGAGGTATTCGAGCATCAGGTTGTGGCGGAATTCCATGAGAGAATAGTACAGGTGGAGGTCCTGGTCGTCTTCTATGCGTTCAAGTTCTTCTTTGATCTCTCTTCGCAAGTACTCGGCGTCCGGGATGCTGAACCTTCGGATGTACATGTACCATTCGTTGATTTTTTCTCCAACCGCTGAAGACGATAAAACACTAGCCACTATTCCGAATCCCTCCCTTCCACGTTATGTATATGACATATTTTATCATTTTCATTCGGAAGAAAAGCGCAAAAATACCGCAATCTTTTTTCGTCAGACCGAATCAGCCCGCCATCCGTTCTGTAAAACAAACTTTTATCCTCCTTCAACTGTACAAGCAATTTCCCGGAGACACCGTAATCTATTTATTACTGCCGCATAGCATGGCAGTTACGTCTTCAGAAGGAAGTGAAGCAAATGAAAGAGAATGAGCTTGCCTTTAAAGAGAAGACCGACGGACAGCTGGAGAATTGTTTGTGCTTTTGTGAAGAAGAAATCAACCGTGAAGCGCCGTTTCAAGTGCCGTTTGAGGTTCCGGAGGGGTTTGTCGTTGATTCTGATGAAGCTGTCGGGGCTGTCACTTGGAACTCGGACAATCTTTCCTGTGTCAGTGAACCTTGCTTAAC
Organism: Bacillus sp. YC2; assembly: GCF_019891195.1. Classification (NCBI taxonomy): domain Bacteria; kingdom Bacillati; phylum Bacillota; class Bacilli; order Caryophanales; family Bacillaceae; genus Bacillus; species Bacillus sp. YC2. The sequence continues at coordinate 631,068 of NZ_JAHXDO010000001.1, read as the reverse complement.
TTGGACCGGGCCGGCGCCTGAGGATATTAGCATGAATTATGCGGTGCGGCTGCAAGGAACGGTTACGCTTCTTGTCAGTGTATCTCCCGTGCGTAATCAATATGGACAAGGGAATGGAGCTATTACCGTTATCCATACAGAAGCCATCGATCAAATCGTTTATTATTCCGCTCAGTCTGATGATTGTCCTGATTTCAGCCGCATCACAATAGAAGATATATTGGTTGTGCCGCCTTTTTACGGAAGTCCGCTGACGGTAACCGGAACGATTATTTTTGCCCCGAAACCGGAGCTCCGATCATACGTGTTTACTGCTAATCGTAACGACAGAACGGTTTCTGTGATTGATGCGGCATTAAATGCCGTTGTGAAAACCATTTCTTTCTCTGATGTTCCGACTGGTTTGGGCGTCACACGTGATAAAGCGTATACGTATGTCCTTCACGGGAATACCAATTTTGTCTCTGTCATTGATAATGAAACATTGACCGTTACGCATACCATAACGCTCGGAGGCGCGCCCAGAAAAATTCAATTTGAATCAACCGGCGGGTCTGCATATATTCTGGCCTCCGGTTCCATCTATATGATTAATATTGCCTCTCAATCTATTACCAATGTGATACCGGTACCGGGTGGTGATGATTTTGCGCTTGATCCTAACGGACAGTTTGCCTATACGACTAACCCGGGTTCTTGGTCAGTAGATAAATATGATGTGAATACCGGCCAGCTGACCGACAGAATGATCGACACGTTTGAATATCCGAGTTTGATTGAAACCCCGTTTGCCGGAGATTTTGCTTATGTGATGAATGGTGAATTATTTCCGAAAAGTGTAACTGAAATCGATTTATCAACGTTCAGCAGGGGTTCTGACTTTAACCGTTTTTTTGAAATTCTGAATGCAATCGTATTTTCTCCTGACAGCACCCGCGCTTATTTTCTGGAGCCATATTTCGATCCGTTTCTTACTGACAATTTGACTGTTGTCGATACAGCAAGGCAAAGAATAATTGCAAACGTGTCACTGCCGGGAGCAGTTGATCTGACAGTAACGCCGGACAATGATTATATCTATGCGGCCGAGCTTTATGCCAATACGGTAACCGTGTATCGTACGAGTGACTATACAGCTGTAACCGTAATCCCGGTCGGCGCAGGTCCGTCTGCCATTGCAATGTAGGCGGTTTTACAGGCGGAGAGAAGCTGAACCGCAAGATGTATGTTTCCTCCAAACATAGGGGCGTTAATATCGAAGATAAATGATATCTCGTCCCTCTTTTTAACAGAAAGCTTTTTATAAGGTTTATCTTCAAAACCAATCAGCAAAGATGGTAAGATAGGAGGAAGCGGTTGAACTTTTTCCCTTGAATGCTTATACTATTCAGGTTAAGCGGGATGATGAAAAGGAAGTGTCAGCATGAGACAAGAGACACCAGTTGCCATTCATGTTCATTCATTCATTCAGAACGGCTCGGAGGAAGAGTCGGTTGAATTTACATCGGATGGATTCTATTACGTGAGAAACGGCAAAACTTATCTTACCTATCATGAAGAACACGATTTGGGCAAGATTAAAACAGTCGTCAAAATCACAGAAAAAGAGATTCTCGTAATGAGGTCGGGCGCCATTCAAATGAAACAGCGGTTCATACCCGGGGCTTCGACAATCACTCAATATAAACTGCCGTTCGGCCAAATGAAGCTGCAAACGAAAACGAAAGACATACATTCAGATGTCGGCGGTCCTCAGGGCTCCGTCAAGATGACATATACGATGACTGTAGGCGAAAACCAAGAACATGTACATAACATGACGATTCGATATAAGGAGGAAGCAAAGGCATGAATATTGCGGAACAAATGAAGGACGTGCTGAAGGAAGAAATTAAAGCAGCCGTCCTGAAAGCGGGACTGGCGGAAGAAAGCCAGATTCCAAACGTACTATTAGAAACGCCGAAAGACAAAACCCACGGTGATTACTCAACAAATATGGCGATGCAGCTGGCAAGAATCGCAAAAAAAGCCCCGCGCCAAATCGCCGAGGAGCTTGTGGCTTCATTTGATAAGGGCAAGGCTTCCATTGAAAAGCTGGATATCGCAGGGCCGGGCTTTATCAATTTCTACATGAATAACAGCTACTTAACGAAACTCATTCCGTCAGTGCTTGAACAAGGTGAAGCATACGGTGAGACAAATGTCGGAAAAGGCGAGAAAATTCAAGTCGAATTCGTGTCCGCCAACCCGACCGGAGACCTTCATTTAGGCCACGCGCGCGGAGCGGCAGTCGGTGATGCGCTTTGCAACGTGCTTTCTAAAGCAGGCTATGACGTGAGCCGGGAATACTACATTAATGATGCGGGGAACCAGATCAACAATTTGGCGCTTTCAGTCGAAGTCCGTTATTTCGAAGCGCTCGGCCTTGAAAAGCAGATGCCAGAAGACGGCTACCGCGGCGAAGATATTATCGCAATCGGAAAACGCCTTGCTGAAGAATTCGGTGACCGGTTCGTCAATGAAGAGGAAAGCGAGCGCCTTGCGTTTTTCCGCGAATACGGCCTAAAGGTCGAACTTGATAAACTTCGCGCAGACTTGGAAAACTTCCGAGTGCCTTTTGACGTATGGTATTCTGAAACGTCACTGTACGAAAACGGAAAAATTGATCAAGCGCTTGAGGCGCTTCGGAAAACGGGGCATGTCTATGAAGAGGACGGCGCGACTTGGTTCCGTTCCACGACGTTCGGTGATGACAAAGACCGCGTGCTGATCAAAAAAGACGGCTCATACACGTATCTGCTGCCGGATATTGCTTATCATAAAGACAAACTCGACCGCGGTTTTGACAAGCTGATCAATGTATGGGGCGCGGATCACCACGGCTATATTCCGCGTATGAAAGCGGCGATTGAAGCGCTCGGATATGAAAAAGGCACATTAGAAGTGGAAATCATTCAGCTCGTTCATTTGTATAAAAACGGCGAGAAAATGAAAATGAGCAAACGTACGGGGAAAGCTGTCACGATGCGTGATCTGATCGAAGAAGTCGGCCTTGACGCCGTTCGTTATTTCTTCGCGATGCGCAGCGCCGACACACACATGGATTTTGATTTGGATCTTGCGGTATCGACGTCAAATGAAAACCCTGTGTATTATGCACAATACGCACATGCCCGTATTTGCAGCATGCTTCGCCAAGGTGAAGAGCAGGGCTTACAGCCTGGCAAAGACCTTGATTTCAGCGGCATTTCCACTGAAAAAGAATACGACCTTCTGAAAACGATCGGCGGGTTCCCGGAGGCTGTGGCGGAAGCTGCGGAAAAACGCATCCCGCACCGCGTAACCAACTACATTTATGACTTGGCATCCGCTCTGCACAGCTTCTACAATGCGGAGAAAGTCATCGATCCTGAAAATGAAGAGAAGAGCCGCGCGCGCCTGGCTTTAATGAAGGCGACGCAAATTACGCTGAACAATGCACTTCAGCTGATCGGCGTATCGGCTCCGGAAAAAATGTAATCATCATGAAAGGACAAAGCCTTCGGGCTTTGTCTTTTTTTGTATATAAAGCGTGTGATGTAATTCACAATCCTGTACACCGAGTTTTTGTATGATAAGACTGATATTGAATCAGTGAAAGGGGCAAGCCGAATGATCAATCGTCAACATATTCAATTATCGTTACAGTCATTAAGCTTAGTGGCAGGGTTTATGGTGTGGGTGCTGATTTCGTCGCTCATTTCCCAAATGACATCAGATATTCATTTAAGCAAAGGCGAGATTTCATTGGTGGTGGCGATTCCTGTTATCCTCGGATCGCTTCTCCGCATTCCTTTAGGGTATTTAACGAACAGGTTTGGCGCGCGGCTGATGTTTATGATCAGCTTCATCCTGCTTTTGTTTCCTGTGTTTTGGATCAGTATCGCGGATTCTCTGTTTGATTTAATCGCGGGCGGCTTTTTCTTAGGGATCGGGGGAGCGGTATTCTCCATCGGAGTGACATCGCTTCCGAAATATTATCCGAAGGAAAAGCACGGTGTCGTCAATGGGATTTACGGTGCGGGAAACATCGGAACCGCCATTACCACATTTGCGGCGCCGGTTATTGCTCAAGCCGCGGGATGGAAAGCAACCGTGCAGATGTATCTTGTTTTGCTGGCTGTCTTTGCATTACTGCACGTTTTGTTCGGCGATCGGCATGAAAAGAAGGTCAACGTTTCCGTAAAGACTCAAATCAAAGCCGTTTACCGAAATCATGTGCTGTGGTTTTTGAGCCTGTTTTATTTTATTACGTTTGGCGCCTTTGTCGCCTTTACCATCTATCTGCCGAACTTTTTGGTTGAGCATTTCGGGCTGAACCCTGCGGATGCAGGGTTGCGGACGGCTGGCTTTATTGCGGTCTCTACGCTGCTCAGGCCTGTGGGAGGATTTCTTGCAGATAAAATGGACCCGCTCCGCATTTTGATGTTCGTTTTCGCAGGGCTTACGCTATCAGGCATTATTTTGTCATTCTCGCCGACGATCGGCCTTTATGCGTTTGGATCATTAACGGTGGCAGTCTGCTCAGGTATTGGAAACGGGACGGTATTTAAACTGGTGCCTTTCTATTTTTCGAATCAAGCAGGGATTGCCAACGGTATTGTGTCTGCTATGGGCGGACTGGGCGGTTTTTTCCCACCGCTTATTCTGGCAAGTGTATTTCAGGCAACAGGCCAATACGCCATCGGGTTTATGGCACTTTCAGAGGCTGCGTTAGCCAGCTTTGTTCTTGTGATCTGGATGTATTGGCAGGGAAAAATGAAAACACATACGGAGAGAAACAGTCAGAGCGTCAACTAATACTGGTCCATTCACAAGATTGTTAGTTTTTTCTGGATGGGTGCAAATCAATTCACGTTACAATAAACATACGCAACGTGACTTTCTTCGAGGTGAGCTCATGAATATTCTCTCTGTTCGAAAATCTGATAAAGATCTTCTTTCCAGCGAACTGCATGAATTGCTGGAATCGATCAGCACGAAAAGGAAAATGAAAAAACACACATATTTGTTTCAAGAAGGAATGGATGCAGAAGAGCTTTACCTGATTCAATCAGGGCTCATTGAAATCGGCAAGCTAACGTCTGACGGAAAAGACCTGACGCTTAGAATCTGCCAAAAAAACGATATTGTCGGTGAACTGACACTGTTCACAGAAGAGCCGAGATATATGCTCAGTGCAAAAGTGTTAGAGGATGGCGAGGTGCTCGTCATTAATAAAAACAAGCTGGAAAAGGAATTAATCCAAAACGGTGATTTGACTTTTGAATTTATGAAATGGATGAGCACCCACCTCCGAAAAATCCAGTCCAAAATCAGGGATCTGCTTCTTCACGGCAAAAAAGGGGCGCTCTATTCTACCCTTATCCGCTTATCAAACAGCTACGGGGTGGAACGAAGCGACGGGATTCTGATTAACATTGTGCTGACAAATCAGGATTTGGCAAAGTTTTGTGCGGCGGCAAGGGAAAGCGTCAACCGCATGTTGGGAGACCTCCGTAAACAAGGGGTTATTTCGATAGACGAAACCGGAAAAATTATTTTGCACAAGCGGGACTATTTACGGCGTGAGATCGAGTGTGAAAACTGCCCGCTGGAGATTTGCAATATTGACTGAAAGAACAAGGACAGCCGATGTCCTTGTTTTTTATCTTGTCATATATGCACACATGACGGCGAAAAAGAAGCCGGCATTTACGATTTCAAGAATGCCGATCGTTTTCGCAGGCCAATCTCTCCCGTGAAAAAACCATGCCCGCAAACTGCTTGGGACAAAAGCAAGGAATGCCCAGCCTGCTCCGAGAAGAGCTGATAAAAAGGGGAGCAAGAGATGATATCCCCATGACCAGTATGCAAATGTTCGGTTTTTTCTCTCCCGAATGACCGACTTCACATAAAAAGAACTCCCGATAAAAAATAAAGCAGACTGCAAGAATATAAACCAAGCCCAGCCGTCAAGGGTTCCCGTTCCAAGCCAGCAGCTGGCAAGCCCGCCTGAACAAAAGAACAAGACGCCTGCAATATCGTTCGTTAGCGCTCGTTCGTTTTTTCGGCGGGCATAATGCATATGGATAAGAAACAGCGGCAATAAAGAAATGCCGACCCAGATGAGTTGCGGCTTATGAATGGCAGAGGCAATCAGAAAGCAGCAAGCCGGAAAACCGTAGTACCATATCCACTTTTGAAAGGGCTTACGTTGTTTCTTTTTCAAGGCAAGCGAAACGGGGTAAACCGCCAAGTAAAGGAAAAGCCAGCCTAGGAGTAGCGGAATATGCCAGAAAATCGGACCTCCCTTGACCATGCCGAGTAAAAATGGAATCAGCAGCATCGCCCATGCGCCGTGCTGCTTCGGAATCATCGCCTTCATCGAAGTCCTCCTTTTTTATTTCATTATAAATGCAAACATCCTCCTGATCAGTGACATTCATCATACAAGCTGTGAAATACATCACTGCTGTACAGGCTCAATCGAGCTACACTAAAGCTATCCTTAGCACAGGAGGCTTTCCTATGAATCAGTGTGACTATTTATTATTTCTGAAACAACTTCCTATGTTTAATGAAGTGCCTTTATCCATTGTCGAAACCTTGCTGAAAAACGGGACGTTTATCCGCGGCTCATCTGATCAGTCTCCATCCTTTCTTCATTCACAATCCGTTTATATTGTTTTAAAAGGCAGTATCCGTTTTAAGGACAGCAGGCTCCCTGAAGGATCGCAAACCGTTGGGCTGTGGGAAAAAGGCGATGTGTTTCCGATTGATGAAAAAGGCGGGCAGTATCTATCGCCTTTTATCTCAGTCAATGCCTCCCCAGATATTCTAATCCTCAATATTCCTTATTCCGTATTTAAGAAAATGATGTCTTACCATCCGCAGCTGCAAATGAATTTTTTGGCGATGCTTCAGCAAAATGTCTTTTGTTCCTATCAGTTGTTTTTGCGGTATCTGCATACATCACAGGATGAAAACGCCGAGCCCGGTTCTTAAAAAGAACCGGTTTTTTTGATCTTTGAATGAAAGGCGGCGTTCAGGCGTCTTCATCACATCCTGTGAAAGTCCTTCCTTCTCCTTTGTGTGAACATTTTGTGAAAAAAGCAAGGTTTGTGACATAGTTCACAAGGAGACACGCTGTCTCTGTTTATAGTGAATATAGCATCACCTGACTCGGAAGGAGTGAACGATCATGAAGAAAAAGAAAATGAGTCCGTTGTTCAGGAGATTAAACTATTTTTCTCCTATCGAACATCATTCAAATAAACATAGCCAAACCACCCGCGAAGATCGTGATTGGGAGAATGTATACAGAAACAGATGGCAGTACGACAAAGTTGTTCGCTCCACCCACGGCGTCAACTGCACGGGGTCTTGCAGCTGGAATATTTATGTGAAAAACGGAATTGTCACGTGGGAAGGACAAAACTTGAATTATCCATCAACAGGTCCGGATATGCCTGATTTCGAACCGAGAGGCTGTCCGCGGGGGGCCAGTTTTTCATGGTACATCTACAGCCCGCTCCGTGTGAAATATCCATACGTGCGCGGTGTGCTGATCAATTTGTGGCGGGAAGCATTGCAGGCTCATCAAAATCCATTGGAAGCCTGGAAATCGATCGTTGAACATCCTGAAAAAGCGAAGTCCTATAAACAGGCAAGAGGGAAAGGCGGTTTTGTGCGCGCTGAGTGGCAGGAGGTGCTGAAGCTGATTTCAGCCTCTCTGCTGTATACAGTCATGAAATACGGGCCTGACCGGAATGTCGGTTTTTCTCCGATCCCGGCGATGTCCATGATCAGCCACGCATCAGGTTCGCGATTCATGTCTTTAATCGGCGGCCCTATGCTCAGTTTCTATGACTGGTATGCGGATCTTCCTCCGGCATCCCCGCAAATTTGGGGCGACCAGACGGACGTTCCGGAAAGCAGTGATTGGTACAATTCAGGCTATATCATCACATGGGGCTCGAACGTTCCGTTAACGAGAACGCCTGATGCGCATTTTTTGGCGGAAGCCCGCTATAAAGGCGCTAAGGTCATTTCAATCAGCCCGGATTTTGCGGAATCCTCAAAGTTCGCGGATGACTGGCTGAGTATCCGCCAAGGGACTGACGGGGCGCTTGCGATGGCGATGGGCCACGTCATTTTGCAGGAGTTTTATGTGAATCAGGAGACAGAGCGTTTTATCAAGTACGCAAAGCAATACACGGATTTTCCATTCTTCGTCACCCTGTCAAAAGAAAATGGCGTGTATACAGCGGGACGGTTTCTGCATGCGAAGGACATCGGGCGGCAGACAAAGCATGATCAGTGGAAGCCTGCGGTCTGGAATGAACAGACAAATGCGTTTGCCATACCGCAAGGAACAATGGGCTCGCGCTGGGACGGGCAGCAGAAATGGAACCTGCACATGATTGATGAAGAAACCGGGGAACCGATTGAACCCCGTCTCTCTGTGCTCGGAATAGAGGACGAAATCGGCACGGTGCGCATCCCGTATTTTTCAAATGACGGAAACAAAGTGCTCGAGCGGGATCTTCCTATTAAAAAAATGAACCTGAACGGTGAAGAGACGTACGTCACGACCGTGTTTGACTTGATACTGGCTAACTACGGCGTAAACCGGGGCATCGGTCAGCAATCAGCTGTCTCCTATGATGATCCTGAGCCGTTTACACCCGGCTGGCAGGAACAAATGACAGGAATCAAAAAAGAAGCTGTCATTAAGCTTGCCAGAGAGTTCGCCCAAAATGCGATCGATACAGACGGCAGGTCCATGATTATCGTAGGGGCGGGGATAAACCACTGGTTCAACTCCGACACAATCTACCGAGCTGTGTTAAATCTTGTTTTACTCGTAGGCGCCCAAGGCGTAAACGGCGGAGGCTGGGCCCATTATGTGGGGCAGGAAAAGCTCCGTCCTGCTGAAGGGTGGCAGACGATTGCAACTGCAAAGGACTGGGAAGGCGTGCCTAAGCTGCAAAACGGCACCTCGTTTTTCTACTTTGCGACAGATCAGTGGCGTTACGAGGACCAGCCGATCAGTGATTTGGCATCACCGATTGCTGCGTCATCCCGCTACAAGCACCACGCCGATTACAATGTGCTGGCGGCGCGGCTGGGGTGGCTTCCGTCTTATCCGACGTTCAATCAAAATGGCATCGATCTGTACAAAGAAGCTGAAAAAGCGGGGGCAGCAACACCTGAAGACGTAGGTGCGTACGTGGCCTCACAGCTTCAAGAGAAAAAACTGAAATTCGCAATTGAAGATCCTGACAATGAAGTGAATTTCCCAAGGAATCTCTTCGTATGGCGGGCAAATCTGATCTCCAGCTCAGGAAAAGGTCATGAATATTTTCTCAAGCATCTGCTGGGGACGACGAACGGTTTGATGAATGACGACAGCGACAGCATCCGCCCTGAAGAAATCAAATGGCGGGAGCAGGCGCCGGAAGGAAAGCTCGACTTATTAATCAATCTCGATTTTCGAATGGCCGGTACGGCGCTGTATTCCGATATCGTGCTGCCGGCGGCGACATGGTATGAAAAACACGATCTCAGCAGTACAGATATGCATCCGTTCATTCACCCTTTTGCTCCGGCCATCTCGGCACCGTGGGAATCGAAGTCAGACTGGGATATTTTCAAAGCACTCTCAAAAGCTGTTTCCGATCTTGCAGAAGAAGTCGATATGGAGCCGGTAAAAGAAGTGGTCGCGACGCCGCTCCTTCACGACACCATGCAGGAATTGGCGCAGCCGTTCGGCAAAATCAATGACTGGAGCAAGGGCGAATGTGAAGCCATTCCGGGAAAAACGATGCCGAACATCCAAGTAGTAGAACGGGATTACAAGCACATTTTTCATAAAATGACCGCACTCGGGCCTAACGTTGCTTTAAAACCGAGCGGAACAAAAGGCATGAATTGGTCGATAGCCGATGAATATGAATCACTCAAAAAGAGACTGGGAGAAACCGGTTCGGACAGTGTTGCAAAGGGATGTCCGAATATAAGTGAAGCGAAGCAGGCGGCGGAAGCGATTTTAACCCTGTCGTCCACCTCAAATGGAAAAGTCGCCGTAAAAGCATGGAAATCACTTGAAAACATTACAAACCTGAAGCTGAAAGACCTGGCGGAAGAACGTGAGGAAGAATGCTTTACGTTCGAACAAATCACAGCCCAGCCGAAAACGGTCATCACGTCTCCGGCATTTACCGGCTCTGAAAAAGGGGGGCGCAGGTACTCGCCGTTTACGACCAATGTAGAAAAGTTAATTCCGTGGCGGACATTGACGGGCAGACAATCCTATTATGTCGATCATGAACTGATGATGGAATTCGGTGAAACGATGGCGACATTTAAACCGATCCTCCAGCATCGTCCGTTCCTAAGCAAGCGGCCTGATCAAGAGGGCAAAGAAATCGTCCTCAATTATTTGACGCCGCATAATAAATGGTCCGTCCACAGCATGTATTTTGATTCTCTCCCGATGCTGACGCTCTTCCGCGGCGGGCCGACCGTGTGGATGAATAAAGATGATGCAGAGGACACGGATATCAAAGACAACGATTGGATTGAATGCTTTAACCGAAACGGCGTTGTCGTCGCGAGAGCGGTTTTGTCTCACCGGATTCCTAAAGGAATGGCGTTTATGCACCATGCACAGGACCGCCACATCAACGTGCCCGGCACAAAACTGACGAATAACCGAGGCGGCACCCATAACAGCCCGACAAGGATTCACGTCAAGCCGACTCAGATGATCGGGGGCTACGCCCAGCTCAGCTACGGCTTCAACTATTACGGCCCAACGGGGAATCAGCGCGACCTGAACGTCGTCATCCGCAAGCTGAAGGAGGTCGATTGGCTTGAAGATTAAAGCGCAAATCGGGATGGTCATGAACTTGGATAAATGCATCGGCTGCCACACATGCAGCGTCACCTGCAAAAACACGTGGACAAACCGTTCCGGTGCAGAATATATGTACTTCAATAATGTAGAAACAAAGCCGGGCATCGGCTACCCGAAGCAATGGGAGGACCAGGACAAATATAAAGGCGGCTGGACGTTGAAAAAAGGAAAGCTTGAGCTGAAATCCGGCCCGAAAACCAATCGGCTTGCAGGCCTTTTCTATAATCCGAATCAGCCGTCAATTGATGATTACTATGAACCTTGGAACTATGATTATGAAACATTAACAAACAGCCCGCAAAAAAAACACCAGCCTGTGGCGCGGCCGAAATCGTCACTGACGGGGGATTTCATGAATATCGAATGGGGCCCGAACTGGGAGGATGATCTCGCAGGCGGCCATATTACAGGGCTTGAAGATCCGAACGTTCAAAAAATGGAGGAATCGATCAAAACGGAATTCGATGAGGTCTTTATGATGTATCTGCCGCGTATTTGCGAGCACTGCATCAACCCGGCGTGCGTTTCATCCTGTCCGTCCGGCGCCATGTACAAACGCGAGGAGGACGGCATTGTGCTTGTGGATCAAAACGCATGCCGTTCATGGAGATATTGTGTCTCATCCTGCCCTTATAAAAAAGTCTATTTTAACTGGCAAACGAACAAAGCGGAAAAATGCACACTCTGCTTTCCGCGCTTAGAGGCGGGACTGCCGACCATCTGCTCCGAAACGTGTGTCGGCAGAATCCGATATCTGGGTGTCATGCTGTATGACGCGGACAAAGTGGAGGAAGCGGCATCTGTTGAAAATGAAAAGGATCTCTACCATTCCCAATTGGATGTTTTTCTTGATCCGAATGATCCTGAGATTGCCAAACTTGCAAAAGAGCAAGGCATCCCGGCCGAATGGATAGAGGCCGCGCAGCAATCGCCTATCTATAAAATGATTATTGACTGGAAGATTGCGCTGCCGCTTCATCCTGAGTACCGGACGCTGCCGATGGTTTGGTACATTCCGCCGCTAAGCCCGATTATGAATCTCTTTGAAGGAGAAGGCAGCCGGCAATCTGCGGAAGATATTTTTCCGGCTATCGACCAAATGAGAATCCCGATTGACTATTTGGCGCAGCTCTTAACGGCTGGTGATACGGATCATATTCGGTCAACGTTAAAGAAAATGTCTGTCATGCGCCAGTATATGAGAGCGGTCCAGACGAATAAATCCATCGACCCGGCACTGATTTCCAGTGTCGGCTTAACAGAACAGCAAATTGAAGACATGTACCGGCTGCTGGCGATTGCCAAATATGATGACCGCTTTGTGATCCCGAGCAGCCACCGGGAAGAAGTGTCTGATTTATACGCTGAACAGGGAAGCTGCGGCTTATCATTTTCAGGCGGCCCCGGTTCCTGTTTCTAACTTTTGATAAATGAGGTGTAACAAGATGAACACCACAGACCGGCAAATTACGTTTTCCGCTCTTTCCTGTCTTCTCTCTTATCCGGATGAAGAGTGGAGAGCTGAGCTTCCCGATTGGAAGGCTCTTATCCATGAAATCAGCAACCAGCAAATCCGGGAGAAGCTTCTGTACTTTTTCGAGGCGTCAGCCAGCTTTTCTCCGGAAGCGCTGATTGAACACTATGTCTATACGTTCGACTTCGGGAAAAAAACAAATATGTACGTCACTTACTTTAACTCGGGCGAGCAAAGGGAGCGCGGCATTGAATTGCTGCATTTAAAAAACACATACCAGCAATCCGGTTTCCTGCCGACAGAGAAAGAACTGCCTGATTATCTGCCGCTGATGCTGGAATTTGCCGCGGTTGCAGAAATTGAAGCAGCGAGAAGCGTGTTTGAGAAATATCTGTCCAATGTGAGGGAGCTGGCATCCCGCCTCGAAAAAAATGACAGTATATACGCCGAGCTGCTGCACGTGCTGCTGGCCGCGCTGGAAGGCATCGGCGTACGTGAAAGCATGGAAGGGGCTGTTCAGGAATGAGCGGGCAGATCCTCTGGGGCGTGATGCCATACATTGTATTGACGATCTTTATCGGCGGCCATATTTACCGCTACCAGCATGACCAATTTGGCTGGACCGCTAAATCAAGCGAGATGTTAGAAAAGAAAAAACTTGCGGCGGGCAGCACGCTTTTTCACTGGGGCATGCTGTGTGTCATCGGCGGCCATATCATGGGAATTCTGATCCCGGAAGCCGTGTACGCTTCCATTGGCATTTCCGAGCATGTTTATCACAAAATGGCGATTGGCGCGGGCCTGCCGGCAGGGATCGCGGCATGTATCGGCCTGTTCATCCTGACGTACAGAAGACTGTTTGACAAAAGAATCCGCAACACCAGCTCACCGTCGGATTTTCTTACGCTCATTCTGCTGCTGTTTATGATGCTGTCGGGCGTTGCCGCCACATTTCTCAACATTGATTCAAAGGGCTTTGATTACCGGACAACAGTCGGTCCGTGGTTCAGGGAGCTCTTTATGTTCAGGCCTGATTCCTCTTTGATGGAGAGTGTCCCGCTATGGTTTAAGCTTCATATCATCATAGGATACGTCGTTTTTATTCTGTGGCCGTTTACGAGATTGGTTCACGTATTCAGCCTGCCGCTCAAATATTTGACCCGCAGCTATGTTGTATATCGGAAACGCTCATAAAAATCCCCCTTGCAAGAGGGGGATTTTTATGATGATGAAAAGTCTTTATAACATAAGATATTTTTTGCCAAGGTAAAGGCTGGGCGGCCGGGATTCCTGTTATGTTTGTATTAGGAAATATCATCAACTGAAAGGAGAGTGAAGAATGAAGCAGACCTTACTATTCAGACATTCTCATGTATTAACTGGCGGCACAGCCGGACTGTCACTAAGCCTGACATATCTGTTTTATTCCTCATTTTCCATTTTGTGTATCTTATCTCATCGGAATGGGCGTGGCTTTTACGATATCCACCGTGTTTGCCGTGACGATGCTGACTTTGTTTACGGGGCCTGCCACTGGCTGCCGACTTTTTCGTTTTCGCCTCTTCCGGAGCGGTTTGCGGAGGATGATTGATCGGTTTAGGGCTGTCCCTTATGTTTATCTTCCGGGCATCGTTCGGCAGAGCCAACATTCTGGTTTGTTTGCGCAGAAGCGCTTCGGCTGGAATCCGGGAGCGGTGAATTTTTTGTTTGATTTGGCCGTCGTGCTGTCAGGCATATATTCCGTCAGTCTGCTGTGCGGGCTGAGCTCTATTGTATCTATTGCTGCTACGGGCGCCGTCATCGGCTTCTTCAAGCAAAAAATCGCAGACGGCTGTGCCATGAAGCCGGAGCTCGTCCATTCGCAGGAAGTCTAGTCAAATGCATCCTCAGCCTGTATAGGCAGGGGGAGGCTCTCTTGACAGAAAGGTTTATCCCGTCCGGCCAAGAGGAATAAACAAGTCATGAGGGCTTGATGGGAGAGAACGAGAATGGTGAGAAGAAGACTGGAGTTTTTGTTTTTATATATTATGCTGATCGGGGCTTATGCCGTCTGGGCCTTCCCGGTATCCAAGCCCGCGTTTTATGGCGGGCTTGCTTGCTACGCAGGCATTATTGTATTCAGCATTTACTCGCTGATGCTGGAAAACCGGACATCTCAGCATACGCTGCTGTGGATTCACGTGCTGATCTTTTTCCCGATCGCCGGGTATTTGTTCTACCTGTTTTCCGGCCAGCTTTACGAAAAGGGCAAGCTGTTTCGGTCGAAGCGGACGTATAATCGGGAAAAGCTGAGAAAGATATTTGATATGGAGAAAACCCCTGAGCTGTCAGGATTGAAAGGGAATCAAAAACGTTTCTTTCAATATTCAATCAAAGCAGCCCATATGAATATCAATACGAAAAGCAAACTGAAAGTGCTCAAAAATGGGGATGAAACCTTTCCCGAGCTGTTTGAGGCGCTTCGCCAGGCGACATCATTTATACATATTGAGTATTACATGTTCAAATCTGACATGCTCGGCCATAAAATGATGGACATTATGATGGAAAAAGCGCGCCAGGGAGTGGAAGTGCGGTTTTTATTCGACGCGGCGGGCAGCCTGAAGCTGGCGGGGAAAGACATAAAGAAATTGAAGCAGGCGGGCGTGGACATCGTCCCGTTTCTGCCATTGAAATACGGTTTTTTTAATCAAAAATTCAATTTTAGAAATCACCGTAAAATCGTCATTGTTGACGGCGTGGTCGGATTTGTCGGAGGGCTAAATGTCGGCAAGGAATATATCAGCAAAGATAAAAACGTCGGGTTTTGGCGGGATACCCATGTAAAGGCGGAAGGAGAAATCGTTCAGACGCTGCACAGCATTTTTATGCTTGATTGGGAATACGTCTCGGACGAGGTGCTCATTGACCGGGAAGCCTACAGCCGGCCGGTTCCCGCAGAAAGCGGCGGCGTATATCAAGTCGTCGCGACGGGTCCCGATATGAAGGAACGGATGAGCGACCTTTATTATGCCATGATTTCAGCCGCCGAGTCGTCCGTATGGATTGCGACTCCTTATTTTGTGCCGAATGAGTCAATTCGCACAGCTTTAAAAGAAGCCGCTGCAAGAGGAGTTGAGGTGCGTGTTATGGTGCCGGAAACCAATGACGGTTTTTTCACGCAATATGCGACAAGGTCATATTTTCCGGAGCTTCTCCGTGAAGGGATTGAAGTGTACTCGTATCAGAAAGGCTTTATGCATCAAAAGGTTCTCATCACTGATGGAAATTTGGCCTCCGTCGGAACGGCCAATATGGATATGAGAAGCTTCCAGCTTAATTTTGAGGTTAATGTTTTCTTTACAGACGAAGACGCTGTCCGCGACCTTGAGGCTCAATATAGGGAGGACATGGGGGAGAGTGAGAAAATCAGCCCCGTCCGTTTCTACAAGCGCAATATAAGGGAAAGAACGAAAGAATCCTTCGCGCGGTTATTTTCAGGCGTTTTATAAAGAAACGCTTTAAAAACGCCTTGTGTATAGTATAATTGAGAAATATTATCATTAAGTACGATGCACAAGGGGGACAGAAACGTGCTGCGACAATTTTTTTCCTATTATAAACCGTACAAAACGTTATTTTTTCTCGACTTTTTTTCTGCCATTGCCGGCGGCTTACTGGAGCTGAGTTTTCCTTTGATCGTCAACTATTTCATTGATACGCTGCTTCCGGGCCGGGATTGGAGTCTGATTATTTTGACTTCGGCTGGGCTATTTGCCGTGTACGCTCTCAGCTCGGGCCTTCAATATGTCGTCACCTACTGGGGGCATATGCTCGGCATTAATATTGAAACCGATATGAGAAAAAAGCTTTTTGACCATTTGCAAAAGCTTTCTTTCAAATTTTACGATAATAATAAAACGGGCAGCTTAATGTCCAAGCTTACAAATGATTTGATGTATATCGGAGAAACCGCCCACCACGGGCCGGAGGACTTGTTTATCGCCGTCATGACGATTTTAGGCGCCTTCGGAGTCATGCTGTTCATCAACTGGCAGCTCGCGCTTTTGACCTTTATCATTATGCCGGTCGTCATTTGGCTCGCCTTGTATTTCAACAAAAAAATGACCTATGCTTTTACAAAGCTGAACAAAGACGTCGGCGATTTCAGCGCGAGGGTCGAAAACAATATCGGCGGTATCCGGCTTGTGCAGGCATTCAGCAATGAAGCGTATGAAAAACAGCGGTTTGACGTGAATAACCAGCGCTTCCGCAAAACAAAGTTAACGTCATATAAAATCATGGCGAAAAACGGCTCCATCAGTTATATGCTGACGCGTTTTGTTACGCTGTTTGTCCTTTTATGCGGTACGTGGTTTGTCATTCGCGGTTCTTTATCCTACGGGGAGTTCGTTGCCTTTGTGCTGCTGACGAACGTATTGTTCCGTCCGATAGATAAAATTAACGCCATTATCGAAATGTATCCGAGAGGCATTGCCGGTTTTAAAAGCTTCATGGAGATTTTGGAAACGGAGCCTGACATTCAAGACGCCCCGCACGCGAAACATGTATCTGATTTAAAAGGAAATATCCGCTACGAACATGTTTCATTCGGCTACGATGAAAACAGTCCTGTTCTGTCTGACATTAACCTGTCAATTAAAGCGGGGGAGACTGTCGCATTTGTCGGACCTTCCGGAGCGGGGAAATCAACGCTTACGAGCCTGCTGCCGCGGTTTTATGAAGCGGCTGAAGGAACGATTTCGATCGACGGCATCGATATTAAGGACATGACGCTGTCGTCGCTGCGCGGACAGATCGGCGTCGTTCAGCAGGATGTCTTCCTGTTTTCCGGCACATTACGGGAAAACATTGCTTACGGAAAGCTTGACGCCTCAGAGGAAGACATTCGGCAGGCCGTCAGACAGGCGCATTTAGAAGACTTAGTAAACAATTACCCTGACGGCTTAAACACGGTCATCGGCGAACGCGGGGTAAAGCTTTCCGGAGGCCAGAAGCAGCGTCTTTCCATCGCCAGAATGTTTTTAAAGAATCCGTCTATATTGATTTTGGACGAGGCTACATCTGCGCTGGATACAGAAACCGAAGCCGCCATTCAAAAATCGCTGCAGGAGCTGTCTGAAGGGCGCACGACGCTTGTTATCGCTCACCGTTTGGCGACGATTAAACATGCGGACAGGATCATTGTCGTCACAAAAGAAGGAATCGCCGAAGAGGGAAGCCATAGCGAGCTGCTTGCATCAGGCGGCATATACAGCAGGCTGCATCAAGCCCAATTCGGTGAGATCGCCTTCCAATAAACAAAAAAGGATAGACCCGGCGGCTTTGCCGTCCTCCGTCTACCCTTTTTTCTATGTAATGGTTAATGTGCTTCTTTTTGCGCAGGTTCTATTATGTTTTTAAATTTATCGACAAGCTGGACCGCTTTCTTTCCTTCCACCACAATTAAATATTCTTTTTCTTTATGAGCCATTCTGAATGTTTCAAGCTCAATGATATCCCTGATTTTGCACATCGTTTTTTTGGAGTAGATATAAAGTTCATGGCTGCCCGTATGGCAAAGCTGATACAGCTGGATTAAATTTCGTAACGTAAACGCCTGAGCGGCTACTTTCAGAGATGTGATGTTTTTCATGTTCTTTTCCTCCATCTGATGGTCTGATATTCTGTTTCGTTCCCCTTTTCAGCGGGTGATAAACCTGTCTATGACTTCCACTTCAGCACGCCGCCCGTCAGGCGTTTGACGCCGCGGATGGCGCTTAATTCTTCGACGAGCCTAAGCAGCGCCCGGTCTTTTTCTTTTGCTTCAATCATAAAATCAATGTCAGTCTCCCATTGCCTGAACCGTTCCAAGAGCGGCAGGACAAAGTTTGCATCGACATAATCGGCGTGGCTGCGGATTGCCGACTCTGATTTCGGTGAAGAAAGGTGTACTTTCGGCTTTAAGCCGATCCGCCGCCATGTTCGGATCATTCGCGGAAGAATATCATCTAAATCGGCGTCATCGGCCGGATTTGCGTAAAAATGATGATAGTCAAAGACGAACGGAATCCCCTCATTCTCACAAAGGCTGAGCGTTTCTTCCGATGTATAGGTTTTATCATCATTTTCCAAGGTCATCTGCTGTTTTATGAAATCCGGCAGCTCCTTCATATTCAGACGGAAGCGGTCAATCGCGCTTTTTTTATCTCCGTATGCGCCTCCGATATGAATATTAATGTTTGAACGATCAGCTAATCCCATTGCCTCAAGCATCTTGTAGTGATAAGCCATATCTCTCACCGCATTAGCAGTAATTTCTTTTTTCGGGCTCGTAAACAGCGTAAATTGGTTCGGGTGAAAGCTTGTCCTGAGCTGATGTTTTTTGACAAGCTCCCCGATTTCCTGAAATTCCTGTTGAAAGGGTGTGACAAAATCCCACAGCACATCCGGATGGGTGGCAAGCGGCACGATGGAGCTTGAGAACCGGTACAGCGGGATTCCGTGGCCGATTACGTAATGAATGGTGCGCAGTGTGTTGGTGATATTGGCCTTCGTCACAGAAAGCAGGGCTTCTTTCCGCTCCTCGGCGGGCAGTTGTGTATAACGGGCGTAAGTTAAGGTTTTTGCAGGGGACGCATCCCAAAGGCTCATGGCGTTTGAGACGAATCCGAATCTGAACAGCATAACGTTTCTCCTTTATAAAAAGTAAGATATGGCCTTGCCGATCCATTCCGCTGGCAGCTGTCTGACGGAGCGGTTTTTCACTTTTTCTTTTGTCAGGAGCTCAGATTTTTTGATGTCCTGATTGATGGTGGAGAGCACTTTTTCCGTAAAGGCCCGGTCATTTATGATAACGTTGACCTCTTCATTCCAAAACAGGCTCCGTTTATCAAAATTCGGCGTGCCGATAATGCTGATGCGGTCATCAATAACGATGGCTTTGACATGGTAGAAGCCCTGATAATAACGGTAGATCAGGCAGCCGGCTTCAAGAAGCTCGGGATAATACGTAAACGCCGTTTCCCGGACGAGCGGATGGTCTGATTTCATCGGCACCATTAAGATGACCGCCACACCCTTTCGGCAGGCTGAGATTATCGCCTCTTGAAGTTTTTTGCTCGGAACATAATAAGGCGTGCAGATAATGATTTTTTCTTCCGCTTTTTTAATGCAGCTCTCGTAATGTTTTTCAAGAGAGAAACCGTCAGACGCATAAATCCTATGAGAGATATTCCCTTGCGGAAGCTGCGGAAAAACCTCCGAAGATTCGGTCGTTTTTCCGGTATTCCGCTTGAGGTCGTTTAAAAAAAGGGTTTGCAGATCCGCCGTGCCTTCGCCGGTCATCCGCAGGTGATAATCCTCCCAGTTTCCGAATTTGGCTTTTTTGCCGAGATATTCTTTCGCGATATTAAAACCGCCTACATAGCCGATTTTGCCGTCGATGACGGTCACTTTCCGGTGGTTCCGCTTTTGCAGACGGAAAAAAAGATACGGAAAACGCGGCTGATTCAAAAAATACACGTGAACGCCGGCCCTTTTCATCGTTAGGACCGCCGGCTTTTTTACTTGATGGCTTCCGGCCCAATCAAGCAGCAAATAAACGGAGACACCAGCCTGTGCTTTTTCTTTTAATAAATCAAACATGTCATGGCTGACTTGGTCGTTCTTCATAATAAAAAACATCATATGAATAGAAGAGACGGCTTGGCGGATATCGGCCATCATCCGTTTCACAAGGTCATCGCCGCAGTGAATGAGCTCAATGTCACTTTTTTTGGGTGGAAAAACGGGCTCGTATGCTTTTTTTCTGTACGCAGCGCGGCCCATCAGCATATCAAGCAGCACAAGTCCGAGCAGAATGATAAAAATGGCAAGTAACACAAATAAGACCTTCATACCGACGCTCCTTTCCGAAGTATAGGTAGTGTGCCCGGAGATCATAAATTTAATTATTGACTGAACACTCATTCATTATTTATGATAAAGATAATACTGGAAGAGGGGAAACAGAACAAAGGGGGAGACAAGATGAACGCTTTTCTCACTGTAAACGCGCTGCTGTTCTTAGCTGTAACCGCTTACGCCGTTTATTTATTCATTTATTTAATCAGAACAAGGGTGGCTTATATTAAGCTCGGCCAAAGGGAAGAATTTGATAAACGCCTGAAGGAACGTTTACAGATGATATGGGTGAATGTTTTCGGGCAGAAAAAATTGCTGAAAGATAAAAAAAGCGGAATCATTCACGTACTGTTTTTTTACGGCTTTATTCTCGTACAGTTCGGCGCGATTGACTTTATTATGAAAGGGCTGCTGCCTGACCGGCATTTGCCGTTCGGCCCGGTTTATCCGGCGTTTACCTTCTTTCAGGAAATCGTCACGTTTCTGATCTTAGTTGCGGTCGTCTGGGCGTTTTACCGCCGCTACGTCGAGAAGCTCGTCAGATTGAAACGCGGCTTTAAAGCGGGGCTTGTCCTGCTGTTCATCGGCGGCCTGATGGTAACGGTTTTGCTCGGAAACGGCATGAATCTTCTGTGGCACGATCATTCTCTGTCTTGGACTGAGCCGATCGCTTCCTCGATTGCGTTCATACTTGGCGGCCTCACGAAGCC
This sequence comes from Bacillus sp. YC2, assembly GCF_019891195.1. Taxonomy (NCBI): domain Bacteria; kingdom Bacillati; phylum Bacillota; class Bacilli; order Caryophanales; family Bacillaceae; genus Bacillus; species Bacillus sp. YC2. Next base: position 610,058 of record NZ_JAHXDO010000001.1, on the reverse strand, counting down.
CGCCGCAGCCGCTGTGTTTTATGTCTCATGGTGGCTTCATCTTTTATTCCTGCTCAGCTTTTTAGTGTACGTGCCGCAATCAAAGCACGCACACTTAATTGCAGGTCCGGCCAATGTTTTTCTCAGCAGGCTGGATTCAAGAGGGAAGCTGGAAAAGATTGATTTCACTGATGAAACGAAAGAAAGCTACGGCGTCGGAAAAATTGAAGATTTTCGCCGATCCCAGCTTGTCGATCTCTATGCGTGCGTGGAATGCGGGCGCTGCACAAACATGTGTCCGGCCTCGGGAACAGGCAAAATGCTTTCTCCGATGGATTTGATTTTAAAGCTCAGAGACCACCTCACGGAAAAAGGCGCTGCCGTGACGTCAAAATCGCCGTGGGTGCCTGCACCCGTTTTTCAGCATACGAAAGCGAATCAGCTTGCCGCGGCTTCCGCAGGGGGCGGATCGCGTGAAGCGGCCGCAGCTATTGACTACAATCCGAGCTTAATCGGCGAGGTCATCACGGAAGAAGAAATTTGGGCCTGCACCACATGCCGGAACTGTGAGGACCAATGTCCCGTCATGAATGAACACGTCGATAAAATCATTGACCTGCGCCGTTATCTTGTACTGACGGAAGGAAAAATGGACAGTGACGCTCAGCGGGCGATGACAAGCATTGAGAGGCAGGGAAACCCGTGGGGCTTAAACCGAAAAGACCGGGAAAGCTGGCGTGAGCAGGCAGCTGATACAGTGATACCGACAGTCAAAGAAATGAAAAAACAAGAGAAAGAGTTTGAGTATTTGTTTTGGGTCGGCTCTATGGGCTCCTATGACAACAGAAGCCAAAAGATCGCCATCGCTTTCGCGAAATTGCTCAACAAAGCCGGTGTGTCCTTTGCGATCCTCGGTAATAAAGAAAAAAATTCAGGCGATACGCCGCGCCGCTTGGGCAATGAGTTTCTGTTTCAGGAGCTGGCGGAGAATAACATTGCAGAATTCGAAAAACACGGAATTAAAAAAATCGTCACGATCGACCCGCATGCCTATAACATGTTCAAAAATGAATATCCGGACTTCGGATTCCAAGGCGAAGTCTATCATCATACTGAATTATTAGCCGAGCTGGTAGAGCAAGGAAAACTAAAACCGCTTCACCCGGTAAATGAAACGATAACCTTCCATGACTCATGCTACTTAGGCCGATACAATGAAGTGTATGACCCGCCGAGAACCATATTAAAAGCCATTCCGGGCGTCCAATTGAAAGAGATGGAGCGCAGCCGTGAAAACGGAATGTGCTGCGGCGCCGGCGGCGGGCTTATGTGGATGGAAGAGGAGACGGGAGCGAGAATCAACACGGCCCGGACTGAGCAGGCGCTTTCTGTCAGCCCGACGGTCATCAGCTCCGGCTGCCCTTACTGCCTGACTATGCTCGGCGACGGAACAAAAGCGAAAGAAGCCGAAGACCGCATCGGCACTTATGATGTCGGTGAATTGCTCGCCATGTCCGTGTTTGGCGCTGAAAAACAAGAGTCCGTATAAAAGAAAAGAGCCGCCCGCACATATGCCGGCGGCTTTGTTTTCGCACATTCGGCGATTTATTAAAGGGCTCTGCTAAAATTTCTTAAATTACGCTGTTAAGGGTAGCATATTCTGTTTTAATTTGTTTATAATGAGAGGTATGGTTTATGAACAAAACAATACAAAATCGTTCTTATTATAGGATAGAAACAGATACATATAAGTAATAGAAAGGGAGTGTCCGACCTTGGGTATCAAACAATATTCACAGGAACAGCTAAAGGAAATGGCTTTAGTTGAAATCGCTCACGAAATCTTCTCAGAACATAAAAAACCGGTTCCTTTCCAGGAGCTGTTAAATGAGATTGTCTCCTTGCTCGGCGTAAAAAAAGAGGAACTAGGGGACCGCATTGCACAATTTTATACCGATTTAAACATTGACGGCCGCTTTATTGCTTTGTCTGACCAAACGTGGGGGCTTCGCAGCTGGTATCCGTATGATCAGCTTGATGAAGAGACGCAGCCGACCGTAAAGGCGAAAAAGAAAAAAGCGAAAAAAGCCGTTGAAGAAGATCTTGATCTTGACGAGTTTGAGGAAATTGACGAAGATGATATCGTTCTAGATGAGGTTGAAGAGGACTTGGGTCTGGAATCAGACGACTTTGACGACGAAGATCTCGATGAAGATGATGACGAAGATCTTGAGATTGATGAAGAGATCATCGACGAAGATGAAGAGGATTTGGATGAGGAAGACGAGGATCGCAAAGACTGATATTCTATCTCGAAAACGATCTTGACTTTCATTGTCGAACTATGTAGTATGTATTTTGGGCTCTTCAAAAAGAAGAGAATTCATATGAGTGCTACGCTCCCTTTCAAGAAATTGAAAGGGAGCTTTCTTATTTTTACCTCCCAAATTCTTTTACAGCATCATTTGATATATTTAAATGATTTTCTATAAAACGGTACATTTTAAGGAATGTGTAAAGACCGAAGAGAGGAGCAAACGAAATGACGAAATATATTTTTGTAACCGGGGGAGTTGTATCTTCACTCGGAAAGGGAATTGTAGCTGCATCACTGGGGCGCCTGCTGAAAAACAGAGGCATGAACGTCACCATCCAAAAATTCGACCCTTATATTAACGTTGACCCGGGAACGATGAGCCCGTACCAGCACGGAGAGGTTTTTGTTACGGATGACGGCGCAGAGACTGACCTTGACTTAGGCCATTATGAGCGCTTCATTGACATTAACCTGAACAAATTCAGCAACGTCACAACTGGGAAAATCTATTCTGCTGTTCTGAAAAAAGAACGCCGCGGCGATTATCTCGGCGGAACGGTGCAGGTCATTCCGCACATCACAAATGAATTGAAAGACCGAGTCTACCGTGCCGGCAAAGAAACAAATGCGGATGTCGTCATTACGGAAATCGGCGGAACAGTCGGAGACATCGAATCTCTTCCGTTCCTCGAAGCGATCCGTCAAATGAAAAGCGACATCGGCCGTGAAAATGTCATGTACATTCACTGTACGCTTGTTCCTTACATCAAAGCTGCGGGCGAGCTGAAAACGAAACCGACGCAGCACAGCGTGAAAGAATTGAGAAGCTTAGGCATTCAGCCGAATATTATCGTCGTTCGGACGGAAATGCCGATTTCTCAAGATATGAAAGATAAAATCGCGCTTTTCTGCGACATCGATACGAAAGCGGTTATTGAATGTGAAGACGCGGACAACCTCTACTCCATTCCGCTCAACCTTCAGGAGCAAGGACTCGATAAGCTTGTCTGCGAACATATGAAATTAGAGTGCAGAGAGGCCGATATGACCGAGTGGAAAGGCCTTGTAAGCAAAGTGAAGAACTTGTCCAAAACGATTACAATCGGCCTTGTCGGAAAATACGTAGAGCTTCAGGACGCCTACATTTCTGTAGTTGAGTCGCTTCGCCACGCTGGATATGCATTTGATGCGGATGTGAAAGTCAAATGGATTAACGCTGAAGAAGTGACAGAAAGCAATATTCAAGAGCTGACAAGCGGCACAGACGGAATTATCGTTCCGGGCGGCTTCGGGGACCGCGGTGTAGAAGGAAAAATCATCGCTGCCCGCTATGCGCGTGAACATAAAGTTCCGTTCTTCGGCATTTGCTTAGGCATGCAGATCGCATCCATTGAATATGCAAGAAATGTACTAGGCCTGAAAGGCGCTCATTCCGCTGAGATTGATCCGTCTTCTCCTTATCCGATTATCGACCTTCTGCCTGAACAGAAAGATGTGGAGGACCTTGGAGGAACGCTTCGTCTCGGACTTTACCCTTGTAAGCTTCAAGAAGGCACGAAAGCTTATGAAGCGTATGCGGATGAAGTGGTATATGAACGCCACCGCCACCGTTATGAATTCAACAACGAATTCAGACAGCAAATGGAAGACAGCGGTTTTGTCTTCTCCGGCACAAGCCCTGACGGACGACTTGTGGAAATTATCGAGCTGAAAGATCACCCTTGGTATGTGGCTTGCCAATTCCATCCGGAATTCAAATCAAGACCGACAAGACCGCAGCCTTTGTTCAAAGACTTTATCGGCGCTTCCGTACAAGCTGCAGAACAGAAGTAATCAAAAAAAGACTTGCCGTCGTAATAAGCGGCAAGTCTTTTTTTCTGTATCAGGCATATTCCTGCAGCATTTCCTTTAATGTAAATGACAGTGCATGATAGACATACAGCCCCGTCATTAAAGAAGGAAAGCCGTATCTTGTTCCGTCCTCATCAGGCAGAAGGGGCATTTTTAATTTGCTGTCAATATGAACATCGCAAAACGCTTCGATTCCGGGCTGGCCTTTCACAATAGGAGACACGCATACGAGGCCGACGCCCTTTTCATAAAGCTCTTCAGCCAGCGCCTGTTCCCCGGCAGTGCCCGGATCTGAACAGAACATCAGCACCCTGTCGCTTTCGGTAATCGCCTCAGCTGTTTCCGGAAATGCTTTGACAGACGGCAGCGGCTCGGAGCCGAGTTCCGCCTCGCACAAAATGCCCTGCATCTCATTTGCGCCATATAAATAAATCGAATGCCCGCTGACGGCTGCCTGCGCCAATAATCGCGCACCGTCTTCAATCGCATCAGATTCCTTATCCTGAATGCGGGAAAAAATGCCCGCAAGCTGCGTCGTGAATATCTTTAACATGAGTGAAACCTCCTTAACACATACAAGATCAGTATACAACAAAAGAGAAAATCCTCAGAAAATGTCGGAAAGTAGACTATTATAATTAAAGGAAATGCGAAAATCAAACAGAATACATAAACGACTGCTTCCTTTTGACGAAAATGATAATATTGGGGTGTAAAATGATGAATGAAAAGATTTTAATCGTAGATGATCAATACGGTATTCGTATATTGCTGAATGAAGTATTTAATAAAGAAGGGTACCAGACGTTTCAGGCCGCCAACGGCATTCAGGCTCTTGACATCGTGACGAAGGAACGGCCGGACCTCGTCCTTTTGGATATGAAAATCCCCGGCATGGACGGCATCGAGATCCTGAGGCGCATGAAAATGATTGACGACTCAATCCGCGTAATCATAATGACCGCTTACGGAGAACTTGATATGATTCAAGAATCAAAAGAGCTCGGCGCCCTGACGCATTTCGCAAAACCTTTTGATATTGACGAAATCAGGGATGCGGTGAAAAAATATTTACCTCTAAAATCGAATTAATAAAATTAGAAATAATTGAAGGTCATTGTGTTGCCCATTTGTCGAAAAGTTGGTATCCTAGAGATGGAGAAAAAGCGATCTGTTGTTTTACATATGACAGGCTTTTATGGTCATGCTATAGGGTGGAAAGCTTTTTTCGCAAGAAGCAAATCAGGCTACATAAGGAGGACTTTCGACATGCCTTTAGTTTCAATGACGGAAATGTTGAATACAGCTAAAGAAAAAGGATATGCTGTTGGACAATTTAACTTAAATAACCTTGAGTTCACTCAAGCGATTTTACAAGCAGCACAAGAGGAAAAATCCCCGGTTATTCTTGGTGTTTCAGAAGGTGCGGGACGCTACATGGGCGGCTTTAAAACAGTCGTGGCCATGGTTAAGGCACTGATGGAAGAATACAAAGTGACGGTTCCTGTCGCAATTCACTTAGACCACGGTTCAAGCTTTGAATCTTGCGCGAAAGCGATTCATGCAGGTTTCACTTCTGTTATGATCGACGCATCACACCATCCGTTCGAGGAAAACGTAGCGACTACTGCTAAAGTGGTTGAGCTTGCTCATTTCCACGGTGTGTCAGTTGAAGCAGAGCTTGGAACTGTCGGCGGACAAGAAGATGATGTCATCGCAGAAGGCGTTATCTACGCTGACCCTAAAGAGTGCCAAGAGCTTGTTGAACGCACTGGCATCGACTGCCTTGCACCTGCATTAGGTTCAGTTCACGGCCCTTACAAAGGCGAACCAAACCTTGGATTCAAAGAAATGGAAGACATCGGTAAGTCAACTGGCCTTCCGTTAGTTCTTCACGGCGGTACAGGTATCCCGACTGCCGATATTAAAAAATCTATCTCACTTGGTACGGCTAAAATCAACGTAAACACTGAAAACCAAATTTCTTCTGCTAAAGCTGTGCGCGACACATTGGCAGCTAAGCCGAACGAATACGATCCTCGTAAATATCTTGGACCGGCTCGTGACGCGATCAAAGAAACGGTTATCGGTAAAATGCGTGAGTTCGGTTCTTCAAACCAAGCTTAATCCGATTGTAACATCAATAACCGCCTGACAGCTTTGACAGGCGGTTTTATGTCTATCTTTAGAAAGCGCAATCATGTTTTACAGTTCTGAAAATTTCTTTACTGGGGAGGCTTTCCTAATGTTATTTTTCATTGATACAGCTAACATTGACGAAATTAAAGAAGCGAACGAACTGGGCGTTCTTGCCGGAGTCACGACAAACCCAAGTTTAGTAGCAAAAGAAGCCAACGTGTCTTTCCATGACAGACTTCGTGAAATTACAGAAGTGGTGAAAGGATCCGTAAGCGCCGAGGTCATTTCTTTAAATGCTGAAGAAATGATTGAAGAGGGGAAAGAATTAGCGAAAATCGCGCCGAACATCACGGTGAAAATCCCGATGACCTCCGAAGGCTTAAAAGCCGTAAAAGCGCTGAGCGATTTAAACATCAAGACAAACGTCACTCTCATTTTCAGCGCCAACCAAGCGCTGCTGGCGGCAAGAGCAGGAGCCACTTACGTATCTCCGTTCTTAGGCCGTCTGGATGATATCGGCCATAACGGTCTTGAGCTGATTTCGGAAATCAGACAGATTTTCGACGTGCACGAAATCGGTACGCAAATCATCGCAGCTTCCATCCGTCATGCACAGCACGTGACAGAGGCAGCTTTACGCGGTGCGCATATCGGTACAATGCCGCTGAAAGTCATTCATCAGCTGACAAAACACCCGTTAACGGATAAAGGCATCGAGCAATTCCTGGCAGACTGGAATAAATAAGGGCGAAAAGGGCGGCAAACCGGATCCTTCCGTTTGCCGCACCTTATTTTCCCTGTTTTACAGCGGGCCTTCAAGCTGATATCGAAGTGAAGAGTGCGTTTCCCCGGAATGATAAAGCCGGCGGTTCTCTGTACATCCTGTGAAAAAATCCCCGCAAAGCTTCGCTATTTTCTTCCTGATATTTTATAATGTCCTTGTATTCTTTCTCTTCGAATTGGCTACATTTTGGACAAGAGCTTTATTTGCAGAGACAGAATAAAATGCCATTTTATTTACGCTCCGCAGCTATCTTCTTATGGAAGGAGACTATCATGGAAAAGTTGAATATTGCCGGCGGCGACCCGTTAAACGGAACCGTACATATCAGCGGCGCGAAAAACAGCGCCGTCGCATTGATACCCGCAACCATTCTGGCAAATTCCGAAGTGACGATTGAAGGGCTTCCGGAGATCTCAGATATTGAAACGCTGCGTGACCTGCTGAAAGAAATCGGCGGAAACGTCCATTTCGAAAATGGAGAGATGGTCGTAGACCCTTCCGCGATGATCAGCATGCCGCTTCCGAACGGTAAAGTGAAGAAACTCCGCGCTTCCTATTATTTGATGGGTGCGATGCTCGGCCGCTTTAAACAGGCGGTTATCGGACTTCCGGGCGGATGCCATCTCGGGCCGCGGCCGATTGACCAGCACATTAAAGGATTTGAGGCGCTGGGAGCTGAGGTCACGAATGAACAAGGGGCCATTTATCTTCGTGCCGAAAGGCTGAAAGGCGCCCGAATTTATCTGGATGTCGTCAGCGTCGGGGCAACGATTAATATCATGCTCGCCGCTGTACTGGCTGAAGGGAAAACCGTGATAGAAAATGCCGCCAAGGAACCTGAAATTATTGATGTTGCCACATTGCTCACCAGCATGGGCGCTAAAATCAAAGGTGCGGGGACCAATGTGATCAGAATTGACGGTGTTAAAGAGCTGCACGGATGCAGGCACACCATCATCCCGGACAGAATCGAAGCAGGCACCTTCATGATTGCCGGCGCGGCGATGGGGAAAGAAGTCATTATTGATAATGTGATTCCGACCCATCTCGAGTCATTAACGTCAAAGCTGAGGGAAATGGGTTTTCACATTGAGACGAGTAACGACCAGCTGCTCATGCTCGGCGGACAGAAGCACATTAAGCCCGTTGATGTGAAAACGCTTGTATACCCGGGTTTCCCGACTGATCTGCAGCAGCCGATGACATCTCTTTTGACTAAAGCCAGCGGCACGAGTGTCGTGACGGACACTATCTACTCGGCAAGATTCAAACACATTGATGAGCTGAGACGGATGGGCGCCAACATGAAGGTAGAAGGAAGATCGGCGATCATCACCGGTCCTGTCGAGCTGCAGGGCGCAAAGGTAAAGGCGAGCGATCTGCGTGCCGGCGCGTGCTTGGTCGTAGCCGGGCTGATGGCTGACGGCGTAACCGAAATTACGGGTCTTGAGCATCTGGACCGCGGTTACAGCAACCTTGAGAAAAAACTTGAAGGCCTGGGCGCCACAATCTGGCGGGAAAGACTGACAGACGAAGAGATAGAACAGCTGCAAAATTCATAGAAATGCTGACTTTTGAGAGGAGTTCGTGTTGAAATGGAAAGAAGTTTATCAATGGAATTGGTTCGCGTCACAGAGGCTGCGGCTTTAGCATCCGCCAGATGGATGGGCCGGGGAAAAAAAGATGAAGCCGATGATGCGGCGACAAGTGCAATGCGTGACGTGTTTGACACAGTGCCGATGAAAGGCACTGTTGTGATCGGGGAAGGCGAGATGGATGAGGCGCCGATGCTTTACATCGGCGAAAAGCTCGGCAACGGCTACGGCCCTCGCGTCGACGTGGCCGTCGATCCGCTTGAAGGCACAAACATCTTAGCCAGCGGCGGATGGAATGCGCTTACAGTGATCGCGGTCGCTGACCACGGAACGCTGTTAAACGCTCCTGACATGTACATGGAAAAAATCGCGGTCGGCCCTGAAGCTGTAGGCTGCATTGATATCGAAGCTCCTGTCATTGATAACTTAAAAGCCGTTGCAAAGGCGAAAAACAAAGACATTGAAGATGTCGTAGCAACGATTTTAAACCGTGACAGACACGAAAAAATCATTTCTGAATTGCGTGAGGCGGGCGCCAGGATCAAACTGATCAACGACGGTGATGTCGCGGGCGCCATCAACACGGCGTTCGACCACACAGGCGTGGATATTCTCTTCGGATCAGGCGGAGCGCCTGAGGGCGTGCTGTCCGCCGTCGCTTTAAAAGCGCTCGGCGGAGAAATCATCGGCAGGCTTCTGCCGCAAAGTGATGAAGAAAAAGCACGCTGTGAACGAATGGGCCTCGATGTTTCAAGAGTGCTCCGCATGGAAGACCTTGTCAGAGGGGACGACGCCATTTTCGCCGCTACAGGCGTAACGGACGGCGAGCTTTTGAAAGGCGTTCAGTTCAAAGGCTCCGTCGGCACAACGGAAAGCTTGGTCATCCGGGCAAAATCAGGCACGGTCCGATTTGTTGACGGAAGACACAGCCTGAAGAAAAAACCAAACCTTGTTATCCGGCCATAATAGAGAGAAAAAGCGGGAACGAAAGTCCCGCTTTTCTTTTGCAAAAAAGAGTCAACCCTATCATTTGTATGTCAAAACATTATTTAAGTTGAATAATTTTTTGAAATGAGGTAAAAATAAAGAGTGCTGCGATTTTCTGTGTAATTCCTTCTTTTGAGTACTGGGAAATTTTCAAATTCTACCGCATACAGACGATATAAATATTGATCTTCTCAAGTTTTTGTCCTCGCTTCCTTTCAAAACTCATTAAGACATTCCTTTTAAAGAAAAGCGCCGATCATGGGTGGAAGTGTTACCGATAGAAGTTCCTGACCGTTTATAAAAGAATGTGCTTTGGCGGAATCATGCAAAGCAGCCAACCTGAATGAAAACAGTAATATATTGACTATGAAAAGCGTGGTGTTTTTATGAAAGACGTATCTATTTCCTCTTTGGAAAATATGAAATTAAAAGAGCTATATGAACTTGCAAGACATTATAAAATATCCTACTACAGCAAACTGACCAAAAAAGAATTAATCTTTGCGATTTTAAAAGCCAACGCGGAGCAAGAAGATCTTCTGTTTATGGAAGGCGTGCTCGAAATCATCCAATCAGAAGGGTTCGGCTTTCTGAGACCGATTAATTACTCGCCAAGCTCAGAAGACATCTACATTTCTGCTTCTCAAATCCGCCGCTTCGACTTAAGAAACGGTGACAAAGTATCAGGCAAGGTCCGCCCGCCGAAAGAAAATGAACGCTACTATGGACTTTTGCACGTTGAAGCGGTAAACGGTGATGATCCGGAATCTGCTAAAGAGCGTGTTCATTTCCCTGCGCTTACTCCGCTTTATCCGGATCGGCAAATGGTTCTGGAAACAAAACCGAATTATCTATCCACAAGAATTCTCGATATGATGGCTCCGGTCGGCTTCGGCCAGCGCGGTTTAATTGTGGCGCCGCCGAAAGCCGGTAAAACCATGCTGTTAAAAGAAATCGCTAACAGCATTACGACAAATCAGCCTGACGCTGAACTGATCGTTCTCTTAATTGACGAAAGACCGGAAGAAGTGACGGATATTGAACGTTCCGTTGCGGGCGATGTTGTCAGCTCAACGTTTGATGAAGTGCCGGAAAACCATATTAAGGTGGCCGAGCTTGTGCTTGAACGGGCGATGCGCCTTGTTGAACACAAAAAAGATGTCGTCATTTTGATGGACAGCATTACCCGCCTGGCACGCGCATACAACCTTGTCATCCCGCCAAGCGGACGGACGCTTTCCGGCGGTATTGACCCGGCGGCGTTCCATCGTCCGAAGCGTTTCTTCGGTGCCGCGAGAAATATCGAAGAGGGCGGCAGTCTGACCATTTTAGCGACGGCTCTCGTAGATACAGGCTCACGTATGGACGACGTCATTTATGAAGAGTTCAAAGGAACGGGCAACATGGAGCTTCACCTTGACCGTTCACTTGCGGAAAGACGGATTTTCCCTGCCATCGACATCCGACGCTCCGGTACGCGGAAGGAAGAGCTGCTCGTGCCGAAAGAGCATCTTGACCGTTTGTGGGCGATCCGCAAAACGATGTCAGATTCTCCGGATTTCGCAGAAAAGTTTATGAGAAAAATGAGAAAAACGAAAACGAATCAAGAGTTTTTTGATTTGATCAACCAAGAATGGAAGCAGGCGAATCTCTCATCATCTGCCCGCCGCTGATACAAAAAATGTATTTGCAAATGCAGTAAATGACTGATATAATTCTCTCATATGCGTTTCGGACATTTTCCGGAATAATAACTCTGTTTCCACACGGGATTCAGGGCGGAAGGAGATGGATACAATGAAAGCAGGAATTCATCCTAATTTCAAAAAAGCAACAGTTAAATGCGCTTGCGGAAATGAATTTGAAACAGGCTCAGTAAAAGAAGAGGTACGCGTTGAGATTTGCTCTGAATGCCACCCATTCTACACTGGCCGTCAAAAATTCGCTTCTGCTGATGGTCGTGTTGATCGCTTTAACAAAAAATACGGTCTTAAGTAATAATAGATTTTTCAAGCAGGCAAGAAGCACTTCTTGCCTGTTTTTTGTGTCCATAAATCAGAAAAGGGGAGCGGAAAGCCTATGTACATAATGAAGCAAAGCGGGTGGCTTGAGCTGATATGCGGCAGCATGTTCTCTGGGAAGTCAGAAGAGCTGATCCGCAGGGTGAAAAGAGCGACATATGCGAAGCAGGAAGTGAAGGTGTTTAAACCCGCCATTGATAATCGCTACAGCGAGGAGGCCGTCGTTTCCCATAACGGAACATCGATGACAAGCCATGTCATCTCGTCTTCTGCTGAGATATGGGATCATATCAGTGAAAGCACAGACGTGATCGCGGTGGATGAAGTGCAGTTTTTCGATGAGTCTATCATTGATGACTTGTCATTGCTTGCCGATAAAGGCTACCGCGTCATTGCAGCAGGCCTTGATATGGATTTCAGGGGAGAGCCGTTCGGCGTTGTTCCGAACCTTATGGCGATGGCAGAATTGGTGACGAAGCTGCAAGCGGTCTGCTCCGTCTGCGGTTCGCCGGCAAGCCGGACGCAGCGTTTAATAGACGGGCAGCCCGCTTCCTATGATGATCCGGTCATATTAGTCGGCGCATCAGAGTCATATGAAGCAAGATGCAGACATCATCATAAGGTGCCGAAAAAACAGACAGATAAATAACCCTTTTCATGAAAACATCGGTAAATAAGCCGGTGTTTTTTTGACGTTTTTTCAAAAATTGTAGTTAAATAACTTAAAAAAGAGTATGAAAAAATTAAGTAATTTTCTTCCCTTGAATTTTCATTTTTACAGGCATAAAATGACTAAGTAATGTAAATAGTTATGAGACATTGTTCGAATAATTGTCAAAAAAACATATAGCAGATCATGATCGCACTAGCCAAAACGGGTAATTACTTAACTTTGTTAACTATTTGATGAAAGAAGGAGATTTTCTTGAATAATATTAAAGTAACGAAGGAAGGCAACTTAGAAACTACTTTAAGAGGCAAAGAAGTTTTATCTATTCCTACTTTAAATAAAGGTGTTGCATTCTCAGCAGAGGAAAGACAAAGCCTTGGATTAGACGGACTTCTTCCTCCGACAGTGCTTTCACTTGACGAGCAGGCAAAACGTGCGTACGAGCAGTTCTTGGCTCAGCCGGACCGCCTTCGCCAAAACGTGTATTTGAACGATTTGCAAAACCGCAACGAAGTTCTTTTCTTTAAATTGTTGAAAAACCATCTTCGTGAAATGCTGCCGGTTGTTTACACGCCGACTGTCGGTGAAGCGATTCAAGAATACAGCCATGAGTACAGAAGACCTCAAGGAATTTACCTTTCTATCGATAATGTGGAAGGAATTGAACAAGCGTTTGAAAACCTTCATGCGACTGCCGGCGATATCGATCTTATCGTTGCGACTGATTCAGAAAGCATTCTTGGAATCGGTGACTGGGGCGTAGGCGGAATCAACATCGCCATCGGTAAATTAGCCGTTTACACAGCTGCTGCCGGTATTGACCCAAGCCGTGTAATCCCAGTTGTTCTTGACGTCGGTACAAACAATGAAAAACTTCTGAACGATCCATTATACATCGGTAACCGCCATGAACGTATTCAAGGCGAACGTTACGAAGCATTCATTGACGCTTACGTGAAAGCTGCGCTGAAATATTTCCCTAAAGCTCTTCTTCACTGGGAAGACCTTGGAAACAGAAATGCACGCAATATCATGAAAAAATACAATCATGAAATCCTTACATTCAATGATGATATTCAAGGTACCGGCGCGATTACACTTGCGGGTGTGCTTGCAGCTATGAAGAAAACGGGCGCATCTATTAAAGATCAGCGCGTGGTGGTCTTTGGCGCGGGTTCTGCCGGAATCGGAATCGCTGACCAAATTCGCGACACAATGGTGCTTGCGGGCCTTTCTGAAGAAGAAGCAAACAAAGCATTCTACACAATGGACTACAGAGGCCTGTTAGTAGAAGGCATGGAAGACATTCTTGATTTCCAACAGCCGTACTTGCGCACAGCTGAAGAAATTAAAGATTGGGAACGCAACGAAAAAGGCGAAATTCCTTTCATTGAAGTCATCCGCCAAGCGAAACCGACAATCTTAATCGGTACATCAGGCCAAAGCGGCGCTTTCAGTGAAGAAATCGTCAAAGAAATGGCGAAACATGTTGAGCGTCCGGTTATTATGCCGATGTCTAACCCGACACCGCTTGCTGAAGCCGTTCCTAGTGATCTGTTCAAATGGACTGACGGCAAAGTGCTTGTAGCAACAGGAAGCCCGTTTGACAATGTAGAGTATAATGGCGTTTCTCATGAAATCGGACAATCTAACAACGCGTTTGCGTTCCCTGGACTTGGTCTTGGTTCAATCGTAGCGGAAGCGAAAGTGATTACTCCTGCAATGTTCGCGGCAACTGCTGATGCAATTGCAGAAAGCGTTGATTTTGAAACACCTGGTGCAGGCCTTCTGCCAAGCATTGATAACTTGCAAGAAGTATCAATTAAAGTAGCTATTGCTGTAGCGGAAGCTGCCATTAAAGAAGGCGTTGCAAACCGCAAGCCTGAAGATGTGAAACAAGCAGTGCTTGACGCGATGTGGGCACCGAAATACAAAAAAGTTGTCGCAAAATAATTTAACGATTAATTTTACAGTCCGAGGGAAAGCTTTTTACTAAAGGCTAAAGTATACGGACATTAAGGATTTGGAGGAGAACACTTTGAGCTTCTTAGATATTTTAATCCTCCTGGCACCGATCTTTTTCGTGATCGTGCTGGGATGGTTCGCAGGTCGATTCGGAAGTTACGATGCGAAGTCAGCAAAAGGGGTAAGTACCTTAGTTACGAAATACGCGCTTCCGGCACATTTTATCGCCGGTATTTTAACCACTTCACGAAGTGCATTTTTATCACAGGTTCCTTTGATGGTCGCTTTGATCATCGGGATCGTCGGATTTTATATCGTAATCCTGCTGGTTTGTAAATTTATCTTTAAGTATGATTTAACGAACTCATCAGTATTTTCTTTAAACTCAGCACAGCCGACGTTTGCATTTATGGGGATTCCCGTACTGGGCAGCTTATTCGGCGCGAATGAAGTAGCGATTCCGATCGCCGTAACGGGTATCGTGGTGAACGCCATGCTTGATCCGCTTGCGATTATTATCGCTACTGTCGGTGAATCATCTAAGAAACATGATGAGAATAGTGAAAGTTTCTGGAAAATGACTGGGAAGTCTATTCTTCACGGTCTTTCCGAACCGCTTGCTGCTGCACCGCTTATCAGTATCATTTTAGTGCTTTGCGGTGTAACGCTTCCGGCGCTCGGAGAGAAAATGCTTGATCAGCTCGGAAGCACGACATCCGGTGTTGCGCTCTTTGCCGTCGGTGTAACTGTCGGTATCCGTAAAATCAAACTCAGTCTGCCGGCTTTCGGTATCGCTTTGTTAAAAGTTGCCGTTCAGCC
The DNA here is from genome assembly GCF_019891195.1 of Bacillus sp. YC2. Taxonomy (NCBI): domain Bacteria; kingdom Bacillati; phylum Bacillota; class Bacilli; order Caryophanales; family Bacillaceae; genus Bacillus; species Bacillus sp. YC2. The sequence continues at coordinate 594,931 of NZ_JAHXDO010000001.1, read as the reverse complement.
AGCGCTGATGTACTTGATTGCTCTTGCGGTCGGACTTCCTGCTGACCAAACGACAAAAGCAATTTTGCTAGTTGCCTTCCCTGGTTCTGCGGTAGCTGCGATGATTGCTACACGTTTTGAAAAACAAGAGGAAGAAACGGCGTCTGCGTTCGTCATCAGTGCGATTTTATCATTAATCTCACTGCCGATTATTATTGCGCTGACTGCATAATAAAAAGCTCCCTGTTCCGGGGAGCTTTTTTTGATTAGAACTGAAATTTAAAGGGTGAGAATCTGGTTTTTTTTCTGGGTTTCTTATTTTCTGAAGAAGCGGCTGTTTCTGAGAGGGGAGCTGCCTGGGTAAGTTCTTGGATGCGGGAGGCCAATGATTGCAATTCGGCATTGAGGTCGTCGATTTCCCGTCTGTGCTGAAGCAGCTGATAAGAAACCCCTTCATCCGCCTTTTGCTTAAGCTGCCGTTCCAGCTCTTCGATTCTCGACATCAGCTGACGCTCGTCCTGCTTTTCCTTCATGAGGATGTCCAGCTTGCGCTCCAGCTCTTCTAATTTGCGTTCGGCGCCGCCGCTTGTCGTCCTTTGTAAAATGAAGCCCGCCCGCTTTTTAGTCTGCCGGGGGATTTGAATGTCCTGAAGCGCCGTACCTTCTGCAATTTGCTTTTTGACCGATTTCAGCACGTCAAGATCCTCAGCCGTAAAGGAATAGTGTCCAAGCTCATTCCGTTCAGCCGGAAGATTCAGCTGCTTGACCCACCTTTGCACCGTTTTTGCGGAGACGCCGAGTTCTTTTGCGGCCATGTTTGTATTCATGATCACATACCTCCTTTTCTGCTAGGTATTCGACCATGAGAAGCAGTTCCCTTCACATTAGACAAAACAAGAAGGAATTCGCCAAAGAAAGCGGCTTTTCTTCAAAAAACGTTACGCTTCATACAGTTCAAGGGGAAGCCTGTCGGGATCAAAGAAAAAAGTAAACCGTCTGCTCGTGAAAGGTCGGTTCTCACCGGTTCTGTTTCGACGCCTTTGTCCTTCAGTTCCCGGACGGCGTCTTCAAGATTTTTGACGGTGAAGGCAAGGTGGCGGAGACCTGCTGCTTCAGGCCGGGTCGGACGCTCGGGCGGATTGGGGAAGGAAAACAGCTCAATCACGTAAGATCCGCCGAGAGCCAAATCAAGCTTATATGACCCGCGCTCCTGACGGTATGTTTCTTGAATGACTTCAAAACCGAGCGTCTCGGTATAAAAAGCTTTCGACTTTTCATAATCAGAGCATATGATTGCTATATGGTGGATGGATGTCAGCAAATCCGTTCCTCCTTTTTTGCTTTAGTATAACAGAGACGAATTGCTTTTGACTGGTGATAAGCCCTATACTATAATGATAATGTTACGCACAGGAAAACAGAGGTGAAGACCGTGTTAGACCGTTTACAGTCAATTGAAGAACGATATGAGAAATTAAATGAGCTTTTAAGTGATCCCGAAGTCGTTAACGATCCGAAAAAGCTTAGAGAATATTCTAAAGAGCAATCTGATATACAAGAAACCGTTGATGTCTATAGACAATACAGAGACGCATCAGAACAGCTTGCCGATGCGAAAGCAATGCTTGAGGAAAAGCTTGATGCCGATATGAGAGACATGGTAAAGGAAGAAATCTCCGGATTGCAGGATGAGACGGCAGCCTTATCAGAGCGATTAAAAGTCCTTCTTATTCCGAAAGACCCGAACGATGATAAGAACGTTATCATGGAGATTCGCGGGGCCGCGGGCGGAGAAGAAGCCGCACTGTTTGCGGGAAATCTCTACAGAATGTATTCGCGTTATGCCGAAGTCCAAGGCTGGAAAACCGAGGTAATGGAAGCCAGCGTGACCGGTACGGGCGGTTATAAGGAAATCATATTTATGATTACCGGGAAAGGCGCTTACTCCAAGCTGAAGTATGAAAACGGAGCGCACCGTGTTCAGCGTGTGCCGGAAACGGAATCAGGCGGCCGCATCCATACTTCTACAGCCACCGTTGCATGTCTTCCGGAAGCGGAAGAAGTAGAGGTGGATATTCATGAAAAGGACATCCGCGTTGATACGTTTGCATCAAGCGGACCGGGCGGACAAAGTGTAAACACGACAATGTCAGCCGTACGCTTAACGCATTTGCCGACAGGTGTCGTTGTATCCTGTCAAGATGAAAAGTCCCAAATCAAAAACAAAGAAAAAGCGATGAAAGTGCTCCGCGCCAGAGTCTATGATAAATTCCAGCAGGAAGCCCAGGCTGAATACGATCAAAACCGTAAATCAGCTGTCGGCTCAGGCGACCGTTCTGAACGTATCCGCACGTACAATTTCCCGCAAAACCGTGTGACGGATCATAGAATCGGCCTGACGATTCAAAAGCTGGATCAAATCTTGGAAGGCAAACTTGACGAAGTGGTTGAAGCGTTAATCGTAGAAGACCAGTCAAGCAAGCTCCAGCAGGCGGAAAATTAAGATGAAGACCGTATTTGAAGCCCTAAGCTGGGCTTCTTCTTATTTAACCGAAGCGGGAAGAGAAAAAAACGCGGCCGAGCTGCTGCTGTCAAATGATACAGGCATGGAGCGGAGCAAGCTTCTCGCGAGTCTCCGGGAGCCTGTCGGGGAAGATGAGCTTTATCGATTCAAACGGCATGTGGAAATGCATAAAGAAGGCATTCCGATCCAATATATTATCGGGAAAGAACATTTTTATGGCCGTGAGTTTTTTGTGAATGACGATGTCCTGATCCCGCGTCCGGAAACGGAAGAAGTGGTTTATCATCTGCTGGAAAAACAAAAGCTTGTATTTCCGGCAGAAGAAAGACTGAGTGTATTGGATATCGGCACGGGAAGCGGAGCCATTGCGGTGACGCTTGCGCTTGAAAATGAGCGGCTTTCGGTATCCGCAGCGGATATTTCGAAAGAAGCGCTCCAAGTGGCAGAAAAAAATGCGGAAAATCTCGGAGCCGACGTACGCTTTTTTCAAGGAGACCTGCTCGGCCCTTTTATCACATCAGGTGAAAAAGCAGACATCATTGTTTCAAATCCGCCATATATTTCTGAAGAAGAGATGGCCGGCTTATCGGATATCGTCCGCTTCCATGAGCCGCTCCACGCCCTGACGGATGGCGGTGACGGTTTGAAATTTTATAAGCGTTTTATGGAGGAACTGCCGCTTGTCATCAAGGACAAGGCGCTTGTCGTTTTTGAAATCGGATATAATCAGGGGAAAGCCGTAAAGGAACTGTTCTGTCATTCATTTCCGAATGCAGAGGTTGAAGTGCTGAAGGACATTAATGGAAAAGACAGGACCGTATGCGCGGTCATCAAATGATCGAGAAAGCCTGCCGGTGACGCACACGGCAGGCTTTTGTTACAATGAAAAGAAAATGAAAGGGGCCCCGAAATGAAAAAAGCTTTTGCAGCAGGGTGTATCCTGGCCGCCGCTGCTTTTGCAGCAGGCTTCATTTTGCCGATACGGCTTGACATGATCTTCGGAGCCGTTTCAGCCATTCTCATCGTGCTGTCAATCATTATGTCCGGCTTGGCCGTCAGCGGAGAAGAGCAGAGGGCGAATTATCATTCGGAAACAAAAGAAGGACGGCAAGCCCGTTTGAAGATGGCCGCCGCTTTTTTTCTCGCTGCGATTCCTTCTGCCGTCTGTTTGTTTATTATGATTCTGTAGCGGGCCGCTGTTTTTGCAGCAAGACAGAGTCATACACCCAATACACAGCGGCTGTTAATACCGCGAAGATATAAAAGGCCGAATTGCTGAAGAAAGACTGGCCGGATGGCTGCAAAATGCCGAAGACGATACAGTTGGCAATAAACGAGGCTGCTAAATAATAGAAGAAATACAGCGGATGGAACCTTTTCGGCTTCTTATTCAAGTAATATTGAAGCGGCAGCGCAAAAATCAAATAAGGAAACAAAAAGTAAAATGCCATCGTGATTAAAGCGGGAATAATAAATTGATGGATGTACAAAATTGAATAAATGACAGACATAGTGGCTGCCGACAGCAGCACGGTATAATTATATTTCATCAAAAAAACCTCCTATCAAAATAATATCGTACCATATTTTGAGTGTACAAACGCAGATTATCAGCTTGCTAGATTTTTTTCTCCCCGCCGGTTTAAACCCTTTCTGCCTTGTCCATAATGGGACTAGAATAAAAAGCACGGAGAGGAACGGTGGGGACCGATGAAACAAACAATGATGATTTGTATATATATCTTTCTTTTATTATCAGGAGCGCTTGCGGGTTTGAAAAAAGAAGAAACGGCACAGGCATCAGCCAATGAGCCGGTTGTTATCCCTGATGAAGCAATTCGCCTGCGGATATTGGCAAACAGCGATGATGACAAAGATCAAAAGCTCAAACGCCAGATCAGAGACGCCGTCAATAAAGAGATCACAGGCTGGGTCAAAGATATCACTTCTATTGAAGAAGCGCGCCGTCTTATTCGGTCAAAGCTGCCTGAGATTAAGGAAATTGCCAAAGAAACCATGAAAAAAAAGGGCATGCATCAATCCGTTTCGGTCGACTTTAACAAAATCTCGTTTCCGACAAAGCTTTACGGCAATATGGTTTATCCGGCGGGAAAATACGAAGCGATTTTGATTACGCTCGGCGAAGGGGAAGGCGCCAACTGGTGGTGCGTCCTGTTCCCCCCGCTTTGTTTCCTTGATTTTTCAAATGGAGAAGCAGTAAAAGACCAAGAGGACAAAAAACAGCAGCAGGAAGAAACGCAGAAGCAGACGGCAAAAGCTCTTGATGATCTAAAGGAAAAAACCGATAAGGCTAAAAAAGACGATAAAGAAGACGGCGGCACCGAAGTTAAGTTTTTCCTCGTTGATTGGATCTCTGACCTGTTTTCTTGAAACGAAGAGGCATAAAATCAGATTCGTTTCATAGATTGGAAGAAAGAGACGATGCAAACGGGGTGAAATGTATGTTTTATCAGCTGAGAGTGGCAAGGGATAAAGACACGGAGGCGCTTGAGTCCTTTTTGAGACAGGCTGACACAGTGCATGCAGAAATTGATCAAAGCGTCAGCCGGTTTATCATGCTGGAGGACAGCGAGAAGCAGATTGCGGCATGTCTTGGCATCGAAAAAGTCAGCGGCGGCAAAGGGCTTCTTCGCTCGCTCGTCATGTCGGACAGGCTGAATCAAAGCCACATTGTCACGCTGTTTCAGAGTATGGAAGTGCTTTGTGAAAAACATCAGATTAAAGATGTGTACTTAGTGGCAAGCCGGCTCTCATCCGCCGAATTTCTGAATGTCATGGGGTTTGAAACGTGCGGCGAGGTGCCGGAAGAGCTGTATGCGTCCGAGCACTTTCGCGATTCATTACGCACAAAGGGTTCATTTTTAATGGTGAAAAGCTCCGCTTCAGCTGACTTATACACATAGTTATCCACGTATCGCATAGTGTTGTCCACATATTGTGGATAACACTTGTTTTATTGAAGGACATCTTTTATACTTTCAAAAGGAATATACGAGAGAAAATAAAGTTTTACCGCTTTAAAATAAGGAGTTTGGTTATACATGAAAACGAGAAGATGGACTGTGGATTCATCGGCTGAATTATCCACAAACAATCCACAAATTACACAAGCTGCGGAATTGCTCCGTAAAAATGAGGTTGTGGCTTTTCCGACAGAAACTGTTTACGGCCTCGGCGCCAACGCTGAAAACACGGAAGCCGTGGCAAAAATTTACGAAGCGAAAGGAAGGCCGAGCGATAATCCGCTTATCGTTCATATTTCGGACATCGCCCAGCTCGATCGTATCATCCGGCATATCCCTGAAACAGCGGAAAAGCTCATGAGGCATTTTTGGCCGGGTGCGCTGACTCTTGTCCTGCCGTGTAAACCCGGTATGCTGTCCCCGCGTGTCACCGCGGGACTTAACACGGTAGCGGTCAGAATGCCGGATCATCCCGTGGCGCTTTCCGTCATCCGCTCAGCGGGACTGCCGATCGCAGCGCCGAGCGCCAATTTATCAGGCAAACCCAGCCCCACGAAGGCTGAGCACGTGGCCTATGATTTAAACGGCCGCATCGCCGGCATTGTAGACGGCGGGCCGACGGGAATCGGAGTGGAATCAACCGTTCTTTCCTGCACGGGAGAGCAGCCCGTCCTGCTTCGCCCGGGAGGCGTTACAAAAGAACAAATTGAATCAATCGTCGGGCCGATTCTTGTGGATAAAGGGTTAACCGAAGAAGATGAGACCCCCATTTCTCCGGGAATGAAATATACACATTATGCTCCTTCCGCACCGCTTGCGATCGCAGAAGGTGATGCCGTAAGAATCCAGGAGCTGGCAGACGGGTATAAACGTCAGGGGAAACGGATCGGTATCCTGACGACAGAGGAGAACGCTGATGTTTATCGTGCTGATTTTATAAAAGTCTGCGGAAAAAGGGCTGATCTTGAAACGGTGGCCTCTTCATTATATGATGCGCTCCGCAGCTTTGATGAAGCAGAGGTGGACATGATCATTTCTGAATCCTTTCCTGATACGGGAGTGGGCCTTGCCGTGATGAACAGGCTTATGAAAGCCGCCGGAGGCACCGTTATCTATTAAAAGTTCTACCCCTTATCGGACATGCATAAGCTAAAAAAGCGGGCATGTCCAAGGGGGTTTTTATATCATGTCGAGTGTATTCATAGGGGAGCTTTTGGCCTTAAGCATGATGGCATTTGCTTTGGGAATGGATGCTTTTTCTGTCGGGCTTGGGATGGGGATGGTCCGGCTTAGAAAACGGCAGATTTTTCATATAGGGTTCGTTATCGGGCTGTTCCATGTCATCATGCCGCTGGCCGGGATGGCCGCGGGACAGCTGCTGTCCGGTTTTTTGGGGATGCTTGCTGTTTACGTAGGCGGATCTCTGCTTTTCATTTTGGGGGTCCAGATGATTTTCGCCGCGTTTAAACAATCAGAAGAGCCGTTCATTTCTCCGGCGGGAGCTGGATTATTATTATTTGCGGTCGGAGTCAGCCTTGATAGCTTTTCTGTCGGGCTCGGCCTCGGAATGTACGGCTCAAAGCCGCTTTTAGCCGTTGCGCTGTTCGGGGCATTCAGCACCATCTTAACATGGGCGGGCCTTTTGATCGGAAGTAAGGTGCAGTCATGGCTCGGCTCCTACAGCGAAGCGCTGGGCGGAACGATATTAATCGGGTTTGGGCTTAAACTGCTTTTGCCGCTATAAGATACTTTTAAAAAAAGAAACGAAGATGCCGTTTCTTTTTTCTTCATTTATAATAAGAAGTAAGAGGTGACGGACATGAAGATTATATTTGTTTGTACAGGAAACACGTGCCGCAGTCCGATGGCTGAGGCGCTTTTTAAATCAATCGCGGAAACAAAAGGGCTTACCGTCAGCGCCGGCTCGGCCGGAGTGTTCGCCTCTCCGTACGGAAAAGCATCGGCCCATGCCGTAGAAGCGCTGTTTGAAAAACGGATTGCTCTCAACCACAGCTCATCTCCCTTATCGGAAGAACATATAGAGACGGCGGATCTGGTGCTGGCCATGACAGAACAGCATAAACAGCTCATTATCAGCCGGTTTGAAAACAGCCGGGACAAAGTATTTACCATTAAAGAATATGTGACGGGGCGCAGCGGAGACATTTCAGATCCGTTCGGCGGTTCGCTTGACGTCTATAAACAGACGAGAGACGAGCTGGAGGAGCTGCTTACACTTCTTGCCGATCAATTGCTTGACGAAGAAAGCAAGTAAGTTGTCAGAAAATATGCAAACAGGTCATTTGCAAAACGGACTTGAAAGAGTAGAATAAAGTCAACAGACATCGCAGGAGTCTAAAAACGAAAAGGACAAGCCACAGAGGGATGTCTTCGCACAACCACACCTAGGAGGTAAATAAATGAAAGTAGCTATAGCGTCAGATCACGGCGGCGTCCATATCCGCGAGGAAATAAAGGGTCTATTGGATGAATTGCAGATTGAGTATATTGATATGGGCTGTGAGTGCGGAAGCGGCTCTGTCGATTACTCTGACTACGCTTTTCCGGTAGCGGAAAAAGTGGTGAGCGGAGAAGTCGACAGAGGCATTTTAATTTGCGGCACAGGCATCGGCATGAGCATCTCCGCAAACAAAGTAAAAGGAATACGCTGTGCGCTTGCGCATGACACCTTCAGCGCAAAGGCTACACGTGAACACAATGATACGAATATTCTCGCCATGGGAGAACGCGTGATCGGACCCGGACTGGCCCGCGAAATCGCAAAAATCTGGCTGACGACTGAATTTACGGGCGGCCGCCACGAAAGACGGATTGGCAAAATCGCAGATTACGAAGAAAAAAATCTGTAAGAGGTGCTGGACATGGAACAGACGAAACAAAAATGGACGGACATGCTGGCTGAATTTCAAGAGCAGGCCAGGCTGAAAAGCGGCAGCCTGCTTGTGATCGGATGCAGTACGAGCGAAGCTGCCGGAAGCCGGATCGGCACCTCGGGGAGCGGAGAGTGGGCCGAGCTGATTTACGGCGGACTTGCCGAATTTAAGGAGAAAACCGGCATACATCTCGCTTTTCAATGCTGTGAGCATTTAAACAGAGCGCTTGTCATTGAGGCGGAAACAGCTGAGCTGTTCAGGCTTCCCATTGTTTCAGCCGTACCCGTTCCAAAAGCCGGCGGGGCGATGGCCTCTTATGCTTACAGGCAGATGGAATCCCCCGTGCTTGCCGAAGCCATCCAGGCTGACGCCGGAATCGACATCGGTGAGACATTCATCGGTATGCATTTAAAACCCGTTGCCGTACCTATCCGTATATCAAGCCGTGAGCTCGGAGAAGCCCGCGTGACAATGGCCCGCACAAGACCAAAGCTGATCGGCGGAGTACGGGCCGTATATGAATGCGAATAATGGTTTCTTATTTCGTTATTAATGTTCGTGTTTTCTGATTAAATTTTGTGATTTTTTTAAAAAAGCTGTTACATTCACCTGAAAAACCATGTACAATAAGGGTGATAAAAATAAAGAACAGGAAACGGATAGGAGAGGATCTCGCTGATGAAACATTTACCTGCACAAGATAAACAAGTGTTTAACGCCATCAAGGATGAGCGTAAGCGTCAACAGACTAAGATCGAACTAATTGCTTCTGAAAACTTCGTAACGGAAGCGGTAATGGAAGCCCAAGGCTCTGTATTAACGAACAAATATGCTGAAGGCTACCCCGGCAAACGCTACTACGGAGGCTGTGAGCACGTTGATGTCGTTGAGGACATCGCCCGTGACCGCGCGAAAGAAATTTTCGGAGCAGAGCATGTAAACGTACAGCCGCACTCAGGCGCTCAGGCGAACATGGCTGTTTACTTCACGATTTTAGAGCACGGCGACACAGTGCTCGGGATGAACCTCTCCCACGGCGGCCACTTAACACACGGAAGCCCGGTTAACTTCAGCGGTGTTCAATACAACTTTGTAGAATACGGTGTCGATAAAGACACGCAATATATAGATTATGAAGATGTACGTGAAAAAGCGCTGGCGCATAAGCCTAAACTTATCGTTGCCGGAGCGAGCGCATATCCCCGTACAATTGACTTTAAAAAATTCCGTGAAATCGCTGATGAAGTCGGCGCTTTATTTATGGTCGACATGGCTCATATCGCGGGGCTTGTCGCTGCCGGTCTTCATCCGAACCCGGTTCCATACGCAGATTTTGTAACGACAACGACTCACAAAACGCTTCGCGGACCGCGCGGAGGAATGATCCTTTGCCGCGAAGAGTTCGGCAAAAAGATTGATAAATCGATTTTCCCTGGTATTCAAGGCGGGCCGCTTATGCATGTTATCGCAGCGAAAGCCGTTTCTTTCGGGGAAGTGCTGCAAGATGATTTCAAAGCATATGCGCAAAACGTTATTTCGAATGCGCAGCGCCTTGCCGAGTCTCTGAACAAAGAGGGCATTCAGCTTGTGTCAGGCGGAACGGATAACCACCTTGTGCTTGTTGACCTTCGTTCTCTCGGTTTGACAGGAAAAGTGGCGGAGCATGTGCTTGATGAAATCGGCATCACATCAAATAAAAACGCGATCCCTTACGATCCGGAAAAACCATTTGTCACAAGCGGCATCCGTCTCGGTACGGCAGCTGTGACAAGCCGCGGTTTTGACGGTGACGCGCTTGAAGAGGTCGGCGCCATCATCGGCCTTGCGCTGAAAAACCATGAAGATGAAGCGAAACTTGAAGAAGCGAGACAGCGTGTGGCTGCCTTAACTGAAAAGTTCCCTTTATATAAAGAACTCGATTATTAATAGGAAGAAACCCGCCGGAACCTTAATCCGGCGGGTTTTTTTGCCGATTTTCTTGAAACTCGCTGTCTTTTTCTGTAGAATCAATAGAAGTGTGAAAAAGTCACTCGGACAAAGAAAAAGGAGCTGAACACAGTATGGGAAAGGTTTACGTATTTGATCATCCTTTAATCCAGCACAAGCTGACATATATTCGGAATGAAAATACAGGCACAAAGGATTTCAGAGACCTTGTGGACGAAGTCGCTTCACTGATGGCGTTTGAAATTACACGTGATCTTCCTCTTAAAGAAGTGGAAGTGAAAACACCTGTTCAAACAGCGACATCCAAAGTGATTTCAGGGAAGAAACTCGGTATCGTGCCGATCCTGAGAGCGGGTCTCGGAATGGTAGACGGCATGCTGAAATTAATCCCCGCCGCCAAAGTGGGACATGTCGGGTTATACCGTGATCCGGAAACCTTAAAACCGGTGGAATACTATGTCAAGCTTCCTTCCGATGTAGAAGAACGTGAATTTATCGTCGTGGACCCGATGCTTGCGACGGGAGGCTCCGCGGTTGAAGCGATTAACAGCCTGAAGAAACGCGGCGCAAGAAACATCCGCTTTATGTGTCTTGTGGCGGCTCCTGAAGGTGTGGAAGAGCTGCAAAAACATCATTCGGACGTTGATATTTACATCGCAGCTCTCGATGAAAAATTAAACGAAAAAGGCTATATCGTTCCGGGACTCGGCGACGCGGGAGACCGTTTGTACGGAACGAAATAAATTGGGAAAACCTCATCGCGGGTTTTCTTTTTTTATCCAGTTTTTTGCTGAATGGGGAGCTTTCATACATTTATAGGTGAAAATGTGAACATTCTGTGTATGCTTTTAGTATAAAAAGTTTTTTAACTTTAAACAGATTGACACATGTTAGGGGCTATTGTATGCTAAACGAGGGTATTATGAGAAGGTTTTCATTGCTTTCATTTCTAGTATCCATCCTCATTTTAAATCCTCCAAAAAAACCCGTTTTATGAGGATTTATCTAAGCGAATGAAACAGCATCCCGTATGATCATGAGGATGAATGGTTTTTTCGAACAAGGCCGTTTTGCGGGCTTCTGCTAGGGTTAACCGCTTGTATTGCCGTATCCAGGAATTATATTACTTTTTCATCAGGAGACAGATAGTTGATGGACGATCCCAATCTTACATTCCGCAGACAACGAAGATATGTATTTGTAATCTTAGCAATCTATTTGCTGGGATATGGGTTTACGGCGTATAAAACCATTTTTTTAGGCCTCATTTTGGGCACTGTTTTCAGTTTGTTTAATCTTTGGCTCTTGATCAGAAGAATGAATGCTTTTGACAAAGCCGCAGCAAAAGGAAAGTCCATACGATCACTCGGGAGCGCAGCGCGTTGGTGCAATGCGATACTTGCGATGGCTATCGCATTTAAATACCCCGGCCAAGTGAGTGTGGCAAGCGTAATTATTGGATTAATGACAATTTATCCCGTCATTATGATAGATTCCATTATTCAGCTCAAACGTTCATCAATGGAAGAGAGGTGAAAACCCATTGAATCACAATTACAGAACTTTTGATTTGTTTGGTCTTACTTTTAATGCGACAAACATTCTGATGATAACTGTGGCGAGTGTGATTGTGCTGCTGATTGCGATTCTTACTACGAGAACGCTGTCCATCCGTCCCGGAAAAGCCCAGAACTTCATGGAATGGATTGTTGATTTTGTCCGCAATATTATAGGCAGTACAATGGATTTAAAAACAGGGGCTAACTTCTTGGCGCTTGGTGTAACCTTGCTGATGTACATATTTGTATCAAATATGCTGGGGCTGCCGTTTTCCGTAACAGTCGGACACGACCTTTGGTGGAAATCACCGACGGCTGATCCGGCCATTACCCTGACTCTTGCCGTTATGGTAGTGTCTCTGACTCACTATTACGGCGTGAAGATGAAAGGTTTGAAGGAATATTCTAAGGATTACCTCAGACCGGTTCCGCTTATGTTCCCGATGAAGATCATTGAAGAGTTCGCGAATACGCTGACACTCGGACTTCGTCTTTACGGTAACATTTTCGCCGGAGAAATCCTTCTGGGCCTCCTTGCAGGTCTTGCGACGAATTTCTACTCAGACAGCTTCTTTCTCGGTTTGGTCGGCACAGTCGGAGCCATTATCCCGATGCTTGCATGGCAGGCGTTCAGCTTGTTCATCGGAACCATCCAGGCGTTTATCTTTACGATGCTGACGATGGTGTACATGTCACACAAAATCAGTCATGATCATTAAAACATATATCCATTCGGATAACATTTAAAGGAGGAACTTTTTCATGAATTTAATAGCAGCTGCGATTGCAATTGGTTTAGGCGCACTTGGTGCAGGTATTGGTAACGGTTTGATTGTTTCACGTACGGTAGAGGGAATTGCCCGTCAGCCGGAAGCAGGAAAAGAACTGAGAACTCTTATGTTCATGGGTATCGCATTAGTTGAAGCCCTTCCTATTATCGCTGTCGTTATCGCGTTCTTAGCGTTCTTTGGCTAAGCAAAAAAGCCTTATATGAACTAAAAATGGCGAAGATCACTCTAAGAGAACCTTCGCCATTGCTTTATGTCTGATAAGCAGGCCGGTCTGAAACGGCTTTTTATCAGCAGAGAAAACCTGCAGAAGGGAGTTGCCGTAGTAGATGTCTCAATTACCTCTTGAATTAGGACTGTCGTTTAACGGCGGAGATATCCTATTCCAATTGTTAGCTATGTTAATTTTATTAGCGCTTCTCAAGAAATTCGCTCTGGGACCGCTATTAAATATAATGAAACAGCGTGAAGATCATATCGCCGGCGAAATTACGTCCGCTGAAGAAAGAAATAAAGAAGCGCAGCAGCTGATTGAAGAGCAGCGCGTTCTTTTAAAAGAAGCAAAACAGGAATCACAATCACTCATTGAAAATGCGAAAAAACTTGGTGAGAAGCAGAAGGAAGATATTATCCAGGCTGCGCGTGCCGAGTCTGAAAGATTGAAAGAAGCGGCGAGAACCGAAATTGTAAAAGAAAAAGAACAAGCCGTTTCCGCTCTTCGCGAGCAAGTCGCATCACTTTCTGTCTTAATCGCATCGAAAGTCATTGAGAAAGAGCTTGATGAACAAGCTCAGGAAAAACTGATTCAGGACTATCTTAAAGAGGTAGGAGAAAGCCGATGAGTGGATCTGCTGTCTCTAAACGATACGCGTCAGCGCTTTTCGACATTGCCGTTGAGACCTCTCAAATCAATGAAATCGAAGAAGAGCTTACCGTAATAAAAGAAGTTTTCCAAAACGAAGCCGGGCTGCAGGAAGTGTTAAGCCATCCGAAGGTATCGGCTGCTAAGAAAAAAGAGCTGATTCAGCATTCGTTCGGCGCACTGTCTGAGTCTGTGCTGCATACAATTTTTCTTTTGATTGACCGCCGCCGGTCTTCGATTGTGCCTGATCTCACAGACGAGTTCATCAAACTCGCCAATCAGGCCCGCCAAACAGAGGACGCGGTTGTGTATTCAGTAAAGCCGCTGTCAGAGGCGGAAATGTTATCTTTATCTCAAGTATTTGCAAAAAAAGCCGGAGTCGCTTCGCTCAGAATCAGAAATGAAGTGCAGACGGATTTAATAGGCGGAATTAAGGTCCGCATTGGAAACCGGATTTTTGACGGAAGCGTGAGCGGAAAGCTTCAGCGCATGGAACGTCAACTTGCCGGAGGAAATCGATAGAAGGGGTGAAACCTAAGTGAGCATCAAAGCTGAAGAGATTAGCACGCTGATAAAGCAGCAAATTCAAAATTACCAATCTGAAATTGAAGTTCATGACGTAGGTACAGTCATCCAAGTCGGAGACGGTATTGCGCGTGTACATGGCCTTGACAATTGTATGGCCGGTGAACTTGTTGAATTCTCAAACGGCGTTTTGGGTATGGCTCAAAACCTTGAAGAATCAAACGTAGGTATCGTTATCTTAGGGCCTTACAGAGATATCCGTGAAGGAGATGAGGTCAAAAGAACGGGCCGCATCATGGAAGTTCCTGTAGGCGAAGAATTAATCGGACGTATTGTCAATCCGCTGGGACAGCCGGTAGACGGACTAGGCCCGATTCTGACAAGCAAAACCCGCCCGATTGAAAGCCAGGCACCCGGTGTTATGGATCGTAAATCAGTCCATGAACCGCTGCAAACGGGTATTAAAGCGATCGACGCATTAATTCCGATCGGCCGCGGACAGCGTGAGCTGATCATCGGGGACCGTCAGACAGGTAAAACATCTGTTGCGATTGATACCATCTTAAACCAAAAAGACCAGGACATGATCTGTGTGTACGTAGCGATCGGACAAAAGGAATCTACAGTCCGCGGCGTAGTGGAAACATTGCGTAAGCACGGCGCGCTTGATTACACGATTGTCGTAACGGCGTCTGCATCACAGCCTGCTCCGCTTCTTTACCTTGCACCGTATGCAGGGGTTACGATGGGCGAAGAATTCATGTACAACGGCAAGCACGTTCTCGTCGTGTATGATGATTTATCCAAACAAGCAGCCGCTTACCGTGAGCTGTCATTGCTTCTTCGCCGTCCGCCGGGCCGTGAAGCATTCCCTGGGGATGTATTCTATCTTCACTCCCGCCTTCTTGAGCGCGCAGCAAAGCTGAGTGACGCAAAAGGCGCAGGATCAATTACGGCATTGCCGTTCGTTGAAACACAAGCCGGTGATATCTCTGCTTATATCCCGACAAACGTTATTTCCATTACAGATGGACAGATCTTCCTTCAATCCGACTTGTTCTTCTCAGGCGTGCGTCCTGCGATCAATGCCGGATTATCGGTTTCCCGTGTCGGCGGATCAGCCCAAATCAAGGCGATGAAAAAGGTTTCGGGCACACTGCGTCTTGACCTTGCTTCATACCGTGAGCTTGAAGCATTCGCTCAATTCGGATCTGATCTTGACCAAGCGACTCAGGCGAAGCTGAACCGCGGTGCGCGTACAGTTGAAGTTCTGAAGCAAGATTTGAACAAGCCGCTTCCGGTTGAAAAACAGGTTGCCATTCTTTATGCGCTGACAAAAGGATATCTTGATGATATTCCGGTTGCGGATATCAGACGTTTTGAAGAAGAGTACTATATGTACCTTGACCAAAACCATAAAGAGCTGCTTGACAGCATTGCGCAAACAGGAAACCTTCCTGCAGACGAAGATTTCGCTGCGGCGCTGGAAGGCTTCAAACGCACATTTGCACCAAGCAACTAACCCTTATGCAGATGAGAGAAAAAGGTTCTCTTTTTCTCTCTTTTTACGCAAATGAAGAATAAAGGTGGTGAAATCTTTGGCCTCATTACGCGATATTAAGTCAAGGATCACGTCAACGAAAAAAACAAGCCAGATTACAAAAGCCATGCAGATGGTATCCGCCGCAAAGCTGAATCGCGCGGAAACCAACGCGAAATCATTTGCTCCGTATATGGATAAGATCCAGGAGGTTGTCTTTAACGTCGGAAAAGGCGCGAAAAATGCGAAACATCCGATGCTTGTCTCAAGAGAAGTGAAGAAGACGGCGTATCTCGTCATTACGTCTGACCGCGGGCTTGCGGGTGCGTTTAACAGTTCGGTTCTGAGAAATGCTTACCGCACCATCCAAGAACGCCATCAGTCTAAGGACGAATACACGGTGATTGCGATCGGAAGAGTCGGCCGCGATTTCTTCAAAAAGCGGGAAATGCCGATTTTGTCTGAACTAGTAGGGCTTGGCGACGAGGTCGCTTTTTCTCAGATCAAGGATTTGACCCGTCAGACGGTTCAAATGTTTATCGACGGCGCTTTTGATGAACTGCATTTGGTTTACAACCATTTTGTCAGTGCGATTACGCAGGAAGTGACGGAGAAAAAGGTGCTGCCGTTATCTGATTTCGGAACAAGCGGCGGAAAACGGACGGCTTCTTACGAATTTGAGCCGGATGAAGAAGAGGTTCTCGAAGTGTTGCTTCCTCAATATGCGGAAAGCTTAATTTTCGGTGCGCTTCTTGACAGTAAAGCAAGTGAACACGCTGCGAGAATGACAGCGATGAAAAATGCGACTGATAATGCGAAAGAACTCATTGATTCACTTTCGCTTTCATATAACCGTGCTCGCCAAGCGGCGATTACGCAAGAAATTACAGAAATTGTCGGCGGTGCAGCCGCTTTAGAATAGAAAGATTTTGGCAGGAGGGATAGCGATGAAGAAAGGACGCGTGAGTCAGGTGCTTGGACCGGTTGTCGACGTACGTTTCGAAGACGGCCATTTGCCTGCGATTTACAATGCGATTAAAGTTTCACAGCCAGCTACAGGCGAAAATGAAGGCATCGATCTAACGCTAGAGGTTGCTCTTCATTTAGGCGACGATACAGTTCGTACGATTGCCATGGCATCTACGGACGGAATTCAGCGCGGAATGGAAGCCGTTGATACAGGGGCTCCGATTTCGGTTCCTGTCGGTGACGTTACACTTGGACGCGTATTTAACGTACTTGGAGAAAAAATTGATTTAAATGAGCCGCTTCCTGCGGATGCCCAAAAGGATCCGATCCACAGATCAGCTCCTTCATTTGATCAGCTTTCAACAGAAGTTGAGATTCTTGAAACGGGAATTAAGGTTGTTGACTTGCTGGCTCCTTATATTAAGGGCGGTAAGATCGGATTATTCGGCGGTGCCGGTGTAGGTAAAACCGTATTAATCCAGGAATTAATCAACAACATCGCCCAAGAGCACGGCGGTATCTCTGTATTCGCCGGCGTAGGAGAACGTACTCGTGAAGGGAACGACCTTTTCTACGAAATGAGCGATTCAGGCGTTATCAAGAAAACAGCCATGGTCTTCGGACAAATGAACGAGCCGCCGGGCGCGCGTATGCGTGTGGCACTGACGGGTCTTACAATGGCTGAGCATTTCCGTGATCAGCAAGGACAGGACGTACTGTTCTTCATTGATAACATTTTCCGTTTCACACAAGCGGGTTCAGAGGTTTCCGCCCTTCTCGGACGTATGCCTTCTGCGGTTGGTTACCAGCCGACGCTTGCAACAGAAATGGGTCAGCTTCAAGAGCGTATCACGTCTACAAACGTTGGTTCAGTAACATCTATTCAGGCGATTTACGTGCCTGCCGATGACTATACTGACCCGGCTCCGGCAACGACGTTCGCTCACTTGGATGCGACGACAAACCTTGAACGTAAATTAACTGAGATGGGTATCTACCCTGCGGTTGATCCGTTGGCTTCTACATCCCGCGCACTAGCTCCGGAAATTGTCGGAGAAGAGCATTACGCGGTTGCCCGTGAAGTACAGTCAACGCTTCAGCGCTACAAGGAATTACAGGATATTATCGCAATTCTCGGTATGGATGAATTGGGTGAAGAAGACAAGCTTGTCGTTCACCGCGCACGCCGTATCCAGTTCTTCCTTTCTCAAAACTTCCACGTAGCTGAACAGTTTACGGGACAAAAGGGTTCTTATGTGCCTGTTAAAGAAACGGTAAAAGGCTTTAAAGAAATCCTGTCCGGTAAATATGATCATCTTCCGGAAGATGCGTTCCGTCTCGTAGGACGTATTGAAGAAGTCATTGAGAATGCAAAAGAGATGGGTGTAGAAGTTTAATCTGGTCCTAGGAGGGTAAAAGCATGAAGACCGTTAAAGTCAATATCGTTACTCCCGACGGCCCAGTATATGATGCTGATATTGAAATGGTGAGTGTAAGAGCCGAGAGCGGCGATCTCGGTATCTTGCCAGGCCATATTCCGACCGTGGCTCCGCTTAAAATCGGCGTCGTCCGCCTGAAAAAGGACGGCCAGACCGAATTGGCGGCTGTCAGCGGCGGATTTTTAGAAGTCCGTCCTGATCAGGTCACTATCCTTGCACAAGCCGCAGAAACAGCGGAAGGCATTGATAAAGAGCGCGCCCTTGCTGCGAAGAAGCGGGCGGAAGACCGTTTGAACAAACGATCAGATGATACTGACATTCGTCGGGCTGAGCTTGCGTTACAGCGGGCTGTAAACAGATTGGATGTTGCAGGAAATTAAAAAAGAATCCTTCTCGGCTGTCTGAGAAGGATTCTTTTTCTATATTAGCGCATAAGAGATTCAAAGACTGCAAGCAGCGGATGATCCTCTTCTTTTTGCAGGTATAAATGTTCGCAGCAGTTGTCGGTATGCCATGTTTTATTTCCTCTTCTGACGCCTGTCGTATAAGCCCCGTCCGTATACGGATAAGGCTTGACGACCCATTCGGCGTCGTCATGGTGCGTAATGGCGCAGTCTATGACGTACACGCTCAGCATTTTTTCAAACTCGTCTATCGGCAGATTCCAATCCGCCAAAAGCAGTTCTCTGATGCTTTGGTAGTAGAGGGATTCCAATTCCTTAAGGCTGTTGCGCGAATAATCGAGGGAGATGTTATAAAACTGACACAATTCATTCAGTTCCTCTGTTTGGGACTGTCTATAATCATAGTAGAATGCAATTGCTTCCCACTCATGTTCAAATACGGGCAGTAAATCTCCATATTGCTTTTCCGGACGAAAAAAGGAATGATTCATATTCCCATCTCCTTTCCAAAAAAGTATACCATGCCGATGAACGGACAATTAAGCGGGGGTTTCCCCTAATTATGGATAAAAATTCTGATGCGAAAATGATCATCTTTCTCTCATCTTCTTATATAATAAGAGAGGATGTGAGGGGGCGGAAAAGAAAATGAAAGGAGATGGAATTTGTGAATGTATTGGGACAGCAGGCCGCAATCAGCATTTTGATTCATTTAGTATGTATTGCGGTTACATGGTGGGCGCTTCAAGCCGTCAACTTTGACCCGCTGATCCGAAAAGGGAAAGTGGTGCAGGCCAGACTCCTGATCATTCTTCTCACAATTGCGATCGGAACGGCAGTCGCGAATTTCTTTTTAGATTATCTTACCTATTCGAAGCAGCTGCCATACTTGTTTTAAGCTGTTTCATCAGTCGAAATGACGGGAATGGATGGAGGAGAAACCAATTTTTTCTTCATACGCCTGGCGAGTTTTGACGAAGTTTTCCATGTATTGCTTTCCCCGGCTCCGGCAAAAATGGGAGTAAGGGGGAGAGAACGATATGAAGAAAAAAAGAGCAGGCCGTGCCATTCTGTTTTTTGTCTTTTTAAGCGCCTTAATTGCGGTGTTTCATTCCATTCATGCGAGTGAGCTGTCACCGCTTGCCCAAATCGCTGCGGGTATGGAGCGGCAGCAGGTGACTGTTGATGAATGGACGCTGCACGCGAAAGAAAACTTGAACCTGTCACTGAATGATTTTGATGAAAAAGTGAAGCAATTACAAACGCAGAACCCGCAATACCGTTGGGATGTCGCACAGGAAGACAAAATCGTAAAGGCTGTCGGCACGTATTCTGACAAAAAAAATCATACAACTTTTAAACTGCAGCTCATCACTACCCTCAAAAACCAGAACCCAACTTCGTATTTATTATATGAGCAAATGAGCCCGGAGCAACCGGAAAGCTGGAATGATACATATGAACAGTTTGAACGGCAGGCACATGACATATTTCAAAATAAAGTATTTATTTTTACTTGTCTAAAGGGTCATTTAAATGATAATATGAGTATTGTTTTGCAAAAAAAAGCAGATCAAATCATGAAAGAATTTGAAGCAAGTCCAGTTGAACATGTAGTTGAGCCTCATTTCGTTTCTGTTTCTGCATTTACAAGTAAGTGGACAGATTACATCATGACATCAAAGCATAAGATGAATGTGCAAATTGCGCTTAGAAATGCGGGAATGGGCGAAAAACATACCGTTACGGTTGGCACACCAATCGTCACGACTGAATATTAATATAGAGAATATAGGGACGCGGAGGGGAATACCTTGGAAAAAATCATCGTCCGCGGCGGTCAGAAGTTAAACGGCACAGTTAAGGTTGAAGGAGCTAAAAATGCCGTTTTACCTGTTATCGCTGCATCTTTATTAGCAAGTGAAGAAAAAAGCGTAATATGTGATGTACCTACGCTCTCCGATGTATATACAATTAACGAAGTGTTGCGTCATTTAGGAGCAGATGTGCATTTTGAGAATAATGAAGTTACAGTAGACGCTTCTTACGCTTTAGAAACAGAAGCACCTTTTGAATATGTGCGTAAAATGCGCGCGTCAGTGCTTGTGATGGGGCCTCTTTTAGCCCGTACAGGTCATTCAAGAGTAGCGCTTCCGGGAGGCTGCGCGATCGGCTCAAGACCGATTGACCAGCATTTAAAAGGCTTTGAAGCAATGGGCGCAAAAATCAAAGTAGGCAACGGCTTTATTGAAGCAGAAGTGGAAGGCCGTCTGCAAGGCGCAAAAATCTATTTGGATTTCCCAAGTGTGGGTGCGACAGAAAACTTGATTATGGCTGCTGCTTTAGCTGAAGGAACGACAACGCTTGAAAACGTGGCGAAAGAGCCTGAAATCGTTGACTTAGCAAATTATATCAATGCAATGGGCGGCAAAATCCGCGGAGCGGGCACCGGCACCATTAAAATTGAAGGTGTCGACAAGCTTCACGGCGTAAGACACAATATTATCCCTGACCGTATTGAAGCGGGTACCTTTATGGTAGCAGCGGCTATTACGGAAGGAAACGTATTAGTAAAAGGTGCGGTTCCTGAACATCTTACGTCTTTAATCGCTAAGATGGAAGAAATGGGAGTTAAAATTACGGACGAAGGAGAGGGCCTTCGTGTCATCGGACCTGCCCAGCTGAAACCGATCGACATTAAAACGATGCCTCACCCTGGTTTCCCTACCGACATGCAGTCGCAAATGATGGCACTGCTTCTCCGTGCGGGCGGAACAAGCATGATTACAGAAACCGTGTTTGAAAACCGTTTTATGCACGCTGAAGAATTCCGCCGGATGAACGGAGACATTAAAATTGAAGGCCGTTCAGTTATCATTAACGGTCCTGTACAGCTGCAAGGTGCAGAAGTTGCCGCTACGGACTTGCGTGCGGGCGCGGCGCTGATTCTTGCGGGATTAGTGGCTGAAGGTCATACACGCGTCACGGAACTGAAGCATTTAGACCGCGGTTACGTGGACTTCCACAAAAAACTTGCGGGCATCGGCGCCGACATCGAACGTGTAGTAGATGAAACGGCGGCTGAGCAAGAAAACAAAGAAGTCGTAACAGACTTAAACGCATAATTTTTCTAAAACAGTATGTCAATCTGGCATACTGTTTTTTCATAGGGTTTATCATCATTATTATGCTCTGATTTGCAAAAAAGAATACGTTTTAACGTGAATAAAAGGAATAAAGATTCTGTCCAAAAAGGATTGTCATATTAGCTTGTCCCTGCCCATAAGATGAAGTAGAGTCGAATCCCGAGCAGGAGGCAGCTGATATATGAAACCAATTGTATTTCTACTATCCGGGCTATGTGTTCTCATTCTTCTCGTGCCCACGCTCCTTGTCATTCCGTTTCAGACAGAAAAAGGAGCTGCGCTGAACAGAGAATCCGGACACAGAACAACACACACCATAAGAGAGGCAAAAGGAGCAGAGACATTGAAAGAATCGCCTGTATCTATTCCGGTCTATCGGACATCCAAACATTCTGTAGAAAACATTCCGCTTGAAGAGTACGTCATCGGAGTCGTGGCTTCCGAAATGCCCGTAAATTTTAAACCTGAGGCATTAAAAGCCCAGGCGCTCGCAGCCCGAACGTTTA
Organism: Bacillus sp. YC2; assembly: GCF_019891195.1. NCBI lineage: Bacteria > Bacillati > Bacillota > Bacilli > Caryophanales > Bacillaceae > Bacillus > Bacillus sp. YC2. Next base: position 572,865 of record NZ_JAHXDO010000001.1, on the reverse strand, counting down.
TTGTCAGGCTAATGGTAGCTGACTCTGCCGTCCAGGCGCCGAAAGGATCGCTTGTGGACGACACGCAAATGTTTCAAGTCTATCAAAGCAAAAGCCAGCTGAAAAAAGAATGGGGATCTCATTACGCTCAAAACCTGAAGAAAATTACAAATGCGGTAGCCAGCACGCAGGGCAAAATTTTAACGTATGACAACAAGCCGATTGAGGCGTCCTTTTTCTCTACAAGCAACGGTTATACAGAAAATGCAGAAGCCTATTGGACAAGCGCCATTCCTTATTTAAAAAGCGTGCAAAGCCCATGGGATAAAAAATCGTCTAAATACCTCTCCACTCAAACAGTGAGCGTTGCGGAGTTTCAGCAGAAGCTCGGCGTTCAGCTCTCGGGACAAAATACGGTGGGGCAGATTACCGCCAGAACACCCGGCCATCAAGTCGCGACAGCTGTAATAAACGGCAAGAAGCTGAAGGGAAGGGACATTCGGGAAAAACTCGGTCTGCGCTCAGCCGATTTTGAATGGAAACGAAACGGCAGCAGCATCACGATTACGACAAAAGGATTCGGCCACGGCGTCGGCATGAGCCAATACGGCGCCAATTACATGGCGGAGCAAGGAAAGTCCGTTACGGATATTGTGAAGCATTATTATCAGGGAATAGACATTTCCGACGCTGACGCGTTTTTAAACAAATATATGGCAAAAAAGTAGACGCTTAAATAAGCGTCTTTTTTTGCGGAAAACTATTCCAAAAATGGTGAGGGCACCAACAGACTCATATAACGAAAGCCTAAAGGCTGACAATCGTGATCCGGTTCTCACATGGCAGGTGAAATTCCTGATATAAACAGCCGCTTCTATGTGAATATACGCAAAAATAAAGAGGAAGCCCGTCCTATTTATTTCCCTTTTCATCTCATATACGATAGGAATTGTTCGGCGTTGAACGTGAAACATTTTGAAAAGGGGAAGAGCGATGAAAAAAACATTTTCACTTATACTCATGCTGGGATTGCTGCTGACTGCTGCATCTCCTGCTTTTGCTGCTGAAAAAGCAAGCGAAACAATCATCAAACCTAAAAAAAATATCGCCATTTTGCTGGATGCAAGCGGCAGTATGGCGAAACGGATAGACGGCGTTTCTAAATACAGCATGGCAAAAGATGAAATCGTTCGTTTTGCGGACTCACTTCCGTATAAGTCACAAGTCAGAATGACGGTATTCGGTTCTGAAGGAAATAATAAAAATTCAGGAAAAGTACAATCTTGTCAATCCATCCGCGGCGTATACGGATTCCAGGCATTTGACAGACAGAGCTTTTTGAACTCCCTTAACGGAATCGGACCTACGGGCTGGACACCGATCGCAAAAGCGTTAGAAGATGCGAAGGCTTCTTTTAACGAAGGGCGCAAAGTCGGTCATAAAGCGGTTTATCTTTTAACTGACGGCGAGGAGACATGCGGCGGAAATCCGATTCAGACGGCAAAAGAACTTCGTAAACATCATATTAAGGTCAATGTCATCGGATTTGACTTTAAAGAAGGCTACAACGGCCAGCTCCATGAAATTGCCAAAGCGGGCGGAGGAAAATACTACGAAGCCCAAAGCAAGAAGGATATCAATCGCATTTTTACAATGGAAGCACGTACATTAGCGGAATAAAAAAAGGCGCCGTTTTCGGCGCCTTTTTTTTGTCATAATTTTAACAAATTATTCAAAAACAGTTGAAGAGAAAACTGTAAAAAGAATCAGTTTCCCGCCTTATATTACAAAAAGGACGAAAAAAGCCATCAAGGCTGTCATATTTTATCCAATCTTTTTAGGATGAAGCGTCTATATTAACCATTTTTTGGGGGTTTGCCGTTATCGCCATAAGAGGCACCTCGTCCTATATCTTTTTACTGTTGCCTAATCTAGCATAAAGGAGAGCCGAGGGGCCCATCGGCGAAAAACAAATGGAGAGGAATGAGTATGATGAAAAAAATGTTTACTGCGGGGATTGTCGGTCTTTTGACGCTTTCTCTCGGATCACCTGTTTTTGCGGCTGAGAAAACGCATGAGGAAACAAACGTTGCTGTTTTGTTTGACGCAAGCGGCAGTATGATCCAAAAAACCGATGGAGAGCGTAAAATTGACGTTGCAAAGGATTCGGTCAAATCATTTGCAGAAGTCCTTCCTGAAGATACGAATCTGATGCTGCGGGTATTCGGGCATAAAGGCAACAACAAAATGTCCGGAAAGGCCGTGTCATGCAATTCAACGGAAACTCTTTACGGTCTTCAGCCGTATTCTGTGTCTCCGTTCGACCAATCACTCAGCCAAATTAAACCGACAGGCTGGACACCGATCGCAAAAGCGCTTTCTGATACAAGAGAAGAGTTTGAGCGGCTTGGAGCTAAAGGGAAAAACGTGGTTTATTTAATTACAGACGGTGAGGAAACGTGCGGCGGAAATCCTCAAGCGGAGATTCAGAAACTCCGTAAAGCGAACGTCAACACGATTGTCAACATCATTGGCTTTAACTTTGGTGTAAAAGGAAGCGAAAACCTTGAACAAGCGGCCAAAGCAGGCGGAGGAACTTACGTTTCTGCTGACAGCGCGGCTGAATTCAAGCAGGCTTGGGATGACGCAGCACAGGAATTGGCAACTGAATAGACTTGAGAAAAGACGCTGGTGAAAGGCGTCTTTTTTGTGTTTAGAAACCGGGGTAGCGGGAATGATACGACTAAAAGGAGATGACACGTTTGTTAAAAGGAGCTGGCATTATATTAGTGCTGGCGGCAGTGGTCTTTGTGCTGATCGGCATCTTTTTGAAGCTGGCCGCATTCATTTTCGTCAGCATATTAGCCATTATCGCCGCAGTCATTTTATTCACTATCCTGAGCAAAAATCAGCGTCATAAAGAAACATAAAGAGTCCGGAGCGGGCTCTTTTTTTAAACCGCATATTCGACAAAATACGCTGAGTGTGGAAGAATAAAAGAGAAGGATATGGCGGAGGGGAAAACAGTGGAAGATAAAGCAACAGCGGTGAGGGAAATATACCGTTACGAACAAGGGGAATTAACGAAAACGACAGATCGGATGGCAGCTGAGTATCCATTGACTGTCATGCTGAACGGGCGCGAATTCGTTACGCTCGTCTGCACGCCTGATCATTTACAGGAGCTGGTCATCGGATTTCTCGCGTCAGAAGGCGTTATTCGATTTGAAAAAGAGATTAAAAGCTTTACAATAGATGAAAGTCTCGGTTTTGCGTATGTGGAACTTACGCATCCTGAAGCGCTCGAGCAAAAAGACTATACGAAGAGGGTTATCGGTTCATGCTGCGGGAAAGGCCGGCATTTTTACTTTCAGCAGGATGTCAAAACGGCCAAAACCGCCGTCAGCCGAATCAAAATAACCCCTGAAGCGTGTCTTGAATTAATGAAGACGATGCAAAGCGGAAGCGGCACCTTCCAAGAAACAGGCGGCGTCCATAACGCGGCGCTGTGCGATACGGAAAAGATGCTGCTCATGCGGACGGATATCGGCCGCCATAATGCGCTGGATAAGCTCTATGGATATTGTTTGCAAAACGGAATGCCAGTCCGTGACAAGCTGATTGTCTTCAGCGGCCGGATCTCCTCGGAGGTCTTATTAAAAGCCGCAAAAATCGGTGTATCGATCGTTATTTCTAAATCGGCGCCGACCGAGCTTGCGCTGCAAATGGCGGAAGAGCTGAACATCACGGCGATCGGTTTTGTCAGAAACGGATCATTTAATGTATATACACATCCCGAACGGGTTGGAAAATAGAAAGGGGTCTTGGCTTATGAATACAGAAACGCGCCGGGTGTCAGACAAAAGGGACAGACCGCTCAGAGATCTTCGCATCTCTGTCACTGACCGCTGCAACTTCAGATGCACGTACTGTATGCCAGCCGAATTATTCGGACCGGATTATCCATTTTTACAAAAGACAGAATTGCTCTCATTTGAAGAGCTGGAGCGGCTTGCGAAGCTGTTTGTCGGCCGCTTCGGCGTTGAAAAAATCAGACTGACGGGCGGGGAGCCGCTCATGCGGAAAGATATGCCTGAATTGATCAAAAAGCTCGCGCGTATTCCGGGTCTTCGGGATATCGCGATGACCACAAACGGATCGTTGCTCCCTGTCTACGCAGAGAAACTGAAGCAGGCGGGGCTGCACCGGGTGACCGTCAGCCTTGATTCTTTAGAGGATGAAAGATTTAAGGCCATCAACGGCCGCGGCATTTCCGTGAACAAGGTGCTTGAAGGCATTGAGGCGGCAAAAGCCGCCGATCTCGGCGTGAAAATCAACATGGTCGTCCAAAAGGGCGTGAATGAAAAGGACATATTGCCGATGGCGCGTTATTTTAAAGAAAAGGGCCATATTCTCCGGTTCATTGAATTTATGGATGTCGGCAATACGAACCAATGGAATAAAAAAGACGTCATCACGAAGGCGGAGATCATCGAATTGATCAATAAAAGCATGCCGACAGAACCGATAGAAGCGAATTATAAAGGAGAGGTCGCCTCTAGGTTCCGCTACCTTGACGGTTCAGGCGAAATCGGCGTGATTTCCTCAGTCTCAGATGCATTTTGCGCCTCCTGCAACAGGGCGCGCTTGTCGGCCAGAGGCGAGCTGTTTACATGCCTGTTCGCTTCCGGAGGCTATGATGTGCGAAAGCTTGTGCGCGGCGGCTTAACTGATGATGAATTGACGGACGCCATCGCTTCTGTCTGGAAAAACCGTACCGATCAGTATTCGATTGATCGCACGCTTTCTAAAACGGCCGGGAAAAAGAAAGTGGAAATGTCTTATATAGGCGGATGAAAAAAAGCTTGCCCGATCAGAGCGGGGCAAGCTTTTTTATACCTGAAGGCGCTTGTTCAAAAAAACCCGGCCTCCGCCGAAATATATGAAGTAGGAATTTTGATGGATGCTGATCAAGATAAATGAATTCCAAAGCCATACATTATGATAAAATATAACCAATAGAAATTAGAAAAGGTTGTGAAAGGGGCATGACCGCACACGAGATTCCGTCATCTCAAGTTGGAGTCAAAATCAACAAATGGTACAAGCACATTTTAACGTTTCAAGCGGCTGATGCCATAAAGCTGAAAGAGGAAATTGACCAAGATATACAACAGATGGAGGAAGACCAGCTGCTGCTGTTATATTATCAGCTGATCAGCTACCGTCATCACATTATGCTTGATTACGTCAAGCCGGACTTCACGGAACAATCACAGATCCAGTACAGCGAGCTGCAAAAAACGATTGAAAGTACGGACAGCATATCGGGATTATCTGAGTATTATTTCCATTTATTCAGAGGCATGTATGAATTCGATCAGAATAACTACGTTTCAGCTATTTCTTTTTATCGGAAAGCTGAGAAATTACTTTCGTTTGTCGAAGATGATATTGAGAGGGCAGAGTTCCACTTTAAGATGTCTGAAGTTTTTTATGTGATGAAGCAGACTCATTTCTCCATGAATCACGCGATTCAGGCGCTTGAAACGTATATGGAGCACGATTTTTACAGAGTGCGGAGAATTCAATGCCATTTCGTCATCTCGGGAAACTATATCGACTGCAAAAACTATGACAAAGCGCTTGAGCATTTAGATGAAGCGCTCCGCCTAGCTTTGCTGGAAGGGCAGCCCCGCCTGATCGGATCGGCGCTTTACAATCTGGGGAATTGTTATTCTGAGAAGAGAGAGCTGGATGAAGCGGCCCGCTACTTTAAAAAAGCGCTGCCCGTCTTTGAGGAGCATCAGCTTGAACAGCTTCCGAAGGCGCTGTTCAGCTTAACGCACACCCTTTTCAGACTGCATGATGATCAAACCGCTCTCGCTTATTATGAAAGAGGGATGAAGATCGCGAAAGACCGCGGCGATCGATTCAGCTTAGAGAAATATAAATTTTTACAAGCGCTTTATTTGGAATCTGTCAATCTTGATTTAATTCATGAAGTGTTTCATTATATGAATGAAAAATCGCTGTATGTGTATATAGAAGATTTCGCCTTAGAGGCGGCTGTTTACACAAGCGCCCATGAACAGTATAAAGAAGCGGCGTATTTTTATGAAAAAGCGATCTGCATGAGAGAGAAGCTTCAAAAAGAAGAGTGTTTATACAATATATAACGATTAACCATCTGGGATTCAGATGGTTATTTTTTTGCGCATCATTACGTTTGAACATAGAAAAAATCGGAAAAATCGCAAAATAAGAGTGAGTTTGAAAGGAGGGATTTGTTGTTCGGATTCAATGACATGATAAAGTTTTTTATGTCTTTTCTCATCATTTTGCCAATGGTGTCTGTCATACATGTAGCCGGTCACAGTTTTATGGCCTTGTTATTCGGGGGCAAGGCATCGTTAGATATCGGAATGGGGAAGCGCCTCTTTAAATTAGGGCCGATTCAGGTCCGGCGTATCTATTTCATAGATTCCTTTTGCCAGTTCGGTGCATTACGGATCGATAACCGGCTGACGAATGCGCTTGTTTATGCGGGCGGCTGTCTGTTTAATCTCGCTTCCATTTTTTTAATTAATCTGCTTATCATACAGGATGTCCTCGAACCAAACTTATTTTTTTACCAATTTGTCTATTTTTCAACGTATTATGTCTTTTTTGCCCTGCTGCCGGTGCAATATGCGGAAAATAAGCTGTCGGACGGATTAGCCGTCTACAAAGTGTTGCGCTTCGGAGAACGCTGTGAAATCAATAACTGACAGTTGAACGGTTTACCATATTGCCGAAAGGGAAGAAAACAAGTACACATTAAAAAAAGGAGCTGAAGAGATGATGGATAACAATCATGGATTAAAAGACAAAGTAAAAGGCGGCATGAACAAAATGAAAGGTGAAGCCAAGGACAAAGCCGGTGATATGGCAGACAAATCCGATTTAAAAGCGGAAGGAAAAAAAGATAAAGCAAAAGGCAGCCTGCAAAAAGGCGTCGGGAAAACGAAAGATAAACTCAGTAACGATTAATCTGATATTAGACAAAAGCCCAAAGCGTTTTGGGCTTTTTGTTATGAGTTATGATAAAAAAACCCTCTGTTTGGTTCATTTTCACTAATTTTTAAAATTTTATATAAAATTATGAATGGTTTCTTTATAATATTCACATAAGATGTTACCTTTCATTACACTTTCAGGTTATCTGTCCATTTGATTAAACGTTTGTTCAAAAGAAAAAAATCAGATATCTCAATTTTCTGTAAAAGGAATTCAGCCGTCGGCCGTCGAATTTCTTTCATCACTTAACATTTCATGAGGTGAAGGGGGTGGTATCCGCCTGCATCATTTTCGGTATGAACTAGATAATTGCGCTTGACTATCACTTAGGGGGAGTACAGATGAAATTAACACCGGTTGAACAAGAAAAATTGCTCGTTTTTGCAGCGGGAGAGCTGGCTAAACAGCGAAAAGAGCGCGGCGTTTTGCTCAATTATCCTGAAGCGGCCGCATATTTGACCTGTTATCTGATGGAAGGAGCGCGGGATGGAAAAAGCGTCGCAGAGCTGATGGAGTCCGGCCGCCATGTTTTAACGGGAAAGGACGTCATGGAAGGCGTCCCGGAAATGCTGGACTCGATCCAGGTGGAAGCAACGTTTCCCGACGGAGTCAAGCTTGTTACCGTTCATCAGCCGATTCAGCCGGTCACAGCGGAGGTGAAGTCATGAAGCCGGGAGCCATTCAAGTCGCAGAAGGGTTAATTGCCATTAACGAAGGCCGAAGAACAAAGGAAGTGTCTGTTACCAATACGGGAACGCGGTCGGTTCAAGTCGGTTCACATTTTCATTTTGCCGAAGCCAACGGCGCCCTATCTTTCAAGCGGGATGCAGCGATCGGCATGCGTCTGGATATTCCTTCAGGCACGTCTGTCCGTTTTGAACCGGGCGAGGAGAAAACAGTTACGCTCGTTGAAATCGGCGGAAGAAAAACGATCAGAGGGTTAAACGGCATGGCTGACACCTATATGGATGAACGGGGAAAAGATAAAACCTTATCGAACCTTACGAAAGCCGGATGGATGGAGGGGGCGATCCGATGAAGATGACACGTGAGCAATACGCAGAGCTGTTCGGGCCGACAACAGGGGATAAGGTCAGACTCGGAGACACCGATTTATGGATTGAAGTTGAGAAAGATTTTACCGTCTACGGAGAGGAAATGATCTTCGGCGGAGGAAAGACGATTCGGGATGGCATGGGGCAAAACGGGCGTATTACGGCAAAAGACGGAGCGCTTGATCTGGTCATCACAAACGTTGTCATTTTGGACTATACCGGCATCGTGAAAGCGGATATCGGCGTTAAGGACGGCCGTATTGCCGGCGTCGGAAAAAGCGGCAACCCCGATATCATGGATGGCGTTGACCCGCATATGGTCATCGGCGCCGGCACAGAGGTCATTTCCGGCGAAGGAAAAATCATAACGGCCGGCGGCGTGGATACCCATATCCATTTCATATGCCCTCAACAGATGGAGGTCGCCCTTTCTTCAGGAGTGACAACGCTCCTTGGCGGGGGAACGGGCCCTGCGACCGGCAGTAAAGCGACAACCTGCACATCCGGCGCATGGTACATGTCGAGAATGCTTGAGGCAGCCGAGCAATTCCCGATCAATGTCGGGTTTTTAGGAAAAGGAAATGCTTCTGACAAGGCGCCTCTCATTGAGCAGGTGGAAGCGGGCGCCATCGGCCTGAAGCTCCATGAAGATTGGGGAACAACGCCAAGCGCCATTAAAACCTGTATGGCAGTTGCGGACGATGCGGATATTCAGGTTGCCATCCACACAGACACGATTAACGAAGCGGGTTTCTTAGAAAATACGCTTGATGCAATCGGCGACCGGGTCATCCATACATATCACATAGAAGGAGCCGGCGGAGGCCATGCACCGGATATTATGAAGCTCGCGTCCTACGCCAATATTTTGCCGTCCTCTACAACGCCGACGATTCCGTATACTGTCAACACGATGGACGAGCACCTTGATATGATGATGGTCTGTCACCATTTAGATTCGAATGTGCCTGAGGACGTGGCATTCAGCCATTCACGCATCAGGGCGGCCACAATTGCGGCAGAGGATATCCTTCACGATATCGGCGCGATCAGCATGACATCATCTGATTCGCAGGCGATGGGCCGGATCGGGGAAGTCATTATCCGGACATGGCAGGTTGCCGATAAGATGAAAAGGCAGCGCGGCGCCCTTGCCGGGGAAAACGGCAATGACAATGTGCGCGCCAAACGCTATGTCGCAAAATACACGATCAATCCGGCTATCACCCACGGTTTGAGCCATGAAGTCGGCTCTGTCGAAAAAGGAAAGCTTGCCGATCTAGTGTTGTGGGACCCCGTTTTCTTCGGCGTCAAGCCTGAGCTTGTGCTCAAAGGCGGTATGATTGCGCGCGCCCAGATGGGAGACCCGAATGCGTCGATCCCGACGCCTGAACCTGTATTTATGCGCCAGATGTACGCGTCTTACGGAAAAGCCAACCGCAATACATCCATTACTTTTATGTCCAAGGCGAGCATTGAAAACGGCGTACCCGGCAAACTGGGGCTTGAAAAAATGATTTCTTCGGTGCAGCATATCCGCAAGCTGAGCAAGCTTGATATGAAGCTGAACGCCGCGATGCCGAACATTGAAGTTGATCCGAAAACATATCAGGTATTCGCTGACGGAGAAGAACTGTCATGTCAGCCTGCCAGCTATGTTCCGCTCGGACAAAGATATTTCTTATTTTAATCCCTCCAAGGCCGGCCCCGCCGGCCTTTTTACACCTCTATTGCCAACTGGATATCATCCTTTGAGGAATTTTAGTGTATATTAGTAGTTGACAAACTAATGAAATGTAACTATTATGGTTACAACGGTGGTGAAAAACATGATTAACAGCCGTCTTGCTGTAGCCATTCATATCTTATCCCTGATCTCGATGGATGAACGGGCCTCTTCAGATATGATTGCCGGCAGCGTAAACACGAATCCTGTCGTTGTGCGGAGAACAATCAGCCAGCTGAAAAAAGCCGGTATTCTCACATCCCGGGCGGGTGTTCCCGGTGCCAGCCTGAAAAAAGATCCGTCCGAGATTTCCCTCTTAGAGGTATACAGGGCGGTGCAGAAAAAGGAAGAGCTTTTTGCGGTTCACGACAATCCGAATCCGGAGTGTCCGGTCGGCAAAAATATTCAGCTGGCGCTCGATGAGACGTTCGGAAGTGTGCAGCGGGCAATGGAAAATGAATTGGCAAGCAAGTCACTTGATGATGTAATGAATCATCTCTTTTCTTAAAAAGAGATGGCTTCATACCGCCAAAGATGTAACAAAAATGGTTACAAATAAGGAGGAAAAAGAAATGAAAATTGGAATTATCGGTGCAAGCGGAAAAGCGGGAAGTGTTATTTTAAAGGAAGCGAAAGATCGCGGACATGATGTGACAGCGATTGTGAGAGACGCTTCAAAAGTGAACGGCCAGGGCGTCACTGTTCTGGAAAAAGACGTATTCGATTTAAAAGCGGAAGATGTAAAACAATTCGATGCCGTAGTGAATGCGTTCGGAGCTCCGGCGGGCCAGGAGCAGCTTCATGTGGAAGCAGGAAGAGCATTAATCAATATTTTCAAGGAAGCGAAAGATACAAGATTGTTTGTCGTCGGCGGAGCCGGCAGCCTCTTCGTTGATGAAGCCAAAACCACCCGCCTTGCTGAAACACCGGAATTTCCAAAGCAATACTTGGCGACCGCAGTCAATCAGGCAAAAAATTTAGAGGATCTGGAAAACACAGACTCCATCTCATGGACATTCCTCAGTCCTGCGGCTATGTTTGATCCGAACGGAAAACGTACTGGGTCATACAAGAAAGGCAAAGACACATTCACTGTCAACTCTAAAGGAGACAGCTATATCAGCTATGCGGACTATGCCATCGCCGTATTGGATGAACTTGAAAAACCTTCTCATCAAAATGAGCGCTTTACTGTAGTCGGAGAAGCTGAATAAAGAAAAAATCCCGGGCGCAAAGCTCCGGGATTTTCTTTTAATATGTATTTGTGTCAAAATCATTGAACACGCCGTCAACGATGCCGAGCATCATGAAAATAATGACAAGAATAACGGCGATAACTGAAATTCCGATGCTCACAATGAGGTAAATCCCCTGCATCTTCACGAACTTTGCGTAATGATCAAGCATATTTTCCTCTGACAGCTCATTGAATTGCTCTGCCATTTGCCCCGCTTCTTTTGCTGACCGCATAAGAAAAATTCCGGCAATGATCTGCAAAACGCCGGGAATTGCGCCGATCAAGAAGAAAAATGCTCCTGAAAGCGCCGCAAAAGCGCCCATAATAATAAATAAAATGCCTGTTGCTTTCCCCCATTTAGAAATGGTGACAAGCGAACGGTTAACAGATTCTGGCTTCAATACACCGGCACTCCTTTACAAAAAAATACTCACTTTTCATTTATACACTATTCGGGCAGTCTTTTGAATATAAAAATGTGTTTTTGTGATTGACTCTGACGTAACGTTATCGTTTACGATTCCATTATGGAGGTGATGACATGCTCTATCAAGTCAAGCAAGTGGCCGATATGTCGGGAGTCAGCGTAAGGACGCTCCACCACTATGATCATATCGGACTGCTTACGCCAAAAGAAGTTTCTAAAGCGGGATACCGCTTGTATAGTGACGCGTGTCTTGAGCGGCTGCAGCACATATTATTTTTTAAAGAAATCGGCTTCCGGCTGGAGGATATAAAAAATATGCTGGATCACCCGGCCTTTCAGAGGAAGGCCGCGCTCGAAAGCCAAAAAGACATTTTGCTGAAAAAAAGAGAGAGAATTGACCGAATGATTGAAACGGCGGATAAAACCATCGCTTCCATAGAAGGAGGAGCAGAAATGAAGAAACGGGAGTTATTTGCAGGACTGAGCATGAAAGAAATTGAAGAGCACCAAATGAAATATGCGGATGAAGCGAGAGCGCTGTACGGAAAAGCTATGACAGACGAAACGGAGAAGAAAACGGCCGCGTATACACAAAAAGATTGGAGCGCCATTATGTCAGAATGGGGGGCCATTTATGAACGCATCGCGAAGAGAATGGAAAAAGGCCCGGACGACGCCGAGGTACAGGAGGCAGTCGGTGATTTCAGAAACCACATCAGCACCTTTTTTTATGACTGCACGCCTGACATCTTCAGGGGGTTAGGCGATTTATATACGGCCGATCAGCGGTTTACGGAGAACATTGACCGATACGGAAAAGGGCTGTCCGCCTTTTTGCGGCAGGCGATAATTGTGTATTGCGAAAATGAAAATTCCCGGGCGTAACCCCGGGAATTACAAAATCGGAGACAAAAGCCTTGAAACCGATTCTTTAATGCGGATCCATAACGAACGCTCCTGATACTCTTCGTATGTGTATTTTCTTGAGACGAGCAAATCCTCTTTAAATGAGGAGATGAGCTTTTTCGCGATGGTGACATCGTAAATAAAGGCATTGACTTCAAAGTTCAGCCTGAAGCTTCTGACGTCGATATTGGCCGTCCCGACCGAAGCCGTTTCATCATCGACAACAATCGTTTTCGCGTGAATAAAGCCGTTATCGTAAATATAGACCGAAGCCCCGGCTTTTAAAAGATCGCCGATATAAGACAAGGTCGCCCAATAAACGAACGCATGATCCGGCTTATTTGGAATCATAATCTTCACGTCGATGCCAGACAGGCAAGCGATTCTGAGAGCATCCAAAAGGCTTGAATCAGGAATAAAATAAGGCGTTTGGATCAGGATCGACCGTTTGGCTGTTGTAATCATCTTAATATAGCCGTTTTTAATCTGTTCCCACTCTGAATCCGGCCCGCTCGTGACAATCTGCATTCCCACGCTGCCCTTCGGCTCGCATTCCGGAAAATGATTCGGTACGTATGTGAGCGTATGGTGATGGGAGGCCTGGTTCCAGTCGAGGATAAACCGTGTCTGAATCGCATGAACCGCCGTGCCCTGTATCCTGAGATGCGTATCACGCCAATAGCCGAATTTCGGGTTCAGTCCGAGATATTCATCCCCGACGTTAAAGCCGCCGACATAACCTGTTCCGCCGTCGATAATGACAAGCTTGCGGTGATTGCGGTAATTAAGCCGCAAATTTATGGGACGGAGCCTGGAAGGAAAAAAGACCTCTACATGGCCGCCCGCGTCTTTCAGCGGTTTGAAAAACTTTTTTCTGAGTGATCTTGAACCGAGTTCATCATATAAAACCCTGACCTTTACGCCTTCCTTTGCCTTTTTTACTAAGGCGTCGCGCAGTTTTTTCCCTAATTCATCACCTTTGTAAATATAATATTGCAGGTGAATGTGGTCTTTGGCGTTGGAAATATCCTTCATTAAGCGTTTAAACTTATCGCGCCCGTCGGTTAAAATCTCTACCGAATTGTCCTCTGTGAACACAGCGTGGTTATTCATGACAAGCATATAGATGAGATCTTGATTATCCACAGTCGCCCGGTTGTTAAATTGAAACTGCCTCGACTTCAAATCTTTGAGCTGGAATTTGAGCAGCTTTTCAATCCCGATCTTTTTGCGGTCCTCCCACTGAAACAGGTGCTTGCGTCTGAGATTATGGCCGAATAACATGTATAAAATAAAGCCTAATATGGGAATAAAAAAAAGAACAAGCAGCCAAGCCCATGAAGCGCTGGCATCGCGTCTTTCTTTAAAGATCATGATCACGCCCAAAAGTATATTTAAAACGAAAAAAAATCCGAAAAGAATAAATGAAATGCTCACTTTGCAACCCCGCTATATCATATTTATCAAGACTGTGCCCATTAGTATTCCGTTAAGTGCAGCAATCTGATTCCCATTTCAAATTATAACATTGACATTTTGAAAGAATAAAGAGGCGAAGACAAAGATCAGTGCAGTTTTCTTTCAAAGGAAGTTCCAGCTGCGTTAAAATAAGCATATATGAAAAAGAAGACAAATGACAGCAAAGGGGAGAGGGTATGAAGCTTGAGCACGCAGAACATTTGCCGGGTTTTATCAAAAAAGAAATTCAAAAGATGCAAACTGTCATAGCGCCTCTGATGAAAAAAAGCGTCATTTACCGTTTCCTCGCATTCCCGCTCGCCGCTTTTTCTCTATTTCATTTGGCGTCGCTGCTGTTTCTGGCTCCTGCGGGCAGAGGAACTTTCATATCGGCCGGCATTTTTGCACTCTTGGCGGCATTGGGGCTGGCGTTTTTTAAAGAAGCCGGCTATCAGCATAAACAGATACAGAAAACGATCCGGCTCTACATGCTGAACAGGATAAGGAAGAGCGATATTTTGTCTGAAGAGCGGAAAAACGCATATACACGATTAATCGCCGAGGAGCCGTCTGCAATGAAGAGTTTTATTGAGTTTTTAACGGAAGAAGACCGGAAAAAAGAAATGCTGTATTAAAAAAGAGCTGATGCGGGATCAGCTCTTTTTTATTCAAACAACGGGTCGTTCTCGTAATAATAAGAATCCGGTGAATCAATGGCATCGGTGTTGTAATAAGCGGAAATTCCGATCATGACGAGGACAATGATCATTAAAATAAAACCGATAATTCCTACAGCAATGCTCGTCGCCGCGTAAAAAAACTGCATTTTGATAAATGAAGCGTAATAGTCGAGCATGTTTTCTTCAGCATCCTCCTCGAGGCCGTTCTGAAGACTGGCGGCCGCTTTTGCCGAGCGCAGCAGCATCACGCCTGAAATGATGAGCAGCACACCGGGGATGGCGCCGAGTACGGTAATTAAAGCTGTTAACGCGGAAAGGGCGCCGGCGATAATAAGAAGCACACCGGTAATCTTTCCCCACTTCGCAATGTCGGCGAGGGAACGGGCCTTTTTGCTCTGCTGTTGGCCTTCTTCTTTCTCCTTATCGATACTGATCATGATAGCTCTCTCCCTAAAATGTTCAAATCATATCGTTTTCCGTCCATTTCGGCAACACCCGGGAGCACTCCCCATTGAGTAAAACCGAATTTTTCAAACAGTTTAATGCTCGGCACATTATGCCCGAAAATAAACGCCATTATATTTCGAATGCCGATTTCAGAAGCGATGCGGAGCGCTTCTTGAAGAAGAAAGCTTCCTGCGCCTTTGCCCCGGCAATCCTCATGAAGATAGATGCTGATTTCAGCTGTTTTCTCGTAGGCGGGACGGCCGTAGAACGTTTCAAAGCTGATCCAGGCCGCCACTTTGCCGTTCTCATCTTCAGCGACAAACAGCGGGCGCTCGTCTGTATGCCGCAAAAACCAATCCATCCGGTCTTCAGTTGTCACTTCTTCGGTATCAGCCGTTACCATTCGTGAGGCAATCGTCGAGTTATATATAGCCACAACCGCATCTGCATCTTCCAATACGGCCCTGCGCAGGGTCAAATTCATTATATTCAAGCTCTCCCTTCAAATTCTTTTACATAATAAAAAAACATCTGCACATACTACTTCCAAAAAGTTTTTTTAAGATGTGTATATATTTTCAGAAAAGTGTTCAGAATGTTGCTGAGGTGATGAAACATGAGAGAGGAAGAAAAGAAAACTTCTCAAGTCAAAAAACTTCAGCGGTTCTTTCGCAAACGCTGGATATTCCCTGCAATTTACTTAGTCAGTGCGGCCGTCATTTTAACAGCTGTCCTTTGGTATCAATCCGTTTCAAACGATGTTAAGGACAATCTGACGAACAACGGCGGAAACTCCGCGTATGACAGCGGCAAAGACGATGCCGTCGAAGTAGGCAAGCCAATGGAAAATGTCGCAATGCCGGCTGCTCATTCTGAAAATGTGTCTGTTGTGAAAAAGTTTTATGAAACTGATGCCGCAAAAGAAGAAAAAGAAGCAGCACTCGTTAACTATAATAACACGTACAGCCTAAGTAAAGGAATTGACTTAGCTGAGAAAGACGGGAAAGCATTTGATGTTTCCGCTTCTCTGAGCGGTACGGTTGTCAAAGCTGCTAAAGATCCGGTGCTTGGATATGTGGTTGAGATTGAACATTCAGACGGTCTGTCCACCGTATATCAATCTCTTTCTGAAACCGGTGTCGAACAAGGCGACAAGGTCAAGCAAAATCAAGTCATTGGAAAATCAGGCAAAAACCTTTACAGTGAAGAAAGCGGCAATCACGTGCACTTTGAAATCCGTAAAGACGGCGTGGCCATGAACCCGCTGAATTTTATGGACAAACCGGTCACATCAATTGAAAAAGCCGCGGCTGAAGAGAAAAACGCTGTTACAGAAGAAACAGAAGGTTCCATTCAGCAGTCTTCCGAGAAAAAAGACGTTACGCCTGCAAAAGAAACTGAAGAAAAATCCGGTGATAAACAGGATGGTTCAAAAGACAAAACAGATCTAAAAGAAGACGGCTCATCGAAGTAATCGCGGCAATCTTCATGCAAAAGCGCCTATCAGCTCAGATAGGCGCTTTTCATCGCTTGTATGTGCCTTTATACTAATAGAAACTAATTTACAGGAAAAGGAGATGCTGAATGAATAAATGTCTGCTGGCGGGATGGCTGGTCTTTGTTTTCATTTCTGCACTGACTGAAAGCTTTCACGATATGGTAGTGTCGCAGACGGTGGTATTCCGCTTTACGCCGCACCCGGATGCAGCCGGCTTCTTTTCCTTTGATCTGGCAGAGCTGGCCATACCCGAAGCCGCGATTCAAAAGCTCGGGCACGCTTTTTCATTCTTTGTGCTGGCCTATTTGTTTTTCAGAGAGCGCAGGCGGGTGAAGCGGGCGGTGATCGGTGCGCTGGCCTTTGCCTTTTTAACTGAAATCGTCCAGCTGTATTTCGGCAGAAACGGATGTCTGCGTGATGTGCTGATTGACAGCGTCGGCATCGGCGCGTTCTATATCCTGTACGCGGCTGCAAGAAGAAAGCACTCTGTCTCTGATAAATATGAAAGCCGGTAGTCTATGACAGACACCGGCTTTTTTTCTATATATTATGGTTTGTTGATTTGTTCTTATGAACGACACTTTCATAGATTCGCACGATAAGATCGACAAGAGGGCGAAGCACATTTGAGAATCTGAACAGCAGGAATCCGACAATGATTGAAACAATGATGCTTCCGAGCACATCAATCGGATAGTGGTGGCCGACCCAAATTCTTGAGAATCCGGTCAAAAGGCCGAAAATCACAAGCGGCCAGCCGAGCTTTTTGTTGCGGAACAAAATCGCGATTGAGATGGCCAATGCACCTGTCGTATGGTCACTCGGGAATGAAGCGTCCGCGGCATGCGGAATCAGCGTATGAACCGTATGCTCGACGAAGGGGCGCTGCTCGAAATAGATTTTTGTGATGAGGTAGTTGACGATAAGCGCCGCAATGCCCGTGAAGCCCGCATATAAGGCGTTTTGTCTGCCTTTTGTGCTTCCGAACAGCCACATGGCAAGCAGGAAGAGGGCATAGGCATAAATCGAATATTCCGTAATAAATACCATAATCGAGTCGAGAATGGCGCTATGATGGGACAAACCATGGATTGCTTTAAATAGTTCGTAATTCACAGATATCACCTTTTATCATTATTTTATATGAACAGTGTAATGCTTTTTTCTATGAGACACAATTGGTATTAAAAATAATCATAAAAAAGTAAACATAATGAAACGAGTCTGTATTACTATGCGTCAAGTATGCGGGAAAAGAATAGCTGAAGGAGTTTTGTCCGTTGCTGAAACGTTTGAAAAACGCCGATCTGCTGCTGGTGTTCATTATAATGCTGCTTTGCGGATTCGGTTTGGTAATGGTGTACAGCGCCAGCGATATCATCGGGTCTCAGCGATACGGAGACCCAACCTATTTTTACCATAAACAGAGAGCTTCGTTACTGATTGGATTATGTTTATTTGTTTTCGCCGCCTGCCTGCCTTATAAGAAATATGCACGGATGGTGCCGCTGTTTGTTGTCGGGTCGCTGCTTTTATTGCTGCTCGTGTTAATACCGGGGATCGGGCTGGAGCGGAATTTTTCACGCAGATGGTTAGGTGCGGGTTCACTTGTCGTCCAGCCGTCTGAATTGGCTAAGATCGCCATGATTCTCTATTTCGCTGCGATTTATACGAAAAAGCAGCCTTATATTCATCAATTTTTTAAAGGCGTTTTGCCGCCTTTAATGATTTTAGGGACAGCTTTTCTGCTGACATTGGCAGAACCTGATTTAGGGACGGCTTCTTTAATATTGGCGGCTTGCGGGGCTATTTTATTGTGCGCAGGACTGAAAAAACGCCATCTGTTCGTGCTTGGCGCGACGGCGGTGTCAGGCGTCGTGTATCTCGCGTTTTCGGCTTCATACCGTGTGAAGCGGCTTGTTTCTTTTACAAATCCGTTCGCTGATCCGAATGGAGACGGCTACCAATTGATCCAATCCTATTTCGCCATTTCCGGCGGCGGATTCTTCGGAAGAGGGCTTGGGAACAGCGTAGAGAAAATGAACTTTCTGCCTGAGGCGCATACTGACTTTATTATGGCCGTGATTTCTGAGGAGCTGGGCATATTCGGTGTGCTGATCGTCCTCGGATTATACTTTGCGTTTATGCTTCTTGGCGTGAAAACGGCCGTCCGGGCGGCGGATCCATTCGGTAAACTACTTGCCATCGGCATCACGTTTCAATTAATGTTTCAAGTTGTACTGAACATGGGAGCGATGAGCGGGCTTCTCCCGGTAACGGGCGTACCGCTGCCGTTTATCAGCTACGGCGGTTCTTCATTAATTATGACGCTGTTTCTGTGCGGCATACTTGTCAACATCAGTACATATGCAAAAAAACAAACCGTGCGGCATAAGCGCCCGGTTTCTCAAGAAAAAAAGGTTTCTTCGTTCTGATGAAGCCCGAAAAAAACGCCCGGGACATTCAGTCTTCGGGCGTTTTTTATCATTATAAAGCTTGGGGGCCTTCTTCTCCGGTGCGGATATTAATCGTGTTTCCGATTTCGTAAACGAATATTTTCCCGTCACCGGGTTCTCCTGTTTTGAGAACTTTTTTCGCTGTTTCTATCACTTGATCGACGGGCACCTTGCTGACGACGATTTCCACTTTCAGACGCTCATATACATTGCTTTCGATTTTGACCCCGCGGTACAGCTCAGTGTGCGCTTTTTGGAGGCCGCAGCCGTGTACATTGGAGAAAGTCAGCGATGTGACTCCGATTTTACCCAATTCCTGCTTCAGTGTTTCAAACTTAGCCGGACGTGTAACGATTTCTACTTTAAACATTTGACCGCTCATCTAAGTCACTCCTCACCCTATAAGTCTTGATATGCTTTTTCCCCGTGCATGGTTAAATCAAGCCCAAGTGACTCTTCTTCTTCACTGGCGCGGAGGGGAATGAAAAGACCTACAATTTTAATGATAACGAAAGTGACAATAAATACAAATACATAAGTTGCCGCAATCGCTGCAATTTGTTTCCAAAGCAAGCCCGGATCACCGTAAAACAGCCCGTTTGCTCCCGCTTCATTGACGGATGTTGTGGCAAACAAACCGGTCGCGATGCCGCCCCATGTTCCGCCGATGCCGTGCAGACCGAAAGCGTCAAGCGCATCGTCATAACCGAATGTCTTCTTGAGCCAGTAGACGCCCCAGAAGCAGACAAGCCCGCCGATAAAACCGATCACGATAGAAGCAAACGGTGTGACGAACCCCGCAGCCGGTGTAATTGCGACAAGCCCCGCGATAGCACCCGATACAGCGCCCAGCATTGTCGGCTTTTTGTTAAGAATCCATTCGATGAAAATCCAGCCGATGATTCCGGCCGCAGCGGCGGTGTTTGTATTAATGAAGGCAAACATAGCCACGCTGTCAAGTGTCAGAGCACTGCCGACATTGAATCCGAACCAGCCGAACCAGATGAGCGCCCCGCCTAAGAAGGTGTAAATTAAGTTGTGTGGAGAAGCCGCCGTGCCGTCCTTGCGTTTTCCCAGCACAATCGCCAGCACAAGCCCCGCCACCCCGGAGGAAATGTGAACGACATTTCCGCCCGCGAAATCAAGCGCGCCCATTTCGCCGATCCAGCCGCCACCCCAGACCCAGTGCGCAACAGGTGTATAAACAAGTGATGCCCATAAAAAGGAAAATACGAGAAAAGCACCGAATCTCATACGCTCAGCAAACGCACCGGAAATAATCGCCGTCGTAAGCACTGCAAATGTCATTTGGAACATCATGAACAATGAATGCGGGATCGTGTCGCTGTAAGACCCGGGTTCAAAGCCGACTCCCTTCAGCCCGGCCCATTCAGTGCCGCCAAGCAGCGTATTGCCGGGCGCGAAGGCAAGCGAATATCCGTACAATACCCAAACGACGGATACGATGGCAAGAGAAGAAAAACTGTGCATCGCTGTGCTGAGCACATTTTTGCTTTTTACCATTCCGCCATAAAATAATGCCAGCCCGGGGGTCATCAGCCACACGAGTAAAGCACAAAAGAACATAAATACTGTATCGCCCATTTGCATGTCTTATTCCTCCGTCTCTTTCAGAATGAAAACAATTATTAATTCATTATTATAGAGAAAAAAGAACGATAAAACATTTTCGTGTCAGTTTTTCTAACATGATTTTTTGTGATATGTTATGCCGGCCATCCGATAGTGAAAAGCATGACTTTGTATCCATATAAACACAAGCTGAGCGCGCCGTGAGAAATCCTTTCTGAGAAAGAGTAAAATAAACGGCGTGAGAAACACTAACCGCATCAGGAGGAATGATTATGACCACATCACTGAATCTTCAATTTGAAAAAACGGCTTTAGTCGTGATTGATTTACAAAAAGGCATCGTGCCGATTGATAAGAGCGGCGCCGTTGTACCGAATGCGAAAAAATTAATTGATGTATTCCGGGAGAAGGGCGGATTCATCAGTTTTGTAAATGTGGCGTTTCATGACGGAGCGGACGCACTGAAGCCGCTGACGGATGAACCGGCGCAAAGCCGTACAGCACCCGCAGCTGATTGGGCGGAGTTTGTGCCTGAAATCGGAGTGAAAGAGAATGATTATACGGTAACAAAACGGCAATGGGGCGCGTTTTTCGGAACGGACTTAGATTTGCAGCTAAGAAGACGCGGAATTGACACGATTGTATTGTGCGGAATTGCGACAAACATCGGAGTGGAAAGCACGGCGCGAGAAGCTTTTCAGCTTGGGTATCATCAAGTATTCGTCACTGACGCGATGGCTTCACTCAGTGAAGAGCAGCATGAGGCGACACTCAAGTTTATCTTCCCGAAAATCGGCAGAAACCGGACGACGGAAGAATTTATCGCGCAAACAAAATGACGATCTCTAAAAAAAGCCGCGTCCTCTTTCTGACGGCAGTGGCTTCCGGGACGATGCTGAACCCGTTGAATTCGTCAATGATTTCTCTTGCGCTTCACAGTATTCAGCATCAGTTTCACTTGTCGTTTACCACGGTGTCCTGGCTGATTTCTTCATTTTACCTGGCGAGCGCGGTGGCGCAGCCTGTAACCGGAAAACTCGGGGATATGCTCGGCAGGAAAAAGCTGTTTCTGTTCGGATTACTTCTTGTCGCTGTCTCAGCCGTCGGAGCGCCGTTTGCGCCGACCTTCATGACCCTTCTGATCATGAGGCTGTTTCAATCCATCGGAAGCAGTGCGATTTATCCGTCGGGCGTAGGGTTGATCCGTTCGAACATTCGGGAGCGGCAGGCATCGGCATTAGCGGTACTGTCCATCTTCGCATCTGCCATGACGGCGCTTGGCCCGACCCTCGGCGGCTTTCTGATTGTGTGGGGAGGGTGGCCGGCAATCTTTTTCGTCAATCTGCCGTTTATCATTCTCAGCTTTTTTCTCGGCATGTATATGTTCCCGAAAGATGAGAAGCGCAAGACCGGCGGACTGAAAGCAATTCTCCGCGAGCTGGATACGGCAGGTATTCTGCTGTTTGCCGGCGCGATTATACTCCTCTTGTCTTTTTTGCTGTCCTTCAGTACCAAACCGCATTATATAGAGGGTGTATTCGGGCTCTTGTTTGTCGGGCTGTTTATCTGGCGCGAGTTAAAGACGGAAAAGCCGTTTATCGATGTCAGGCTGTTTAAAACGCATCGAAAGCTCTCGTCGGTGTACATCCAGTTTATTTTGCTGAATATCTTTTTTTACTGTATCTTTTTCGGGCTTCCGAGCTATTTTCAGGATGAAATGCATTTATCGGTTCAGACGAGCGGTTTAATTATGCTGTTTATGTCAGGGATGAGCATTGTGGTATCGCCTCTGACGGGAAAATGGATAGATAAAAAGGGTCTCCTTCAGCCGATTGTCGCCGGAACGTGTCTGACGGCCGCAGGAGCAGTGCTGTTAACCTTCTTTTTTCTTCAAGCGCCCATGATAGGAAAGGGTCTGATCCTGTCTGTATTAGGGGTCGGCTACGGATTCGGAAACGTGACATTTCAAGCGGCTATGCTGAAAACAAGCCCTTCCGATATGGTTGGGACAACGTCCGGTTTGTTTCAAACCTGCCGTTATTTAGGGTCGATTTTGTCATCTGTCATATTAGGCATCCTTTTTGGAAAAGAAATTACCGCAGGCCATTTTCATATGCTCGGCACAATCCTGATCATTGTCGGAGTCTTAAGCCTGCTCATGGCATTCCGGTTTTCGGTATTGCTGAAAAAGGCGTCATAAAACAATGTATATTTTATGAAAGAGGCGGACGCGGTCTGTCTCTTTTTTTATGTGTAATGTGTTCAAATATAAAAACAAAGATTGTAGACAACGCCCAATGCTATTGGCTGAATTTTCCGATATATTATGTAACATGTGATGTGAGAAATTCGTACATATAGGAGGGAGAAGATGAAGAAGCCAAAGCAGGTTTACAGTCGGCTGAGCAATGAAGATTTGCTGCCTTTAGAAGACGGAAAACGGACGTGGAAAGCAGTGAATTTTGCGTCCATTTGGATGGGCTGCATTCATAACATCCCGACCTATGCGACGGTGGGCGGGCTGATTGCGATCGGTCTTTCACCATGGCAGGTTCTCGCCATTATTGTGACAGCTTCGCTCATATTATTCGGCGCTCTTGCCTTAAACGGGCATGCAGGCACAAAATACGGGCTCCCGTTCCCGGTGATTATCAGAGCGTCTTACGGAATATATGGTGCGAACATTCCGGCGCTTCTCAGGGCGTTTACGGCGATTATGTGGCTCGGAATTCAAACCTTTGCAGGAAGCACCGCTTTACACATTTTACTGTTGAATCTTTGGCCTGGCTGGGGAAGCATCGGCGGCGGGTGGAATATTTTAGGCTTGCACCTTTCTGGCCTGCTTTCTTTCATTTTCTTTTGGGGCATTCATCTTCTTGTGCTTCGGCATGGGATGGAATCAATCAGAAAGTTTGAGGTTTGGGCAGGACCGCTCGTTTATCTTGTTTTCGGCGGCATGGTCTGGTGGGCCATTGATATCGCCGGCGGGCTCGGTCCGATTTATTCTCAGCCGGGAAAATTCCATACGTTTTCAGAAACATTCTGGCCGTTTGCGGCGGGAGTGACGGGGATCATCGGCATATGGGCGACGTTGATACTGAACATTCCCGATTTCACCCGGTTCGCAGCGTCACAGAAAGAACAAATCCGGGGCCAGTTTTACGGGCTGCCGGGAACTTTCGCCCTGTTTGCCTTTGCAAGCATTACGGTGACGTCGGGATCACAAGTCGCTTTCGGAAAACCGATTTGGGATGTCGTCGAGATTTTGGCCGAGTTTGATAATCCTTTCGTCATCGCTCTTTCGGTCATTACGCTCTGCATCGCCACCATCTCGGTGAATGTGGCGGCGAACATCGTTTCTCCGGCATATGACTTGGCGAATGCTCTGCCGAAATACATTACATTTCGGCGGGGCGGGTATTTGACGGCCATTCTCGCTTTGTTTACAATCCCGTGGAAGCTGATGGAGAGTGCCACGAATGTGTATGCGTTTCTCGGCTTAATCGGCGGTATGCTCGGCCCTGTAGCCGGTGTGATGATGGCTGATTATTTTATCATCAGAAAAAGACAGCTCGCTGTAGAAGACCTCTATTCAGAAACAGGACGCTACAGTTATTACAAAGGCTACAACTACCGGGCATTTGCCGCAACTTTGATCGGCGCGTTTTTATCCTTAATCGGAATGTACGTGCCCTCGTTCAGCAGGATTTACGACATGTCGTGGTTTGCGGGTGTACTGGCAGCATTTTTAAGCTACACGGCACTCATGTACCTTCACCCGCCTTATACACAGGCAGTGAAAGAAATGGTAAGGGAGAGTGCTGCTGAATAAAAAGAAGCCGGGCGCAGCACCCGGCTTCTTGTCATGTCAGTCTGCAATTGAGACGTTTCCGTCCGCTTCGAGCGGCGCTCTTTTTTTCTGGCTCCAGCCATACAGGAGCAAAGCGATCAGAACGATCAGCCCCGCTGCCAGATAAATCGCATGGAACCCTGCGGAAGCGACGAAGAGGCCGAATACATAAGATCCGCCAGCAATTCCGCTGTCAAAGAAGGTGAAGAATGTCGCCGTCGCAAAGCCGGAACGGTGGCCTGGTGAATTTTGAATCGCCAGCGTCTGCATACACGGCACAATCGATCCGTAGCCAAGACCGATCACGGCTCCTGATAAGAGAAGCATAAAGGCGCTGTTTGTCATAGACAGCAGGCACAGGCCTGCGGAGAACACGATAATCGACGGATAGATGACGATTCCCGGTCCGACCTTGTCAAACAGCTTCCCTGTGAAAGGACGGGCCGCCATCATCGTCACCGCGAAACAAACGAAGAAATAACCGCTGACATCCAATAGATGAATCGTTTTTGCATAAACGGATAAATAAGACGTCACGCTTGAATAACAAAAAGAAATCGATAATCCGACAATCGCAATTTTCAGCGCGCCTTTTTCAAACATATCGGAGAAAGAGAACCGGAACACAGTCGTTCCGCTGTCATTTTTGCCCGGAATCTTAATCATTAAAGCGATCAGCAAGCCTAAAGAAACAAAAACGGCAAAAATCGTAAAGAATACGGGGAACGAAATCACCTTAACAAGACTCAAACCGAGAAACGGGCCAATCGCCATGGCCAGGTTCATAGACATCGCGAAATATCCGAGCCCCTCTCCGCGCCGTTTGACGGGAATGATGTCGGCGGCAATCGCCCCGGTTACCGTCGTTAAAATGCTGAACCAGATGCCCTGGAAAAAGCGCAGTCCGAGCAGCAGATAAAAGTTGTGGATCGGCAAATACAGAAAAGAAGATAAGGCAAACACAGCCAGTGACACAATCGTCATTCTTTTTTTTCCGAACCGTTCGATAATCGCCCCGGAAAAAGGCCGGGTAATAATAGCGGATAATAGGAAAAGGCTGATCAAAAGCCCTCCTTGTGATTCACTGCCGCCCAGCTCCTGAATCATATAAATAGGCAGCACGGCTAAAAACGTATAAAAGAACACAAATACAAATAAATTTACGAGCACGACCATAATAAAATCTTTGGTCCAAATCGAGTCAGATTTATTCAAAAGTACAGCACTTCCCTTTCTTAACACTTATTTAAAAACACATTCAGGAACTCAGAAAAAGCTTCCTTATCCCCGTCTTGGAAATCCGCAAGCATGTCTTTCTCGAACTTCAGCATCTCTTTATTGATGCCATCGTATTTCAATTCAGCTTCCTTAGTCAGGACCACGAGCTTCTCCCGCTTGTCTTCTCCTTGTTCCCGCTGAACCCAGCCGTTTTCTTCAAGGCGCTTGATCGTTCTTGTAACGGTTGGCGCCTCCACGTTTAAATAGGACCAGATCTCTTTTTGGGTCATTGGTCCGATCGTTTTTAAGCAATATAGAATCGACCATTGAGAGGAGTACAAGCCGAATGGCTCCAGCCGTTCATTGGCTTTTTTGGTGATCAGGCGGGCGCATTGATTGATTTGATGAATGAGGCGTCTGTTGACGTGGGTCATTTCCGTTCTCCTTCTGAAAAACTTACCTAAGTAACTAATTTCATTGTTTCATTCTACAGGAGGAGCGCGAAGATGTAAAGACCATCCGCGGGAAATTGGTTTCGTCCCTTGAGTAAACAGAAAATTGTGTTTCACCCCTTGTCCTCATTGAGTTTTTAGCATATTCCCAATTGAATGCTAATACACTGTTACAAACCTATCAAAGAGAGTGTTTGAGGTGAGGGATCGTGGGCATATTTCAAAAACCTACTTATATAATCGGACAACGAAGAAGCGACATCATCAGTGAATCTTTACAGAATACGGATCTCATTTCACACTTCTCACATCCAACTGGGGAGGTCGAGTGGTGTGCACGATTACATCAAAGAGCGAACAATCAAGATTGGAAAGTATATCGTGGAGACGAAAAAAACTGTTCGTGTCATTGCGAAGGAGTTTGGTGTTTCCAAAAGTACCGTACACAAGGATTTAACAGAGCGCCTGCCTGAAATCAATCCTGACTTGGCAAATGAAGTGAAAGAAATACTCGATTATCATAAATCCATCCGGCATTTAAGAGGGGGAGAGGCGACCAAATTAAAGTACAAAAAGGATGAAATTCTCGAAGGGGAGCCCGTTCAGCAGCCGTAATGTCTGACGTCTTTCTGCCCGTTTTATCTTCCCGGCATTTTTTCACGAATATCCGCAAAATTTTGTAAAGAACTTATAGAGAACAGGAGCTTTTTTTTGATAAATTATGATAATATATATAATTAGGGCACAATGTGGATATTTACTGTGAAACAGATGTCAAGGAGGATATAAATAGATGTTTGCAAGGGATATTGGAATTGACCTCGGTACTGCAAATGTACTGATCCATGTAAAAGGTAAAGGAATTGTTCTTAATGAGCCGTCCGTTGTGGCGCTTGATAAAAACAGCGGAAAAGTGCTGGCTGTCGGCGAAGAAGCCAGACGAATGGTTGGACGTACACCTGGGAATATTGTTGCGATTCGCCCGCTGAAAGACGGAGTAATCGCAGACTTTGAAGTAACAGAAGCCATGCTGAAGCACTTCATTAACAAACTGAATGTAAAGGGCCTTTTCTCAAAACCGCGCATGCTGATCTGCTGCCCGACGAATATTACGTCCGTTGAGCAAAAAGCGATTAAAGAAGCAGCTGAAAAAAGCGGCGGAAAGCATGTGTACCTTGAAGAAGAACCGAAAGTTGCCGCTATCGGCGCGGGTATGGAAATATTTCAGCCAAGCGGTAACATGGTTGTAGACATCGGAGGCGGTACGACTGATATCGCAGTTATTTCAATGGGCGATATTGTCACCTCCTCTTCTATTAAAATGGCTGGGGATAAGTTTGACATGGAAATCTTAAATTATATCAAACGCGAGTACAAGCTGCTGATCGGCGAACGTACCGCTGAAGATATTAAGGTGAAGGTCGCAACGGTTTTCCCAGACGCACGTCATGAAGAAATCACCATTCGCGGCCGGGATATGGTATCCGGTCTGCCAAGAACGATTACGGTCAACAGTAAAGAAGTCGAGGAAGCCCTTCGTGAATCAGTCGCTGTCATTGTGCAGGCAGCCAAGCAAGTCCTTGAAAGAACACCGCCTGAGCTGTCCGCTGACATTATCGACCGCGGCGTCATTATTACCGGCGGCGGAGCGCTGTTAAACGGCCTTGACCAGCTGCTCGCTGAAGAACTGAGGGTTCCGGTGCTTGTCGCTGAAAACCCGATGGACTGTGTTGCGATCGGAACCGGTGTTATGCTTGATAACATGGACAAGCTTCCAAAACGCAAACTGAGCTGATCATAAAACCTCATTCTGAAAAAGAATGGGGTTTTTTTCGTAAAACCCTTCAAGAACAGATCGGAAAAACCGATATTATAGTAAAATGCTGACTTTCATTATAGAACAAATGTTCCGATAAAACAACTGGAAAAAATGCTATTTTAGAGGTGGAAAACTTGTTAAAAGGATTATATACCGCAACGTCCGCAATGATTACACAGCAGAGAAGAACGGAGATGCTGTCGAATAACATCGCCAACACAAATACGTCAGGCTACAAGGAAGATCAAGGCTCCATCCGCGCTTTTCCCGAGATGCTTTTGAGCAGAATTGAAGGCGACAAAAAAACGAAGATCGGTTCTGTTAATACCGGTGTTTATATGCAGGAGCTGAAACCGCTGTTTACACAGGGGAGCCTGAAAACGACCGATCAGCCGACGGATATCGCGCTTGTGGAAAACCAGGTTCCGAAGAATGCACAAACAAATGAAAACGCTGAGCTGTTTTACCCCGTTCAAACGGCATCCGGCGTACGTTATTCAAAAAGCAGCACGTTCTCATTAAATGAAAACAATCAGCTTACGATTAACGGAAACCTTGTTTTATCAACAACGGGACAGCCCATCACGGTCGATAACGAAAAGTTTGCCGTTTCAGAAAACGGGACGGTTACAACAAACGGACGTACGGCGGGACGGATTGACATCAGAATGGAAGAGGACGTGCGCAATCTGAAAAGGGACGGCAATGACTTATACAGTACGGCCGACGGCGCTGATCTGCCGAGCGCAGCAGCAAACCCGCAAGTGTCCTATTCATTAAAACAAGGCGTCTCAGAGCTTTCCAACGTAGATGTGACAAGCACGTATACAGACATGACGGAAGCGTACAGATCCTTTGAAGCCAATCAGAAAGTCATTCAGGCGTACGATAAAAGCATGGATAAAGCCGCTAATGAAATCGGGAAAGTGTAAGTAAGAAAATGGGGGACATTCAATTATGATGCTCAGATCAATGCTGACGGCTTCAACAGCGCTGAATCAGCTTCAGCAGCAGATGGATACAGTCAGCAGCAACCTTTCAAACAGTGATACGACAGGGTATAAAGCGAGGGATTCCCGCTTTTCCGAGCTTGTCAGGCAGCAATTTGACCAGATAGATGACAAAAATGAGAATACGGCAAAAGCACGGAAAACACCGCCCGGCCTGCGTCTCGGCGTCGGAGCGGCTATGACGCCACGGATGGACTCAGGACAGGGAAGCGTTAAAAAAACCGACCGTGACCTTGATATCGCATTTACATCTCCATATCAATACCTTCAAGTAGATGCGGGCGGACAGCGGCAATATACAAGAGACGGCTCACTTTATTTAAAGCCGGCTGCTGGAAATGATCGTCTTCTTCAGCTTATGACGGCGGGCGGCAATCCCATCCTCGATGAGAATGGAAAGGCCATCCGAATCGACAGTTCATTGAACCAGCTGAAGATCAGCAAAAACGGAACGCTGACGGCTTCTGACGGGAAAACGGGCGGGCGGTCTCAGTCCTTTAATCTCGGTGTCGTCAACGTCAATAATCCTCAGGAGCTTCATGCAGAAGGAGACAATCTGTTTTCTCTGAACGGCAATCAGGCTGCAGCGCTTGAAGAGCTTACCGGAGCGAACCGGCAGGCGATCAGCATTGAGCAGGGAGCGCTTGAAAATTCAAATGTCGATATGTCGAAAGAAATGACAGACTTAATTGTATCCCAGCGTTCCTATCAGCTAAACAGCCGGACGATTACCATGGGAGACCAAATGCTTGGATTAATAAACTCAGTCAGATAAGAAGAAGGGGCGTTTTGATCAGCCGCGCATGATAAAAAATGCGGCTTTCTCAAAATCGCCCTTCTTTTTGTAGTATTCCGTAATGTCCTCCAGCAGCACCTCTAAATCCACCCAAGCCTCAATCTTTTCCAGCTCCAGCACGAGCTTTTGCAATTTGTCGTAAGGGTCTTGCTGAGATGTGTAAAGCGTTTCAAGCGTGACCAGCTTCAGCTTCATGATCCTGCTTTGCACCCTTTCAGAAATATCTAACCCCTTTTGCAGCACGGCATGTCCTTCAGCAGATGAACCGGTTTTAAAAAATGATCTGACCGCTTCGTATACACATTGAAGATAGGAAACGGGTGATTCCTCTTCGAAGCGCTGATTTTCCAACACCTTTTTGTAGCAGCGGAGCGCCTCTTTATCTTTTTTCTCGGTGGTTTTCAAGAAACCTAAATTATAATAAGCATGGCACAGCAGGTTATTGTCATTGATCTGGGCTGTTTTTTTTATGGAATCATTGAAGAGCTGTTCTGCCTCTTCATAGCGCGCCTCGTCAATGTAATTGACGGCGAGCAGCAGCTGGCAGCTGAGGACTTTTTTGATGTATCCGAATTGATTTTGATAGATCTTTAAGGCTTTCGTGACATATTGAATAGAAAGCGGAGGTGACTTCATCATATAATAAGCGCCGGCGGTTTTATAATAAAATTCAGCGGCTTCAAACCGATCGTTAATGGCCGGCAGATGCTGTTCAGCTTCCTTAAAGCGGCAAACCGCACGATTCGGAGCGGCATTCACCATATCGAATAGCCCTTTGAAAAAATAGAAATAATAAGTTAATTCGCGATCCATTTCATCCTTGTGCGCCTTCAGCTCACTGAAAAGCGCCTCGAGGCCGTCTTTTTTCTCAAACAGCAGCTGAAAACGTGAGAAAAACAGCCGGTACCTGATCCAAAGCTTTGTATTCTTTTTCATTTTGTGAAGATGCTGATTAATTTTTTCTTGAAGGGAGCAGGCAAGATCGAATTGGCGCCTTCCCATGGCTGTATACCATTCATTCAGCATCGTCAGCATACGTTTGTCAGTAAACTTAGCAATCATCTTCTAACCTCTTTGCATATGGTAAAAATCTTTTATTTATCATAACACATTAATGGACGAGGCTCATTGCCAGCTGGTTACAGTTTCAGCTTCAGTTGAAAAAGAAATTGATTCATAATATACTTCCAAATGTACAGATTGGTTTTTACGTATACCTTCTATACATACTATTGTCGATGAAGGAGATGTCAAGAAAATGCTTGATACTCAGCAAATTAAAGAAATAATTCCCCATCGCTACCCATTTCTGCTCGTAGACAGAATTACAGAAGTGGAGGAAGGCAAACGGGCGGCGGGATATAAAAACGTAACGGCCAATGAAGAGTTTTTTAACGGCCATTTCCCTGAATATCCGGTCATGCCGGGTGTATTAATCGTTGAGGCTTTGGCTCAGGTCGGAGCGGTGACAATGCTGATAAAAGAAGAAAACAGGGGCAGACTGGCGTTTTTCGCGGGAATTGATAACTGCCGTTTCAAAAAGCAGGTAAAGCCGGGTGACAAGCTTGAACTTGAAGTTGATATCATTCGCGCACGCGGTACGATCGGACGCGGAAAAGGCGTTGCCAAAGTTGACGGCGAAGTGGTTTGCGAAGCTGAATTAACCTTTGCGCTTGGTGAATAAGCAGGACTGAAAAACAAACACATGGGCTGTTTGAAAGCCCATTTTGTGTGCAGAAAGGGGTGAATAGGATGTGGTCAGAATTTAAAAGCTTTGCGATGCGCGGAAATATCATGGATCTGGCAATCGGTGTCGTCATCGGCGGCGCTTTCGGCAAGATTGTCACATCGCTCGTTGAGGATATCATTATGCCGCTTGTCGGTCTGCTCCTTGGCGGCCTAGATTTTTCAGGGCTTGCAGTGACATTCGGTGATGCCCACGTTAAATACGGGAGCTTCATTCAAACGATCGTCAACTTCTTCATTATTTCATTTTCTATTTTTATCGTGATTCGGACATTAGGCAAGCTGAGACGTAAAAAAGAAGCTGAAGAAGAAGCGGAGGAAGCCGAAGAAGCAGATCAGCAGACAGAGCTGCTAACCGAGATCAGAGATTTACTTAAACAGCAGGCACATGACAACGGAAGAGGATAGCACAAAAAAAGGCTGGATGATCGACGTCCGGCCTTTTGCTGTCTTTATAATTTTTGTTTAAACGCTTCAATTAAGCGGCTGCCTGTGTAGCCCTCTTTCACGAGCGACTCCAAAATGCTTTCCGATCCCGGATGATTTCTTGACACCATTTGACCGTAAATTAAGACTGAAATGCTTCTTTCCAGTTCGACGATGTTTTTTATGCTTCCCGTCAGCTGAGCGGGCCGGTTGCTCTTTTTCGTAATGGTGACAAACACTTTCGCTTCTTTTTTGCTTTGCATAAGCATTTGAAAAAAGGAAATGTGCTCGGTCGGGACAAGAGCTTCGATTAACCAGTGGTTTTCACCGTCTTCTTTATTAATAATCAGTCCGTCTATAAGGGGAAACTGCTCGATCGGCTGATCTTCTTTATCTAATCGTTCCACATTCAGATCAACCAGTTTAAAGGTTTTCATCTTTTTTTCACCCCTGTTGTCCATGGATTTCGTTCATTTATTATAACACATATCATTTTTTCGGAAAAATCCTGCAAAACATGCCTCTTCTTCTTTTGTAGCTGTTGCACATTTAATCATTTCTATTTTTTCATTATAATGTAAAAGAATATTGTCATGGAGAGATGCTTATGAACCAATTGCGCCTGAAGGAAATCTATATAGAAGGGTACTCACGCCGGGAACACGATAAGACGTACTTAGTATGCAAAAAGGAAGATTGTGAGGTGCATCTTAACAGAAAGGGGAATGTCGTATTTTTATATGAAACAAAGGACCGCATGGAACAGTATAAAATTCAGCTTTCACTGCCTGAAAAAAAGCTGAGTTTTCACTGGTTCGCATGGGACGGCGGAAGGTTTGTCCGCATGAGTGAGAATGACTGGTTCAGAACGAAATTATTCTCGCGATTTCTGAAAAATACATATTACATAGGCGGAAAAAAGCAGAAATTTTTTTTGTCAGAAAGAAAAGCGAAAACATAAGAACGGTCCAAGCAGAAAACACCATTTTCCGCTTTTTTCTTTTGGAAAGACATGTTCTACAATAGAGCCAGCCTCGAAAGGAGAGGAGGATACGGCTTGTTTAATCATGTAATGCTGGCCGGCCGGCTGACTAAAGATCCTGAGCTGCGTTTTACATCGGCCGGCACGGCTGTCGTCCATATTACATTGGCGGTAAGCCGCAGTTTTAAAAGCGCGTCAGGAGAAAAGGAAGCAGACTTCGTCAACTGCACCCTCTGGAGAAAGACAGCAGAAAACACCGCGCTTTATTGTCAAAAAGGGTCAATAGTCGGCGTAAGCGGCAGAATACAGACGAGAAGTTATGAAAAAGCAGACGGCGTGAAAGTTTACGTAACTGAGGTAATGGCTGATACCGTTCGTTTTATGGATCAAAAACCAAGGGAACCGCTTGCTGAGTAACTTGCTTTTCCTCTCTTTTTCCGCCTTAACGGCGGACCCCGCAATACCCCCTCGCATTCGCCAGTCGAAAGACTGGTTTTTTTAAATTTGGACTAAAAAATGGTTATAAAGAAGCAATTTCACTTAATAACACTTAATTTTATTGATTATTTTTAGCTAAAAACTTATAATTACTTACAGATAAGTGAAGGAAAAAGGAATGAGGACGTGTACCAAGAAGAAAGACTGATTGCGATTATGGATTATTTGAAACAGCATCAGCGAATTACGGCAGAACAAATTTGTTCGCTGCTCCGCATTTCAAGAGACACGGCCAGACGGGATCTGGTGAAGCTGGAAGAGCAGCAGGCCATTATCAGGACACGGGGCGGCGCCATACTGCCGGCCAAGCATCAGGAAATACAAGGCTATTCAGGGCGGCTGAAAACCGTTTCTGAAGAAAAAAATAAAATCGGCAAGCTGGCCGCATCGTTAATCCATGAAGGCGACCGGATCATACTGGATACGTCGACAACCGTTCAGGCTTGCGCCGAGCATTTAAATGTCACCGATTGTCTTGTTATTACAAATTCGATCAATCAAGCGGAAATCCTCTCTGCAAAAGAGGGAATAGACATTCATTTGCTTGGCGGCAAACTGCAAAAGGAACACCGGTTTTTATACGGCGCTTCCGTCGTGGAAAAATTGGGGGATTATCACGCCGATAAAGTGCTGATTGGCGTTGTCGGCATTTCAGAGCACGGGCTTACCATTCCGCATGAAGAGGACGGCATGGTCAAGCGGAAAATGATCCGGCAGGCGAAACAGGTGATCGCTTTAAGTGATCATTCCAAGCTTGGCCGTACGAGTTTTTACCAATATGCATCATTAAGCGAAATTGACCTGCTGATTACGGATCGGCTGCCTGATCAGGATTTTTGCGATTTGCTCAACCGGCACGGCGTAGAATTGCTTGTAACTGATTCTGAAGAAGAGGATGAGGACATGTGAAACTGATTGCCATTGATTTGGACGGCACACTGCTGAACAGCAGGCACCAAGTGAGCACTGAAAACGAGCAGGTTTTAAAAGAAGCACAGCAAACAGGGATCGAAATTGTCGTTTCAACCGGTCGCGCCCATTTTGACGTTTTGTCCATATTTGAACCGCTCGGAATAAAAACGTGGGTCATCAGCGCAAACGGGGCCGCTATCCATGCCCCTGACGGAAGCCTGTACCACTGTGAAACGATTCAAACGTCAAGAGCCCGTGATATTTTGTCTTGGCTTGAAAACGAGGGATATTACTATGAGGTATTTACGAATCAGGCCATCTATACGCCTGAAACAGGGCGGCAGCTGCTTGATATCGAGATTGACCGGGTGAAAAGCGCCAATCCTGATACTGATCTTTCCGTTTTGCAGCAGGCGGCAGAGGTGCAATACAGCCAGTCCGGTTTTGCTTACATTCAATCATACCGGGAGCTGTTTGAGACAAAAGAACATCTGGACTTCTACAATATCCTTGGTTTTTCATTTGACGAAAAGAAGCTGAAAGCGGGATGGGACCGATTCCGGGATCAAGAGGACCTGACTTTGGTCAGTTCAGCAGACCACAATTTTGAGCTGTCCGCCCGGAATGCTTCTAAAGGGCAGGCGCTCAAACGGCTGGCAAAAAGGCTCGGCATACCGATGGCTGAAACAGCAGCAGTCGGTGACAGCTTAAATGATTATTCAATGCTTCAGGCTGCCGGAAAAGGGGTGGCGATGGGAAACGCGCGGGAAGATATTAAAGAAATCGCTGACGCCGTCACATTGACAAATGACCAAAACGGCATCGCGTATATGATAAAGAATTTACTGTAACAGGTTTGGCTATACTGTTCATGACTGGCGTGACGCATTCATGGCAAATGCGGCGTAACAGTAAGGACGTATAAAAGGCCGGCTCTCAATTAGGAGAGCCGGCCTTTTTGTCATCAGTGTGATTGCGCCGAGGCGCTGAGTGTAAATAATTCTTCAAGCTCCTCGGAAGAAAGCTCGGTAATCCAATTCTCACTTTGGATAATCTGGTCATTCAGTGTTTGTTTCGTTTCAAGCATCAAATCGATTTTCTCTTCAATTGTCCCCGTTGTAATTAATTTATGAACGTGGACAAACCGCTCCTGACCGATTCTGTAGGCGCGGTCAGTTGCTTGATTTTCAACCGCGGGGTTCCACCATCTGTCATAATGGATGACGTGATTGGCGGCCGTGAGATTCAGTCCGGTGCCGCCTGCTTTCAGTGACAGGATGAGCGTCGGATACTCCTTCTTTTGAAAGCGTTCAACGAGAGAATCGCGTTCCTGCTTGGAGAGGCTCCCGTTTAAAAACTGAACCGGTTCCCCGAATGTTTTTTCCAGAAGGCGTTTCATCATGTTACCCATCTGGATGTACTGGGTGAAAATGAGACAGCTTTCGCCCTGTTCCCGGATAGCCGCCATCAATTCAAGCAGCTTTTCCAGTTTTACGGATCTCCCGGCTAACAGTTCGGCCTGCTCTTCCTTTAAATAGAGTGCGGGATGGTCGCATATTTGCTTCAGTCGCCCGAGCATGCTCAAAATCAGTGCTTTCCGCTGCATGCCGGTTAAAGAAGACATATGCTCAAACGTATCTTTGACAAGCTGTTCATAAAGCGACGCCTGTTCGGCAGACAGCGGAATGAATTCTTTTTCTTCAAGCTTGTCAGGGAGATTGAGCGCCACTTCTTCATCGCGTTTTGTCCGCCGCAATAAAAACGGGCGGATTAACTGCTGCAGCTGCCCGATTCTTTTTTCATCCCGGTCTTTTTCAATCGGCAGGACATAGCGTTTATGAAAGCCGGTCAGACTGCCGAGATATCCTTTGTTCATAAAATCAAAGATCGACCAAAGCTCTGTCAGGCGGTTTTCCATCGGGGTTCCGCTCAGCGCGATATGATGGACGCCTCTCAGCTTTCTGATCGCGCGTGACTGTTTCGTGTGTGCGTTTTTAATATTTTGCGCTTCATCAAGACAGATTGTGCTCCACGTCACGGAGGAAAGCTCCTCGTGATCGGCGTGCGACAAACCGTAAGACGTGAGGACGACATCCGCGTCTTCATAAGCTGCGGCAAACGTATCTTCCTTCGGGCGGCGCGGCCCGTAATGGAGCGCGGCTTTCAGCTGCGGCGCAAACGTCTGAAGCTCACGCTGCCAGTTGCCGAGCACCGATGTCGGCGCAATGATCAGGGCCGGTGTTTTTTGCCGTCCGCTCTCCTTTACATGGAGAAAATAGGCGATCATTTGAATTGTCTTTCCAAGCCCCATATCATCGGCGAGGCAGGCGCCAAAGCCGTTCTCACGCAAAAACAGGAGCCAGTTCATGCCGTATGTCTGATAAGGGCGGAGCTCACCTTGAAAAGCCGGGCTGACTTCATGCTCCGGAATATCCGCCGCGTCCGTCAGTTTACGAATCAAGCTTCTAAGCTGCTTTGACAGTTCAATTTGAATGCCGGCAAACGCTGACGAGTCAATGAATTCCGCGTCCTCTGCTCCGCCTTCATTCTGATCCATCAGCTCGCGTGCCAATACATCGGACATATGAAGGCCTTCTGATTCCGCTTTTTCCATCAGCTTTTTCATCTGTTTAATGAATTGCGGATCAATTTTCACCCACTGACCGCGTATATTGACAAGCCGCCTGTTGCTTGCGACAAGCTCATTAAACTCATCCTCTGTCAGCTCAATGCCGTTTGTGGCGAACCGCCAGTTGAAATCCAGCAGCGCGTTCATGCCGACGAAGGACTCGCCCCGCGGCGCGGAAGACACTTTCGCTTTAAGCATCATATTGCTGTCTCTGACAATCTGCCACCAGGATGGGAGGAGAATCTCCACACCCATGTCGACAAGCGTCTCACTCGCTTCCGATAAGAAAATCCACGCCTCTTCCTCAGAAATGAGGCTCGTTCCCGAATCAAACGAAAGCCAGGGGACCGTTCTGTGAAATCGGTCCTGTTCGCGCGCGATTTTGCCGCTGTACGCCTGCCACGATTTTTTCAGTCCCTTCAATCCGTCGAAAAAGGTAATGCCGCCGCTTTTTTTATCACGTAAAAACATTTCGATTTTCCAGTCGTCACCGTCAAAATCAGGCTCGTTTAACCGAAGCCCGACGGTAAACGGCGTCAGGTCGTCATGCCAGCCGATCCCCTCCAGAAAATCATCCTCATCCAAAAAGGATCCTCTGAACGTATGAACCGCCGGCGACCGGGTTTCGATATTCTGCCATTTTTCCCGGAGGTCATCATGATACTGAATGTAGTCCTGAACGGCGGCGGAAAACCAATCTGCCGTAAACCCTTCCAACAGCAGTTCACGATCCTTCCAGCGCAACACGCCATTTTTCCATGCTTCATAATCCGGCAGAAAATCCCCGTCCGCGATAAATTCATATATGGTGGAAGCCGCTTCGATCAATGGCTCCGTTTCTTTTGTCAGCTGTACGGTACTGAATGAGTTGAACGAGTTTTTGCCGAGCAGCTCGACCGTCATCCACGGGCTGAGCAAAACCGCCGGGGTGCCGATGAAGCTGACGTCTTCAAGAAACGTTCCGTAAAATGTGGACTCATGCCACTGGAACAAATGGGTCTTCATTTGGCTGAGAGTAAGCGGCTGCTCATTTTCATCATAGCTTGACAGCGTAAATGTCCAATCTTCCATTTGTTCAACATGAATGAAAATTTCCTTAAGACTCGCCATCAATCAACTTTCCTTTCTGCAATTCTTCTTGAAGGGCGCGGAGCCGTTTGTAGCTGCCGCTCAGCTGGTTGATATACCGCTCCCATACCTGCTGTTTTTTTGCCTTTTTATATAAAGTCCGCAGTTTTTTCAAATGGCGGGCAGCCTCTTTGTAAGCATTGCGGTTTTTTTGGTCGATAAAAAAGGCGGCCGCTCTGTGATAGGAGGGGATGAGAGCTTCCGGATCGTTTGCGGCAATCTCCTTAAGAATGTTCTTTTCAATTTCCCATACGGAAAAGCCGACGAGGCTGTGAATCTCCACCCACTCCGCATACCGCCGTTTTTCGTACAAGTACTGGCTGTATTCTGTAAACGTATAGGGAAGGCAGCCTGAAGCAAATCGTTCAAACAGCGAATCGTCATGAGAATGCTTAGCATAGTCTGACAGCATGACAAACAGCTCGCCTATACACTCGCGCATTTCTTTAAACGGCTTATCAAGCTTCGTATAATTCACCGCAAGGGGTTCGATATGTCCGTACCATGTTTTCAGCCGCTTCCAGTCTTTTTTCGCGCCAAGCTCACTCAGCCATTGGAAGGTATACGGCAGCGCGTCAGGAGGAAAGCGGGTGATTTCTTCAAACACAGCTTCATCGTCTTTCTGCAAAAATGCCAAATGAAGCCTTCCGAATCGCACTTCAGGTGAAAAGCGGCGTCCGGCTTCTTTTGCGAGAATTTCCTGTTCACGCGCCACCCATTTCGGCCGGTTAAGAAGTGCGCTCCAAATTTCACCGAATACCCGGAGGCGTTCATATTGGAAGAGATCCTCCTTAAACAGCAGCTTGCGCAATACCGGGGGCGTCCGATCTAAAAAGGGATCAAGCGAAAAAGACAGGGCGTACGTTTTCAGCCTGTCAATGGAAGTGTAAATCGTATCCATCAGCTGCTCCACATACGGATTCATGCTGTAGAAATCTTTCTCGGCATCCAATTTGCCTGACTCCATCAGCGTAAACATGTGAAGCCAGACGGCAAGAGCCGAATGTATTTGATATAAGCTTTTCAGCTCAGGTTTTTTCGGGGCATGTTTTTTGAGCGCTGACAGGTAGCCGTAGTAAAGCCCTTGCATCGTTTGGCTTCCGTCCGGCGTCCGCGCTTCCCACAGCGAGTATTCAGATTCGAAAAAAGCCAGCCAGCTTGACAGCGACTCTTCATTAGGCAGCACCTTTTCCTGAAAC
This sequence comes from Bacillus sp. YC2, assembly GCF_019891195.1. Lineage (NCBI taxonomy): Bacteria > Bacillati > Bacillota > Bacilli > Caryophanales > Bacillaceae > Bacillus > Bacillus sp. YC2. The sequence continues at coordinate 533,679 of NZ_JAHXDO010000001.1, read as the reverse complement.
TGCCGGCGGACAAGCTCCTTGCTTTCCTCAAGCTTTTCTCTCTCCAGCCAATGCTCCGTAAAGGAACCGACCCGCTCAAACATTGCATATACATATAAAAAAGCGGCCAGCACGTGGCGGCAGATCGTGTCTGATGGGCATGAACAGCCGCTTTTCACGATAAGAAACAAGTTCAGCGTGACCCGCACAGGCACAACGTCCTGGACATAAGCAGAAACCTCTGTCGGGCCTGCTGCCTGTAAACGATAGACCGAATCCTGCCGATATAAAATGAGTGCCTTTTTAATCAGCTGAACATTTTCTTCGTTGTAAGGGAGAAGTTCCTTCAGCTGTTCAGCCGCAGCCAGCACATCTTCTTTAGAAATCATATCCTGAAGCATGATTATCGCTCCTAACCGAGTCACAAAATAAAAAGATTCCAATTCCTCTATTATATCGCAACACATGGCCGGGAAAAAGTTTTTCCTAAAAAAGGACATAAAAACCCGGATGTGTCGAATGATGTATTAGAGATTGCAAAACAGCATCCGACAGCATATAATAATCTTGTTTTCAATTTAATGGAAGACGAAAGGAAACGAATGATGAAGAACACGAAGTTAAATCAAGAGGAGTTTCTGAAGATTTTAATGCATGCGCACGACATCGGTGAGCAGTCCTCTGAGATAACCACAAAAGAAATGCTTGAGAATTTGATTTCTCATATTAAAAATGGATATGCAACATAAAGGTCCCGCGAGCTTAAGCTTCGGGATTTTTTAATTGAATAAATTCCGAATAACAAAAAATAAAGCCGTGTTCATATCAGTTTGTGAAGCGCTTACAAGAATAATCGGAATAGAAGCAATTGTCTATATTTGTCGAATATTGTCATTTGAAAAGATTAGAAATGGCGGTTCAAAGCTGTATAATCGTAATTGGAAAAAAGTTAATTGGAGGGAATAGGAATACATCTCAATGTATCAAGCTGATATGGAGGTTATATGGGAGAATCTAAAAGCTTAAAGGAAATCGTCTCAGTACTGCGGAAGCGTCTGCTGTTTATACTTATCATAACCGCAGCGGCTGTTGCCGCAGGCGGATTCATCAGTTTCTTCGCTCTTACGCCGGTCTATGAAAACTCAACCCAAATATTGGTCAATCAATCAAAAAACGATCAGAAAGAAGTCCAATTTAATGACGTTCAAACCAACCTCCAATTAATCAACACGTATAATGTCATCATTAAAAGCCCAGCCATTCTTGATGTGGTGATCAAAGACATGAATCTTTCGATGACTTCAAAAGAGCTGGATTCTAAAATCACGGTATCCAGCGAGCAGGATTCCCAAGTCGTGACGATCGCGGTGCGGGATACGAATGCAAAACGGGCGGCTGATATGGCAAATACGGTTGCTTCAGTCTTTCAGCACAAGATCACATCCATCATGAATGTGGACAATGTCAGCATTCTTTCAAAAGCGGAAGTGTCGGACAGCCCCTCACCTGTGGAGCCTAAACGCAGCCTGAATATCGCGATTGCGTTTGCACTTGGGCTGCTGGGAGGGATCGGCCTTGCCTTTTTACTGGAATATTTGGACAATACGATCAAATCGGAGGAGCAGCTGGAATCACTGCTGGACATCCCCGTTTTGGGAACGGTTACTTCAATCAGCACCAAAGAAAACCCAGCCAAGAGCCTGAAAGGGGCTGAATCAAAACACGCGGGGAGTGGACATGTTGACGCATAGAAAAAATAAGCTTAACAAACGCAGCGTGATCACGATGTCAGAGCCAAAGTCGATCAATTCAGAGCAATATCGAACCATTCGCACGAATATCGAGTTTTCTTCTATCGACACAGAAGTGAAATCGCTCATGATCACATCGGCCGGGCCGGAAGAAGGAAAATCAACAACGGCCGCTAATCTTGCCGTCGTGTTTGCGCAGCAGGGAAAAAAAGTGCTCTTAGTTGACGCGGATTTACGGAAACCGACTGTGCACATCACTTTTAAATTGGACAACGGAACCGGCTTAACGTCGCTATTGTTAAACCAAATCCCGCTTAAGAAAGCCGTCCTGCCGTCGGGGGAAGCCAATCTTGATATTTTAACGAGCGGACCGATCCCGCCAAACCCGGCGGAGCTATTATCAACAAAGGCAATGAAAGACGTGCTCGCTGAAGCCGGCGCCATTTACGATAAAGTGATTGTAGACACGCCGCCCGTGCTGGCCGCAGCGGATACGAAAATTTTGGGCAGCTATACAGACGGCTCTATCATGGTGATCTCAAGCGGAAAAACCGACAAAGAAAAAGCAGCCAAGGCAAAAGACGCACTTGTTTCATGCCGAAGCAAGCTGATCGGAGCAGTCATGAACGGAAAGAAACAAACGAAACACTCGGACTACGCCTATTACGGACACTGATGCCGATAATGGGCGCGGTCCGTTATTTTTAACAGCAAAGATAGGAGGGATTGAGGTTTGATTGATATCCACTGTCACATCCTTCCTTCAATAGATGATGGCGCGGCGCATGATGCAGAAAGCTTAAAGATGGCAAGAGAGGCCGTCAGACAAGGGATTGATACGATCATTGCGACGCCGCATCACATCAAAGGCAGGTATGACACTGACCGGAATACTGTCAGAGAAGCGGTCGGAAGGTTAAACAAACGTTTGAATAATGAAGGCATTGCGCTGACCGTTCTTCCCGGTCAGGAAATCAGAATAGGCGGAGAAATGCTGCGTGATCTTCAAAGAGGCGCTCTGATTCCTCTGCATGATACGAAATATGTTTTGGCGGAGTTCCCGGCTGATCACGTTCCGGCCTATGCCGAAAGGCTTTTTTATGAGATGCAGCTGAACGGTTATGTTCCTGTCATCGCCCACCCGGAACGAAACAGAGAAATCTGCGAAAATCCGTCCGTGCTGTACAGTCTTGTGAAAAAAGGCGCGGCTGCCCAAGTGACGTCGGGGTGCGTTGCCGGAGCATTCGGGAGAAAGGCGAAGTCCTTTTCGCTTCAGCTCATCGAGGCTAATCTGATTCATTTTCTGGCATCGGATGCCCATAATCTCGGGACGAGGAATTTTTGTTATCAAGAAGCGCTTGGCGTTTTGGAAAAAGAGGCGGGAACCGAGCTGATTTACATGTTTGCGGAAAACGCGGCGCTTCTGCTGCAGAACAAATCCCTCTATAAGGAACCTCCGCTGCCCGTAGCACGGCGTAAGCGCTGGGGCCTTTTTTAATAAAAAACAAAGTTTCCCCGCATATATGTATGATATTGTGACAGCCTCTGTTTCCTAGGAGGAAGCGGCTGTTTTGCAAGATCATCTTTTTATGCTTATGCTATTATCAGCGGCCGGAGCCGTTCTTCCTTCATATGACTGGGGATACGTCTGTCCGGCATTCAACAGAAGCCGGATTCATATGATAATAACGGTAAAGCTGCCAAGCAGCAATTTCTTAACGGTTGGGGGAACACGATGAAGATAACAGTGATCGGAACAGGCTACGTCGGTCTTGTGACGGGAGTGTCTCTTTCAGAAATCGGCCATTACGTAACATGCATAGATATTGACGAACGTAAAGTTGAGCAAATGAGAAAGGGAATATCCCCTATCTTTGAACCGAGCCTTGAAGATATGATGAAAAAAAATATCGGCCAAAGGCGGCTGATCTTTGAAACCAGTTACGAAAAAGGGCTTGCGGAAGCCGAGGTCATTTTTATAGCGGTCGGCACGCCGCAAAAGGAAGACGGGCACGCAAACCTCACCTCTATTGAAAATGTCGCCGAACAGATTGCTGAACATATAGAGAAAGATGCAATCGTGGTGACAAAAAGCACGGTGCCCGTAGGAACGAATGACAGAATCGGTGAAATCATTCATTCACGCCTCAAAGCGGACGTGGTGATCTCAATTGCCTCAAATCCTGAATTTCTGCGTGAAGGCTCTGCGATTCACGATACCTTTCACGGTGACCGCATTGTGATCGGGGCTGAAAATCTGCAAACGAGAGAAACACTTGAACGGGTTTTCGCACCGTTCGATATCCCGATTTATCATACAGATATCAGAAGCGCCGAAATGATCAAATACGCGTCAAACGCCTTTTTAGCGGCAAAAATCAGTTTCATCAATGAAATTTCTCATATATGTGAAAAGGTCGGGGCTGATGTTGAGTCAGTCGCTCACGGCATGGGGCTGGATAAACGGATCGGAAACCAATTTTTAAAAGCCGGCATCGGTTACGGCGGATCATGCTTTCCGAAAGACACAAACGCCCTCGTGCAAATTGCCGGACATGTGGCGCATGATTTTGAGCTGCTGAAATCAGTCATTAAAGTGAACAATAACCAGCCGTCTTTGCTTGTCGATAAAGTGCTGAACAGGCTCGGCGGCGTAACGGGGAAGACCATTTGCTTATTAGGGCTGTCTTTTAAACCGAATACGGATGACATGCGGGATGCGCCGTCTATCGTTATTGCGAATCGCCTGGCCGCCCTTGATGCCCGTATGAAAGCATACGATCCGATTGCTTCAGGGCGGGCGTCCCAATTGCTCCCTGATGCGGTCGAATATCACGAATCCATTGAAGATGCTGTCAGAGGGGCGGATGCAGTTATGATTTTGACGGACTGGGAAGATATTAAACACTTTCCGTTAGCGTCCTATCAAACGCTGATGGCTGAACCGATCATTTTCGACGGCAGAAACTGCCATTCCTTGGAGGAAGCGGAGCAAGCGGGCGTGGAATATGTCTCAATCGGAAGAAGAGCCGTCATTCCTGCAACATAATTGTGCACTTGACTGGCCGCCCGCCGGTCTTTTGATAAACGTAAACGAGGGTGATACATAGTGAAAAAAATCGTTTAATTGCCTGAGCAGATGGAAGCAAGCCGCCAAACGCTGGAAAAATCAGCGAGGCCGTTTTTAAAATTACACGTCCAAAAAGCGGGAACGGAGCGGTATGACTGTAAAATCGCAGGGAATGGCTTGCCCTCCAAATCAATTCTGCCGAAATGCCGGAGCTTCCTTATTTCCCGGCTTCCGGTATTCTTCAGTTTTACGTATCAGTCAGTGATGATGTCTGCGGTCTGGATTTTGAGGACCAATGCGGCCAAACTGGTTTTTCGATCAAATACTTTGAGCATATCGCGGAAGGTGAAGCTGAACTCGTTGATGATTTTTCGTTTGTTCAGGTTGAGGAAGATGATGATTTTCTGATTCAATCTGAGGCTGCCATCACCCCGGAACTGTCCGTTGAATGGGTGCTGCCGTCTGACTTCCAATTCGAGCAGTTTGATGAAGATGTGTATGACGAATATACGGAAAGCGGATTCGGCCACAAAATCGGCGGATATGTTTTCTTTACACAAGTTGACCCGCGGTAATCGCGAATTTCTTTATCGCACCTGATGATTTGAAGAAAAAAAGACGTTTTATACAACTGTGACTGCTCTTAATGCTTCACCCAAAAGGTCAAGGCTCCCGACAGCAGCGTCAGTAAAGGAAACAAGATAAGCCAAATGACAAAATCAGACCCGAAAGTCTCAAAATACAGCATAAACACAAACAATGATAACAAGACGGCAGACGGCATGAGCCACAAAGCATGTTTTTTGAAAATCAGTGTACCGATGATCCCGAATACAAAAATGGACAGAAAAGGATACACAACGAAAAACCACATCATAGGGCTGATAAAGGTCATGGTTTTGCACCTCGTTTCAAGATATAGTATCAGTAAAGGAGACAGTAAAATTCTGTCTCTTTTTTTAGGCGGTTTATCATGGCCGATGAAGCTTAAAAACCGCTTGTCAAAATGAATGATTCGTAAGTCTTTTGGCATTATATCCGAACATACCGTCTGGTGAAAATAAGTCGTTTAACCTATTTAAGCCATCTTCTGTCTATTTTAAAATATAATATATGGAAATATAGTATGGAAAAGTCTGTGCTTTTCGTACGACTTTTTGAGTAAGACGAGGTGAAAAAAGATGAGCCATTCAAGCACATTAAGCCATATTAACAGCACAATCAGCCATAAACTGGGCGAGATCGAACACCAAATTGATAAATTGGAAGCAGCGAAGAAACATATAGAATCCCTGCAGGAGGAGGGCATGTCTGAAATCAAAGACATCCTCAGACCGCATCTGGATCATCATTGGACCGGTAAATTCGCTGAGGAATTTGATGAGCGGCGCGATCAGGCCCACACACAAGCATACAGAATCGTCGGAGACAAGTACGACGGTTATGTGTATCGAATCGGTTTAAAGATGACACAGCTGGAAATTGAAAAAGGAGGCCTCCTTGCCGCCAAAAGCATCGCGAGAGAGGCAGAGCACCTGATGACGCTCGGAGAAGAAGCCATTGACGCAGTAGGAGAAAAAATACAATCAATTAAAAGAAGCTGGAGTTGGTTTTAATGGCAGAAATAAAGCTGAAATACGGCGCGGTCATCAAACAGCTTGAGGCGGTCAGCCGCGCCCTGGAGGCTGTTTCCATCGCCGGTCCCGGGTCGAACGGAAAAAACAAGCTCGACTATACCTCGAAGTTTCAGTCGCGCGAGGCAAAGCTGCATTCGATGATCGGCGAATATAAACAAGCCGTTCATAAAAACATTGCCGATGTGAAAGACAACGTAGATTCACTGAAAGAACAAGACGAGGCGATAGCCGTAAAATAGCTATAGAAAGGGCAGTCAGATGAGCAAAGTGTTTGAATCACAATCTTTAATTGACGAAGCCGCAAAGAGAAAAGAACAATATGAAGCGCTTGAAGAGCAGCTGAATACGCTGAAACAAGCGTTTCAAGGCATAGCCGATCTGGATGGCGATTTTAAAGGAAAAGGCGCAGACAATATTAAAGATTTTTTTCAGGGACAAGCGGAAATCGCCGAAAGCTGGCTGACCCTTGTCTCCTCTCAAATTACCTTTTTAAAAGGGATCTCAGGAGAGATAAAAGACCGAAACCTCAGTGATTCCTATGCAGAAACATCATTTCTGGAGCATGAGGCTGCCAATGGAGAGGCAAAAGCGTCAGAAATGATGTCGGCGCAAAAATCCGAAGCCGATTCCATTTTATCAGGCATCCGCGATATCATTGCCTTAGAACCGTATTCACTCGATGATTTCGCTGATGACATGTCAAAGGCCCAAAACATCAGACGGGCCACCATAACAGCGATTGAAGAGCTTGACCATTCCCTGACAGCGGAATATCAAAATTTAGAAGCTTTAGATCATGCCGTACTTAATAAATATTCTGTTTTAATGCAGGCGACAAGCAACGGGAAAAGCGCGTCCCCTATGTACTTTGACAAAAAAGCCTTCCATAGCAATGACATTTATAAAGGCGCCATTGAGGTTGAAAAACAAGGTGCTGCCTATATTGAAGCAAAAGCGCAGCAAGCCGAAGCCCGGCGGTTAAAAGAAAAGCAGGAAGCTGAAGCCAATAAGCCGTGGTACGAAAAAACGTGGGACAGTATCTGCACCTTTACAGGTGAAATCAGCGGCTACTATGATTATAAAAGAGCAGCTGAAGGGATTGACCCGGTAACGGGGGAAACGTTATCTGCCGCAGAACGGATCACGGCGGGCGCCATGGCGGCTGCGGGCTTCATCCCGGTCGTCGGCTGGGCGGGACGGGCTTTTAAAGGCGGAAAAGCCCTATACAAAACCGGAAAAACCGTCATGGCAGCAGAACACGCCCTCGACGCCTATAAAACAGGCAAATCAATGGATATCCTCAAAATGACGGAAATGGGCGCTTACGGCCTCGCCGCCTCAAACGGATTCACAGAAGCCGTCACAGGCCGGGATATGTTCGGAAATCAAGTGTCCGAAGAAAAAAGGAAGCAAGGGGCGCTGGAAGCAGCACTGAACCTCGTCGGTGCCGGTGCGTTAGCCAAATACGCCCGCAAAGGCATTCCGCTCTCAACACCTCCAAAGATCCAAAAAGCAAACAACATCCTTGAACAAATCAAACAATTCAAAGTCCCGACAAAAGTCCGGGTATACGCAGAACAGCCCGTAACAACGAACGGCTTCCCAATCGGCCTTCCGAGAGTCCGCGCAGATGTCGAAAAGACCGCTGTGAAAGACTTTGGGATTGTGAAGATGGTGGGGAATGGCGGCAATAGAAGCTTAAAAACTATCGCATACAAGCTGGGGTTTGACGAACATCTCATTAAAGTAGAGGGTTTTTCTCAGAAAAAAGGAGTTATTGGCGGACATAACCTAGATGAATTTTATGGCTATCTTAAAAAAGAGGGTATACCGATAAACGAGTTATCCCGAACCCCACACGAAAACATTAAAGGGGTATATGAAATTGAATATCAAATTCCGGCTAGGGACAGTGCTGGGAACATTGTTGAAGGTGAATGGAAGAAAAAACCCTTCACGAAAACAGTTATTGATCCAAGGGAAATTTCAAATGAGAAAATTATTGAACTTGGTAAAGAAGCAATGGAAGAAGGAATAGGCAATCATAGAATAGTCAAACAAAACAATAGTAATGATATAATAGAGGGCAAATCTTCAAATGGTTTGAAATTTAAAGGTTACAGAAACCCGGAGAACGGTGAAATATTGAATTATCACCCTGTATTAGAATGGTAGAAAGAGTGATTGGAATGAAAAACATTATAGATTTATTTGATAATGAAAAAAAAGAATTATCACCGATGATTAATTATTTTATATCACTATCTGATAAAAAGTTTTTAAAGGTTCTCAGGTGCTTTTCTGAAGGTAACGGGTACGGTGATGAATACCATATGTGTACGTTCTCAGGTGATTTAGATCCTTGGGATGAAGACTATTTTGAAAGCGGAATCGAATTCTTAGACGGTACTGGAGAATCAGATATTTCTATAATAGTTGATAATGACACGTTCTATAAATATTTGGAGATCATCTCGAATGAATATGTGAGGAACTACCCGGATGATAAAAGTGAAGTAGAGGTTCTTTTAAAAAAGACTAAGCAAAACATAAAAAATATAAATATACCAGGAAAAAATTAAAGTGTGGCTATACTGTGATTTAACTAAATGGCTGGGCTGGATTTGATTATTGTTACCTTGAGGCTCCTTGTTTCTCAAGGTTTTTTGTTTAGAAATTCGCTCGATTAATAACTTTAAAAAGAGAAAAATAATATTATAACTGTCCGTTGTCGAACGGCTTTCGGAAGGCAGCGGGCTCCAATCGGGTCGTTCTCCAACGGGTAAGGCGGAAATGAGCGCCTACGGCCTTGCCGCCAAAGTCCCGACAAAAGTCCGGGTATACGCAGAACAGCCCGTAACAACGAACGGCTTCCCAATCGGCCTTCCGAGAGTCCGCGCAGATGTCGAAAAGACCGCTGTGAAAGACTTTGGGATTGTGAAGATGGTGGGGAATGGCGGCGGGACTAACAAAAAACTTTTTGGTGAAAAAGGGACTCAATTTGCAAGTAAAACAACATGGCAAAATGGAAAAACTGAAAGAATCGATATTGAAAATCCTAATCCGGGACAAAGAGAAGGCCAAATTCACTATCATGAACCTAATAACAAAAAATGGTACTTTGATATCGAAACGAAAAAGTTTTATAACCAAAAAACAGGTGAAGATGCACCTAGTAAAATCTAAAAAATTCTCAAGGATAAAGATGTCCAAAAAGCCATAAATAAAGGGATGAAATTTTTAGGAGAGGATCCTATCTTTTAGTATAGGAGTGTAAGTAAATATGGAATATATGAATGACAAAATGAAAAAAATAAAGGATACAGTAATCAATGACTTGAGCTATGCGAAAAAAACAGAACTTTCTAGTTTAGAGAAAGTTATCTCTCCAAATATAGTTAAAATAGACGATTGCTTTATTCTGGATTTAGAAAATGAATTATCCAATACTCAATCTATTAATTGGGATAGAATATTGAAAATGTATGGAGATAAAACAGGCTATGAAGCTTCATGTAATGAACTGCGTGTTAATGATTGTTTAGACAATGAAAATTTGTCTGAAGATGAAGTTTTAATATACGCGTTTCATGTAATGGATGGTTGGGAGCATCAGCTAAATGAAAGTTTTCCGGAGCATAAATTTATATTAATATTAACTGTTGATGAGGGCTATGCAACATTGAGATTTTATAAATTTAGAGAAGAAGAAAGCAGTTGGCTGAACGAAGATATTGAGAAAAATGGAGAAGCCGTATTAGTCAGGGAAATTAATCATTAAAAAATTCTGCTATGCTGCTTATCATTTTTTTCTTAAAAACTTATTTTAATGCACTGAATGAAGGATGAACACTTCATACTTATTTCTGAAAAGCAATGGGATAAAGAAGGAAATGTAACGCAGGGGTATAAAATAGATAAAAACAGTCTTTATTTCGAAATTTTATAATCTCACAGGAAATTACACAGGGAGCAGTTATTAGGTGTTGATTTTGAAACACACGCTACTGCGATTACATTATCTAAACAGTCTAACGACATGAAAAAAAAAAAAGGAGACATGGGAAGAAGATTCAGTTTTGGATATTGAGAGCTTAGTGGTCAAATTAGAGTCGGTCATTTGGAATGTTGGCAGCGGTGTTTTAGATAACCTAAAGCCTTTCACACAAGACCCGCCCAATTTATTAAGGCTTAAGATTCCCGACGGCTGGACAATTGACTACAATACATTAAAAGATACGAACCCTAAAGCTCTGGGAGCTGAAGATGAAGCATGGTTATTTGATTTTAATCAGGATCTGCTGCAAATTTCTCATAAAATGAAAAACTTGCTGCTGGATGTTGGGGGGTATCCCGAGGGAGACCTGACAGGAAGCTATGGGAAAGAGCTCATTAAAAACGAAGAATGGGAACGTCCCTTAGAAGATGTAATGTGCGAAGAGCCGAATGAACTAGTGAAACAGCTGGATCGGATTTTTATGAAAGAACTTAATCATGAATACTGAAACAATAAAAAGCAGGCAGTGAAACCTGCTTTTTTTCATGTCACTCCCGCAAAAGCTGAACGTGGGAGCTCCATCCATTAAACAGCTCAAACATGAAGCAGAAAATGACAGCGCACACCATTATAAACCACAATGCTGGGCGAAGAAAACGCTATTATATATGCGGAATAACAAGCCCTCCGTATACGAACGCCGCACGATCAAAATTGCCGGGAACATTGTTGAAGGTGAAGAAAAAAACTTTCGCGAAACCTGTTCTTGATGGGAATCTTAATTGATATTAATAAAAGGGTTGATATACAGTAATGGAAAATAACAAAGATATTGGGCCAATGATTGACTACTTTAATTCAATAACTGATAGAGAATTTTTAAAAGTACTAAAGAATTTTGCAGAAGAACTTGGTTATGGAGACGAATATCATTTATGTACGTTTGCTAGCTCTATGGAACCTTGGGAAGAAGACTACTTTGAAAATGGTGTAGAGTTTTTAAATGGGACGGCAGGCGAAGATGTTTCTGTTATTGTTGATTATTTAACGTTCTATCATTACTTAACAAATGTTTCTGATGATTATTTGAAGAGGGTGCCAGAACATAGGGATCAAGTGATAGACTTATTAGAAAAAATTAAACAAAATTATGATATAACGAATTGATTTTTCAAAATAGAAAGAATTATCGCTATGGAAAATAATAAGGTACGGCGTCAATTGAAAAAAAGAAAAGTAATGAACTTTAATAAAGTCAAAAAGCAGGCAGCGAAACCTGCTTTTTTTCATGTCACTCCCACTAAACATGAATCAAAAAATGGAAACGAACACCATCATAAACCACAACGCCGGTCCGAAATAAACAATTATATATGAGGAATAACCAGCCCTCCGTATACGAAAGCCGCCACGATCAGAATCGCCGGGTGCCATTTTAATTTAGTTAGCGCAACAAGTGAAATAGCAGCAATAACCAAGGATTGAACCCAGCCGATGGCATGTATGCCGTCGGCGCCGATTTTGTATGTGAGAACAAGCATCATGACCGCGATCACAGGCTGAACGGCCAGAGTCATGCCTTTCATAACCGGAGATTGGCGGAAGCGCCGGATGATCCGCAGCAGCACGATCAGCGCGATGGCAGACGGCAAAACCGTCGCGGCCAGTGCGAGAATAAAACCCGGCCAGCTCCCTGCGCTATAGCCGACATAGGCCGCGATCTTTGTGGCGATCGGGCCGGGGAGAGCATTGGCGAGCGCCAGCATATTGGAAAGCTCGCCGCCGGACATCCAGCCGTATTTATATATAGGGTCAAACATCAGCGGAATAGAGGCCGGACCGCCCCCGTACCCTAACAAATTCGAAATGAAAAAGGCCAGAAAGATATGAAATAATAGCATTATGCGGTCATCCCTTTATCTTTTTTCTTACGCGTCAGCTGTGCTTTCAGCTTAAAGTGAAAAGCGCCGTATGCGAGAAAAATAATAATCACAATGCCCGGATTAATGGAAAATGTCTGCAGGCCGATAAACGCAATCGCAAAAAACAAAATGCCCGTCACCCAGCCGAACCCTTTGACGGCCTTTTGTCCGAATTCATAGGCCATGATGCCGAGCATGACAGCAATGACCGGCGTCACGGCTCCGATCATTCCTGAGACAACGGAGGAGCGGCTGATCACATTAACGGCCGCAAACAAAGCGACCATGGCAAAGCAGGTCGGCAAAATATGAGCGGCGACAGAAAGCGCGGCGCCAAGCGCTCCTTTTTGCTTGTAGCCGAGATATGCAGCCATTTTTGTGGCGATCGGGCCCGGCAGTGCGTTTGCGATCGCTAAAATTTCCCCGAATTCATCATCATCTATCCACTTATATTTGTTCACGGCTTCATGGCGGATCAAAGGAATAACGGACGGGCCGCCCCCGAATCCCAATATGCCGGTGCGCACCATCGCCGCCGCAATGTCCCGATAGGGATGCTTCATTGATGTTTCCCCCTTACAATTTCATGCCCATTCTGCTTTTATATCGCTTAATCAGCATTTGACAATCGACACTGACGACGCCTTTTTGCGTATAGAGCCGCTTTGTCAGAAACTCTTCCATGTCCTGATCATTTGCGAAAATGCCGTGCATATGCAGCTTGCTCGGCCCGGTCATATGATAAAGGCTTGTGACCGCAGGCTCCTGCTCCAGCTTTAATGCCGTTGCCTCTAAATGCTGCGGCTCCACCTCCACATTGAAAAATACAGACACATGATGGCCGATTTTCGCCGGATTAATGACGGCGGTGAATTTTTCAATCACACCGGCCTCCATTAAGTGCTGAATACGGTTTTGAACGGCTACCCGCGATAGATTAACCCGCTTTCCGAGGTCTGTATAAGAAATCCTGCCTTCCTCGTGCAAAATAGAGAGAATATTTTTATCCGTTTCATCAAGAACAAGATGAGGAATGCTGTATTCATGTTCCAAAGGCTTCACCTTCCTTCATTTGGATAGACAATATTTTATCATAGAATCTTTCGTTTTGAAGGGATTGGTTTTGATTTATTTTCGTTATGAAAAGGGTTTAAGGAAATGTTTTTCGGAAAGAAAATAGTGTGTGAGCTCCTTCAAAAATAACACTTATCCATTCGTAAAAAATAGTATTATTCCAAACACAAAAATGAGGCATATATTAATTAAATTGAGGATATATTGCTTCTCTTCCGGTCTGTACCTCCATTCCATAACAGCTCTTACGAGAAAAAATAAAGAAAAATACAAGGTGAACAGAAAAATATTTTGATAAAAAACAATGATAACGAAATAAGAAATAATCATTCCGATTTCAATCCATTTATGAACCCCATTCACGTGTTCATAATGCCCGTTTTGTTTGGGGATGTTATATATCCTTCGGGCGGCATAATAAAAAACAGCAATGACGGCAGCTGCGGTCAGCAGGATGATAAAAATATGAAGCACATCCATATCACTTACTCCTTTCCTGTCTTCTTTTATTTACGCATAACCATCGTAAAAGTTCTGCGCCATGCGGATATGATGGATCTCAGAAGAAATGAAAAATATAAAACGATTTAAAACGAAGAGATTCTCTGAATTGTTCAGGGAAAGTTGTTGGAAAATAGCGAGCGGTTCAATGAAATTCCCCATACACTGACAGTTTCCCTATGTGGTCTGAACAATCATCAGGCATGCTGCAGTTTGTTGGTGATGAAGTGAAAAAAGAGCGGAACATTCCTGACAGCTGGAAGCTCATCACGCAAATGCGTTTTGGCACCCTGTGCAGGGAGCGGGTATGCAGCTTAAAGACCCTTTTAATTTTATAAATAAATGAAAAAAGCCCCTTTGTAAAAAGGGTCTTTTTGACTAGTTTCTTCTATTATAATAGCGATTGTTTCAGGTTGGACGAACAAGCGTATATTTCTCACCGAGTTTGGCGTACTCATTCCCCGCAAGCCTCGCTGCGGGCTGTAATGCATCCGTCCGTATGTAGCCTTTACCTGCATCGTATACTTTATCGTCTAAATGAAAACAAACGACTCTGCCGATGATGAGGTCAGTCGTGGTTTCCCCGCGGTCATTTTGGAACGGAAGATGGTGCTCCAGTCTGCATTCAAATCTGACTTTTGCTTCTTTAATGCCGGGTACGCTGACACAGGCGCTTTCTGCAGCGGACAGGGCTGTCAGATCAAGTTCACTGGCGTCAGGGTCAAGTTGTGCCGCCGTTTTGTTAATGTCCTCAATGATCGACTCATCGCTGACATGCACGACAAATTCCTTATTCGCCAGCGCGTTTCTGGCGGTATCCTTCTGTCGTCCGTCCGCTCTGCTGACAGAGATGGCGAGAAGCGGCGGGTCTGCACTGACAACGTTATAAAAACTGAATGGCGCTGCGTTTATAGCGCTGTTAATGGATGAAAGCGTAGTGACAAATGCGATCGGCCGCGGTACCACGGTGCCCGAAAGCAATTTGTAGATGTCCTTTCCGCTAAGCTCCTCCGCTCGTAATGTATACATGACATCGGCCGCCTTTCTTAGAGTATGAATTAATTATAACGAAAGAAATTCCGGAAAAACAACAAAAGAGACCGGGTTGCATATCTTATCTCGTGACATATATCTATATGAGGAAAAAGCGGAGGAAAAAAAGGCTTCCGTTAGCCGGCAGCCTATATACAAACAATATTCGGTTTTTCACGGATTATTTGTAGGATTTTTTTACAACCCATATACTTCCGTCTTTCCAATACTCTGTTTTGCTGCAGTAATCGTCTTTTTTGCCGTTTTGTTTTTTCTTTTGAGAACGGTAAGGTTTTTTGTAAGTGCGTTTTTTGGAACGGCAATTTTTTTTATGGCTGCGTGATTTTTTGTGAGAACGGCAGGATTTTTTATGGCTGCGGGATCTTTTGCGAGAACAGAAAGATTTTTTATGGCTACAGGATCTTTTGCGAGAACAGAAAGATTTTTTATGGCTGCGGGATCTTTTGCGAGAACAGAAAGATTTTTTATGGCTGCGGGATCTTTTGTGAGAACAGAAAGATTTTTTATGGCTGCGTGATCTTTTGTGAGAACAGAAAGATTTTTTATGGCTGCGAGATTTTTTGTGAGAACAGAAAGATTTTTTGTGGCTGCGAGATCTTTTATGAGAACAGAAAGATTTTTTATGGCTGCGAGATTTTTTCTTACTGCTTTTTCTGCTGTGCGGTTCTTGGTACAAATAACTTTTCAATCCCTCGTTGCTTGCGGATCTTACCGCTTCTTTGATATCAGAATGGGAATAGTGGCCCATTTTGAAACCTCCTCTTTGAAATTTAGTTTAAGGATGCGCTCCTTACTACCACATAGTACGCTGGGATGAAAAAAGTGTATAAGTGTTCTGCTGAGTTTTGTAAAAATGGAATAGCCTAAAATTCTGCAAGGGGGTTTACAGGTGAAAAACCAATCAACATTGCCTCTGTACCAGCTGTTTGTTCATCCGAAAGACTTACGGGAGCTGAAAAAAGACATCTGGGATGATGATCCGGTGCCCGCTGTGCTGAGGGTTAGACAAAAACGGCTGGATATTGATCTGGCGTATCGCGGCTCCCATATAAGAGATTTTAAGAAAAAATCGTATCACATCGCCTTTTATCAGCCAAAAACGTTTCGCGGAGCTAAAGAAATCCATTTGAATGCCGAGTACAAAGACCCGTCCATGATGCGGAACAAACTGTCTCTGGATTTTTTCGCAGAGCTTGGGACACTGTCACCGAGGGCGGAGTTCGTTTCCATCCAAATTAACGGTAAAAATGAAGGGATTTATCTTGAGCTTGAATCAGTAGATGAATACTTTCTGGCGAAAAGGAACATGGCCAAAGGCGCTATATTTTACGCGGTTGATGATGACGCCAATTTCTCACTCGTCAGCGACCTTGAGCGGGATACGAAAACATCACTTGAACTGGGATATGAAAAGAAAACGGGAACGGAAGAAGACGATTTCCGCTTACAGGATATGATCTATAAAATTAATACGGTGCCAAAGTCAGGGTTCAAGGCGGAAATTGTGAAGCACTTGCATGTGGATAAATATTTGCGGTGGCTTGCCGGGATCGTCTTTACGTCAAACTACGACGGGTTTGTTCATAATTACGCATTGTACAGGAATCATGAAACAGGTCTGTTTGAAGTCATCCCATGGGACTACGATGCCACGTGGGGAAGAGACATTCACGGGGAGCGGATGGATGCGGATTATGTCAGAATCCAGGGGTTTAATACTTTGACGGCCAGACTTCTGGATGAACCGTATTTCCGCAAAGCGTATCAAAGGATTTTGGATGAGACGCTCAAAACGCAATTTACAATTGAACATATGAAACCGAAAGTCATGTCGCTCTATGAGCAAATCAGGCCTTATGTTCTGAACGATCCTTATAAAAAAGATGAGATTGACCGCTTTGATCGGGAGCCCGATGTGATCTGCGAATATATTAAAGAACGGTCAGCCTTCATTATGAGTGAATTAAGACAATGGAATGTCTGAATTGGGCAGAAAGAAGGATTTTATACAAATAGGCTGGTGAACCAGTTCCTAAAATAATCGGGATACGTATATATGCATTATGGTTTGCCAATATGTATAAATAACTAGGAGGACAATAGATGAGACGCAATACGAATCGGCAACGGTCTGATTACAACTTTCTAAATTCGATGGAAGGAAAGGTGATTACTGTCTACCGGGGAGGTCCTGAGTCTAAGACCGGCAGATTAGCAGATATCAAACCGGATTATATCGCTCTTCAGGTTGATAATAACATCGTTTATTATCAATGGAAGCATGTCAAAAGCATTACTGAAGATACGAATAATACCTTATCTCCGGCTGAGGCAATTGAATGTGCAGAGGCTGATGACTTTCAAGAATTGATTCACCGGATGATCAGCCAGACTGTTCAATTGAATCAGGGCGGTCCGGAATCAAAAAAGGGAAAGCTTCACGAAGCCGGAGATGATTTCCTTGTGCTGGAAACCGAGGATGACGGGATTGTGTACTTTAACACGGACCATATTAAAAGTGTAAGCGTGGAAAATGCGGCAGATGACGAAGCTGATGAGCCAGCGGACTATGAAATGGCTGATGACTTTCACGGTATATTTAAAAGCATGACCCACAAATGGGTTTCCATCAACCGCGGGGGTCCGGAAGCCGTAGAAGGTATACTTGTTGATAATTCGGAAGGTCACTATACCCTTGTAAAGGATAAAGAAGTTCTGCGGATTCATCCTTTTCATATCAAAAGCATCAGCGCGGGTTCTAAAGGTGCGGCTAAAAAAGAAGAGGAAGAAAATGAGAAGGAGTCCGTTGAGGAGAAATCAGAAGAGGTGCCGTCACATACTTCTTCTAGAAGAACTGGGACTTCATCACGATCTTCAAGATCACATCGATCCTCAAAAAGAAGAGAAGAGGACTCATACAAAGAGGACTCATACAATTACGCAACGGTGTTAAGAACGGTGGATTATCGGTGGAAGCGCGGCCGTAAGTGAAAGCGATGAATGACAAATAAGGCGGAGAGGGGGAAACAAATGGCTGGTTTGAGCAAGTTTCTGGATAAACAAGTAGACATCGAGATTTCGGGAAATACAAATTTCACAGGGACTCTGTTAGATATCGGGCAGGATATCATTGTGATTTATGACGGCCGGCATTTTTTATATATACCGCTATTGCACCTTCAGCGGATGAATCTGGCGTTTCCGGGCGATTTAAATGAAGGAGCATACACAAAAAAAGAAAATCCGCATTCCGAAACGCTGGAGAATTCATTTTCTTACCGGAATACGCTTCTCAATATAAAAGGCAAATTTACAGAAGTATTCGTTACAGGGGACCGCTCCATCCATGGATATGTAACAAGTGTTTTAAATGATTATATCGTATTCTTCTCTCCTGTTTATAAGACTCTTTTTATCTCAATGCATCATTTAAAATGGCTGACTCCTTATTCCACTGAGCAAACGCCCTACACATTAAAAAGCTCAGAGCTGCCGGTTGTTCCTTCTAATGTCCCGCTTGTCCGAAATTTTGAGGAGCAATTAAAAAAATATATCGGTCAGCTGATTATATTGGATTTAGGGGATCTGCCGAGCAAAGTGGGGCTGTTAAAAAATGTTTCAGATAATATCCTTGAACTGAACGATGCGAGCGGAAATACGGTTTTTTGGAAATTGAATCATTTGAAAACCATGCATCTTCCATAAATGATAAAACTGCCTCTTTATACAGAAGGCAGTTTTTTTATTGAACCTGTTCCACTTCTATAGATAAATCCAACTGATCCAAAGATATAAAACAGTCAGGGTAAATAAGACAGTAAGCGGAATCACAATGATAGTTGTTTTCACGTATTCTTTCCAAGAAACTTTTTCGCCGTGCTGTTTTAAAATGTGCATCCAAATGAGTGTAGCTAATGTTCCGATCGGCAAAAGCAAAGACCCGATATCACTGCCGATAATATTTGTCAGATAAATGATTTTTGCGGTTAATGGGTCAATCGTCATTTCGGTTAACGTCAAGGTGCTGATCATTAAGGCGGGATGGTTGTTAAATAGGTTAGAGAGGACAGATGTAGCCGGACCCATAATAAATGCCGCGTGGGCGATGCTTTGTGATACATAAGGCTCAAGATATTGAACCAGCAATGCGGTCAGTCCGATATTATGCAGCCCGTAGATGACAATATACATAGTGAAGGCAAAAACAAAAATATGCCAAGGCGCTTTTAATAATAAATCTTTTGGGCTTATTTTTAAATAATACCATCTCCAGCTGAGCAGGATAACAGAGCTGATAACTGCCACAAGTGAAACTGGTATGCCGGTGTACGAAGCTGCAAATAAACTGATTCTGACTAAAAAAACAAACATCAAGACACAAAACATGACTTTCGTCCGGCTGTCTCCTGTCAGCTCAGGGCCGGGCTGGAGAGGATGGTATCTTTTATGCTCCAAGGAATCAAAATAAGACGGAATGTCGGGCAGCTGTTTCGGCAGGCGTTTGTAAAAGAAAGCAAACAGCAGGAACGCCATAAATATAAGCCCCAATATACCGGGGACGAACATCATATTGGTATACAAATAAAGGTCCATTCCAATCATTTTAAGGGAAATTAAATTAACGATATTACTTACGCCGATAGGAGTGCTTGCTGCTGTCGCAATTAAGACGCCGCTAATCAAATAAGGTGTTTTTTGATGTTTTTTCAGCCCGAGATATTTTAAAACCAACAGTAAAATGGGGGTGGTGATTAACACACTGCCGTCATTATTCAGGAAAAGAGTCATAGAAAAACAAAGCAGATTCGTTAACCAAAAAAGCCGGATGCCTGATCCTTTTGCTCGATGAAGCAGCTTGGCTGCCACCCAATAAAAAAAACCGAAGCTTTCTAACGCAATAGCCATGACCATCGTGGAAATAATCGTAATAGATGCTTCGGTGACTTTTGACCCAATATCCCACAAGTCATGAAGGGAAACGGTTCCGCATAGTAAAACGAGAATGGCGCCCAGTGTTGCAGGCACGGCCTCATTTAATCCTTTTGGTCTCCAAAATATAAGAATGATTGTCAATAAAAATGAAATCAGGGTTAACATGACGTTTACGTGTGAAATATGTCCTGCCTCCTTTTGAATAGGTAAATGCTGCACCAGTATTTTTATCCCTGCTAATCAGTTGTACTGTATGTATACGAGTACCGGCTGTAAGGTGTACTGAGCGTTTCTATTAATTTCATAAAAATCCATAAAAGCCACAAAAAAAAAAGAGGCTGCTCTTCGGCGTGCCTCCTTTTTTATGTGTTTGTCACGTTCGCTTGTAATAAAGCCTGGCGTTTATTCACAATATCCAGAAAATGTTTCAAAATCGGATTTTGGTTATCTTTGCGATAGGCGATGACCCATTCGGCGGTAAGCTGTATATGATTGATGTCCCGGTAGGCGACTTCAAGGTTGAACAGCTTTTTAGCTGAAGAGGGCACAAAGGTAATGCCGATGCCCGCGCTTACCAATCCAATCACCATTTGGTATTCCGTCGCTTCTTGAATGATTTTCGGTTTAAAACCTGCCTGTTCACAGAAATTTACAAATTCAAGATATAAAGTCGGCCATGTTTCTTTTGACAAGGTGATAATCGGTTCATTTTCTAAATCTTGAATTTCTATTGTTTTCTTAGCGGCAAGCGGGTGCTGTTTCGGCAAAGCGAGAATGCACGGACTGCTTTGCACTTTTTCCATATGTAATGCCGAGTGCTGCAAAGGCGGATGAAGGATGCCGATATCAATATTCCCCTTTAAGAGCTCTTCTTGCTGTCTGAAAGAAGAAATTTCACGCAGGTCTACCTTAACGGAGGGGAATAATTCACGAAACTCCCGAATGATCGGCGGCAGAAATTCATATGTAGCCGAGCCGACAAAGCCGACGACGAGGCGGCCGAGTTCCCCCCGGGCTGTCCGCTGAGCCATTTCAATCGCTTTGTCTATTTGTTCGATTGCGTTTTTGCTGTGTTTTAAAAAACTTTCTCCGGCTGCAGAAAGCTCCACAACCCGTTTCGTCCGCTTCAATAAGGTCACGCCTACTTCTTTTTCGAGCTGTTTGATCTGCTGGCTTAGGGGCGGCTGGGTCATATTCAGCCGAAGCGCGGCTTTGCCGAAATGAAGTTCTTCGGCAACGGCAATAAAGTATTGGAGGTGGCGCAGCTCCATCCTTAACCATTCCTTTCCTTTGGTTAATTATTCGTGAAACATATTAATCATACGGCGAATTGATATTGGAGGTCAATTTCCAAAGAGTGTATAGTGAATAATATCACAAATTACTTAAAATTTTATATTTAATATGCATAATAAGGAGTGAGGGTGTTGGCAAAAGCAGCAAATGAATTAAAAACCTCTGGAAAGAATCGCGGGGCAGAGCTTGTTGTTGATTGCTTAGTGGAGCAAGGTGTCACACATGTATTTGGCATTCCGGGTGCAAAAATCGATGCGGTATTTGATGCGTTAAAAGATAAAGGACCTGAACTGGTTTTGTGCCGTCATGAACAAAACGCTGCGTTTATGGCAGCGGCTGTCGGAAGGTTAACGGGAAAACCGGGAGTATGCCTGGTGACTTCAGGCCCGGGGGCATCCAATTTAGCAACCGGATTGTTAACGGCTAATACAGAAGGTGATCCGGTAGTGGCACTGGCAGGAAACGTCATTCGGGCCGACCGGTTAAAACGGACACACCAATCATTGGACAACGCGGCGTTATTTCAGCCGATTACAAAATACAGTGTAGAAGTACAGGAAACAGGGAATATACCAGAAGCGGTAACGAACGCGTTCAGGGCAGCGTCAGCAGGTCAGGCAGGCGCAGCTTTTGTGAGCTTTCCGCAAGATGTTGTGAATGAAATCACAAGTGTGAAAAACGTGCGCAGCGTGCCGTCACCGAAACAAGGACCTGCACCGGAAGAATTAATCAGCACAGCCATTGCAAAAATCCAGACGGCGAAACTTCCCGTTCTGTTAGTCGGTATGAAAGGCGGCAGACCGGAAGCGGTCAAAGCGATCCGTGAATTGCTTGCGAAAACGAAACTGCCGTTCGTGGAAACATATCAAGGTGCCGGCACATTGTCCAGAGAGCTGGAGGACCAATATTTCGGCCGGATCGGACTGTTCCGCAACCAGCCGGGCGATCTTCTGCTTGAACAGGCGGATGTCGTATTAACGATCGGTTATGATCCGATTGAGTACGATCCGAAGTTCTGGAATGTAAAAGGCGACCGCGCTATTATCCACCTTGACGAAATTCAGGCGGATATCGACCATGCATACCAGCCGGAACTTGAATTGTTAGGTGATATCGCCGCCACTGTCAAACAAATTGAACATGATGCGGTGACATTTGATATGTGCAGCCATAAACAAGAAGTGCTTGACGAATTAAAACAAATGCTTCTTGAAAGTGAAAAGGCTCCTGCCGAACACAATTCCGACAGAGTGCATCCATTGCAAATCGTGCAGGAATTACGCAGCGCAATCGATGACGATGTGACTGTTACATGCGATATCGGCTCTCACGCCATTTGGATGTCACGCTATTTCCGTGCTTATGAGCCGCTGAAGCTGTTGATCAGCAACGGAATGCAGACATTGGGCGTAGCGCTTCCTTGGGCAATTGCCGCAACATTAGTGAATCCTGGTGAAAAAGTGGTTTCCGTATCAGGAGACGGCGGCTTCCTGTTCTCGGCAATGGAATTGGAAACGGCGGTCCGACTGAAATCACCTATCGTTCATCTTGTCTGGAATGACAGCACATATGACATGGTTGCGTTCCAGCAAATGAAAAAATATAGCCGTACATCATGCGTAGATTTCGGAAACATTGACATCGTAAAGTATGCAGAAAGCTTCGGCGCTACCGGATTGCGTGTCGAATCACCGGAACAGCTTGCAGACGTGCTGCAAAAAGGCTTGAATACAGAGGGGCCTGTTATCATCGACATTCCGGTCGATTACAGCGACAACGTCCATCTTTCAAGCGACATGCTTCCGAAGCAATTTGAAGAAAAAATGAAAGCAAAAGCTCTCTAACTCTGCGCACCACGAAACTGTTTTCAGATGAACAGACCAAACTTAAAAGGAGTGAAGGGAATATGCAAAATACAAGCGACATTCAAGTGCTGAGCCGCGGAAAAAAAAGCCGGCCCGAGGATCAGGTCTATCAAGTATCAACGATGACTTCTCTGTTGGACGGAGTGTATGACGGGGATTTTGATATGGCTGACATTCCGAAATTCGGAGATTTCGGAATCGGCACCTTTAACAAACTGGACGGCGAACTGATCGGGTTTGACGGAGAATTTTACCGTCTGCGCGGCGACGGAACGGCAACGCCCGTGCAAAGCGGAGACCTGTCACCTTTCTGTTCATTTACGTTCTTTACACCGGATATCACGCACAAAATTGATGCGAGAATGACGCGCGAAGAATTTGAACAGGAAATCGCCAGCCTTCTGCCGAGCAAAAACTTATTTTATGCGATCCGTTTAGACGGCGTATTTAAAAAAGTGCAGACGAGAACGGTAGAACGTCAGGAGAAACCGTACGTGCCGATGGTTGAAGCGGTAAAAACACAGCCTGTGTTTAACTTCGACAACATTAACGGAACGATCGCGGGTTTCTGGACACCTGGTTACGCGAACGGTATTGCTGTTTCCGGCTATCATCTGCATTTCATTGATGAAGGCCGCAATTCCGGGGGGCACGTGTTTGACTATGTAATTGAAGAGTGCACCGTCACCATTTCTCAAAAATTGAACATGAACCTCAAACTTCCGAACACGGCGGACTTCTTCAACGCAAACTTAGATAACCCTGACTTTGCGAAAGATATTGAAACGACAGAAGGAAGCCCTGAATAATCAATAAAAAAGAAAGCCCTTTTTGAAGTGCACCCCGCATTTTAGACACAATCTAAAATGCGGAGGTGCTTTTCTTTTGTTTGCCTGACCGGAATAAAGTAAAATATAGTCAAAAAGATAAAGGTGTGGTTGCTGTGAAAACAATGGTTTTAGTCGTTCACCCCGATATGGAAAACTCGGCCGTCAATAAGGCGTGGGCGGAGGAATTAAAAACCCATGATGATATTACTGTCCGTGAGCTTTATAAAGAATATCCGAATGAAGAAATTGACGCGGAGAAGGAGCGGCAGCTGTGTGAACAGTATGATCGGATTGTTTTTCAATTTCCGCTGTATTGGTACAGCTCGCCTCCGCTTTTAAAAAAATGGCTTGATCATGTGCTGACTTATGGATGGGCTTACGGATCTGAAGGAAAAGCGCTCCGCGGAAAGGAACTGATGCTGGCTGTTTCCGTCGGTGCCGAAGAGGATAAATACCAGGCCGGCGGCGCCAATCATTTTTCATTGAGCGAGCTTTTAAAACCGTTTCAGGCAACGTGCAATTTTACCGGCATGACATATTTGCCGCCTTTCGCGTTTTACGGCGTAATGAACACCGATGCGGCCGACATTGCCGACAGCGCACAACGGCTGGCCGGCTACATCAAAAAATCATTTTAAGCAAAAGCCCTGGTCATCAGGGCTTTTTTTGTTAAAACTCAGGCAGCTCGCTTAAATTATTTTCCTTTATCCCGTCCGGCTCACTGCGCAATATATCCCGCCCGTATTTATGAAAGACATCCGTGTGGGCAAGCAGGCCGGCTTTAGCTTCGGCTAATGCTGAAGGGTAATCAAGCTCTCTGCCCCTGTTAGTCTTCACGGCGATGATATTGCCGTCATCATTTTTTCTGACAGCGATAATTTCTTCCTCACCCGGATGTGCCGGGGGCTGTTTTTCAGTCTCGCGGTGCTTATATTGTTCATACGCTTCTTCAAAATGATCCATGATGCCACCTCCATTTATTAAGGTAAACGAATCGGCTTTATATCATTCATTTGTTCTATATAAAAAATGATTGACTCAATTGGTATGAAACCGTATACTGAAAGCGCAAACATAGCACATATGACTATATATTGCACATTTGTGCAAAGGGGTGAGACAGGTGAATCAAGGAGATGAAAAGCGTCTTTTAGTCAAAATCGCTCAAATGTATTATGAGCATGACATGACGCAAAGTGATATTTCAAAAGCGCTCGACATATACCGCACGTCAGTCAGCAGGCTGTTAAAAAAAGCCCGTGAGGAAGGAATCGTCAAGATTACCATTGATAATGAGTTAGCAGGGCAAATCAATTTAGAGACAGAATTAGAGCAAGCATTCGGCCTGAAGGAAGCCATCGTCATTCCCGTTCAGCCGGGCCAGACCGATCAGGAAAAAAAATCATTGATCGCAAAAGCCGGCGCTGAGCTTTTGAAGCGGATTGTAAAAGATAACGATGTCGTCGGGTTTGCTTGGGGAAGCACATTGGCCGAAATGGTGGGGGAACTGCATAATTGCCCGAAACGTGACGCTTATTTTGTCCCTTTAGTCGGCGGTCCGGGCACAATGGACACGAAATATCATGTCAATACAATCGTCTATAACATTGCGAACGACTTTGGCGGAACCGCCCAATTTATTGATGCCTCGGCGGTGGTAGAGAGAAAAGAAACGAAGCAGGATATCGTGCAATCCCATTACTTTTCTAAAATATCCGATTTCTGGCGCAAGCTGTCAGTAGCGGTTGTCGGAATCGGCGCACCGATCAAATCTTCCAATATGATCTGGACGGGTTTTTACGGCGACAAGGATATCAATGATTTGAATGAGCTTGGAGCAATTGGAGATATTTGTTCCCGTTTTTACGACCGGGACGGGGCACTGGTGGATTCAGAGCTTTCCGACCGTACGATAGCGATTGAACTGGAGCAGCTGAAACAAACGAGATACACGATCGGCATCGCGGAATCAATAGAAAAAGTGCCGTCCATCCTCGGTGCCTTGAAAGGCGGCTACATGAACTGCTTCATTACGACAGACGAAACCGCGCACTCTTTATTGAAGGAGCCGCGCCTATGATGTGGGTGATTGCTTTCATCGCTTTGGCGTGGCTTTTGCAAAGTGCATTCGGTTTCTTGCAGATCAGGCATTTTAATCAAGAATACGCAAAATTGAGAAAGCTGGGGAGAGTGGTCATCGGCAAAAGAACGGCGCGGGTGCAGGCCGGTACGGTTGTGATGTTTGCGATTGACGGAAAAAACCGCATCACAGCCGCCAAAAAAATGCAAGGGCTTACAGTTTTCTCAAGAATCAGACAATTAAAAGGGTTTGACGGAAAATATTTTCCCGCACTGACTGAGGAGGATATCAGCACAGCTGACCGCCTGACGCAAATCGCCATTCGTGACGCATTAAACAGCTATCACATTCTCTCTAAAGGAGGTGAGCTTCAACAGAAAAAAAGCTTAGCGGATTTATTTCCGGTAAGGAAAAAAAAGAAAACGGGGTGATGAAATGGATATGATTACAAAGGCCGCGAACGGTTTTATGAACTTATTCAGAGAAGGCGGGGAGACCTTTGTCAGCCTGGTGACAGATATTGTGCCTTTGCTCATTATGCTTCTTGTTGCGATGAATGCGCTGATCCGGTTTGTCGGTCAGGAGCGGGTGGAAGCAATCGCTAAAAAATCAGGTAAAAATCCCTTCAGCAGATATTTTATCCTGCCGGCCGCGGGGACCTTTATTCTGGCCAATCCGATGACATTGTCACTGGGACGATTTTTACCGGAAAAATATAAACCGAGTTATTA
Source organism: Bacillus sp. YC2 (assembly GCF_019891195.1). Classification (NCBI taxonomy): domain Bacteria; kingdom Bacillati; phylum Bacillota; class Bacilli; order Caryophanales; family Bacillaceae; genus Bacillus; species Bacillus sp. YC2. Next base: position 506,961 of record NZ_JAHXDO010000001.1, on the reverse strand, counting down.
TGCGGCGGCTTCGTATTCGTGCCATACGCACAACGGCCTGTTTCCGCATGTCAATCCGGGGGAATTATTCGTCTTTTTAGGCATCGCAGCGGGAATTACCACACTCGGGCTTGATACGACTGAGCTTGCGCTGCGCTACTTTTTGGTAGGCCTTGTGACAAACTTTTTCAGGGGATGGATCACAGATGCGACGACAGCATTTGCAGCCAGACAGCAGAATGTGAAGCTGAAAAATACGGTAGACCTTTAAGGGGGAGTTCAGGTGAGCCGAACATATCATTCTATTCAAATTCAAGCGGGACCGGGCGGTTTTGGAGGGCCGTTAACGATAACGCCGGCTGACGGAAAAAATAAAATTGTGTACGTCACTGGCGGGGCTAAGCCGGCCATTGCCGATAAAATAGCGGCATTATCGGGAGGAGAGCTTGTTGACGGTTTTAAGACCAGTGTGCCGGAGCAGGAAATGGCGTGTGTCATCATTGATTGCGGCGGGACATTGCGCTGCGGGCTTTATCCGCAAAAACGGATTCCCACCATTAATATAATGCCGACCGGTGCAAGCGGTCCGTTAGCAAAACATATTACAGAAGATATTTATGTTTCAGGAGTAAAAGAAGCTGACATTGCATTATCAGAAGGTGCTGCCACACCTCATGCATCCAATGTCAGCAAGAGCAGTTCTTCGCCTAAAGAAGATACTCAGGCTAAGTATAGCGCAGATAAAAAAATTAGTGAACAGCAAAAGCCTAAGGGGTTAATGGCCAAAGTCGGAATGGCGATGGGGTCTGTCGTCAGTGTGTTTTATCAGGCAGGCCGAGATGCAGTTGATACTGTCATTAAAACGATTCTGCCGTTTATGGCGTTTGTCGCCATGCTGATCGGTGTCATAAAAGCGTCAGGAATCGGTGATCTCTTTGCATCGTATTTATCACCGTTCGCCGGAACCTTGTGGGGCCTGCTATTGATTTCGTTAATCTGTTCGTTTCCTTTGTTATCACCTTTTTTGGGACCGGGCGCCGTCATTTCCCAGGTGATCGGGTCATTAATCGGCGTGGAAATCGGAAAGGGAAATATTCCGCCGCACTTGGCATTGCCCGCGCTGTTTGCGATCAATTCACAGGCTTCGGCAGACTTTGTCCCGGTCGGATTGGGGCTCGCGGATGCTGAAACGGAAACGATTGAAGTCGGCGTGCCTTCGGTGCTGTATTCCCGTTTCTTAACGGGAGCGCCGACCGTGTTTATTGCATGGCTGGCGAGCTATGGTCTATACGATTAACAAAGGGGGAGACTTGTGTTGCAAACTTTATATGAAACAAACATTCAGCAGATCGGAGCTTCGGCGGCGGATTTTCTTTCAGAGGGGATGTTTATCCTGTTCGGGGAAAACGCGCCGGCGGAATTATCGGATTTCTGCCTGCTCATTTCGATAAATAAGGTCAACGGCAGCATTGAAGCCGGCGACATTTTAACCTTAAATGGCAAAGAATACTGCATAACCGCGGTCGGAGAGGCGGTAAAGAAAAACTTAGAAGCGTTGGGCCACATTACCTTGAAGTTTGACGGTTCTGATGTCCCTGAACTGCCCGGCTCATTATATTTAGAAAAAGCTGAGCTTACATTACCGAAAGCAGACAGTAAAATACAAATTGTAAAGAGGGGCGAATGAAATGGAAGAACTGCGAAAAGTAGCGTTAGTAGCGGGCGGCGGACAAAGTTTGGGAGAAGCGCTCTGCTGCCGCCTCGCCGAAGAAGGCTATGACATCATAGCGGCAGACATTCAGGCTGACAAAGCTGAAAAGGTGGCGGCTTCCATAAAGGCTGCATACGGGAGAGAGGCGCTTGCCGTCAAAGTGAACGTCACGAAAGAAGAAGAAGTGGCGGAGATGGTCGAGACATCTGTACGCGCTTTTCAGCGGATTGATTTGCTGGTCTATGTAGCGGGTGTGGCAAAAAGCACGAAAATTACCGATTTTCATCTCAATGACTGGAATGCCACGATGGATGTCAATCTGACCGGTTATTTTCTCTGTGCCAGAGAGGTATCGAAAGTCATGATCAAACAAGGCGGTGGAAATATTATTCAGATTAACTCCAAGTCCGGAAAAGTCGGCAGCAAACATAATTCTGCTTACTCGGCATCTAAGTTCGGCGGGGTCGGTCTGACGCAGAGCTTGGCGCTGGATTTAGCAGAGCATAATGTCCGCGTAAACGCCATTATGCCGGGGAATTTGCTGAAATCTCCAATGTTCCAAAGCCTTATTCCGCAATATGCGAAAAAGCTCGGAATACAGGAGGACGAGGTTGAACGGGTGTACACGGATAAAGTTCCGCTGAAGCGGGGCTGCACGTATGATGATATAGCCAATGCCGTTATATTCTATGCCTCTGATAAGGCGAACTATATGACGGGCCAATCTATAAATGTCACGGGCGGACAGGTGATGCATTAATCCGGCCGGATTCCGACAATATTTCTCAGGAAATATTCCGGTCTTCCGACATTTCTATCTGCCGTTAGGGAATAAAAAACGGATTTCGCGCTAAATTGCGAAATCCGTTTTGGCATTATTTTAACTTTTGGAGATCTTTTGTGCTGATATATCCGGTTGAGCCGCCGTAATCGACAAGCGCCCAGCCGAAATCAAAGCCGCCGTTAGGGGTCTTTTTCCAGCCTAGAAAAGAAACGCTTGTGCTTTTGGGAAGGGTTGTTTTGACGGCTTTTTCTGTATATACCTTTGTTTTTGCTGTTGTTTTCACCGTCGTTGCTTCTTTGACAATATAATGAGTCGATACAAATCCGGTTTTCCCGTTTTTATAATGAACTTTAGCCCAGTCGGCATTCGGGTATGAAATAACCTTTAAGCTGTCGCCTAAATGAAGGATATCAGCTTTCGGACTTGCTGCTGACGCTTTTGTTCTTACGTGCAATGCCTCAGCTGAAACGAGATAAGAGTCTAACGGATAGCTGTATAGGTCGTCAATCTTGACCGCTTCTGCGGCATGGCTTTCAGGAATCGGCGCGATGCCGGCTGCGGAAGCCGCCGTAATTCCTGCGGCCAGGGTGAGAATGGACGCTGTTTTTGCTGGTTTCTTCATCTATCTCTCTCCTTTTATTTTATTCTTTTCACGTTTTGGCAAAAGAATAAACATCAGGCGGTTACTTTTGTGTCCGAAGCTTTAATGGCGCGGAAATGTTTTTTTTGACTTTTTCTCCTTTCAGAACTTGCTCAGCCGCTTCAGCCGCCAGTGTTCCGATCAGTTCGGGCTGCTGGGCCACAGTGGCAGTCAGCTTCCCATTTTTTACAGAAGCGAGGGCGTCTTTATTTCCGTCAAAACCGACGACAAGAATGTGTTTTCCTGAGCTATTGATCGCCTCAAGCGCGCCGAGCGCCATTTCATCATTATGGGCGAACACGGCTTGAATGTCGGGATGGCCTTGCAGCAGGTTTTCCATGACGGTCAGTCCTTTTGTCCGGTCAAAATCGGCCGCTTGTTTTGTTACGACGTTCAGCTTTTTGTCGGCAATGTTGTGGAAGCCCGTGCCCCGCTCTCTCGTTGCAGAAGCGCCCGGAACCCCTTGCAGTTCAGCGACCTTGGCGCCTTTTCCGAGCTGATCCGCGAGATAATCAGCCGCCATTTCGCCCCCTTTGATATTGTCAGATGCAACGAGCGTTTCGACTTTGCCGTGTTCGGCGGAGCGGTCAAGCGCAATGACAGGAATGCTGAGTGAATTCGCCGATTCGACGGCCGTGGAAATCGCCGATGAGTCAGTCGGATTGATTAACAATGCGTCGACTCCTTGCTGGATCAAATCTTCCACGTCATTTGACTGTTTAGATGAATCATTCTGGGCATCTACGATAATGACCTTCATGCCCCGTTTCTTCGCTTCTTTCACAACCCCTTCTTTTAGTGACACGAAGAACGGGTTGTTCAGCGTGGACACGGACAATCCGATCGTATATTCTTTTTTATGTTTCGAGGTTGACGGTTTCGCCCATTGAGGCGGATCAAGTGAACAGGCAGACAGCAAAAACAATGATAATGTGACTATCGCAATGATGGCTTTCTTCATATATATCCTCCTATGCCGATTTCTTGCGGTCCAGCAATACCGCGATTAAAATAACGATTCCTTTGACGACGAGCTGATAAAAAGACGATACGCCGAGAAGGTTCAATCCATTATTGAGCGTCCCGATAATCAAAACCCCGATTAATGTCCCGACAATGCGTCCGCGTCCGCCGGAAAGGCTCGTTCCGCCGAGAACGACTGCGGCAATGGCGTCCAGCTCGTATGATTCTCCGGCTGTCGGCTGCGCGGAGTTTAAGCGGGATGTCAGAATTGCGCCGGCCAGAGCCGATAACAAACCTGTCAGAGAATAGATCATGATCTTAATGCGCGGCACTTTAATCCCGGATATCAGCGCCGCTTTTTCATTGCCGCCGATTGCGTACGTCCGCCGCCCGAATGGTGTTTTATGCAGAAGAATCCACAGAATGGCAAACGTGATCAGCATGGTAATGGCGGGAACGGGAATACCGAGAAAATAACCGCGCCCGAATAATTGAAAAGCGTAACCAGAGCCGAGCCCCGTAATCGGATTGCCGTCCGTATACACGAGGGTCAATCCGCGGAAGACCGTCATTGTCGCCAAAGTGGCGATGAATGGCGCCATTTTTCCTTTTGTGATTAATAAACCGTTGATCATGCCGAGGACCGCGCCAATTGCACAGCCAAGGATGACAGCGAGAATCGGATCAATGCCGGATACCATCATTCCGGCGACCAAGGCGCTGGATAAGGCGAGAATCGCTCCTACAGAAAGGTCGATCCCGCCCGTCAAAATCACAAAGGTCATTCCGAATGCGATCAGCGCGTTAATCGCAACCTGGCGAAGCAAATTGAGGATATTTAACGGCTCTAAAAAGCTCGGGTTTAAAATGGAAACGATGATCACGAGAATCAATAATCCGAGAAACGGGCCGAGTTTTTGCGTAAATGTATCAAAAGAAAAGCGCTTTTGTTCAGTTGATTTCATTGGTTCAGTTTTCATCCTGCTGCCCTCCCGTGGCAAGTGTCATAATATGTTCTTGTGTGGCGCCTGCCGCATTGATTTCTCCATTGATGCGCCCTTCGTGGACAACGATGATTCTGTCACTCATGCCGAGGATTTCCGGAAGCTCGGAAGACACCATAATAATGGCGACGCCGCGATCGGTCAGTTCATTCATTAATGAATAAATTTCTCTTTTCGCACCTACATCCACGCCCCTTGTCGGTTCATCGAGGATAAGAACTTTAGGGCCGATCCCGATCCATTTGGCGATGACTGCTTTTTGCTGGTTTCCTCCGGACAAGTGGCGCGCAGCAGTTTCAGAAGAAGCGGTTTTAATGGTCAGCCGCTTGATGAGCAGCTCGACAAATTCCGCTTCGCGTTTTCGGTCAATGATGCCTTTAGGGGAGAAACTCGTCAGGCTCGGCAATGCGATGTTTTCCCGAATGGATGTATCCAGCAGCAATCCCTCATCTTTGCGGTTTTCCGTGATCAGGCCGAGCCCCTTTTGAATGGCGTCATGCGGCCCTTGAATTTTTATTTGCTGTCCTGACATCCATATCTCTCCCGAATCAAGACGGTCGATGCCGAACAGCGCCCGCATAATTTCTGTCCGTCCCGCACCCATCAAACCGGAGACACCGAGGATTTCTCCGGCGCGTACATGGAAACTGACCTCTGAAAAGCTCCCTTTTTTCGAAGCGTTTTTTACTTCAAACACCTTGTCGCCAAGAGAGGGGGCGCGTTCCGGATAACGGTCAGTCAGCTCACGCCCGACCATTTTTTTGACGACATCATCAAAGCTTGTGTCTTTGATGTTGGCCGTATCGACAGTGAGGCCGTCCCGCATAATTGTGATGCGGTCGCAAATCGAAAAGATTTCTTCCATCCGGTGAGAAATATAGACGATGGACACGCCATCTTTTTTTAATGCCGTCATCACTTCAAACAGTTTGCTGATTTCCCGTTCTGTCAGCGCTGCGGTTGGTTCGTCCATGATGATGACTTCGGCGTTTGTCATCAGCGCCTTGGCAATTTCAATCATTTGCTGCTGGCCGACAGAGCATTGTCCGGCTTCCAGATCAAGAGGAAGAGAGACGCCCAGTTTTTTAATCTGTGATTTTGCTAGCGCTTTCATTTTCTTCATATCCAATACGCCGAATGCTGTCGTCAGCTCTTTGCCGATAAAGAGGTTTTCCAGCACCGTCATTTCCGGCCATATATTCAGCTCTTGATGGATAAAAGCGATTCCGTGCTTCTCGGCTTCTTTCGGATTGGAGAAGCTCGTTCTTGTCCCGTTAATTGAGATATGCCCTTTGTCGAGGCGGTGCAGTCCGGTGAGCAGGTTCATCAAAGTGGATTTGCCCGCTCCGTTTTCTCCCATTAAAGCGTGGATTTCCCCCGGCTGAAGCTCAAATGAGACGCCGGAGAGCACCTGGTTTTTTCCGAATGCTTTATGAATATCAGTCATGACGATGTGCATTCTGTATCCCTTCTTTCTAGAAAATCACACCCGCCTGCAGGATGCAGTTGGCGTATGGTGTCATTTCACCTGTTCGAATGACGGCTTTTGCTTTCTGTGTGAGCCGTTTGAATTCTTCGTGGGGGATGTATTCAATCGGCTGCTCTGAAAATCGGCTTTCTAAGAAGCTGGCATTCTCATGGTTTGCGTCTTTGATTTCTGAAGCGGCAATGACCTTTTCAACGGCCATTTCCTCAGCCAGCAATCCGGCGACGTCCCGGAAGGCGGGAACACCCGCCTGTAAGGACAAATCAATTTTGATCACTCCGTCGGGGACGGGCAAACCGGCATCTGCAATCGCAATGAGGTCTGTATGGCCGAAATCGGCTAATAGTTTGGCAATGTGGCTGTTTAAGATACCGTGTTTTTTCATGACAGCAGCTCCTCAACTTCTTCTCTGGACGGCATGCCGCCTTGGGCGCCGAATTTTTGCACCGACAGGGAGGCGGCACGGTTGGCAAACAGAAGCGCTTGTTCAATGTCTTGTCTTTCCGCAAGAGCGACGGCAAATGCCGCGTTAAAGGTGTCGCCCGCGCCGGTCGTATCTATTGCCTCAACAGGAAAGGAGGGAACGAGGCGTTCTGCGGCGCCATTTGAGTACCGCACGCCTTTTTTTCCCTCGGTAATGAACAGTTTGCCGGGATAATCAGCCAGCGCTTCTTCCTTCGTTCTGTCGGGAAATAAGATGGATGCTTCATGTTCATTCGGCGTTACATATGCGGCATCTTCAATGGCTGCTGCTTTCAGCGGACGGGCGGGCGCCGGGTTGAGCATGACCGGGATATGGCGTGCACGGCAAAAGCTGCATACTTCCTCAACGGTTTCTTCGGGAATCTCCTGCTGAATCAGTACGATATCAATGCCGGATAGCTCAGCGATCGCTTTTGTCGCATAGTCAGGAGAGATGTCATCATTCGCGCCTTTGATGACGACGATACTGTTGTCTCCTTCGGCCAGCACAATATGAGCCGTGCCGCTTTCTTTATGTGTAACCGTTTCCATATATTCCGTATTGACGCCGTTTGCTTGTAAGTTGTCGACAATTGCTTTTCCATAGCTGTCATCTCCGACTTTTCCTACCATATAAACGTTTGCGCCTAAGCGGGAAGCGGCTACGGCCTGATTTGCGCCTTTTCCGCCGGGCACGGTTTTAAAGGCTGTGCCCAGTACGGTTTCACCAGCCTTCGGACGTCTATCCGATGTGACGACTAAATCCATAGAACAGCTGCCGATTACGCAAATTTTACTCATGATCATCATCCTTTCTCGTCGTTTGTCTTTTGATGAAAGTGACAGGCATTTGAATGGCCGTCTCTGTCAGCGGTTCTTTTTTTATCATTTGTAACAGCAGGTTTGCGGCTTCTTTTCCCATCTCATATGCCGGCTGGCGAACGGTGGAAAGGGGCGGGAACAGCAGCCTGCTTTGCGGGATATCGTCATAGCCGATGATTTGGATATCTTGCGGGACTTTTTTTCCGAGCCGCAGCGCCTCGTGCAAAACGGCCGCCGCCGCCATATCATTGCTGGCAATGACTCCGTCGGTCTCCGGATATGCGGCAAACAATTCTTCCGCTAAAGCCGCTGCATCGTTCAGTGAAAATGAAGCGGCTGACAACACTTGGAACTGTGCGTCTGCGTGCTGCAGCACGTCAAGTGCGCCGCTGAACCGTTCCTGAGCCGTGGGAAGATGGTCCGGGCCTTTGACAAGCGTGATGCATTTGCTTCCTCCGCGCAGCATTTCCTCGGCCGCGATTTTTCCTCCGGCCCGTCCGTCGCTGAATACAGACGGAGCGCCTTCTTTTGTCCGGTCCAGAAAAACAACCGGGTAAAAACTGCCGCTGTATTCGGGAAGATCAGGATAATTTGTGGCCGCCAAAATTCCGGCGACTTGGTTTTGTTTAAATGTTTGAAGGTAATCAAGCTCTTTTTCCAATTCTTCATCACTGTTGCCGATGATCAGCCGATAGCCTTGGCGCTGTAATTCGTCTTCAGCGCCGCGGGCAAGCTGCGGAAAAAAGGGATTCGTAATATCCGGAAGCAAAAGCCCGATCAGTCTGGATTCTCTTTTATAAAGAGAGCGGGCAACTTCATTCGGATAATAATTCAGTTTCTCCATCGCAAGCATAACCTTTGTTCTTGTGTCCTCATGCACGTAGCCATTGTCATTCAGCACACGGGAGACCGTAGCAACAGAGACGCCGGCAGCGCCTGCGACATCCTTAATCGTTGCCAACAAGCACTCCTCCTTTTAATGTATGTAACCGTTTACATAAGATTATCACGAAGTTTTTCTGTTGGCAATAAAAAAAGGAGGCCGGCCTCCTTTTAATCCACAATACCGATTTGAGAAATATTCACATGAATATCAGGAATAATCTCTATCGACGGATAGACCTCCCGCCATTTGAGGCGTTTGCCTTGTTCAAAATAACGCGATTGATATTTTCGGCCGATTCCCAAGATATCAGTGTTGTGTTCCTGTATGTTGCGGATCACTGTTCCGGCGCGTTCATTTAAGTCTGCCGCAGCCTGTTTGTTGATTTGTTCAATGGCGGTATACGAATCAAGCCTGTCTTTCGGATATTCATCGACGCGCGCGTTAAGCTTTAAGAAAACCTTCACTTTGATATGCTGAGGGTCTGCATTCAAAAATGTAATCTTTTGCGTTGCATCGGTAACGGTGAGAGAAATATAATTTTCAATATCCATTTTATATTTGTTCCAAAGCTTCAGGTTAATGTTGGCGGTTTTAGAAAAATGGCCGTTTAAAAGCGTCAGCAGGGTGGAATCCTGGCCGAGTACCTCGGTCACTTTTTTTTGTCCTCTGAACAAAGCCGAGCCTTCCACTTTCACGGTTTGTCCGTGGATTGCTAAGTAGGGAAGGGCAAAATCCTCATCAGCCGTCAGCATGCTTGAACGGATGGATTGCAAATTTTCCAGGCTGATATTCGATTCCGCGTCAGCGCTTGCTAATAAATTCGTTAAGTATTTACTGACAATCAATTTTTGCCGGACAATCAGCTTAAGCACATCAAGCGCTTCTCCGTCCTTTATGACCGCCGGATGTGCGAGAAGGGGGCTTTTAGCGTCCCTATAGAACACATCCAGATATGGGAAAAGCGGTTTTTCCGTCATTTTTTCTCCGATTAATAATACCCTTTGTTTGGATGTGTCAATCCGCTGATCCACAAGCTTATCCAAGTTAAACCGCGCTTCTCGGACAGTATGTCCCGTAGAGCTGAGCACCGTTGTAATAAACGAGCCGCCGGTTTCCTGTTCTGCTTGGGAAGACTGCACTTTTCGATAGGTGATGCCGATCTTATTTTTTCCGTCATGATCGACATCAAGGCTTGCGGTGAGCACGAGAGAAATATCCTTTAACAAATTTTGGTCCCAGCAGCCCGTCAGCGTAAGACATGCACATATGACAAACAGGAGGATCGCTTTTTTAATGGGCATGGCGGACACCCTTTTTCAAAAGGACGATAATCAGCGCCATACATGCCGGGAAAAGATAGACAAAGATAATATCTGAAAGGCGGACGATATGGTCCAGAATGGAAATCGTTTTATCAGTGCTTGTGGCCCAAATGGACGGAAGAAAGACGAGTACGGCCAGCAAATAAACAAACCGGCTGTGCTGTTTTTTATTAAACAGCTTAGCCATGCCGGTGCTGGCCAGATAAAACACATTCGCCAATGTTGAAAAAACGGTAACGAACCAAAACGTCAAAAATAGTAAATCCGTCCGTTCTATAATCCTGAATGAAACCGTTTTTAACAGATACAGCACAGGCTCCGGGATGATTTTGATTTCCTCGGGGCTGAAAGTGACGAAACAAGTAATGGTGATATACAGATAATAGAAAGTAACCAGAACATTGGTTATCGTCATCACTTTGTAGCGCTGGCTGACGGTGCAGTTAATGAGGGGACCCAATACAAGCATCGATTCAAAGCCGGTGATGCTGATCAGCGTTTGCTGCACCCCTGAGAGCATGTCCTTCATGTTCCCTTGAAAAACCGGCAGAATGTAAGTCATATCGGCTTTTCCGAGCGTGTACAGAAGCGGCAGTGATATTAATAACAAAAGCGGAGTTAAGACAAAGCTGAACCTGGCAATCGCGTTCAGCGGCGCTTGCGCAATATAAACAGAGCCGAGGATGATCATTAAGCTGATGACCCAGTTAGGAGTCAGCGGAAGCACCCAAATATCCAATACTCGTGTGAAAACGGAAAGAATGAGTATGCAAAGAAGCGCAAAATATAAAATATACAGCACCTGCAGCCCTTTTCCGAGAAATTTTCCGAAAACCGCATCAAACATTTCATAAAGGCTCATCTTCGGAAACCGGTAAAATAACACCATATACAGACTGCAGGTGAGCTGAACGATCAACCCGGTCAGCAGGATGGAAATCCATCCGCTGCTTCCCGACTTCACTATCAGCAAATGAGGAAGCGCCAGCACACCGATACTGATTTGCGTCTGAAGGATGAAACACACCGCCTGAAGCTGGCTGATTTTTTTAGGTTTCATCTCTTCTCCACCCCCGAACATGTTTAATTTGTTTGGAATCTTTCGGTCTCAGATAAAAAGGTCTTCTTTTAATGAACCAGGCCGGCAGACGAATAAAGGCATCCTTTAAATCACTGAAATGAAAAGGGGTAAGAGATGATAAATAAGGCACGCCCAGCGACTCGAGCTTGCATAAGTTCATCAGAATGACCCCGAATCCCAGCCCGATTCCGATAAAACCAAATGAAGCCGCCAGAAACATGAGCGGAAACCTGACGGTGCGAATGGACGTGCTCATTTCATATGAAGGAAGAACAAAAGATGAAACAGCCGTCACGGCTACGACGATAACCATCATATTGGAGATAAGCCCTGCTTTAACGACTGCGTCACCAATGACAAGCCCGCCGACGATGCCGATTGTCTGGCTGATCGGTTTCGGAAGCCGTATACCGGCCTCGCGGATCAGCTCAATCGTAATTTCCATAATCATAGCCTCAATCAGCGGAGGAAAAGGAATATCAACAATTGAATTTTTCATCGTAATAATCAGATCATTAGGAATGACCTCGAAGTGAAACGCTATCAGCGCAATATAAAATGCGGGCAGCGTAATCGCAATCATAAAAGCGAAAAATCTGAGCACTCTCAAAAAGCTCGCAGAAATCCACCTTGTGCTGTAATCATCGGGCGATTGAAAAAAAGAAAAAAAGGTAATCGGCGCAATCAATGCGGACGGGCTTCCATCCATCATGACAAGAACGCAGCCTTCCATGACTGAGGCTTTTGCTTTATCCGGTCGTTCCGTATGAATGATCTGCGGAAAAATGGAAAACGAATTGTCTTCTATCGATTCCTCGATAATTCCCGGCGCCAGCACACTGTCAATCTGCAGGTAGGACAGGCGCCGCTTCACTTCGTCAACAATTTCGGGATTGGCGATATTTTCGATATAGATCACGGCAACCTTCGATTTTGCCCTTTCTCCGATATCCATGTAATGAACAGAGAGGTGTCGGTCTTGAATATGGAACCGAAGCTGATGAATGTTCGTATCTAAACTTTCCACAAAGCCGTCATGGGCGCCGCGGACGATGCTTTCAGATTCCGGTTCCGTAATGGCGCGCAGCGGGTTCTGCCCGACGGAAAACAGCTGCGCCTGATCAGAAGCATCGCTGAGATAAACCACTTGCCCCGCTAGAATGCCATCCACAATGCTGCGGACTTCATTTGTTTCTGTGCTGCTGATGGAATCGATTGTGTTCTCAAGGGAGCCGCTCTGCACGGTGTCGCTCAGCAGAAACTCGTTCAGCTTCTGTTCCTCAATCATGTGTTCAATATAAAAAAAAGCGGTTTGACGCTCCTGCAGTTTGATCCTTCGTATCTTTAAATCTCCGCAAACACACATAAGCTCCTGCAATTTTCGGACAGCGGATTCAAAATCGCCCGGTAACAGCCTGCTTTGCTTTTCTCCAGGCATCAGACCGCCTCCTTTCTCAGGGTTATCTGTAGTTTTCAGCGGCTATTCCTATTTTATTCATTTAATAAAACGAGGAATTCTTGATTTTCCTTGATGTTTTACCAAAGTCTGCACAATTATGGATGAACATTTCTTGAACGAATATTAAGTATTGTTAAAATTGTTTCAAAAGGGTGAGAAAAGGCCTGTGAATGGGAAAAAAGAAGATGGACTTTCCGCATAGAAAATGTTTATTTCTTGTAAAGAAGCCGGACCTCCCTTTCTCTGTCAATTTCATGCTGAACTGGTAGTTATTTTGGAATAGGACTGTTAGTCGGGCGAGGGGGATAAATGAATGACTTTATGACCTTATCCTTAAAAAACAGGCTGTCCGTCCGTTTGCGAATATACAGACGAAAACATGCGCTGTGAGCGGGGAAGGCTGACAGAACGGGCTGAAAAAAGATGGATTTCAAGTGCATCTTTTTGTTTCCGGCCTCTTATAGTCCAATTAGTCCGAATTCAAAACCCTGTCAAAATGAAAGCGGATTCATTTGGCAGGAAAAAAATCGGAGTAAGAGTGAAGTCCTGTCTATTCCCAAAAATAGCAATTCAATAATAGGAAGAAAAGCGTCAGTAATAGAGAAGTTTGGCTCAGTGAGGCCGGGAAGATTATGTTACATAATGCCGATTGAGAATTCATAGTGAACCTATATACTGATGAATGAATTTATCAATACAGAAGGGGATGTCAAAAATCAATGTGGTTACTCATTATAGCCTGTGCTGCCGTACTAGTCATCGGAATCATAGAAAAAAGGCGGCATCAGAAGAATATCGATGCTCTGCCAGTACGCGTCAATATTAATGGTATCCGCGGAAAGTCGACCGTAACGAGGCTGACGACCGGAATACTAATGGAGGCGGGCTACAAAACAGTCGGAAAAACGACGGGAACAGATGCGAGAATGATCTATTGGGATACGCCGGAGGAAAAACCGATCAAACGGAAACCGCAAGGCCCTAATATCGGCGAGCAAAAAGAAGTAATGAAGGAAACTGTAGAACGCGGGGCCAACGCCATTGTCAGTGAGTGTATGGCGGTGAATCCGGATTATCAGATTATCTTTCAGGAAGAACTGCTTCAAGCCAATATCGGCGTCATCGTAAACGTGCTTGAAGATCATATGGATGTAATGGGACCGACGCTTGATGAGATTGCCGAAGCATTTACCGCGACAATTCCTTATAACGGCCATCTCATTATTACAGATAGTGAATACACAGATTTCTTTAAAGAAAAAGCCGCAGAGCGGAATACCGAAGTCATCGTTGCTGATAACTCTAAAATCACGGATGAGTACTTGCGGAAATTTGAATATATGGTCTTTCCTGATAACGCTTCACTTGCGCTCGGCGTTGCCCAAGCGCTCGGCATTGATGAAGAAACAGCGTTTAAAGGAATGCTGAATGCGCCGCCTGACCCTGGCGCCATGAGAATTCTGCCGCTGCTCAGTACGAAGGAGCCAGGTCATTTCGTTAATGGCTTTGCCGCAAATGATGCATCTTCTACTTTAAATATATGGAAACGCGTAAAGGAAATCGGCTATCCGACAGATGAACCGGTTGTTATCATGAACTGCCGCGCGGACCGTGTGGACAGAACCATCCAGTTCGCTAATGATGTACTGCCGTATATTAAAACGAAAGAACTCATCCTGATCGGCGAAACGACGGAACCGATTGTCAGAGCCTATGAAGAAGGCAAAATACCGGCCGATACGCTGCATGATCTTGAATACAAATCAACAGATGAAATTATGGAAGTACTGAAAACAAGAATGCATAACCGTGTCATATATGGCGTCGGAAATATCCATGGTTCAGCGGAACCTTTAATCGAAAAAATCCAAGAGTATAAGGTGAAACAGCTCGTTAGCTAGGAGGAAAAGGATAAATGTTCGGATCAGATTTATATATTTCACTTATTTTAGGCGTGTTAATCAGTTTAATTTTTGCGGAAAAAACGGGTATTGTGCCTGCCGGGTTAGTTGTACCGGGATATCTGGGGCTTGTTTTTAATCAGCCGGTCTTTATTTTGCTCGTGCTATTCGTCAGCCTTCTTACATACGTCATCGTCAAATACGGGCTATCCAGATTTATGATCTTGTACGGCCGCAGAAAGTTCGCGGCGATGCTCATTACGGGGATATGCTTAAAAATTGCACTTGATTTTCTCTATCCGATTGTCCCGTTTGAGATATCCGAATTCCGCGGAATCGGTATCATTGTCCCGGGATTAATTGCCAACACCATTCAGAAACAAGGATTAACGATCACATTTGCCAGCACGCTGTTCTTAAGCGGCGCAACTTTTGCCATTATGTTTGCTTACTACTTAATCTAATGTAAGGTGTGTCAAACGATGAAAAAACAATTAAGCTTTCAAGAAAAACTGTTAAAACTGACAAAACAGCAGAAAAAGAAGACCAATCTTCACGTTTTTATCGCTCTGCCTATCGTCTTTTGCCTGATGTTTGTCTGCATACTGACAGGGAAGGCGGAAACGCCGAGTGTGAAACGGAATGCCGATGACGTAGTGTCAGCCTCTTTTGTCGGAGATATCATGATGGGCCGATATGTGGAAAAAGTTACAGGCCGCAAGGGAACAGAAAGCGTTTTCCGTTACGCGAAGCCATTTTTCGAAGCGTCCGATTATGTGTCAGGGAACTTTGAAAACCCGGTCACATATAAAAAGAACTACAAAGAAGCGGATAAAAATATCCACCTTCAGTCAAATAAAGATGCCGTAAAAGTATTAAAGGATATGAATTTCACCGTTCTGACAGGCGCGAACAACCATGCGATGGACTACGGCCCTCAAGGAATGCAGGATACAGTTGAAGAATTTTCAAAGCAAAATCTTGATCTCGTCGGAGCCGGCTTAACGCTGAAGGAAGCCGAACAGAATATTTCGTATCAAGATGTAAACGGAATCAAAATCGCAACTTTAGGATTCACCGATGTATACGGAAAAGACTTTACCGCCAAACGAAATGCACCGGGTGTGCTGCCGGCTGATCCGGAGCTGTTTATTCCGATGATTTCTAAGGCCAAAAAGAACGCGGACCTTGTCGTTGTCCAGACGCACTGGGGCCAGGAATATGATAACGATCCGAATGACAGGCAGCGCCAATTGGCAAGAGCCATGTCAGATGCAGGCGCGGATATTATCGTCGGCCACCATCCGCACGTTTTAGAGCCGATCGAAATGTACCACGGCACCGTCATTTTCTACAGCCTGGGGAACTTCGTATTCGACCAAGGATGGACGAGAACAAGAGACAGCGCGCTTGTCCAATATCATTTGCAGAAAAACGGAACGGGACGTTTTGAAATCACGCCGATGAAAATTCATGAAGCGACACCTGCCCCGGTCAAAAAAGGCAGCGTCAATGAAAAAACGATTATTCGCGAACTGACAAAAGAATCGAATTTCAAGTGGAGTGTTAAAGACGGAAAATTAACGTTTGATGTCGATCACAGTGATATTTTAAAAAAGAAAGCGGAGTGATGAGCAATGAAAATCATTAAAGCCGGCTGGCCGTTCGCAGCTATTATTATGGTATTTATGTTTATGTCAGCTTTTAAATTTAACGATCAGCTGACAGATCAAGAGAAACAAAAAATTGATGCTGAAATGCAAAAGATTCAGCAAGAAGATACATCAGACGCAAAATAAGCAGCAATGCTCCCGGCTTGCCGGCAGCCTGTATTCAGGCTCCACGGCAAGTCTTTTTTTATACGCTTCCTCCTAAACATTTGTTAAAACATACCGATGTTAAAACTATTAAATAGGAGGGAGAGTGAATAGGGAACATGCTCACAAGCTGGAGGAAGTATATGCTTGCTGGCCTTATGATTTGCCTTGTGACACCTGTAATAACGAGAACAGAAATCGCCGAAGCGGACTCTCAAGCTTTTGCGCCGATGATAGAGGAGGCGCAAAAGCTTGTCGGATATAAATATCTTTACGGGGGCGAACAGCCGAGGGAAGGCTTCGATCCATCCGGATTCATTCATTATCTTTTCGCACAGCAGAACATTCATCTGCCGAGAACGGCCGGTGATCAATGGAAAGTCGGAGCCGCCGTAAAAGAAGGCGATCTTTCGCCTGGTGATATTGTCTTTTTCAGAAAATCGGATTCGTCAGAAAACACGCCTGTCCATGAAGGCCTTTATATCGGAGACGGGGAAATGATTCACAGCTCCCAGTCGGCGGGAGTAACCGTTACAAATTTTCAAAAAAGCAGCTATTGGATGAACTTATATCTCGGCGCAAGACGGATTTCAAAAGATCCGGAACTGTCCGATAACCCGATTGTGCAGGAAGCCGAACGGTATCTCGACATTCCGTATGTTTTTGGCGGAAGCACACCGGAAGAAGGATTCGACTGTTCAGGATTTGTTCAATATGTTTTTGAAAACAAGCTGCACATTTATTTGCCGAGATCAGCCGAGCAGCAGTGGACGGTCGGTGAAAAAATCAAAGTGGCGGATATGCAGCCTGGTGACATTATCTATTTCAGCAACACATATAAAAAAGGAATATCTCACGCCGGTATTTATGCGGGCGGAGGCAGATTCATTCATGCCAGCCGCACAGAAAAGGTCACCATTTCCTACTTATCAGAGGATTATTGGCAAAAACGGCTTTCCGGTGTACGCAGATTCAACAATTTGTCGATCCCCAAAGAAAACCCAATCGTTTCAGAGGCGGCTCTCTATATCGGAATCGCCCCATATCAAAAAGGCGGCGTCTCACCGGAAACAGGCTTTGATACGGCGGGCTTTATCCAATACGTCTATCAAAAAGCCGCAGGCATCAGCCTGCCGCGTTATGCGGAAAAGCAAATGCAGGCGGGAACTCGGATTGATAAACAAGATGTAAAGCCTGGTGATTTGGTCTTTTTTAAAGCGGAAAGCTTAAATCCGGCCATCTATATCGGCAACGGGCAAGTCATTCATGCCACCGTATCGTCCGGCGTCACCATTACCAATATGAACACAAGCCAATACTGGAAGGATAAGTATGCTGGCAGTGTCAGGATTCCGTAAAAAAGACTTCAGAGGGTTCTTCTGAAGTCTTTTTTTCATCGTTTCGGCGCTCTGTATCCCGCGTCCTCAGCTTCTTCAACGGAGCAGAACATTCGGACGGGATCTGTCGTCCGGTCGTAGTATGTACTCCCCGGCGTATGATAAATGCCGTTTCGGCTGCCTTTAATGCTGCACCCTTGAGCGGTGTCGGCTGTTTTCGTGTCTGAACTTCCTCCGGAGGAATGGGCGGCCCCCTGTGCCGTTTCAGCCGCTCCGGCTGTTTTTGTTTCTTCTTTTTGTTTCTGCAGCGTTTTATTTTCAGCTTGCAGTGTTTTGTTTGTTTTTTCAAGCTTCTTTTGGGAATCCTGTAATTTCTTGTTGTCTGATTCTAATGATTTGTTGTTTTTTTTCAGCTCGTCGATTTCTTTGCTCAGCTTGCTGAGCTTGTCTTCATTGCTTGCCTCAGCTTCCGCTTTCTCTTTTTTAACCTCTTCACTGATGTTTTCATATTTTTTCTCAAGCGCTTGATGTTCTGTCGATAATTTTTGATAGGCCGTATCAAGCGTGCTGTATTTTTCATCAGCCTTTGTGGCGGCGACATCCGGCCCGGCGAAGGAAGCGCCGATGAGGGTAAGGGCGAGTCCGCCGATGAGAAGCGGCCAAAACAGCAGTTTTGAGAATCGTTTTTCTTTTTTTACAGCTTTGCATATGAGGTGGAAAAATCCGTAGCCAAGTGCAAGGAGAAAAGCGAGAAATCCAAGCACAACCATAACATTTGACATTATATAACTCCTTTTTGCTTTATTTTACAATTTATTTTAAGTTTTGGGAATCATTTTTTAGAACTGTAAGGTGCGGTGTTCATTGCAAAACAAAAAACCAGATCATTACATGATCTGGCTTTTGTCATCGGTGTGCGGATATTATATTTGATTCTCAAGGAGCTGATGAATAAAATACGCAACTCCGTTTTCATCATTGCTTTTTGTAATATACGTGCTTTGTTCCTTCAGCTCATCAATCGCATTGCCCATAGCGATTCTGTTTCCGGCTGCCGCAAACATGGATAAATCATTGGGGCTGTCGCCGATGGCGTAAATATCTTGTTTTTCGATTCCGTAAAGCGATGCAAGCTCCGTCAGGGCCCGTCCTTTGCCGGATTCTGCCGGAAGGATTTCGATAATGTGCTTTCCGGAGGAGGTTTGGGACAGTTTGTGATGATGTTTGATTTCCTCTTTGGCGTTTTTCAGTTTTTCCATATCAAAGGAGAAACAAAGCAGCTTGTAAATATGTTCGTCTCCGTTAAACACCGCCTGTATATCCTGAACGGGCTTAATCCCGAATTGCTTGAACTGTGTCTTTGCGCCTTGCCATAACGTTTGAAAATCTTCCTTTGGATTGGCGCTTTTCAGGATGTCCAGCTCAGCCTGAAGCTTGGTTTCACCATCATAGGGTGAAAGCAGATGATCATCCGTGTACACCTCAAAATAAATTTCTTTTGCCGTTAAATAAGCGGCGATATCTTTTCCGGCCTGCTGGTCCATCAGCATCCGGCTCACGAGGCGATAGCCTTTATCATGAACCGTGCCGCCATTCGCCGCAATGATCGGAATATCCAAGCCTTCGAGAAGCGCTTTTACATCAAAAGTGGCTCTGCCCGTGCAGATGGCCACGAGAATGCCCGCCTCGTCAGCTCTTTTTAAAGCCGCTCTGTTTTCCGGAGAAATCACACTATCCGAGTTTAATAATGTGCCGTCTAAGTCAATTGCTATCAGTTTCATATGTATGGATGCCCTCCTTAAAAATAAAGCTGCTTCGGTTAGTATGTTCAGCTTTTTGCGAAATCAACAGAAAAGCCGTTAGTAAAAGGCTATACCTTCATCTTCTTTTTTTCAACAGAAAAACGGCGGGGTTATCTAAAACCCCGCCGTCGGCCTTTATTCGGCTAAATCATTTTTTAATTTTGTTTTTACTTCTTGAAGCTTCTGTTCATCCAGTTTGAAGTAATAAATATTTTTGCCGTACTGAGGGGTGTAAATATAGCTGTCAGTTCCCGTCAGCTGCAAAGAATCAACTGATTTTAAAGATGTGATAAACGGGAACAGACCGATGGCGTCATTCAGAGATAAGTTCATTTTTAAATTTTTCCCTAAGCTGTCGACAATATCGTCATAAGAAGGGATAGAGCTTAATGATTTAGATTTTTTTATAATGGCGCTCAGTACTTCCATCTGTCTTTGTCCGCGCATCAGATCGGTGTCGGCTTTACGTGTTCTGACATAAGCCAGGGCTTGTTCTCCGTCAAGCGTTTGGACTCCCGGCTTTAACACGACTTTTCCTTTTGTATCCACTTTGATACGATCGGCAATTTTTTGGCTTTTCACGTTTACCGTAATGCCGTTTAATTCATTTACGACATCCCGGAACGCATCAAAGTTACTCTCAACCACATAATCTACCGGAATATCAAGCATGTTTTCTACTGTTTTATAAGTTAAATTATAACCGCCGTAAGCATGAGCGTGCGCAAATTTGTCGTAGCCGTGTCCGGGGATGTTCACATAAGAATCCCTCGGGATACTCAGCATCGTTGCTGTTTTCTTTTTCCGGTTGAAGGTGACGAGCACGTTGGCGTCACTTCTTGCATCATCTACTGTTTCGCCTTTATTATCACGGGCGTCAATTCCTAAGAGCAATACCGTGAAAGAATCTTTCTTAGGGTCAAACTCTTTAATCCGTTTTACGGATTGATCGCCGCGGTCAAGATTGACGTGTGCTTCTTTCGTTGCGTTATTGAGTTTCACATAGGCGTAAGTGCCGACGGAACCGGCAATAACCAATAAGAAAGCAACGGCGACCATTACAAATTTCACCCATTTTCTCAGGCGTCTTTTCTTTTTCCTGTGTTGTGATCGTTCCATATCATTACCTCTCGTTTCTATTCTTTGTGAAGCGTACCATAAAAGTTGACTTGGAGCAAATCTTCATCCGCGGAGCTTCCAGAGCATTCTCTCTATTTCGACAACATGTTTCTGTTATTTTTGCATCAGGTTCACATTATATTTGACGGCAGGAATCAGGAAATGTTTCGTCACTTTGTGAAAAAATAATTAGTGAAAAACTGGGAATTAACAGGACGAAAGGTTTGAAATAAAAGAAAACAGGCTAAAGGATGTCTAGAAAAACTCCGCGCTGATACAGACGATCAGCGAAGGATGAGGGGAGTCTGCACACATGAAAAGCATACATTCGAATAAATGGCTCTATTTTTTCGGCGCCCTCGGCGGTGCGTTATACGGGTATGATACCGGAGTCATTTCCGGGGCCATTTTATTTATGAAAAAAGAACTGGGGCTGAACGCTTTTACGGAAGGTCTCGTCGTCAGTTCGTTATTGGCGGGGGCGATTATAGGTTCGGGGTTTGCCGGCAAATTAACGGATCGGTTCGGAAGACGAAAAGCCATCATGGCCGCCGCGCTGTTATTTTGTATAGGCGGAATCGGCGTCGCGCTGGCTCCGAATACACAGGTGATGGTCCTTTTCCGAATCATTCTCGGACTTGCCGTCGGAACGTCCACAACAATCGTGCCGCTGTATTTATCAGAATTGGCTCCGAAAAATACACGCGGTGCGCTGTCTTCACTGAATCAGCTGATGATTACGGTCGGCATTCTCATTTCTTATATCGTGAATTACATTTTTGCCGAATCAGGGGCTTGGCGCTGGATGCTCGGTTTGGCGGCTGTGCCGTCAGCGGTTCTGCTGATCGGGATTTTATTTATGCCAGAAAGTCCGCGCTGGCTGTTTACCGTCGGCAAAGAAGAGAAAGCGAGAAAGATTCTTGAAGCATTGCGGGGAACGAAGGATATTGATGAAGAAATTGATGAAATGAAAGAAGCGGAAAAACAAAACGAAGGCGGTTTGAAAGAACTGTTTGAGCCGTGGGTCAGACCTGCGCTGATTGCCGGTCTCGGACTTGCGTTTCTGCAGCAGTTTATCGGAACGAATACAATCATTTATTATGCGCCAAAAACATTTACGAATGTCGGATTCGGCAATTCCGCGTCTATATTAGGGACGGTCGGAATCGGTGCGGTAAATGTCATCATGACGCTTGCGGCTATTAAAATCATTGACAAAGTCGGGAGAAAGCCGCTGCTGCTGGCGGGGAACGCAGGCATGGTCATCAGTCTGCTCGTACTGGCCGGAGTCAATCTCTTTTTTGAACATACGGCCGCCGCATCCTGGACGACGGTCATTTGTTTAGGCGTGTTTATCGTCGTGTTTGCCGTCAGCTGGGGACCTGTTGTGTGGGTCATGCTTCCTGAATTATTCCCGCTTCACGTCAGAGGCATCGGGACGGGTGTATCGACCTTAATGCTGCATGCCGGAACATTAATTGTTTCATTGACGTACCCTATGTTAATGGAGGCCGTCGGCATCAGCTATTTATTTATCATTTATGCCGCAATCGGCGTCGCAGCTTTTTTATTTGTCCGGTTTAAAGTGACTGAGACGAAGGGCAAAAGCCTTGAAGAAATTGAACAAGATTTGCGAAACCGTAACGGAGACACGGGATCAGCCGCAAATCAGCAAACGGTTAATCCGTAACATCAGGCGGGAGAGGGGCGGTGTCAAACCGGCCCTCTCAGCCGTTTAATCAGCCAATTCTTCCTTTAACTTCGTTTTTACCTCTTCAAGTGTTTCTTCATCTAATTTTAAATAGTAGAGTTTTTTTCCCTCTCCGTCATTGTACAGATACTGATCTGAGCCGGTCAGCTGCAATGAATCGACAGATTTGATCGACGCGATAAAAGGAAACAAACCGATCGCTTCTTTTAAAGACAGACTCATTTTTATATTTTTTCCTAACGTATCGACAATATTGTCGTAAGAAGGGATCGAGCTTAACGATTTTGATTTTTTGATAATGGATTTCAGTACTTCCATTTGCCGTTCGCCGCGTTTGAAATCAGTATCCGCTTTACGAGTTCTTACATAAGCTAACGCCTCTTCCCCGTCAAGCGTCTGAACACCAGGCTGTAATGCGACCTTTCCTTTTGTATCTTTTTTTATTTGATCAGCGATTTTTTGGTTTTTTACATTGACCTGGACACCGTCTAATTCATTCACCACATCTCTGAATGCTTCGAAATTTCCTTCCACCACGTAATCTACCGGTATATCAAGAAAGCTTTCAGCCGTTTTATAACTGAGGGTATATCCCCCGAAAGCATGAGCGTGGGTGAACTTATCATGGCCATGACCCGGTATGTTGACATAAGAATCTCTCGGAATGCTGAGCATCGTCGCTGTTTTCTTTTTGCGGTTGAACGTAACGAGCACGTTCGCATCACTTCTTGCATCATCGACCGTTTCACCCTGCGAGGCTCTCCCGTCAATGCCTAACAGCAATATCGTGAATGAATCTTTCTTCGGATCAAATTCTTTAATCCGTTTGACGGACTGCTTGCCCCGCTCCAGTTCAACATGGGCTTCCTTAGAAGCATGATTCAGTTTTATATAGGCGTAAACTCCGGCGGCAGCAGCGATAAACAGAAAAAAACAAACGGCTGTTGCTGTAATGACCGCCCATTTTTTCAGGCGCTTTTTCTTATTGTGACGTTCGGATCGTTCCACTTTGCTACCTCTCATTTCTCCTCTGTTTACAGCATTCTCTCCGGCGTACGTGAGAGATCAGCCTATTACATTGGACGAAAGGAGGGAGGGAATGTTTCGCTTTTAGTGAAAAAACAGGATATATATCATACGAAAGGTAATTATGGATGGGTTTCACATATCTTGCAATCACGTGCTATTACATAAAAGCCCGCGTCATTTCATACGTTAGAACAAAGTCACGGAAAAGGCGGGGATTCCGGTGAAAACGAGCATTATTATTCTTACATACAATGAGCTGGAGCTGACGAAAAAATGTCTGGCCAGCATAGAAAAATACACCGATCAGGAAGAGATTGAGCTCATTATAGTGGATAACGGTTCTTCAGACGGGACAAAAGACTACTTATCAAAGCTCCCGAACGCCAAAGTGATAATAAATGAAAAAAACCTCGGGTTCGCCAAAGGCTGCAACCAAGGAATCGAAGCGGCGGCGGGGGACAATCTGCTTTTTCTTAACAACGATACAATAGTGACGAAAAATTGGCTCAGCAATATGCTGCGGGTGCTTTATCAATCGGAGCAGACCGGAATGGTCGGTCCTGTCAGCAACTACGTCAGCGGCGCGCAAATGCTTCCTGATACGTATCAAACGTTAGAAGAAATGGAACCCTTTGCAGAGGCTTATTGTGAAAGGGAAAAGCATAAAACGAAACGAGTGCTGCGGCTTGTCGGCTTTTGCCTTCTCGTCAAAAGAAACGTCATCGAAGAGATAGGGCCGTTTGATGAACGGTTCGGATACGGCTCTTTTGAAGATGATGATTTATGCCTGCGTGCCCTGCAAAAGGGCTACAGCTTGGAAATCGCCCTTGATGCCTTTGTACATCACCACGGCCATGCCACATTTACGGCCAATCAAGATATCAATATCAATGATTTGTATATGGAAAACCGCCAGCGCTTTACTGAAAAATGGGGCACCGATTTCACTTATTTCACCCATCCAAGGCCGGAAATTGCTGATCTTGTGCCGCCGGAAGCAAAACGGATACTTGACGTCGGATGCGGCGCGGGAGCTACGGGATTAGAGCTGATGAACAGGCAGTCCTGTGAGCTGTACGGTGTCGAGCTGCATCCATTGGCGGCAAAAGCTGCAAAAGGACATTACCAAGAAGTTTTGGAAGAAGACGTTGAAGAAGTGAAGCTTCCTTATCCCGAAGGCTTTTTTGATTGTATGATATTTGCTGACATACTGGAGCACTTAAAGGACCCGTGGAGCGTCATCCAATCCTATGCGGCCCATTTATCCCCGTCAGGCTCGATCGTTTGCAGCATTCCGAATATTTCTCATGCGGAAGCGTTATATCCGCTTCTTCTCGGTGAATGGAATTACAGAGACGCCGGCATTCTGGACCGCACCCATCTGCGGTTTTTTACGCCGCAGACGGTGCACACACTCTTTCCGCTAGACCGATTTGAAGTGAAAAAGCAGGCCTATACGTATGTCCATATTGATGGGCGCGTGCAGCTGTTTTTACAGGAAATCACCCGCTTGGCGCAGGCTATGCAATTTCCTGTTACGCAGCTCCCTGAACAAAGCCGGATATATCAAATTCTGCTTCGCGTTGAAAAAAAACGCTGATGTTCATCGTCCTATCGTTCCGAAATTGACAATTTGAAGAGAGATGTCATAATCAAACGACGCTTCAGAAAACGTCTTATCCCAGTGATGTTTGACCTTCCTCCAATAATTCGGATAGTGAATTCTGACACTGTCGGAAAAGAACACAGGGTCTGCTTCATATTGGCCTTGGAGCTTATCAATGACATCTTTTACGTCACTTTTTAATTTTTTTTCAAAAATCCGCTCCATTTTGTCTAAATAGCGATTATCGAATGAATCTTCGGCGGTCGATTGATTTTCGGACAGCAGCCCCTTTGTTTTCACAGATACATGAAATGACAGCTTTCCGTTTTTTAAGCGGGGAGTGATCTTTGACTTTGATTTCTTAATTTCAAAGGTAATAGGGCGGTTTTTATCCTCTGCGGGCAAAACACCGCCCTCAATTGTCCCCGCCAGCCAATTGAGGCTCTGTGTCTCATAAGCCGACAAAAAACCGGCGAGCTTATTTTGTTTTCTGCTTTTTATAATGGCGGCTCCGTCATACACCGTTTTCCCGTTCTTATTCACGACCGCCTGAATCAGAAAACTGAGCTTGTTATGGCAGTAAACGGATGCTCTTCCGATCCGAAGCGGCTTTAAAATTTTTCCGGTATAGCCCCCGTTATTGGTGAGGTCGATCAGCTTCTCTGCCGGCATGGGCTGCTGCTGGTTCGGCGTCGGCTCTGTTAAAATATCGGATGCTTTTCCTCTCGCCGCAAAAATATAGCTGCTTCGCCGTAATTCATCATCACGGATAAAATGATTCATCATTTGCTGCATATTTTGGTCAGCCAGCAGTTTTTCACTGAAAATAAGAACCTTTAAATGATCGCTGTAAACGGGCGGGTCCTTTAAAGATACGTCACTGACCGCTTCAAGAATGGTATCCCCCCGCGTTGTCACATTCACAAAAGCGGGTCTGCCGGAAGCCTGGCTGTTTTCGCTTTGGGGGAGCAGGTTTTGATAGGTTAATTTATATTGATGGTCACTTGTCTCATCAATAGCCAGCCCCCGCGCAAATGAAAGCCTCTCGACCTCCTTGGCGTCCCAGCAGCCGGAAAGCGCAATTAGTATGAACAGTGCCGCCGTCAATTTTACGAAATGTCTCATGACGTCTGTTTCCTCCTGAATGTTTTTTTCACCCAGCTTGAAAACCAAATGAGAAAAGGAATCATGATCACGGCAAAAAACAGATATCCGAGCATGGTTCCGTATGCAAACACGCTGTTAATGTCTTCGGGGTACATAGAAATACCGAACGCGGCCGCCAATAATCCCATCAAAAGCCAGACATTATTTTTATTTTTCAGCCGGAAAAGGGTATTTAATCCGAGATGTGCTCCTTTAAAAGAACCCAGCATGCAGGTAAACTGCTGGCAGGTCCACATGACCAGCAAAAAGATATCAAACCGCTCAATGAAAATGCCCTGAATTTCTAACGCATGTATAAGGGAAATCGTCGGCCACGTCACCGCCTTCGCCTCAGCGACCGTCATACAGCCGATGACGATCAGCAAGGTAATGCTGTAAAACAAAGAGGAGAGCCCAATCCCGAAGGCGACCGCTTTTTTCGCCTGGCGCGGATCTTTCATAAACGGCACTAAATAGATAATCACTTCCAAGCCTGAGAAATAAAGAAGAGTTTTCGGAAAGAGACTGATAAAGCTCTTGTATCCGCCTTCCATGACCGGACGAATAAAATCGAGATTAAACAATCTCAGACTGAATATGAGCAGGGTAAGAAAGATCACAATCGTTATCGGAAAAATATAGGCGTAAAGCTTGGAAATCGGATAGACGCCGCCTGTCACATGATAAAGGCCGACCGCCAGAAAGATAAATACGACCACACTCATCGGCGTATTTTTTAATAAAAAATAATTCGTGACCTCTCCGAGAAATCGGGCTTGAAAACAAACGGTAAGAATGAAATAAAAACTGATAAATATATTCAATAAAGACCCGAGGACGCGGCCCATAATGTCCCGATTCAGCTCATAAATGGTTTTTTTACTGTTTTTCAGCAGAAAAGGCATAAAAAGCAGGACGAGGCCGATATACACGGCGCCCTCAATCAGAATAATGATCCACCCGCTCGGGCTGTCTGTTAATGCGGCAGAACGGGGGAGCGTTAGAACGCCGGAGCCGATCATCGTCCCGCTTACCATGAGGAGGGTTTGCATAAATGACAGCTTATCTTCAGATTGCTTCATGGGTATCACCTTTGTTTGATTTTATCTTTCGTCTCTTTTCTTGTCGGCCGCTTTTTGAGGAACCGTGTCGGAAGCCGGACGACCGTATCCTTCAAATCTTGGCCGGGCTGGGCCATGATCGGAATGATATAGTCCTGGCCAAAGCTTTTCAGGCGCATAATGTGCCCGACGGCGAGCAGATAGCACATAATCAGCCCGTATAATCCCAAGACGGCGGAAGAAATCATCGAGAAGATGCGAATAATCCTCAGCGGGAAATTGTATGCGTAAGACGGAGCCGTAAAAGAGGCCAAGGCAGTAATGGAAACAACGATTACCATCATCGCGCTGACGATATTTGCCTGAACGGCAGCCTGTCCGATGACAACGCCCCCAATCAAGCCGATGGTCTGCCCGATCGGCTTCGGCAGCCGGAGCCCCGCTTCTCTTATCAATTCAATCGTAAAAATCATAATAAATGCTTCAACAAAAGGCGGAAAAGGAACATTTAATCTGCTCCCGGCAATCGTGATCGCCATTCTTGTCGGCAAGAGGCCTACATGAAACGTAACAAGTGATATGTAAAGACCGGGTAAATAAATGGTAATTAAAATGCATGTATACCGAAGCAGCCTGAGCAATGAAACGGGGATCCATCTCTGATTGTAATCATCCGGAGAATGAATAAACTCATCGACAGTGGCTGGAACCAAAAGGGCAAAGGGCGTGCCGTCTACAATGATGGAAACCCGTCCTTCAAACAAAGAGCCGATGACCCGGTCGGGACGCTCGGTGCTTAAAATCGTCGGAAAAATGCTGTACGTATTGTCTTCAATAAGCTGTTCGATCGTCCCGGACTCAGGAATATGGCCAATCTCAATCGAATCCAGTCTCTTAAACACTTCTTTTACCACATCATCCGGGGCAATATCCCGAATATACGCCACCGCGATTTTCTTTTTGGTTCTTTTGCCGAGTGTGATCTCCTTGATCAGCAGGTTGGGATCTCCAGCCTGTTCCCGTAAAAGCGCGGTGTTCGTGCGAAGCTTTTCGACAAAACCTATCCTCGGCCCGCGTTCAAGCAGCTCTGAGGGCGGTTCTTCAATATCACGCATTTTAAACGTTTCTGTTTCAAAGGAAAGGGCTTCGCTGCAGCCATCGGCCAGCAGAACCGATTTTCCTGAAAAAATGTCTGTTTCAACGTCCTTTAGTGAGGAAAGCAGAGTGTGGCGATAACCGAAAGATATGGCTGAGAGCGGTTTTTCAGACCCATCCTCTTGTTTTTTCTCGGCGGCCTGCATCGGTGAAATAATATATTCAGCAAGCAATTTATTTTCTGTCAGTCCGTCTATATAAAGCAGACAGGCGCTGCATTCATCGTTTCCGAAAGTAAAGGAATAAAACATGATGTCATCATTTTGGCCGAACCGCTTTTTTAAGATCTCAAGATTGTGCTTTAGCTCAGCATCTATTGCCAAGATGGTCCCCCTCCTTTACATCAGTCATTTTAATTTGCGACAAACAAGAAGATTTATTCTGGAATAGGAAATGACTGAGCATTCGGCCCCATCTGAATGGTATAATGAGCAGGTCAGCCATTTATACATATGTTTTACCAGCGGCACTCCCTGTGTTTGTAACAGAGGCACAGCGGGAATGGGATATGAGCCGCTTTTTAAGGGGAGGGGAACGAACATGACGCAAGAGCCGATTTTTTTACAGCCTGTATGTAAAGAGAAAATCTGGGGCGGCACTTTATTACGCGAACGATTCGGATACGACATACCTTCAGACACGACCGGAGAATGCTGGGCGATTTCCGCTCATCCGAACGGATTGAGCACAGTAAAAAGCGGTCCGTATAAAGGAAAAACCCTGAACGAACTATGGGATCGGCACAGAGAATTATTTGGCGGAATCGAAGGAGACCGCTTTCCGCTTCTGACGAAAATGCTCGATGCCAAACAAGACATGTCCATCAAAGTCCACCCGGATGATTATGATGCCGAGGGACATGAAAACGGCGAAACGGGCAAGTCAGAGTGCTGGTATATCATTGATTGTAAAGAAAATGCGGAGATCATATACGGCCATACAGCCCGATCCAAAGCAGAGCTTGTTACGATGATCAACAGCGGGGATTGGGAAGGCCTGCTGCGCCGCGTGAAAATCAAACCCGGGGATTTTTATTACGTGCCGAGCGGAACCATTCACGCCATCTGCGCGGGAACGCTCGTCCTGGAAACACAGCAAAACTCAGATGCCGCTTACCGGATATATGATTACGGCCGTACGGACAGCAACGGAAGCCAGCGTGATCTTCACCTTCGTAAGGCAATCAACGCCGCAACCGTTCCTCATGTGGACGGATTTATAGATGAATCAACAGAAACCAGAAAAGGCGCCACCATCAAAACCTTTGTGCAGGGAGAATATTTTTCTGTATACAAATGGGATATCAGCGGCACGGCCGAGCTGACGCAGGATGAATCGTTTATGCTGTGCAGCGTCATAGTGGGGAGCGGAACCCTCAGTTATGAAGGAATCTCCCGCAAGCTTGAAAAAGGCGCCCATTTCATATTGCCGGATCAGATGCCGGACTTTACGATAAACGGCGAATGTACATTAATCGTCTCTCATATATAAAAACGAAAACTTAATCTCAAGAGCGGGATTAAGTTTTTTTATTTGTAAATTGGGAGCCTTCTCTCTGTAAAGTAGAGAAATCCCGCCGATAAATAAACTAGTTTGATAGATAACAATTGAATAAGAAAGAGGAGAAGAATGAAAAAGAGATTCGTTGCACCTATGTTAGTGTCCGCCGTTTTCCTTGTCTTTTGCACAATATCGCTTTCTGCAAAGGCTGTGTACAGCGACTATTCCATTTATCAATTGGAAACGAAACAGCAATTTCAAACAGAAAGCCAGGCATTGCAAGCAGCAGGCAAGCTGAAAAAGGATACGGGATGGCAGGCTGACGTTCAGACATCCGGAAATGCGCCGCTCACTTATCAAATATCAGCATCAGGCATACATAATGAAGCTGATGCAAAAACCGTAATGAATGATTTTACAAAACAGACGGGCGTGGGCGGCACCTACAGCGCAAGCGGCAGCAAACAGCCGTATGTGACCGTCACATCAGGCGTTTTATCGGACGAACAGCAGACGAAAAACCTTCTTGCCAAACTGAAGAAAGAAACGGGAGTGACCGGTGACGTCAAGCCGAGAGGGTCAAAACAGCCGTACGTACAGGTCGTGACCCGAGAGCCGGCTTCAGAAACGAATGCAAAAGCGCTGATTCAAGACCTGACAAAACAAACAGGCGTTAAAGCCGCATACCAGCCGGTCAAACAGGCACCCGCTCAGTTCCAGATTCAATCCGGGACAATCATCGGAGACCAAAGAGCTGCTCAAATCCAAACTGATTTTCAAAAACAAACAGGATTAAAAGCGTCGCTGAACATGACGGCAAAAGGCCGGTCAAATTATACCGTGACCTCCGCCGATATGAAGGACGCAAAGGGCGCGGCAGACTTAGCGAAGCAGCTGGAAAAGACAACGGGAATCAAAGGCGCCGTTCAAAAGACCACCCAAAACAAAACGGTGAACGTGTACAATGTTCAATCGGGATATTTTAACGGCATAAACGCTGTAAAAAATGCGGTCAGTCAAATCAAGACGAATACAGGCATCAGCGGCAATTACCAAAAAGCCGGCACGAAAAATAATTATACGGTCATTATGAACGGGTTGACGCCTCAGCAGCTGCAAAGCATTCAATCCTTCTTTAAAAAGAAGAAATGGCACTGTTCAGCGTCTTCGGCAAAAAAGACAGCTTCATCCTCTGTTTACCGAATCACAACTGCACAGATCACAGCTGCACAAGCCGACAAAGCGGATGCGTTTTTCCGTCAGCACGGTGTGAAAACGACAAGATCCGCAGCAGGAAAAACAACGGAGAATGAATATCAGCTGCTTTCCCAGGAAACAACCGACCAGTCAAAGATTAAAAAAGGATTAAACTTGTTAAAGGGATATAACTTGAGCGCTGCTTCAAAAACCGTGACAAAGCAGACGGGCACAGCTTTTAAAATCACAACCGAGCCTCTGCTTGATCCATTAAAAATCAATCGTTCACTGGACTTCTTCAAAGGAAAAAAGGTATCTGCCGCATCACAAAAGACTGGGGAAACGGCTTATACCCAATTCCAGATCGAAACGGCTCCCTTGCTTTTGAAGGAAGACATTGACCGTGCGTTCGCTTTTTTAAAGCAAAACAAAGCGGCCGGCACTGTGAAAGAGACGGGGAAAACCGCATATACACAATACACCATAACAACAGAGAAGATCAGCAGTAAAACCGTATTAAACAACAGTATGAAATATTTCAGCGCCAAGAAGTTACAGGCAAGCTATACGAGTAAAAGCCTTCCGATTTACGAGCTTCATATCAATAATCAATTCACAGGAAAGGATTCAGCATCTGCCGCCTCTGCAAAGCTGAAGCAGCTGTACGGCTGGACAGTGTCCATTGTGAAAATAAAAAATGGCCCGCAAATCATGAATACAAATTACAATATCTCACTTAAAGATATGGTCAAAAAGCAGATGACGGTCAGCCCGCAAACAGATGCCGAGGCTTATGCATCGCTTACGTTTATCAATACGGCCTCTAAAACAGTCACAGCTGATATTTTGAACGTCAGATCAAGCCCGGAAGTCAGTTCAGGCAATGTCATCGGCCAATTAAAAAAAGGCGATAAAGTCAACATCATCGGCCAAACAAACGGCTGGGCCAAAATCAGTATGAACTGGAGAAATGCCAGCAGTGATGAAGTCGAACACTACGTCAATCCAGACAATTACACGCTGGACAGCAAATATTACTTTCAATTTCTCAAGCTCTCTCAAACGGCTGGGCTTAATGCATCTGAAATCAATCAAAAAGTACTGGCCGATAAAGGGATTCTTACGGGGAAAGGACAAGCCTTTATTACTGCCGCCAACAAGTACAGCATAAATGAATTGTATTTGATCTCGCACGCTTTGCTTGAAACGGGCAACGGCACGTCAGAGCTTGCAAACGGCATCAAATACAATGGAAAAACCGTTTATAACATGTACGGAATCGGCGCTTATGACAGCAATCCGAACTACTACGGCGCCCAATACGCATATAATCAAGGCTGGTTCACTCCGGAAGCCGCCATTATCGGCGGTGCTGCATTTATAGGTTCATCTTACATTCATAATCCGGCCTATGAACAGGACACTCTCTACAAAATGAGGTGGTCCGCAGCTGCAGCCCACCAGTACGCCACTGACATCGGCTGGGCATATAAGCAGGTAAACCGTATGTACAGCTTATATACGCTTCTGGATGACTATACGCTTTATTATGATGTTCCTGTATATCTGAAAGGATAAAAAAAGGGCTGAAGTGATCGCTTCAGCCCTTTTTAGTATGATGTTGCACAGCCGTATAAAAAACACTCGCCGTTTGTTTCCGGCAAGTGTTCAGTCACTTTTCTTTATTTGTTTCTCCACAAATGTTAATAATTTTTCACTCGAATTTCCTTCTGAATACTTATTCCATGTATCAGAGAACTGCTTTATTTCTTTCAAATTGTAAGATCCTTTTATGATCGCCTCCAGCAGTGATTCACTGTCACGGCATGCTTTTCCGGGAATGACGGTTTCATAATGATCGATTAACCCGCGTTTTCGGTCGTATTCTTCAAGATCATACGTGAAAAAAAGGATCGGTTTATTTAAGATCGCAAATTCAAAAGGAACGGATGAGTAATCTGTAATCAATATATCAGCAGCTTTCAAAAGACCGTGCAGATTGAGATCAGACACATTTTTGATATATTCGTTTTCAGACGGGATCGTGATATGATGCTGCACGGCAGGGTGAAGCTTGACAAGCAGCACATACTCTCCGTTTAACGGGCCGGCCAGCTGCTCCTCGGTGAATGGGAGACGAACCGATTGCATATCATAATCCCTGAATGTAGGGGCATACAGTATGATTTTTTTCTGCCATTCATGTTGTAAAGCATGTTGGCTCTCATCATAATATACGTCAGTCAGAGGCACTCCTGTTTTTAATACTTGGCTGTCCTGTATTCCGAATGACTTTTTAAAGATGTCAGTCATTGCATCGGAACCGGCGGTGACAAAATCAAATGAACTGTATACCTTTTTAAATCGTTTGATGTCTGATTGAGTCCGGCCTTGATTTGTCACATCCTCCAAACCAAACTTTTTCAACGAACCGTTCGCATGCCAAACTTGAATACACTTGGTCTGCGGCCGGCCGTTTAATACGCTTGTCAGAAGAAAGTAATTATCAGTGATCACAAATTTGCTCTTAAATAGGAGAGAAACAGCCTTCCAAAGGTGAAGCGGATTTTTCTCATTAAGATAAAATGAGGGAATCCCCGAGAGCTCATTCTTTAAACTGACGGCATGTCTGGTATAAAGAACCGTTACATCATAGGAAAGTGATGCAGCGTGCGTCTTGTAAGAACGAATGACAGCCTGTGCATTTTCCTCAAAAGAAACCAAAAGCGTGACCCGATTCCCGGGTTTTATCCATTTGAACAAGACGCCGAGAACAGATAGATATATAGAATATAAAGTGGCGAATAAAGATCGCAAGTTCATAGATTACCAATCTCTTTTGCTGTTATATTTTGTTTAAAGCTGTTTTGTCTGATCTTCAGCCTGTTCGGGGTAAAGGCTTTTATTTGATTTATTATCTCTCAGAACGGTGAAAGCATACTTCGGAATGTTCAGCATCCTTTTCCATCTCCAAGGATTCATAACAAGTCTGTAAAACCACTCTAAATTTGTTTTGATCATCCATTTAGGCGCTCTTTTTACCGTTCCGCTGAATACATCAAAGCTTCCGCCCAAACCGATTGCTACAGCCTGTGGAAAGAGATGCTTGTATTCATAAATAAAATGTTCCTGATGCGGATACCCTAAAGCGACAAACACAATATCAGGTTTCGCCCTGGAAATCTGTTTGGCGACAAAACGCTTATCCGCGGCATAGCCGTCACTGTATCCGACGACATCAATCTGGGGATATTCTTTGCCGATCCGGTTCAAAACCGCTTCCAGCACTTCCTGTTTTGCGCCGTATAAAAATATTTTTTTAGACTGCTGGTTTGCGAGACCGAGCAGTGAGATAAAAACATCAAATCCCGCAATCCTTGATTTTAGCGGGTGCTGGGTCAAACGCGACATTAACACGACGCCAATACCATCCGGCAGGACGAAATCCGCCGATGAAATGACGTTATGATAACCTTTATCTTTAGCCGCTGCATATCCGATTTCCGGGTTGACCGTCGCAATGACGGCTCCTTGATTTTGTGCGATATAATAAGTGTCTAAATATGAAATAAACTCCTGTAAATTTCCATTAACATAAGAAAGGTTGTGCACCATTTCAGTCTGCATCTGTTTCGCCCTCCTTTTATACGGGATTTTCCCAAGTTCAGTAATTAAGGCTAAGCTTTATTTTAACATAGAACCTTCAGCTAAACTTAACAATCATTTTACAAAATTATAAATAAGATAACATTTTTTAAATCATACGCCGCAAAACCCTGCTAAACTCCTAGTAAAACAAGATTTGTTAATAAGTGGAACCTGCGTGATCTTTACATAAGCTTAACCTTTTCAGGGCTATGTGATATAATTAGGTTCCATGAGTACGAAATTGGCACTTTAGTGATTAAGGATACAGCTGCGCCGCTATGACGGGCAGTTACTTGTTATACGTATGAATACAGAAAGGAGCTTTTGTTTTCATGAAGAAGGTCATAACTTACGGAACTTTTGATTTACTGCATTGGGGTCATATTAAACTGCTTGAACGCGCAAAGCAGCTTGGAGATTACCTGGTCGTTGCAATTTCAACTGACGAGTTCAATCTTCAAAAACAGAAAAAAGCATACCACAGCTATGAACACAGAAAGTTGATTCTGGAAACCATCCGTTATGTAGACGAGGTTATTCCTGAGAACAGCTGGGATCAAAAAGTACGGGATGTAGCAGATCATAACATCGATGTGTTCGTTATGGGAGACGATTGGGAAGGCAAATTTGATTTCCTTAAAGATCAATGCGAAGTCGTCTATCTTCCAAGAACTGAAGGCATCTCTACTACACAGATTAAAAAAGAAATTGCCGGAGTGTAATACGGAAGTTTTATTACATTGATTGAATAACCTGTTCAAAGTACTTCTTATTTATGGATAAGAAGTACTTTTTGATGCTTAAATTGGTTTTGTTTTTTGATTCTGCGGGAAAGATGTTATTTTGCAGTGTTTTATTAAATTCCAAATGGTGAAAGGGAGAAAAAATTTGTCCAATCAGCCTATTAACTACAATAATGAGCTTCCCGATATGATGTATTATTTTATCTCAGGCGGACTGCCGGACAATTACGGCGGCCTGACCAAATCACTATTATTGCGTTCTAAACTTTTCGGAGAGGAAAGTCAAAAGAAAACAGCCTTTCTTACGTTTAAATATGATTTAGAATTTGCGAGAAAAAAAAATGAATTGTTTGAAAAGGGAAAAGCTGACTCAGAGTATACTCAAGTCATCAATTTGTTTGATGATTTTTTAAGTGAAAAGACAAAAGGCAAACGCGTCTATTCTGAAAAAATAGAACTGGATGAAATAAAAAGACATGTCGGCAAGGGGAAAGTAAGTAAAGCATTCTCCAAGTTGTTCGGCAAATCAGCAAATGAATATGTTCTGACTTACTACTCAGACGGCGCTGCGGTACGATATGTTGACTATCTGAATGATGAAAAACTAGTGACAAAAAGAGAAGAGTACAATAAAGCAGGCATTCTTGCCGTTGTTTCTTATTATGATACTAAAATTAATCAAATCTACCTTCAGGAATATATAAACAACGAAAATAAGGTTTATTTGGAAAAACACTATATGTGGGACAGCCAAAATGAAGAAGTTCAATTCACCCATTTCACATGGTACACAGAAGAAGATACGCTGACATTTAAAGATGAGTCTGAGATGCGCCGGTATTGGATAGAGAGCCTTCAAAATGAAAATGATCAGCCGAAACTATTTCTTGTAGACAGCAGACCTCAGGATAAACATGTCTTTAAAGTGAAAAAGGCGCCATCTTCCTATTATGCGGCGATCATTCACAATAAACATTATGGTGATAATAAATATCAAATTAAGGGCCGTTATAAAGAAGTTTTCAGCCAGATGAATAATCTCGATGCCGTATTTTTCATTACCGAGGAGCAAATTGAAGATTTCACTTTGATTTCAGGAGAGCGGGAGACATTCTTCTTTACGCCGCATACCATTAACAAACCGCTGGATGAAGAAGTTTTAAACGTTCCTAGTGAAAAAAATAAAGCTGTTATTATCTCAAGACTTGCTGCAATGAAAAATCTGACGCACGCCGTAAAAGCGTTCAAACTTGTCGTTAATGAAATTCCTGATGCTCGATTAGAAATATTCGGGTCAGGCGAAGATTTGGGGAAAATCAAAAATGAAATTAAAGCCCAGAATCTTCAGGGAAATGTATTCCTGAAGGGATACACGAACAATCCGGATTATGAGTTTCAAAAAGCTTGGCTGACAATTTCAACCTCTCATTTTGAAGGTTTCGGCCTATCTAATATGGAAGCATTGAGCAACGGATGCCCGGTAGTGACTTACGATTACGATTACGGGGCCAGAAGTCTGGTGGAAGACGGAGTAAACGGCTATGTGATCGAGCAATATAATATTGAGAAATTAGCTGAAGCCATCATTTCTTTAATGAAAGATGAAAGCACTCATAGCAGATTTTCACAGCAAGCATTTAAAATGGCGGAAAAATACTCTAAACCGAATTATATAAAAAACTGGTCAAAAGCTCTTTCCAGAATGATTGAAGTCAGAAAAGAAAAAGAACAGCTTGCCAAAAGAATCGGTTCGAAGGAGCAGCCTATTACATCCTTCAAAAAAGATGACTCCGGCTTAGCGATCAGCGTTTTATTGTCCGGCCAAGATGAAACGATTCAAAAGGTTAACCTGCTGGGGATAGATCGAAAAAACAAAGCTGAAATCATTTCCGTTTCTTCGGGTCAAATGAGTCAGCAGTTTATCATCCATCCTGACAAAGATGTAAAAATGGAAAAAATCGAGGCTAACCAAACTTCGGTTCTTGACTTTTATATACAGTTTACAACTGCTGATCATATCCAGAACCTCAAAAGGATATCCAGCAGCGAAGTCAAGTTCGATAAAAAGGATCAATTCGAGAATGATGGCTATATGTTTGAACCTTATACGACTGTGAAAGGTAATTTCTCTATCAAATTGACAAAAAAGGATCACATTGATTAAAGATAAATCAGCTAAGTGAAGAGCTTTGATACAGAGGAGCAGAAAAAAGGTATGGATGAAAATACTGTGATTAAATGTATTTTGAAAAGCTTAAAAAATAATGTGGGTAACTTGGTGCTCTCCATTTCACTTGAAAACGAAGAACTATTGTCTGAGGAAGTGAAATACTATTTAAAATTGAGAGAGCGGCGATCAGGAACAGAGGACCTCGTTTTATTAGAGAAAAAGGGCCCTGTCCAATATCAAGCCTCAATTAATATTCATTCGTTTCCTGAACCTTTAGAAATGGGACAAACCTATGATTTTTATGTTGTATTTGGTGAACAGGCGGAGGAGGCTGAAGAACAGCCGAAACAAGTGCGTTTAGCCATTGATGCAGAAGCTATTGAACGTGCTTACCATCTCGATCATACCACTGAGCTTTTGATTTTGCCTTACACAACGGATAAAGGGAATTTCTCTTTAAAGATAAAAAGAGAAGCAAAAGTTGTGAAGTTTGATCAAATCCAATTGAATGCGGAAGAAATCAATATAACTGGATATGCGGGTTACCTTAGTTCAGAAAACCAACTATCAGTAAAAAATCTTCATTTCGTAATTAAAAAAGGCGGAGAAACTCCCGTTGAAGAACGTTTTCCTATTCATATGACTAAGAAAACGGAAAACTTGGAACAGTTGCGGGAGGATGCTTTTATACCTGAAATTTTTGATTTTCAAGTGACAATCCCATTAAAAGATATTCCATATTCTTCGGAAATCCGGTTTGTCTACCGCATGTTTATGGAATTTCATTGTGAAAATGAGGAAGCTGAGAGTATTGTCCTTAACAGTACTCCCCTGGTGCTGGGGGACAGGAAAAATAAACTGAAAGGCCTTATAAATATCGTGAACACTGAAAACGGGCCTGTCAGATATGAAGTATATAAAAAGAGGAAAAAACAGACGGTTTGCATACGCGTAAACGACTATAGCCTGAAAACGAGAGTGAGATATTTTATAAAAGGGAAAAAGAAGCGTTTCGTTTCTAAAATGAAAAAATTGAAAAAACGCAGAAATTCCCTTATTACAAAAGGGTATAAAGCCGTTTTCAGAATGGCCAGCAAAATGCCTGTTAAGAGCAAAACCATTATTTTTGAAAGCTTTAATGGCAAACAATACAGCTGTAACCCAAGAGCCATTTATGAATACATGCAAATCAATCATCCTGAATATAAGATGTACTGGAGCGTAAATAAACAGTACGCGGCGCCTTTTAAAGAAAAAGACATTCCATATATAAACAGGCTTTCAATCAAATGGCTGTTTGCTATGGCTCGTGCAGAGTATTGGGTTGTCAACAGCCGTCTGCCCTTGTGGATTCCGAAGCCTGAACATACCACATACCTTCAAACATGGCACGGTACGCCATTAAAAAGGCTTGCAATGGATATGGAAGAAGTTCATATGCCAGGAACAAATACAAAAAGGTATAAAAAGAATTTTATTAAAGAAGCATCAAACTGGGATTATTTAATCTCGCCGAATGCTTATTCGTCTGAAATATTTGCCCGTGCATTCCAATTTGAGAAAACGATGATTGAGTCCGGTTATCCGAGAAATGACTTTCTGCATAATGACAATAATGATAAGACGATAACTGAGATAAAAAGAAGATTGAACCTTCCTGAAGACAAAAAAATTATTCTGTATGCACCAACATGGAGGGATGATCAGTTTTATGCAAAAGGACGCTACAAATTTGATCTTGATTTAGATTTGCATAAACTGAGACAACAGCTTGGAGATGAATATCTGGTTATTCTGAGAATGCATTATCTTGTGGCAGAGAATTTTGATTTAGGTCCATTTGAAGGTTTTGCTTACGATTTCTCCGCACATGAAGACATTCGCGAACTGTATATGATATCAGATTTGTTAATTACAGATTACTCGTCTGTATTTTTCGATTTTGCAAATCTGAAGCGTCCGATGTTATTTTTCGTACCGGATATTGAAACGTATCGGGACAAACTCAGAGGTTTCTACTTTGATTTCGAAAAAGACGCACCTGGGCCGTTAGTGAAAACAACAGAGGAAACAATTGAGGCAATCAAACATATTTCTTCACCGGATTATCAGCATCCTGTTTCATTCGAACCTTTTTATAATAAGTTCTGTTATTTAGAATCAGGACGTTCTTCTGAAAAGGTCGTGAAGATTGTGTTTGAGTCTGAATAATAAAAAAACCCCTTTGTATCAAGGGGTTTTTCTATTAGCGCTGCGTATAGTTTTGGTTTTCCAAGCTTTCTCTTAACAGCATTTGCATGCGGCTGGAAAGTGAAAAAAAACTTGTTTTCTGTTACAATTATCAGCGATGCTTTATAAAATCAATTCAATCTAAGGAAGATTAAAATGAATGCTGTAGTGAAAATACTAAAAGAGCAAGTAACATCATTTCCTTTAATACTGCGATTAGCGGCTTACGAAACAAAGTCTAAATATCAAATGAATTATTTGGGTGTTTTATGGCAGTTTTTAAATCCTCTTATTCAAATGCTTGCCTATTGGTTTGTTTTTGGATTGGGGATCAGAAAAGGAGGGCCGATGGCTACCGGTGCCGGCGAAGTACCTTTTATTCTTTGGATGCTTGCCGGGCTAATCCCATGGTTTTTTATAAGCCCGACAATACTAGACGGATCAAATAGTGTATTCAAACGGATTAAAATGGTTGCTAAGATGAATTTTCCGATCAGTTCTTTGCCGTCTGTTGCTATTGCCTCTAACTTGTTCAGTTATGCAATCATGATGGTAATATATATCATTGCATTGCTTGCCAACGGAATTTATCCGAGCCTTCACTGGCTGCAATATATTTATTATTTTGTGTGTTTAATGGCCTTCTTATTTTCATTCAGCTTGTTCAATTCGACTATAAGCGTGCTGATTAGAGACTATCAGTTTCTGCTTCAAGCAGTGACAAGGCTTTTATTTTTCTTGCTGCCGATCTTTTGGGATATTCACTCGAAGCTTGGTGCAAATCACCCAGAACTGGTGCCTGTCTTGAAGCTGAACCCGCTCTTCTATATTATTGATGGATTCAGGAACAGTTTCTTAGATGGTCAGTGGTTTTTCCAAGATGTAAAATACACACTGTATTTCTGGGTGTTTACATTGTTTTTATTAACAGTAGGTTCTATTTTGCACATGAAATTCAGAGATAAGTTTATTGACTTTCTTTAATACGTAAGGAGATTGTACGATGAAACTAAAGGTTTCGTTTCGAAATGTTTCAAAGCAGTATCATCTGTATGAAAAACAATCGGACAAGATCAAAGGATTGTTTTTCCCAGCTAAAGATAATGGTTTTTTCGCTGTGCGCAATGTCTCCTTTGACGTGTATGAAGGAGAGACAATCGGCTTTGTGGGGATTAACGGGTCGGGTAAATCGACGATGTCAAATTTGCTTGCAAAAGTGATCCCGCCGACAACCGGTGAAATCGAAATGAATGGCCAGCCGTCGCTGATTGCGATTTCAGCCGGTTTAAATAATGCTTTAACGGGCCGGGATAACATCAGGCTTAAGTGTTTAATGATGGGGCTGACCAATAAAGAGATCGATGACATGTATGACAGCATCGTTGAGTTTGCTGAAATTGGCGATTTTATTAATCAGCCGGTCAAAAACTATTCGAGCGGTATGAAGTCCCGCCTCGGTTTTGCAATCTCAGTCCATATAGATCCCGATATTCTAATTATTGACGAAGCGCTATCTGTAGGAGACCAGACATTTTATCAGAAATGCGTTGACCGGATTCAGGAATTTAAGGAACAGGGGAAAACGATTTTCTTTGTCAGCCATTCCATCGGCCAGATTGAAAAAATGTGTGATCGTGTGGCTTGGATGCACTACGGTGAATTGAGAATGTTTGATGATACCAAGACCGTAGTCAAGGAGTACAAATCATTTATTGATTGGTTTAATAAGCTTTCCAAAAAAGAAAAAGAAACATATAAAAAAGAGCAGGTTGCTGAACGTAAAAAAGAATCACCTGAGCAGCAGGCTATTGTCCGTGATCAAAAGAAAAAGAATAAACCCAGATCAGCAGTTAATGCTATTCAAATTGCAATTTTATCAATCCTGCTTGTGTTTATGGCCGGAACGATGTTTTTTAGCGCTCCGCTCCGCACAATTGCTTCCTTTGGAAAGATTGGATATCAAGATGATGTCAATAATGGCAAAGGCCAATTGGAACGCCAAGTAAAGGTGAATAAAATAGGTTACATTTTAGAGGATCAGACACAGGTTTATAAAGATCAGCGGATGAAAGATAAGGCAGGCGTCTTGCTTCCGTTTGGTTCTGAGATTAAAGTGAATTCCGAAGGCAAACATGTTGCTAAGATTAGCGTAAACGATAATTCGTATTATATTCATAAAGACGCAGCTGCTGATGACGTCAAGAATACAAAATTAAAGACATCTGTTTTGGCGCCGTATGTTAAGCAATCACCTTCTTCCGCTGAACATCTGGTATCACTTTTGGGAGAAAGCGAAAATCGTTTACAGAAGGAAATAAAGGGGCTGCATGAGGAAACAGCCAATGGCCAAAAAACCTTATATTTCAATAATGGGCAAATCAGTTATGTGATAGAAGACGGTAAGGCAGACCAGCTTATTTTCAGAGGGATTTCAACGATTACGCCGGCTTCTTTATCTTTAAGTGATCAAGATGTATTAAAGGGCAGCAGTAAGCAGCAATTTATTACCGGAACTGATAAAACTGTTTTCATAATCAACAATGACAACAAAACATTAACGTGCAGATTAAAATAAAAAAAGCTATTGGATTTTAAATCCAATAGCTTTTTGTGTTATACTTCCCCTTTTTTCAAAAGGTCTTCCATAAAAGGAATTAAATGATGACGCAGCTCATTATCTTGCATTGCAAATTCTAATGTAGTTGTAATAAAACCGAGTTTTTCACCTACATCATATCTCTTGCCTTCAAAGTCATATGCAAATACTCGTTGGATTTCATTCAGCTTTTGAATAGCGTCAGTAAGCTGGATTTCTCCTCCGGCGCCAATTTGCTGTTCTTCCAAATACATAAAGATTTCAGGTGTGAACACATAGCGGCCTAAAATCGCCAAGTTAGAAGGAGCAGTTCCTTGTGCAGGCTTTTCGACAAAGTTTTTCACCTGATAGCGGCGTCCTTCACTTGTCAGCGGATCAATAATGCCGTAACGATGGGTTTCTTCTTCAGGCACTTGCTGAACGCCGATAATGGAAGAAAGGGTTTTGTCGTATTCATCCATCAGCTGACGAAGTCCCGGTGTTTCTGCCTGAACGATGTCGTCTCCCAGAAGAACGGCAAATGGCTCGTCACCGATAAAATTGCGTGCACACCAAACGGCATGTCCGAGGCCTTTTGGCTCTTTTTGACGGATATAATGAATATCTGCCAGGTTAGAGGCTTTTTGAACTTTTTCCAAAAGCTCTTTTTTTCCTTTTTCCTCTAAATTTCTCTCAAGCTCCGGTGAGTAGTCAAAATGATCTTCGATTGCTCTCTTGCTTTTTCCTGTAACAATGATAATGTCTTCAATACCGGCTTCCACCGCTTCTTCAATGATATATTGAATGGTTG
Organism: Bacillus sp. YC2; assembly: GCF_019891195.1. NCBI lineage: Bacteria > Bacillati > Bacillota > Bacilli > Caryophanales > Bacillaceae > Bacillus > Bacillus sp. YC2. The sequence goes on along the minus strand of NZ_JAHXDO010000001.1, from coordinate 463,805 downwards.
GCTTGTCTACAATAGGAAGCATCTCTTTCGGCATAGCTTTTGTTGCCGGCAGAAAGCGTGTTCCCAAACCTGCAGCGGGGATTATGGCTTTGCGTACTTTTTTCACTTTAAAGCACCTTCCTTAACGTCACTTTATTTATAGGGTTATTATACCAATACAGACTTAGGTTTGCTGATATATTCTGTATACCCGATATTTCATTTTCAACACTTTTAATGATATAAGATAAACCATTATTAAACAAGTTTTATCCGAAAAGCTCTAATGATATATCCTTTTTCATTTAGGGTAAAATGATACGAGATATTTAACCATTGGGGCATATCATGTAAAATGGGTTGATAAAGAAGTGATACAATTTGAAACTAGATACAGGAGAAAAACACATGAAAAAACTTAAAGTCATGACAGTCTTCGGGACTAGACCTGAAGCGATAAAAATGGCACCGCTTGTTCTCGAATTGAGAAAGTACCAGGAAATTGAATCATATGTTACAGTGACTGCCCAGCACAGACAAATGCTGGATCAAGTCCTTCACGCTTTTCAAATCAAGCCTGACTTTGATTTGAATATTATGAAAGAGCGCCAGACGCTTGCAGAAATCACCTCTAATGCCCTTGTAAAGCTGGACAGGCTGTTTAAGGAAATCAAACCAGATATTGTGCTCGTTCACGGTGACACCACCACGACTTTTGCGGGAAGCCTTGCAGCATTTTATCATCAGATTGCCGTTGGTCATGTTGAGGCCGGGCTTCGGACAGGAAACAAATATTCTCCATTCCCTGAAGAACTGAACCGCCAAATGACAGGAGCAATCGCCGATCTGCATTTTGCGCCGACTGAACAAGCGAAGCAAAACTTATTAAATGAGAATAAAAAAACGGATTCCATTTTCGTTACCGGAAACACAGCGATTGATGCATTACGCACAACGGTTCACACCGATTATTCGCACCGGATTATTGAAAAAATCGGTGCTGACAAAATGATTTTACTGACGGCACACCGCCGGGAGAATCTCGGCCAGCCTATGGAAAATATGTTTAAAGCCATCCGTCGGATTGCTGATGAGTTCAATGATGTACAGGTCGTTTATCCGGTTCACCTAAACCCGGCCGTACGTGAAGCGGCTCAGAAGCATTTCGGTGACTCGGATCGGGTTCACTTAATTGAGCCTTTAGAAGTGATTGACTTCCATAACTTTGCGTCAAGATCCCATTTCATTTTGACTGATTCCGGAGGGGTTCAGGAGGAAGCGCCGTCTCTAGGTAAACCTGTTCTCGTATTACGTGATACTACTGAGAGGCCTGAAGGAGTTGAAGCTGGAACGCTGAAACTAGCGGGGACCGATGAAGAAACGATTTATCAGCTTACAAAACAGCTGTTAACTGACAAACAAGAATACGAAAAAATGTCGCGAGCATCTAACCCTTATGGCGACGGCATGGCGTCAAGAAGAATTGCTGAGGGATTGCTGTATCAATTCGGCTTCCGTTCAGAACATCCTGATTCTTTTGAGGCATAATAAAGAAGCAGCTTCGCATTAAGCTATGTGAAGCTGCTTTTTCTGTAACGCTTTAGAGGTTAAGACTGCTTTTCAATTCTCTTGTAATAGAGGCCAGTTCACCTTCATCAGCTTTATAATAGTAAATTCCGTTTATTTTGGTGCCGCCGCCCTTCAGCTCGTGCTGAATCACTTTCTTACGGGCGCCTTTATAGCCAGATTGAATATCCCACATATCATCAAAAGTCAAATTGGTTTTTACATTGTTCTCTACTACTTTAAACATATTTCCGAACTTAGTGACTGAAGAGATATTTGCTCCTTTGTTAATGATGCCTTCTATAATTTGCCGCTGCCTGTCTTGGCGGCCGAAGTCACCTCTCGGATCCTCTTTTCTCATTCGTGAGTAGGCGAGCGCTTCATCGCCGTTTAACGAGATCTTTCCTTTGCCAAAGGAGTAACCGTCATAGCTGAAGGCAAATGTGCTGTTTACCGTAATGCCTCCCAGTGTATCAACAACATCTTTAAAACTTTCCATATTCACTTTAATGAAATAATCAACAGGGACATTTAAGAAATTTTCAACAGTATCAACCGCCATCTGTGTGCCGCCAAATGCGTATGAATGGTTGATTTTGTCCATTGTGCCTTTGCCAATTATTTTTGTATATGTATCACGCGGAATACTGACCATCTCCGTCGTATTTGTCTTAGGATTGACTGTAAGATAAATGAGCGAGTCAGCCCGGCCTTTATCATTTTTACGCTCATCTACACCCATGATTAAGACAGAGAACGGATCATTTTTGTTAATGTTCACCTCAGTGCTCCGCTTTTTCGATTTGTTAATGTCTTCGTGGATGCTTGCGACGGTCGAGGCCGCTTTGTGCCATAGATAGTATGTAAAGCCGCCGGATACTAAAATGAAAACGCCGATGATTGTCAGAAAGACCAATAACAAAGCCTTTTTCTTTTTTCTTCGTTTACTTCTCATTCATTACACCCCATCTGTTTTTAGTTGCAAATTGGACTGCCAGTAAATACAAATTTTTATAATAGAATACAATAAATCCTAATATAGTCGAATAATATCGAAAAAAGTTTCATTGTTTCTTAATTTTTCTTTAAAATAAATAATATGTTGTCGATACTCCATAATGAGGTGAAAAAAATGAAAAAAATATTTGGATGTTTGTTCTTTATACTGCTTCTTGCCGGATGCGGAGTTAATAACGAAAAATCCCAAGGCGAAGATGCAGCTGAGAAGCTAGTGACAAAAGAGGGCACTTATGTAGGGCTGGCGGATACTCATACAATTGAAGTCACTGTTGATAACGAGCCTGTCAGTTTTGATATTACTGATGAATCATCAAAAGATATTAAAGATTTGAATAATGGCGACAAAGTGACTGTAAAGTATCAAAAAAATAGTAAAGGGCAGCTTTTGCTGAAGGATATTGAACAGACCAATTAAGAATAGGGGGAACCTGTAATTTTGAAATCTTGCAAACAATTAATAGGACTGACTCTTGCTGTGACTTTATTGCTTATACCGACGGTTTCCTTTGCGGCTGATTCGGAAATATCAGTTAAGCTGACAAATTACATAGGAAATCAATCAAGTATCTCTTTATCTCCAACGGGGGCATATCAAGTTACCGGAGATCACGTAGCTGTTACCGACCGTTTTTCGGGTGCATCACGATATGAGACGGCAGCTCTGGCATCTGACTCGCAATGGACGAATCCTAAAACAGTCATTCTCGTTAACCGTGATATTTTTATTGATGCATTACCCGTGATTCCTTTAGCAAAAAAATTGGATGCGCCGGTGTTATTTACACAGCCGGACACCTTAACAAAAACGACAGAAAAGCAGATTGCTAAGTTTAATCCCGATAATATTCTGGTCATTGGCGGTGCGAAGAGCATTTCAAAGGACGTTGAAAGCAAGCTTAAATCTTATGCATCTGTGAAAAGAATCAGCGGGAAAAATCGTTATGCATTATCTGAAAACATCGCAAAACAAATGGGTAATTATAATAAAGCAATTGTTGTAACAGGCAAAGTCTTTCAAGATGCTTTAGCCATTGCACCCTACGCGGCGGCTAACGGCTACCCGATATTGCTGACAGAAAAAGATAAGCTGCCAGATTATGATTTGCCAAAGCAAGTACTGATTATCGGAAGTTCATTCAGTGTGAGTGATGCTGTAGAAAATCAAATTAAAAAAACTTCAACTGTGCAGAGAATACCGGGTTCTACAAGGTATGAATTGACTGCTAATATCATTAACCAGTTAAAGTTGAAGGCTGATAAAGTCATAATGACTAACGGGACTAAGTACGCGGACGTCTTGGTTGGGGCTTCTCTCGCCGCCAAAAAAGGCAGTCAAATATTATATATAAAACAAGATGATGTTCCTTCAGCAGCAAAATCAGTAACAAAAGAGAAGGCTTCATACGCATACGACTTTATCGGAAGTACAAGCTCTATTTCTGCCGGTGTTGAAAATGAGCTTTCAAACCATTTTTACCTGGCCGGCGGGAGCACCTATGATTTACAAATCAATAATGGAAAACTAAATCTGAAAAATATTAAAACATACGGGAATTCTCTCAGAATAAAACCAGAAACATACAGCGAATCCAACCGAATCAGCCTGAATGGTAAAGAGTATCTCGGAACGGTTAACTTTTCAATAGAGTCGGGCAAGTATATCAGGCCTGTAAATGAGAACATTCCATTTGAAGATTATCTAAAAGGAGTCGTACCTAATGAAATGCCTGCGAGCTGGCCGCTTGAAGCACTGAAGGCACAGACTGTTGCGGCAAGAACATACTCCATTGCGAAGACCGGCAGCACCGTGGCCGATACAACTGCCTTTCAAGTGTACGGCGGTTACAGCTGGAATGCTGCAACCAATAAAGCCGTTCAAGACACAAAGAATAAAGTTCTGACCTATAGCGGAAATTTAATTACAGCTGCTTATTCTTCCAGTAATGGCGGTTATACAGAAGCCAGTGATGAAGTTTGGGGATCCGGCGTTCCTTATTTATCCGCAAAAAAAGACACAAAAGATCCTCAAACAAGCTGGACACTTACTCTATCTAAACAGCAAATCAGCTCTGATACCGTTGATTTAAATAAGCCGCAGTCTTGGTTCGTATCAAAGACTGAGACGAATGCAGCTCAACTGAATGGCATCAAAAACTGGCTGTTAAAGAATAAGGAAACAAGCGCGTCCGCAATTAAAATTGTGAAAATAGAAGATTTAAAATTCAGCGGAACAACCAAAGGACAGCGCGCTAAAACGGCGTCTTTAAAAGTGAGTTATGTTGCGAAAAATAATAACGGAAATTATGAGATTAATAAAACGTCAACAATGACCGTGCCGGTTACTGAGCTGAGAACAATGATCGGAGCCTCAACATTTAAAAGCACTTATGTAAGTGTCAGCCAATCTGGTTCCGCTTTTACAATAAACGGAAAAGGTTACGGACACGGAATCGGATTGAGCCAATATGGCGCTAAGGCAAGAGCTGAATCAGGAGATTCATATAGTGCCATTTTGAAATTTTACTATCCCGGCACAACATTGACTAACTATTAATTCAATGAGAGTAGGAGGAAGGCAATTGCGTTCTTATCTTAAAGTCCTGGTGATCTCTATGTTAGGACTGATCTTATTTATCCCGTCAGCATTAGCTGATAACGCGGTCAAAAGAGTAGGGGGGAGCAACAGGTACGGCACTGCTGCTGCACTTTCCAAGCAGGTGTATTCAACAGCCGGTACGGCGGTTGTAGTCGGGGGAGGATCGTATGCAGATGCTATTTCTGCCGCACCGCTGGCTTATCAAAAAAATGCCCCGCTGCTTTATACGAATAAAGATAATCTGTCACCGGAGACGAAAACACGTCTGAAAGAATTAAAAACAAAAACGGTAATTATTGTCGGCGGAACTCCCGCTGTATCAGCAAATACGGCAAATCAAATGAAAGCGTTGGGAATCAGTATTAAGCGGATTTCCGGAAGTAACCGTTATGATACGGCTGCTAAAGTAGCAAAAGAAATGCCGGCTGCATCAAAAGCTGTAATTGTAAACGGATTTTTATATGCGGATGCAATAGCTGTGATTCCATATGCCGCAATGAACGGCTACCCCATTTTGTTTACTAATCAAACAGACATAAACAGTGCGACAACAGGAGCTATTAAAAATAAAGGAATCAAAAGTTCAATTGTTGCCGGGGGAACAGGAAGCATTAGCGCTTCTGTCTATAATAAGCTTCCTTCTCCAAAAAGAATCAGCGGAAGTAACAGATATGAACTTGCTGCAAACCTTGTTCAGCAGTTAAATCTGCCTACAGGCAATGTATTTGTCAGTAATGGATTCGGATATGCAGACTCTATTGCCGGTGCAGCTTTGGCTTCAAAGAAAAAGCAATCAATAATCCTTACAAATGGCAGCAATCTTTCAAAAGAGACACGGGTAATTATAGGCAGAAAAAAATTGAGCAACTTTACCATTATAGGGAATACTCCGGCTGTCAGCTCAAATGTGGCAAACCAGCTGAAAAACCCAGCAGCGGGAAAAACGATTTTGATTGATGCGGGCCATGGAGATCAAGATTCCGGTGCGATAGGCAATGGAATCTTGGAAAAAGACGTGAACCTGGATATCGCTAAGAGACTCAATTCGAAGCTAAATGCATCTGGTGCTTTGCCGGTCATGACAAGATCAAATGATACATTTTATTCCTTGCAGGAGAGGGTAAATAAAGGCGCAACAGCCGGAGCAGATTTATTTATCAGTATCCACGGCAATGCAAATGATGCGGCTTCTCCAAATGGAACAGAGACATACTATGATGAAACGTATCAAGCTGCTGCAAGCAAGCGTTTAGCAGAACAGATTCAGCCTAAGGTGGTCAATGCTTTAGGCACAAGAAACAGAGGGGTTAAAACAGCTCCTTTCTATGTCATCAAATATTCTAAAATGCCTAGTGTGCTAGTAGAGACTGCCTTTATTACAAACCCGTCTGATGCGGGTAAATTAAAGCAAGCAGCTTATAAGGACAAGGCAGCTAAAGCAATAAATGATGGAGCAGTCTCTTATTATAAATAAAAAACTTTATATGTTTTTGTCCGAAGCCTGCCGATCAACATGATCGGCAGGCTTTTTTCTGAACCTGAAACCCACTTGGATTTGGTTTTTTCCATTATAGTAACTGCCCTTTATGGATATGAATAGATTTACAATAAAAAAACAAAAATCAAAACATTCTAACAAACATTAACATCGCCTTTACTTCCAATTAACATCCATCTGCTAAACTCACTGGCATAGGTCATCAAACATCCCAACAAATCGTGAGGTGTGTGTCAGTGGGAGCAGAGAAAAGCATGAATGTGAATGATGAGTATTTACTGCGGCAAGGCAATACCATTGCTGTAACGGAAAGAACGGCCCGTTATTTGGCTATTAAGCGATTCATGGACATTTTGTTTGCGCTGACGGGGCTTTTGGCTGCGCTGCCGATCATGGCGCTGTTCTCCATATTGATCTGTCTGGAGTCGCCCGGCCCGGCTTTTTATAAGCAGGAGCGCGTCGGAAAAAACGGGAGGCCGTTTCATTTGTATAAGCTCCGTTCTATGAAAATAGATGCTGAAAAATCGGGGGCGGTGTGGGCGCTGAAAAAAGATCCCCGTGTGACAAAGGTCGGCGCTTTTATCAGGAGGACGCGTATTGATGAGCTGCCGCAGCTGTTGAATGTCTTACGGGGAGAAATGAGCCTGATCGGCCCGCGTCCAGAACGGCCTGTTTTTACAAAGCAGTTTCAGGCTGAGATTCCGGGGTTTACAGAGCGGCTTGCCGTTAAGCCGGGATTAAGCGGCTGGGCTCAGGTCAACGGGGGATATGACATGACACCAAGGGAAAAGCTGATGTTTGACTTATATTATATCCGCAACCTGACCTTTTCATTGGAAGTGAAAATTATGATCAAAACATGCAAAGTGATCTGGACTGGTGACGGGGCAAGATAGAAAAATCATGTCAGCAGACAAAAAGTAGGGAAAACGATGCCTAGTATTACAAATCAAATTTTAAGCGGCGCTAAGTGGACAAGTATCTCGACCGCATGTATTACGGTCATACAGGTGATTCAATTTGCCTTGCTTGGCCGGGTCATGTCATTGTCGGAATTCGGTCTTGTCGGCATGATCACAACGGTTGTGGTGTTTGCCCAAATTGCGCTTGATATGGGATTTGGCGCTGCGCTGATCCAAAAAGATCATGTGACAGAAAGACAGCTGTCTTCCTTATACTGGATGAATATCGCGACAGGTATTGTGCTGTTTGCATTGCTGTATTTCAGCAGCCCGTTTATCGCCGATTTTTATCGGCGGGAGGAGCTGACGCACTTAATCCGTGTGCTGGCCATTATGTTTTTAATCGCTCCGATCGGGCAGCAATATCAGTATATGCTTCAAAAAGCGCTGGCATTTAATGCGCTGAGTAAAATTGAAATCTTTGCAAATATGCTGTCCTTTGTTTATTTGGCCGTTTCGGTTTTTTATATGGACCCGATTCTCGCATATGTGATTTCCCAGGTGCTGCTGCAATCCTGCAAAGGTCTTCTGTATTGGGCTTCATACAGGCAAACATGGAGCCCGTCGCTTGTTTTTGATCTGAGGGGAATGAAAGGCTTCTTTTCTTTCGGAGCCTTTCAGCTGTCATCCCGGCTTGTGAACCGGCTTGGGGCGAACATTGACATGATTTTGATCGGTGGATTCATGGGCGCTGAGGCGCTCGGCATTTATAATCTTGCTTATCAAATTGTCACGCTCCCGGTATTAAAGATTAATCCGATTATTACAAGAGTGGCGTTTCCCGTCTTTGCAAAAAATAAGCATGAAAACAGCGTCCTCAGAGAAGGATTTCTCAATATGACAAAAATGCTCGCGCTGGTGTCATTTCCGCTTTTGCTCGGCTTGGTCTCTGTGTCGGATGCGTTTGTTGCTTCGGTTTTCGGAGAAAAGTGGCTTGCGGCCGTTCCTGTTTTAAACGTTCTCGCCATTGTCGGCATTTTAAGAGTCTTGATGAATCCGAACGGATCTGTACTGCTGGCAAAAGGGCGAGCGGATCTGGCGTTTTATTGGGACGCTGGTGTCATGCTGCTGTACGGTGCATCTCTTTACGCAGCCGTACTGTCCGGAAACCTTTTAACTGTAGCCTGGACGTACGCCTTTATCAGCATCTTGAATTTTCTGATCGGGCGCTGGCTTTTGGCATATGTCATTAAGCTGCAGCTGTCGGCTTATTTCAAAGCCGTGGCAAAACCGTTTCTGCTTACGGCGGCGATGGGCATCATTGCATTTGCAGCCAGCTTCGGGACGGAGCGCATCAGTTTGGATGTGAAGCTTCGTCTGGCGATTTCAGTGGCTTGCGGCGCGTTGTTTTATCTATTTCTTTTAGGAAAAGCGTATCCGCAGATGAAAAGTAAATTAAGAAAAGGGCGTTTGTTATGAAGGTATTGTGGATGACAAGTGTATATCCGAGCGCTGAGAAACCGGGAGAAGGCGTTTTTCATGAAACTCAGGCGCAGGAGCTGCGAAAGCTTGGCGCGGAGATGACCGTCATCTGCCCGAGGCCTAAACTGGCCGCGCCGTTTCGGATGCTGAAAAAGTCATATCGGAAAAAGGAAGCGAGACCCGCTCATGAATGGCGGGAAGGTATTTCTGTACACCGTCCGTTTTATCAGGCTGTTCCCGGCCAATTAAAGTGGGCGCAGCCTCATAAAAGAATAGCGGCATCGGTTCTTTCCGCTATAAGAAGGCAAGGTTTGAAGCCCGAGCTGATCCACGCCCACTTTGCCATGCCGTCAGGCGGAGCTGCCGCCATCGTATCGAAGGCGCTGGGAATTCCTTATGTTTTGACACTGCACGGCAGTGATGTCAATGTCTACCCGCACTACAGCAAAAGCGCTCATCAGGCATTTACACTTGCAGTGCAAGGAGCCGCGGACATATATGCTGTCAGCGGCAGGCTTCGGGAAGAGATGCAAAAGCTCAGCGAAACGGATTGCTCCGTGCTCCCGATAGGCATCGCGCTTGATGCCTTTCAAGAACGGGAGCAGACAAAGGAAGACATCAGAAAGCAGCTCGGCCTTCCGCCGGACAAAAAGCTGATCGTTTTCATCGGCAGGCTCGTAAAAGAAAAGGGCGTGTTCGACTTGTCAAAAGCCGTTCAGTCATTGGATGACACATATCAAGCCGTATTTGTCGGTGACGGAGCCGCCAAACCTTTCTTGCGGGAGCAGGCGGGGCACATCATCACAGGCCAAGTGCCGAATGACAAGATAAAGGACTACTTGCTGGCATCAGATATGCTGGCGCTGCCTTCCTACAGTGAAGGGATGCCGACGGTTGTCATTGAGGCGCTCGCGCTGAAGATTCCGGTGATTTGCACTGATGTAGGCGGTGTGGCTTCCTTATTCGGTAGATATCGGCATTTGCTGATCAAGCCCGGCTCACCTGAAGCCTTGGCAGAAGCCATTGTGCAATATGAACATGGGGGGGCTTGGACGCAGGAAACAGCCGATGAATTGTATCAAACCGTCCGCAATCATTTTGACGCAAGCAAAAACGCCAAGGCGCTGAAAGAGAGATACCGGGCCGTCATCAAACGGGCCGTGAAAGAGGATAATGTTTCGAGAGAGGGATGAAGCTGTGAAGAAAATCGCTGTATTAGGAACCGGGTATGTAGGTCTCGTATCAGGAACGTGTTTTGCGGAAATCGGCCATAACGTCACTTGCTGCGACATCAATGAAGCGAAAATCAGAAGCTTACAAAACGGAGTCATCCCAATATTTGAACCGGAGCTTGACGAATTAGCCGAAAAGAATGTCAGAAACGGGCGTCTCTCCTTCACAACCGGGATTGCGTCAGCGGTAAAGGACGCAGACATCATCTATATAGCCGTCGGAACACCGATGTCACAGACGGGCGAAGCGGATTTGACGTATATCAAAGCTGCGGCGCAAACGATCGGAGAACAGCTGAACGGATATAAAATTATTGTGAACAAAAGCACCGTTCCGGTCGGGACGGGAAGGCTCGTCTATGATATCATCCGAAAAGCTTCAAAGGGAAACTATCGGTTTGATGTCGCTTCCAATCCCGAATTTCTCCGGGAAGGCTCAGCGGTCCGCGACACGATGCAGATGGAGCGGGCGGTAATCGGGGCGACAAGCGATAAAGCCGCCGCGGTCATTGAAGAGCTTCACGAGCCTTTTCACACGCAGATTGTAAAAACCAATCTGGAAAGCGCGGAAATGATTAAATATGCCGCAAACGCCTTTCTGGCCGCTAAAATCAGCTTTATCAACGATATCGCCAATATTTGCGAGCGGGTCGGGGCGGACGTTTCTAAAGTGTCTGAGGGTGTCGGGCTGGACAGCCGCATCGGCAATAAATTTCTTCAGGCGGGAATCGGCTTCGGCGGCTCCTGTTTTCCAAAGGATACGACGGCTTTATTGCATATGGCAAACGCCGCTGACTATCCGTTTAAGATGATGGAAGCCGTGATTGAAACGAATGAAAAGCAGCGGGAACGTATCACTGAAAAATTGATCAATGCCGCAGGAAATATAAAGGGAAAAACCATCGCCGTATTAGGCCTTGCTTTTAAGCCGAATACAAATGACGTGCGGTCTGCCCCGGCTCTTGATATTATTGCGAGGCTCGAAAAGGAGGGCGCTCACATTAAAGCTTATGATCCGATCGCGATTCCGGAAGCGTCGGCTGTTTTAGGGGACGGCATTGAATATCACACAGAGCTGTACAATGCCATAGCCAATGCGGACGCATGTTTAATCACAACCGATTGGCCGGAAGTGAAGGAGATGGATCTTCAGAAAGTCAAGAAGCTGCTCAAACAGCCGCTCATCATTGACGGAAGAAATATCTTCCCGCTGGACTATATGAGGGCTTCCGGATTCACCTATCATTCAATCGGCCGTCCGGCGGTTCATGCTGATCGGCAAATGAAAGAACTGGCACAATAGAAAAGGGTTCAGGCTCTCGGCATGCCGCGGCTCGGCTGCCGGTTTTGGAAAGGGGTTTGCCATGTGAGTATCAAACGTTCAGCGGCCCATATCATTGTAATGCTTGCCGCTGTCACCGCAGGAATCTTCATCATGCTGGAGGCGGTCCAAACGGATGTCAGCTTTGGAAAAATCACCGTCCTGCTGATTGTGTTTATGATCGGTACAGCCGGACTTGCTTTTTTATCCGCCTTCACAACGAACGGCCGGATGTTTATGGGGCTGATCTATTTACTGATCGCCTGTACATTTTTAAATCAAGCTTTCTTCGCCATCCATCTCGGGTTTTTCAGCTTGTTTTTGTACCGGCTCCTATTAATTGCCGCTGGAGGGCTGCACATTGCCGGCATCCTGAAAAACCGCACTCATATCGACAGATGGAATCGGGTGAATGTAAAAGGCATCCTGCTGTTTTTCGCTTTATGGTTTACATACGGACTCGTTTCACTGCTGTGGGCAAAGTCTGTGACATACGGCATTAAATATTTAGCTTTAATGGCGATGGGGATTTTTATGATTTATCTCATCGTGATGTTTATTCAGAAGATGGATCAGCTGGTCATTTTTTATACGATTTGGCTTGTGATGACCGTTTTTATCATGGGGCTCGGCTTTTACAACCACTTTACGCTGCACCATTTGCCGACTTCCACGCTCTATAACGGGCCGCAGTACAAACAGCATTATCCGACGTCCGTTTTCTTTAATCAAAATGATTTCGCGACGTTTCTGTCAATCAGTTTCTTTCTGTATGCGGCAGCAGTCAAAAACGTTAAAAACGGTTATGTGAAGGCGGTCTGTCTCCTTCTTTCGATCAGCGCCTTGTACTTAATCATTTTGACCGGTTCGCGTGCGAGCCTGCTCGGCGTTTGTGCGGGGGCGGCTGTTTATATCTTCATTCTGCTGCCTTCCTTGTTAAAAAAACTCGCCGTCTTTTTTGCGGCCGCAGGCGCTGCCGCGTTTGCCGCTTTATTTGCCGGCCGTATCATTAATGCAGTTTGGAATTTGTTTTTTGCCCCGCAGATTGTGTCAGCGCATCAGCCGCTTCCTTCCAACCTGGCGCGGGCAAATCTGTTGAAAAACGCCTTTCACTATGTGATTGATTCTTACGGCTTCGGAGTGGGAGCGGGAAATGTGTCTTACTATTTAGCATCGGAACCTGTGTATGATACAGGCGGTGTAGCCGAGGTGCACAACTGGCTCGTCGAGATGATGGCCAACTTCGGTTTGCTCATTATGCTTGGCTATCTCACGGTCTATTTGTACCTTTTTTGGACACTTTACAAATTTCATGAAAGAAAATTGGGAAATCAGTCAAAACTGATCGCAGAAGGACTTATCACGGCACTGGTCGGTTTTTTAGTAAGCAGCATCAGCCCAAGCTCCGTATCGAATTTATTTTTTCACTGGGTATTTCTCTCACTCGTGATTGCGGCGGTTAACATTCTGAGGCGTTCACAAAAGGAGCCTGCCGTTACGGCGAACTTTGAAAAACAGGGAGATGCGAGATGAAGGATATGTTGACAAGAATAGCCCGGCGTATTAAAAAGAATATCATTTGGCTCATAGCGCTGCCCGTCATTTTAGGGGCTGCGGGTTATATATTGCCGTCGAAAATCACCGGCAGCAGCAGTTTTACATCAGAAGCAGCGATCGCGGCCGGAAACTATGATCATCCGCTTTATAACAATACAAAGGAAATCCCGCTTCTCATCACAAGCGATGCCTTTTTAAAGCAGGCCTTGCCTGATAAAACGGACGAAGACAGAGCGGCCGTCAAAAGTAAACTTACCGTCAATACAGAATCGGATGCACTGGTCACCGTCAGCTACACCGATCAAAATAAGCAGGAGACCGAATCGGTGTTTCGGGCAATCATAGCGGCTTTTCTGAAAAATGATCAAGCGCTGTTTGAGAAAAGAGCCAAGGTGGTTCGGCAGAGCATCGGTGCGCTGGAAGGAGAAACGGTAAGTGCGGATGCCAAAGTAGATAAGGAAAGGTTTTTATACGAACTGAAAAACACACAGCTCAATTTAAAAGCAGCCAGTGTCATGAATTCAGAACCGGCGAATGAATTAGCCGGACACGGAATGCCGCCGAAAAAGAAAGCGGTTCTGGGCGTTTTGATCGGTATTGCAATTGCGTTTATGTTCATTGTCATTCCCGAGTTTTTTAGAGAGTCCTTTTAAAAATCTGCGATGGAGATGTGACCATGACAAACTGGAAACCTTTCGTATCTGTCATTACACCGTCTTATAACGCAAGTGAATACATCGAAGACACGATTCAATCAGTTTTGGATCAAAGTCATCCGCATTGGGAAATGATTATTGCGGATGACTGCTCAACCGACGGAACGAGAGACATTTTGCGGCAATACGAAAAAAAGGATGATCGGATCCGCGTAGTCTATTTAGACAAAAACCGAGGAGCCGCCGCTGCCAGAAATAAAGCCCTCGAGCATGCACAGGGCCGTTATGTTGCATTTTTGGACAGCGATGACAGGTGGAAAAAGGAAAAGCTTCAAAAGCAGCTTGCATTTATGTCTGAGCGCGCCTGCGCATTTTCCTTTACCGGCTACAGTGTGATGGAGCAGGACGGATCACCGACTGCCAAAACGATTCACGCACCCGAAAGCCTGTCATATGAAGAAGCCTTAAAAAACACAATTATCGGATGTTTGACGGTCATGATTGACAGAGAGCAGACAGGGCAGATTCAAATGCCGGACATAAGAACGCGGCAAGACTTGGCGACATGGCTTGCTCTCTTAAAAAGAGGATTTACCGCTTACGGCTTAAATGAATGCTTGTCTGAATACAGATTGGTTCAAAACTCAATCTCAAGCAACAAGTGGAAAGCCGCCAAAAAAACATGGTTTGTCTATAGAGAAATTGAACGCCTGCATTTTATCAAGGCTTCGTGGTGCTTTGTACAATATGCGAAAAACGCAGTCATGAAAAGGCTGTAGGCGTTCCGGAGAGCTAGGTGATGAAGGTGGAATCAATGATTCATGTCATCGTCGGTGCGGCGGAATGGGGCCATGACCAGCTGAGGTACAGACGGCACAGGCTGGCTGAATTTCTCGCCCGGCAAAAAGAAACGAAGAGCGTCATCTGGGTGTGTCCGTCGCCAAAAGAACAAAAGGGCTCATTTACAGACATTTCACAGGGGATCCGGCAATTTGCGGTGAAGGACCTGCTGCAAAAAAAGATGTTTCGATTCGGCAGGTACACAGACATTTGTTACAAGCACAAACTCTCCCCGTTATTAGAGATGCTGAAAAAGGAAGGGGACGGAGTGCGCTGCTGTTTATGGTATACTTTCCCCGGCTTTCCGCTTTTGTCCGGACTATATCCGTGGGATGAAGTCATTTACGATTGCAGTGACCTATGGGCGGCTCCGATTAACGGCCGCGCCGGCATTCTGGCAAATGTAAGGAGAAACATCATTAAACATGCGGAAATGAGAATCATTCAGCGTGCCGATTCGATTACCTGCACATCAGACTGCCTCCATCGGGAAGTCGGCAAAAAGCTGGCGGATCAGCGTCAAAATGTATTTACCATTGAAAACGGAGTTGAATATGACCTGTTTACAGGGGATAACAGGGAGCTTGAGCGAGACATTTTACAAGGAAGAAACGGAGCGGTTCTCGGCTTCATCGGCGGCATCAAACCGAAGCTTGATTTCTCACTGCTGGCACAGACGGCAGACATGCGTCCTGATTGGACGATTTTATTAGTGGGGCCGAATACCGCAGAGGACGACCCGGATTTCATTTCACTTCTGAACCGCCCGAATGTCATTTGGACGGGACCGGCCGCGCCGGATGAGGTTCCGTCGTACATGCAGCTTATAGACATCGGGGTTATGCCTTATAAAAAATCACCGTATAATGATGCAGTCTTTCCGCTTAAGCTTTTCGAATTTTTAGCGGCCGGGAAAGCGGTTGTCGGCTGCAACCTTTCTTCAACGGCAAAAATAAAAAAACAGTATGTTTACGAATACATCGAAGGCAGCGGTCCATCAGACTTTATCTCGGCTTGTGACAAGCTGTTAGAAGCAGATCGGCACGGATCATATCAGGCATTGCGCCGTGAAATGGCCCGCCGCCGGGACTGGAATGTTTTATTCCATCATATGATGGAATGCACGGGCATTTTAAAAAAAGCGCACTCCCATTAAAAGGGAAGGCGCATTTTTTATTATACGTGTTTCTTTTTGATGAAGCTTGTTATAATAACTAGTAAGAATTATAATGGAAGGAACGGTTCAATATCAGAAAAGACTTCATATAATTCCAAAGGAGACTTCTTTATGCTTGACGAACGCATGTTTCGCATAGTTGTTGCGTTTTTTGTCTCTCTGCTAACGGTTTTAATCCTAACTCCTATCGTAAAAAAAATTGCGATCAAAATAGGTGCAGTTGACCAGCCCAGCAACCGAAAAGTACATGATAAAATAATGCCCCGTATGGGCGGATTGGCCATTTTTATCGGCGTGGCGGCAGGTGTTCTTGCAGCCGGTATATATAATGAAAATAAGTTGACCGCCATTACGGTAGGCGCGTTTATTATTGTCATTTTAGGAATCCTTGATGATAAATACCAATTAAGCGCAAAAGTGAAATTCTTCGTCCAATTGGCCGTTGCCATTATGATTGTGAGTACAGGGCTGAAGATGGACTTTTTCTCAGTACCGTTTTTAACGGAACGTTTAGAATTAGGATGGGTCGCTTACCCGTTAACTGTGTTGTGGATCGTAGGAATAACAAACGCGATGAACCTGATTGACGGATTAGACGGACTCGCGGCGGGCCTGTCGGTTATCGGACTGTCAACGATCGCCGTGATGGCGCTTTCCGGAGGGAAAATCCTCATCCTGTCACTTTCTCTCGTTGTCATTGGAAGTACACTCGGATTTCTATTTTATAATTTTCATCCGGCAAAAATATTTATGGGGGATACAGGCTCACTCTTTTTGGGGTATGTCATTTCAGTTCTCTCATTATTAGGCCTTTATAAAAGTGTTACGTTATTCAGTATCATCATTCCGATCATCATTCTGGGCGTGCCGATTTTTGATACGACATTCGCTGTGATCAGGCGGATATTAAATAAACAGCCCATCTCCGCACCAGATAAGTCACACATACATCATCGGCTGATGGCCTTCGGGCTGTCTCACCGCACGGCGGTCATTATCATCTATTTAATAGGCTTCATTTTCAGCATCAGTGCAATCCTGCTGAAAAGCGCGACGATTTGGCTTTCGCTGTTTATCATTTTTGTATTGATTGTATTTATGCAAATCATAGCAGAGGTAACAGGGTTAGTAAATGAACAATTTAAACCATTTACCAAGTTTTACAAAAGATTGGTAAAAAAGAATTGAAAAAGCAGATCATAATGGTCTGCTTTTTTTTGAATCTCATTATCTCTTATTATATAAAAATCGCCCGATCCATTACAAAGGATCGGGCTTCATATTTATCAGTAGGAAGAACCTAAAGTGCTGTTTGAATTTGTATCGCCAGTACCGCCAGTTGTCTGTGAACTGCCGGTTCCGTTTGTGCTTGTGGTGCCGGATGTTGAATCAGCGGCGCCGCCTGTGCCCGTACTGTCTGAAGTAGAGTCAGTCGTACTGTCAGTGCCTGTACTGCCTGAAGTCGAATCAGTCGTATTGTCTGTGCTCGTGCTTCCTGTCGGGTAATCTAAATGTTTCTGCAATGTCTCACGTACTTTCGCGAGGTTGGCTGCATCCGGTTCAAAATAGTAAGTTCCGCCCGTTGATGCGGTTCCGCCTCCGCCTAGATATAAATCTGATCCTGTAATGCTCAGTGTATCAATCTTTTTGCTGGTAAAGCCGCTGTAAATTTGCTGCAGGGCCAGACCTTCAGTGATACGAATATTCGTCTGCACATTGTTGCTTGCTTTTTCAGCGATTTTATCGATCTTGGCAATATTGCTTGCTTTAGACATTTGATCGATCATTGCGTTTAAGATTTGCTTCTGCCGGTCATTACGGCCGAAGTCCCCTCGTTTATCCTGCTTTCTCATACGCGCGTAAGCAAGGGCCTGCTCGCCGTTCAAATGCATGTTGCCTTTCTTAAAATAGATCCGTTTCTTTTTGCTGACGTCACTCATCTCATCAAAATCAAACGGAACTTTTACATCGATCCCGCCGACCTCGTCTATGACATCCTTAAATCCGTTAAAATCGACCGTGACATACTTGTCAATCGGGATTCCTAAAAAGTCTTCAACGGTTGATACGGTCTCATCCGCACCGCCTTTAGAAAAAGCGGCGTTGATTTTGGTCTTCTTGCCAGTTGTATCCCCGGCAAGCGTCACTCGCGTATCCCGCGGAATACTCAGCATTTTCATTGTTTTATTTCTCGGATCAAGGGTAACGACAATAAGGGAATCTGACCGGCCGCCTTTACCGCTTGTCGCATAATTTTCAATCCCCATAAACAAAATGGAGAACGGTTTTTTCTTCATGTCGATGACTTCGTCCCGGAGCCTTGACTTATCTCCGCGGGAGAGGGCATCGTAGGAATTATCGGCCGCATTGATCGTTTTGTATACTTTATATCCGCCAAATCCGGCCGCGACTAACAAAACCAGGGTGAGCAGCAGCAGAATTCTTTTGAATATGATCTTTCGTTTGCTTTTCTTCTTTTTCTTTCGAACACGTACTCTTACACGTTCAGTCATTACATTAGTCTCCTTTAGGATTGACGTCTGTTTCTAAATACGTCAGGTCTCCCTCTTTATTATCACTCTTGCCGTTCGTTAACTCTGTTATCCACTCGATAAATGCTTCTTTGTCTTTTTCTTCAACGTACGTTTCGAATTCGACATTTTCCGCATAATGGATTTCCTTCAGTAAAAAAACTGATTCTCTCAGTTCATTCTCTATCTTTCCGAGCCATGTATAATCAGCCGATGTATGCATTACCCGCATCAGCTTCCGCTCCACGACCCCTATATGATTTAATCCTTCAGACACTGACTTTCCGTAAGCGCGAATCAATCCGCCAGCACCAAGCTTAATTCCGCCGAAATACCGGGTAACCACTGCACAGGTATCTTTCAGCCCCCGTTTTTTCAGCACTTCCAGCATGGGAACGCCTGCTGTGCCGCTTGGTTCACCGTCGTCATTCGCCTTTTGTATATGATCTGTTTCTCCGATCAAATAAGCTGAGCAGTTATGAGTCGCATTCCAGTGCTGTTTTTTTATCTTTTGAATAAACTCCTGCGCTTCCGTTTCAGAAGCAACACGGCTTAAATGGCAGATAAACCGTGATTTTTCAATCACAATCTCATGTTCACCCGCTTCTTTAACAGTTAAATAGCTGTGCAGCATGATTGCTGACCCTCCTGACAAGCATATAAGACTTGTTTCTACAAATTCGAACAGACTTTAGAATTTTTGCGCATATTTTGGTATCATGAAAGAGTAAGAAACTATATAAAAATGTTTTTTTCTAGAATATACGCATTCTTTCATTATAATTCGACATAAATTGCAGTTCAATTACATTTATAATAAAAATACATAACAACACCGTTACGGAGGGAGACTGATGAACAAATCGAAGATGGACTCCAAGGTTTTGGACTCTATACTCATGAAAATGCTGAAAACCGTGGACGGGAGCAAGGACGAGGTTTTTCAAATCGGAGAACAGTCGCGCCAGCAATACGAGCAATTGGTCGAGGAACTGAAACAGATCAAACAGCAAGTATACGAAGTCATTGAGCTTGGCGATAAACTTGAAGTTCATACTCGGCACGCGAGAAACCGCTTGTCAGAGGTCAGCAGAAATTTCCATAAATTCAGCGAAGAAGAAATTCGCAATGCCTATGAAAAGGCGCATAAGCTGCAAGTGGAATTGACGATGATCCAGCAGCGTGAAAAACAGCTGCGGGAGCGGAGGGATGATTTAGAACGCCGGCTTTTGGGCCTTCAGGAAATCATTGAACGGTCAGAATCATTGGTCAGCCAAATAACCGTCGTTCTCAATTACTTAAATCAAGACCTCCGTCAAGTGGGGCTGCTTCTTGCCGATGCACAGGCTAAACAAGATTTCGGTTTAAGAATTATAGAAGCCCAAGAGGAAGAAAGAAAAAGAGTATCGAGAGAAATTCATGACGGACCTGCGCAAATGCTGGCAAATGTCATGATGAGATCTGAATTAATTGAACGGATTTTCCGCGACCGCGGCACGGAGGACGGCTTTCAGGAAATCAGAAATCTCCGTCAAAATGTGCGGAATGCCCTTTACGAAGTCAGAAGGATTATATATGATTTAAGACCGATGGCTCTCGATGACCTGGGGCTGATTCCGACACTGAGAAAATATCTTTATACAACAGAAGAATACAACGGAAAGGTGAAAATACATTTTCAGTGTATTGGAGATACGGAAAGCAAGCGGCTTGCCCCTCAGTTTGAAGTGGCTCTTTTCAGACTCGCCCAGGAAGCTGTCACAAATGCGTTAAAGCATTCGGAATCGGAAGAGATTACAGTTAAAGTAGAAGTGACCGCAGATTTTGTAATTCTCATCATAAAAGATAACGGAAAAGGCTTTGATATTAAGGAAGCAAAACAGAAAAAGAACAAGTCTTTCGGTTTGCTTGGAATGAAAGAAAGAGTAGATTTGCTTGAAGGGACAATAACGATAGACTCTGAAATAGGTCTTGGGACATTTATCATGATTAAGGTTCCTTTGTCGCTTGGCCTATAAACTGTTAAATAGAGCCAAAAGACATATTGACCGAACAGCGGCGTATATAGAACAATAGGATAAGGAGGCGTAGCGTGTGACTAAAGTAAACATTGTTATTATCGACGACCATCAATTATTTCGTGAGGGTGTAAAGCGAATACTGGATTTTGAACCTACCTTTGAAGTGGTAGCAGAAGGTGACGATGGAGATGAAGCGGCTCGTATTGTTGAGCACTATCATCCCGATGTAGTCATAATGGATATTAATATGCCGAATGTAAATGGAGTAGAGGCTACTAAACAGCTGGTTGAGCTGTATCCTGAGTCTAAGGTGATCATCCTCTCCATTCATGATGATGAAAATTATGTAACACATGCTTTAAAAACAGGTGCAAGAGGTTATCTGCTGAAAGAAATGGATGCGGATACGTTAATTGAAGCAGTCAAAGTGGTAGCCGAGGGCGGTTCTTACCTTCACCCGAAAGTAACCCACAATCTTGTCAATGAATTCCGCCGTCTTGCTACAAGCGGAGTTTCTGCTCATCCTCAGCATGAGGTTTTTCCGGAAATTCGGAGACCATTACATATATTAACAAGACGGGAATGTGAAGTGCTGCAAATGCTTGCAGACGGAAAAAGCAACCGCGGAATCGGTGAGTCACTGTTTATCAGTGAAAAAACAGTGAAAAACCACGTAAGTAATATTCTGCAAAAAATGAATGTAAATGACCGGACACAAGCCGTTGTCGTAGCTATTAAAAACGGCTGGGTAGAAATGCGTTAGTCATGTATATGAAGACTTGCCTTTATGGCAAGTCTTTTTTTATAGCTTAATATCAATTAAAATATTGATTAAGTACTTTATAAGGCAGGTATAGTGATGAATATTGCAGTTGTAACAGACAGTACAGCATATATTCCGAAAGAGATAAGGGAACAGAATCATATTCACATGATCCCTCTTCAAGTGGTTTTCGGAGAGAAAACGTACCGTGAAGAAACGGAATTGGACTGGAGAAGCTTTTATAAAGAAGTGAAAAATCATGATGAGCTTCCGACTACGTCCCAGCCTTCTTTAGGCGAATTAATCGCATTGTATGAAGAACTCGGCAAAACATACGATGCGGTTATCAGCATTCATCTCTCCAGCGGAATCAGCGGAACCTATAACACCGCAGCCTCGGCCAATGCGATGGTTGACCATATCGAAGTTTATCCTTTTGACTCGGAAATCAGCTGTTTGGCACAGGGCTTTTATGCACTAAAAGCGGCTCAGCTTATTAAGGACGGCGCTGATTCTCCGGAAGCAATCATAAGAGAATTGGAAGAGATGAAAAAAACTGTTCGGGCCTATTTTATGGTCGATGACTTAGCACATCTTCAGCGGGGCGGGCGTTTAAGCAGTGCGCAGGCTTTTATCGGCGGTCTGTTAAAGGTAAAGCCTATTCTTCATTTTGACAATAAGGTAATTGTGCCTTTTGAGAAAATTCGGACGCGCAAAAAAGCGATTTCTAGAATTTTTGAGCTTTTAGACGAAGATGCAAGTAAAGGAATCCCGATGCAAGCTGCTGTCATCCATGCAAACAGAGAGGAAGAAGCCGGCGATATCATTAAAGAGCTGAGCGGGAAATACCCTCATGTCGAATTTTATAACAGCTATTTCGGAGCCGTAATCGGAACCCATCTTGGCGAAGGTGCAATCGGAATTGCCTGGTGTTTTAAAAATTAAGTGGAAATCTCCGTTTTCGAGGACGGAGATTTTTTATTTTCTTATTTTCGCAATTCGACATAAAAGCCCCCGTCAGGCATACTTTGCTCAGAAAGGAGGCCGGGAAGATGACCGATGCCGAATCATCTGTTCTGCGCGATTTTCTTTATGGGCGCCATTTGCTGAGAACGGAGCTGCCGTTTTCTGATGAATGCATCAGCCGTTATATGGAGAAAGGGTTTATAAAAGCTGAGCCGTCGGTTATTCAGCATAAAAATCGCTGTGTTTGCCGCCGCTGCGGCCAAAATGAACAAGAATACTTCGCTTCCTTTTGGTCCGTATCTGCTGACAGGCACATCACCTATTGCCGTTCTTGTGTCATGATGGGGAGGGCCGATGAATTAACCCATTTATATAGCTGGAACAAAAGCGATGAAAACCGCTGGGAGTCTGTAAAGCTCTCGTGGCAAGGAACGCTGACAGAAGGACAGCAGGAAGCGGCCGGCGCACTGATAGAAGCGATGAAAAAGAAAGAGGAGCTGCTGATATGGGCGGTTTGCGGATCGGGGAAAACGGAAATGCTGTTTCCGGGAATAGAGTTTGCGCTTAATCACGGTTTGCGCGTCTGTATCGCTACACCACGGACTGATGTCGTATTAGAGCTGCTGCCAAGACTGAAAAAAGCCTTTGAGAACATCGAAATTTCTGCCCTGTACGGGGCCAGTGAAGACAAAGGCAGCCTGACTCCGCTCATGATATCGACTGCTCACCAGCTCATACGCTACAGAGATGTTTTTGATGTAATGATTATTGATGAAGTAGATGCATTTCCCTTTTCTGCCGATCAAACACTCCAATTTGCTGTCGATAAAGCCAGAAAGAAAAACAGCACCCTCGTTTATGTGACTGCCACTCCTGGCGAAACATTACAAAAGAAAGCCGAATCAGGTCTCTTAAAAGCCGTTCGTATACCAGCGAGATATCATAGAAAGCCTTTGCCTGAGCCGCGTTTTTTATGGTGCGGTAATTGGCAGAAGAAGCTTGCAAGCGGAAAGCTGCCGGCCTCCCTCATGGAATGGGTATATCAAAAGCTGAAAGCAGGGCTGCCTGTTTTTTTATTCGTTCCATCGGTCCCCGTGCTTAACAAAGCGGCCGATTATTTTAAAAAATTAAACATTCGCGCAGAAGGCGTTCACGCGGAAGATACATACAGAAAAGAAAAAGTAAAGCGGTTCAGAGACGGCCGGCTCGATCTGTTAATTACCACCACAATTTTAGAAAGAGGAGTAACCATTCCGAAGGTTCAAACATGTGTCCTCGGTGCTGAATCGCCTATTTTCACTGAGAGCGCTCTTGTACAAATCGCAGGCCGGACAGGCAGACATCACAAACATTTTAACGGGGAAGTCATCTTGTTTCATTTTGGAATAACGAATGGTATGAAAAAAGCAAGAAAACATATAAAATATATGAACAAATTGGCACAAAAAAATAAATTGGCAGACTAGTTAATTTCTGAAAACGTGATACAGTATACTCATACTTTTCCTATGAGGAGCTGTCAACATGCTTGTCAATTCAAAAGAAATCGTATTGAAGGAACTTCTCGATCGCTATATGTCCCAGCTTCATATGAAATGCACGTGCCGAGTTTGTAAAAATGATGTTCTGGCACTTTCGTTAAACCGGGCTGAACCGGCCTATGTTACAGATAAAAAGAAAGTGGCCTATGCTAAAGCGGTGCTGGTTGATAAACAAAAAAATACGGCTTTGCTCGTCATCCTGGCTGAATCAGCGGCGATTGTTTCTGTCAATCCGAGCGAGTTCTGTGAGAAGAAGGAAGGAGCGTAAAATCTCTGAACTGTTTATTATGCGATTCGCCAATCTCCGGTTCACTGACATGGAGGTCGTTATTTTCTCTGGCACCGGACCATGATGTATGCAGCGCATGCATCAATCAATTTGAAAAGATCCAAGGACCCGTATGCACTGCGTGCGGAAGACCTCAGCAAACAAGCCGGAAATGCGCTGACTGTCTGGCGCGGGAAGCAAAAACAGAACCGCGCCTTTTATTGGGGCAAAACCGCTCGGTTTATTTGTATAATGAAGCGATGAAGGACTCATTAGCCCGGTTTAAATTCAGGGGTGATGCGAAAATCATCAAAGCCTTCCAACATGATTTTGCTGCCGGATTTAAGGCAGCCTACCCAACAAACGCACATATCCTCGTCCCTATTCCGCTGAGCGCTGAACGGCAAGCGGAACGCGGGTTCAATCAATCCGAGCTGCTGGCTTCGCTTCTCGGACGGCCGGTCATTTCTCCCCTCATCCGGCTGAACAATGAAAAACAATCCAAAAAAAGCAAAGCGGAACGGCTCTCCGCAGAAAAAAAGTTTTCATGCAGAGTAAACTCCGCCAAAGGTATGAACGTCATATTAATAGACGATATTTATACGACGGGCGCCACATTACATCAAGCTGCCGAAGCCTTGTTGACGAAAGGCAAAGCGTTATCAGTTTCCTCCTTTACTTTAATCAGGAGCTAAATTATTCTCATTTTTTGCCGATATAATTTATAGAAATATCCGGCAGATTAATGAATGAATAGGAGTTAAAACGATGGGTGAATTGGCGAATTGTCCAAAGTGTAATGCTTTATTTTTTAAAACGAACCTGCAAACTGTATGCCAAGCGTGTATTAAAGAAGAAGAAAAAGCTTTTGAAACCGTCTATAAATTTTTAAGAAAGCAAACAAACAGGCAGTCAACGATGCAGCAGATTACTGAAGAAACAGGTGTGGAAGAAGAGCTGATCCTCAAGTTTATCAAACAAAAAAGGATTCAGATCAGCCAGCTTCCGAATGTAGCATATCCTTGTGAACGATGCGGAAACCCAATCAGAACAGGCAAATTCTGTACGACCTGCCAGTCTGATATTGAGACGCAATTAGACCATATGAACCAAGAGAAAGCCGCTGAATCTAAGGGTGTGAGTGGTTCTAAAGACACATACTATGCCTATAATACCAAAAACACCTGATTCCCTAAACTAACTGATAACGCAGTCGATAAAAGAATTAGACTGCAAACAGAAAGCGAGAGGAATCCTATGAAAATCAATCAGTACGGAACACAATCCGTTAATCCATATCAAAAAAATTTCGAAAAGCAAGCCGTACAAAAAGAGGCTGCAAAGCCGAAAGACAAAGTGGAAATTTCTTCTCATGCAAAAGTGCTTCAAAATGATGCGGTCACTAAATCACGCCACGAAAAAATCGCTCAGCTGAAAGCTGATATTGAGAGCGGAACATATAAAATAGATTCAAACAGCATCGCTGAAAAAATAGTTAATTTCTATAAAAAGCAATAAAAAGGAGAAAGCAAATGTCAGCAAAGCCAATTATTGAACAACTGAAGCGACTTTGCGTATTGAATGAACACCTGCTGACGCTGTCTGAGGAGAAAACGGAAGCGCTGAAAGCAGGTAAAACAAAAGAGCTTTCCAGCATATTGACTAAAGAGCAAAAATACATTCAGGCAATCGGACAGACAGAAGAAGAACGGATCAAGTTAACTTCTCAATTTCTCGGCCGTGGGGAGGGTAACACGATCGCTGCGTGTATCGCCAATACTTCAGGCAGCGAAAGACAGGAGCTTGAAGGATTATTTCAATCTCTTTCTGAGCTTCTTGACCGTCTTAAAGAAGTGAATGAGATGAATAAGCAGCTGACGATTCAGGCTTTACAATTCATTTCCACTGCATTTGACATGATAATGCCGGGTGAAAAAGAAAATATGAATTATAAAGAGCCGCAAGCGGCCCGCCAGCCTGTCAGCCGCTTGACATTGTTCGATTCAAAAGCTTAGAACGGAGGAATTTCAATGCCATCGACTTTTATGGGCCTCGAAACAGCCAGACGTGCGCTGAGTGCGCAGCAGACTGCTTTGAGCACAGTTTCAAATAACGTTGCAAATGCAAATACAGAAGGGTATACAAGGCAGCGTGTATCTCTGCAATCAACGAGCCCTTACCCTGCTGTATCGAAAAATAGTGAGCTGACAGCGGGACAAATCGGAACCGGTGTAAAAGCGGGTTCAGTGGAACGTGTCAGAGACAGCTTTTTAGATTATCAATACAGAAATGAAAATACAAAATTAGGTTACTATACCGCCCGTTCAAATTCATTATCACAAATGGAAGGCGTCATGAAAGAACTTGACGATAAAGGTTTAAACGGATCGTTCAATTCTTTTTGGAATGCACTTCAGGATCTGGCGACGAATCCGGAAAATACGGGAGCGCGCTCGGTATTGCAAGAGCAAGGAAAGTCTCTTTCGGAGAGTTTTAACTATATATCAAACTCACTGACGAATATTCAAGGCGATATTAAAAAGAATTTGGATAATACCGCGGATCAGGTCAATTCTATTCTTAATCAGCTGAACGACCTGAATACTCAAATAGCCGCCGTTGAACCGAGCGGCATGCTGCCTAATGATTTATATGACAAAAGAGATAGTTTGCTTGATCAATTATCTTCTATGACAAATATAAAGGTTTCATATAATAAGTCAGGCGGCAACCCTTTGGCAGTCGCTGAAGGCACGGTTAATGTGGAATTGCTCAACGGCAGTAACAATTCAATCGGAACGCTGCTGGACGGTAAAACCAAAACCGTTTCTGAAATGAAAATAAACTATGACAAAGACAGCGGACTTGTTACGACTGTTTCCGTAGGGGACAGCACCGTTAATGCAGATGCTTTTTCCGGCAAAGGATCACTCCTAGGCCTGATTGAGTCATACGGCTATATGTCAAATGGAGAAGAAAAAGGGGTTTATCCAGAAATGCTTTCGGCTCTTGATGACATGGCTCTTTCCTTTGCGAATGCGTTTAACGCAGTCCATGAAAACGGAAAGACATACACTGGCGAACAGGGCGGAGCCTTCTTTGATTTCAGCGGGGATGAAGCCGTGCCGACAAAAGGGGCTGCCGCCAAAATTAAAGTCAGTGACAAAATTCTTGCATCCACTGACAATATCGCAGCTTCGTTAAATGGACAAAAAAGCGACGGCACAAATGCGACTCAATTAGCCGCAGTGCAAAACAGCAAGCTGACAATTAACGGCGAGTCCACAACGATTAACGATTTTTATGAATCCCTTATCGGGAAACTAGGCGTCAATTCGCAGAAGGCCGCCAATCTCATGAAAAATTCTGAAAGCAATACCCTTTCAGCTGATGTACGGAGACAATCGGTCAGTGGGGTGTCGTTAGATGAAGAAATGACAAATATGATTCAGTTTCAGCATGCTTATAATGCAGCCTCGCGAATCATTACAATGCAGGATGAAATTTTCGATAAAATTATTAACGGTATGGGCACCGGAGGAAGATAGGAGATAAGTAAATGAGAGTAACTCAAGGGATGATCGCTAAAAATTCTCTTCGATTTATCGGCTCAAGTTATGACAAACTCGATCGGCTTCAGCAGCAAGTGGAGACAGGAAAAAAAATATCGAAAGCTTCTGATGATCCGGTTGTAGCGATGAAGGGAATGCAGTACCGCACTCAGCTTGCACAGGTTAACCAGTACCAAAGAAATGTCTCGCAAGGTTTTACATGGCTGGAAAACTCGGAATCAAGCGTAAATTCGGCAACGGATGTTATGGGGAAAATCCGTGACTTGATGGTTCAGGCCAAAAGTGATTCCAACGGTGAAACAGAATTAAAGGCAATCGGAACCGAAGTCGGCCAGCTGAAAAAACAGCTCGTTTCTATCGCAAACACTCAAGTAAACGGCCGTTATCTGTTTAACGGAACTAATTCAGATGTTCCGCCGATCACTGAAAACGCCGATGGTACTTACACGTACAATTATGAGAACTACACCAGCTCTTCAGACGTTAATATTAACATCTCGAACGGAGCTGTGCTGAAGGTGAATTCAGATCCGAATTCAGCCTTTGGGGGAGTCGCTCAAAACGGTGATAATGTATTTCAATTTCTTAATTCATTAGAAGATTCATTAAGCAAAGGGACGCTGTCTGAAGCTGATTCAGATAAAATTCTGTCAGACATCGACGGTTTTACGGATAAAATGAATGCTGAGAAATCCAACATCGGCGCACGGACAAACCGTTTGGAACTCGTTAAGACAAGGCTTGAATCTCAAGAGGCAACAGCGGAAAAAGTGTTATCGGATAATGAAGATGTAGAAATGGAAGATGTGATTGTTGATTATATGACTCAGTATGCTGTTCATAGAGCGGCGCTGTCTGTAAATGCGAACATCATTCAGCCGTCACTGATTGACTTTCTGAAGTAACAATACATTTCGTCTGCTATTTCAAACTCTGTAAAAAAAGCGACTCACAACTGGGAGATCGCTTTTTTTACTAGAACATGCAAACTGAGGAGGGATTTCTGTGCAGATGCCGAGATTGATTATTGACAGTGTGCCTGCTAAAATCGGTATTACCATTCAGAAGGAAGAAATCGAGATGGAGCAGCCGCCGGCCGACTTGGAAATGGAGCAGCCGCCGGCCGATTTGAAAATTGAAAGCAAACCGGCAAAATTGACCATTGATCAGACGAGGGCTTGGGAGAATCTGAATCTGAAGTCGTTTGATAAGCTCAACGCCGAAGCTGCCCAAAAAGGGGCGGAAGCCTGCAGTGAATTTATTGCAAAAACGGTCAGGGAAGGAAAGGAAATGGCTGCTATTGAAAAGAAAACGGGTAATGTAATGGCCAGACAGGCAGCCGAGGTCAGACCACCCGATCCATTTGGCGAATTCAGTGACTTTCTGCCTGCGCAGTTTCTTGTCGACATTGACTGTATTCCTTCAGAGCTTACGGTTGATATTGAAGCTCACAAGCCGTCAATTGAAGCAACCGCCCATAAGCCGATATGGAACTTCACACCGGCTAATGTGCAGATTGATATGATACAAGACCCTAAAGTAACGATATCGGTTGAAGACGGCAAAACAGAATAAAAGATGAAAGTTGTAAAGGATTGTGAAGCATGATTATTCAAACAAAATACCACGGGGAAATCAGAATAGACGAAGGGCAGATCATCTCATTTGAAAACGGCTTGCCCGGGTTTAATGACGAGACTCAATTTGTTGTTCTTCCTTTGTCAGAGGATTCGCCGTTTTTAGCGCTGCAGTCTGTCAAACAGGAGCACATCGCCTTCATTGTCGCCAGTCCGTTTATTTTCTTTAAAGGGTACGAATTCGACATTGATAACGCGACAATTGAGCTTTTGAAGATCGAAAACATAGAAGACGTTGAGGTTATGGCGATTTTAACGATTGAAGAGCCGTTTGAAAACACAACTGCCAATTTAAAAGCGCCGATTGTCGTCAATAAAAAGGAAATGAAGGCAAAACAAATCATACTGCATGATGCTTCCTTTGAAACTAAACATTTGATAGGAGGAGGATCATGTTAGTCTTATCGAGAAAAGTGAATGAATCCATTCAGATTGGTCCCGATATTGAAATAAAAGTGATTGCAATTGAAGGCGAGCAAGTGAAGCTGGGAATTGAAGCCCCTCAGCACGTTGATATCCACCGCAAAGAAATATACCTGTCCATCCTGGAAGAAAACAACAGAGCGGTTTCTTTTAATACTGATTTATTGCTTAATTTATCCTCACAAAAAAAGTGAGGATTTTTTTATTTTCATATAAACAATAGAAGCGGCCGTCCGATATATATAGTGTAGCCAATGAGAGGAAATATTTTCTTTTGATTGAAGCTGCAAATATGCACAAGGACGTGCGAAAAACAATTCAGGGAGGAAATACAAAATGAGAATTAACCACAATATCGCGGCTCTTAACACAAGCCGTCAGCTGAACGCAGGTTCAAACGCTGCTTCTAAAAACATGGAAAAATTATCTTCAGGTCTTCGCATCAACCGTGCTGGTGATGACGCTGCGGGTCTTGCGATCTCTGAAAAAATGCGTTCTCAAATCCGCGGTTTAGACATGGCGTCTAAAAACGCTCAAGACGGAATCTCTCTTATCCAAACATCTGAAGGTGCATTAAACGAAACTCACAGCATTCTTCAGCGTATGAGCGAACTTGCGACTCAAGCGGCAAACGATACAAACACTGATTCTGACCGTTCTGAGCTTCAAAAAGAAATGGACCAATTAGCGTCTGAAGTAACAAGAATCTCTACTGACACTGAGTTCAACACGAAAAAACTTCTTGACGGGTCTGCAAAAGATCTTACGTTCCAAATCGGAGCTAACGAAGGTCAAACAATGACTTTGTCTATCAATAAAATGGATTCTGAAAGCCTAAAAGTCGGCACGGCTTATACAGTTCAAGCTGATGGAACACTTCAATCAGCTGATGGAAAAAGCACTGCTACTTGGGCAGATGAAGAAAAAGACCCAACTTCTGGTGAAGTCACAAAAGCTGCTGGATATTATGATACTAATGGAAAACTTGTAGGATCTGAAAAATTACAAGAAGGCGATAAATTATCTAAAGGTATCGACATCTCATCTTCTGCTAAAGCTGCGTCTTCAGCTCTTACAACAATCAAAACAGCTATCGACACAGTATCTAGCGAGCGCGCTAAACTTGGTGCGGTTCAAAACCGTTTAGAGCACACAATCAACAACCTTGGTACTTCTTCTGAGAACCTGACATCTGCTGAATCACGTATCCGTGACGTAGATATGGCTTCTGAGATGATGGAGTACACGAAAAACAACATCCTTACTCAGGCTTCTCAAGCGATGCTTGCGCAAGCTAACCAACAGCCTCAGCAAGTTCTTCAATTGCTTAAAGGTTAATAACAGAAAGATCCTGGTTATCCAGGGTCTTTTTTTATTTCTTCAGCATTCCCCCACAAGTAAAACCTCACACAGCGTCTCAAAGCAAGAACAAAATTGACAAAATGAAACGTCATAATTTGCAGTTAAAATATTGAAAACCTTTTAATTTAACCGATATAAGAATAAGATCATGCAATCACGGTGCTGTGATATGATAAACAGTCGGAAACTCCCTGTTTTCATAGAGCCGTCTGCGACTAAAGTCGAAAAGGAGAGGTACATATGGTCACAAGAATTACAGGCATTAATTCCGGTCTTGATGTAGATTCATTGGTTAAAAAGCTGATGGATGCCGAAAAACAGCCGCTGAATAAATTAAACCAGCAAAAGCAGACGCTTGAATGGAAGCGTGATGCTTATCGGGATATGAATACCCAAATTACCGATATGTATTCAACTACTTTTAATAATATGATGCTATCCACAAACTGGAATACAAAAACAGTGACGAGTTCGGATTCCAGCGTCAGCGCTGTGGCAGTCGGTGCCGAGCAAAATATATCAACAAGCATGTCAGTTCAGCAGCTGGCAACGCCGACGACGTATAAATCCGCGGGCGCCATCAATTTCACTTCAGGTACAGCCAGCACCCTGAAATTCAATGTCACAAATCCGGGAGAAACAAAGCCGACTGAAGTAAGCGTGAGTATTACTGCAACCGACACGATTGATGATGTCGTCTCTAAACTGAATAGTGCCGGTCTCGGTGTCACGGCTTTAAAAGAAAAGATTTCTAACGGCACGGATTATGTGGATACGATCGCGCTGACATCCAATAAAACAGGGGAAGAGTTTAAACTTTCAGCCGCAGATGATACGACAAAAAGCTTTTTGACGGATCAGCTTGGTTTTGCCGTTGATGATACGACAAATGAACTTACGGCAAACGCTGCAGGAAAAAATGCGAAATTTACGTTTAACGGACTTGAAATGATGAAAACGTCAAATGATTTCACGATCAACGGGATCAAATATACGTTAAACAGCGTAACGGAAAACAATAAGACGGTTACGATTAACAGCACGACCGATACAGACGGCATTTTTAATAATATTAAAGATTTTGTTGATAAATACAATACGCTGATTAAAAATGTAAACGCGAAGGTGACTGAATCAAAGTATCGCGACTATACACCGTTAACCGATGAACAAAGAGAGGCAATGACTGATAAGCAGATTGAGCAGTGGGAGGAAAAAGCAAAAAGCGGTTTACTTCGGAGCGACGGCACGCTGCAAAGCGGTTTGGCGGAGATGCGGATTGATTTGTATTCACCCGTGACGATTGACGGGAAAAAATATCAGCTTGCCGATTTTGGTATCGAAACGTCTGATAACTATGCCGATCAAGGAAAGCTCGTCATTAAAGACGAAGCAAAATTGAAAGCGAAAATTACTGAAAATCCTTCTCTGGTGGCTAAGCTGTTTAATGCAGACAGCACGACTACAGACAGCACAACCGGCAAGACCATCAAAAATACCGAAGAGCAGGGCATTGCCAGAAGATTAAAAGATACATTAAGCGCGATGCAAACAAAAATCACAAAACAAGCCGGAACTGAAAGCTCTGTATCGACCAGCTTTTCGATCGGAAAAAGTTTGAACGAGGTAGAAAAGAATATTTCTGATATGAAAACGA
Organism: Bacillus sp. YC2; assembly: GCF_019891195.1. Classification (NCBI taxonomy): domain Bacteria; kingdom Bacillati; phylum Bacillota; class Bacilli; order Caryophanales; family Bacillaceae; genus Bacillus; species Bacillus sp. YC2. Next base: position 431,238 of record NZ_JAHXDO010000001.1, on the reverse strand, counting down.
AGCTGGATGACATCGAAACGAGATATTATAAAAAATTCAGCGCTATGGAGTCGGCATTGGAGAAATTAAACAGCCAATCTTCATATCTCACTTCGATGTTAGGATCTTCAACATCATAATTTTGGAGGTTTAATAAAAATGGCAATAAATAATCCCTTTGCTGCTTATCAGCAAACGTCCGTCTATACAGCCGCCCCCGAAGAGCTTACACTCATGCTTTATAACGGATGTCTGCGTTTTATCAAATTGGCCAAGCAGGCCATGCGGCAAAAAAACCCTGAAGCCAAAAATGAAAATATTGTGAAGGCGCAAAACATCATTCAAGAGCTCAGCCTTACGTTAAACCGGGAGATTGAAATTTCTGAGCAGATGTCATCTATCTATGATTACATCCGCCGCCGTTTAATCGAAGCGAATGTGCAAAATAATGAAGATGTTTTAGATGAGGCAGAAAAGCTTGTTACTGAGTTTCGCGATACGTGGAAGCAGGCCATGCAGACTGAACGGAAAAATAACCATGGCACAGGCGGTCTTGCCTGATGAACAGCGGCGTCTTTTCTCTATATAACGAAACGAAGGACATGTACTCGGCCTTAAAAGGCGCTCCGGAAAGTGACAGCCTCGTTGAAAGCATCACGGTGTTTACGGAGAAAAGGGAGGGGATGCTTGCGTCTATAAAGCCGCCTTTCTCCGAAGAAGAAAAAGCGATGCTGCAGCAGGTGACGGCTTGGGACCGTCTGATTACAGACGAAGTGAAAAGGGTTCAAGAGATTGTCAGAAACGAAATCAAGATGCTTAAGAAAAAACGTGTATATCACAACACGTATTTTAATCCGTATCATCAAACAACGAGTGACGGCCGTTATTACGACAAACGTAAATAGGTGAGTGCTTTGAGAAGTTTGAACGATTACCATTTGGTGTCAGCTTATTACCAGCTTCTTTTTACGATTGATGAGGGGCTTTGCTACTTATTGGATACGCATGATGATTTTTTTAAGACGGAAGGCGAACGGATTTACAACGATCTGATTCAGGCTTTTTTCCATCTTGATTCTTCCCATACGCTCCTTCTGTCAATTGTTGAAAATCAATGCGTGGAAATCGCCATCAAATCATTTGACGATATCTTTCAGGATTTCAGCATGTTAAATGATTATGATTTTCCGTCTGAATCATTTCAGGAGTTTTTAAAAAACAGCTTTTTGCCCCATTATAAGCTGTGGATGGAGCAGACCCACCATTGTATCAAACCGTATGTCATTCACTAGACCTGCTGGAATCCGGCAGGTCTTTTGCCTGCGTGTTTTGCATATACTTGTAACCGGCTGATGGAAGTCAGGCAAAACCGACACCATTCGTCATCGTTCACTGATTTTACACAATATTTTTTCGTTTCGGCAGGGATCATAAAGGGTAATAGAGAAATAGATACATATCCTTAGATAAAGGGAGGCGTTCTTTGATGAACTACAATATCAGAGGAGAAAACATTGAGGTTACACCCGCGTTAAAGGATCATGTGGAGAAAAAAATCGGCAAGCTGGAGAGGTATTTCGAGCAAAGCGTCAACGCCGACGTAAACGTCAACTTAAAATTCTACAACGATAAAGAATCAAAAGTTGAAGTTACCATTCCGATGACTGATCTGGCACTTCGTTCAGAGGTGCATAACGAGGATATGTACAATGCCATTGATCTCGCAACAAACAAGCTGGAACGTCAAATCCGCAAGCATAAAACGAAGGTAAACCGCAAATTCCGCGAACAGGGATCACCGAAACATTTATTCGAAAACGGCAGCGCCGCTGATACGGGCGTAGCAGTTCAGGATGAACTAGAGGATGACAGCCCTGATATTGTCCGTCAGAAACGCTTCAATTTAAAGCCGATGGATAATGAAGAAGCGATTTTACAAATGAATATGCTCGGCCATAATTTCTTCGTATTTACAAATGCGGAGACGAATCTCACAAATGTCGTCTACCGCAGGAATGACGGGAAATACGGATTAATTGAACCGACTGAATAAACACATCCAGCCTTCCGTGAACGCGCGGAAGGTTTTTCTCTTTCTTTAATTGCAAATTCTTTGGAAATAACAAAAGGTATGGTATGATAATGAGAGGTATACATGGACAGTAAATTATTATTTATCCATGCGTGAAAACGCATGTGAACATAGAGGAGCGTTATAGATGCTTGGGATTTTAAATAAAATGTTTGATCCGACCAAACGTGCGCTGAACAAATACGAAAAAATAGCTAACGATATTGATGCTGTAAGAGGAGATTACGAAAACCTCTCTGACGATGCGCTTAAACATAAAACGATTGAATTTAAGGAGCGTCTTGAAAAAGGAGAAACGACGGATGATCTTCTCGTTGAGGCGTTTGCGGTCGTTCGGGAAGCTTCACGCCGCGTAACCGGCATGTTCCCGTTTAAAGTGCAGCTGATGGGGGGCATCGCCCTTCATGAGGGGAATATTTCTGAAATGAAAACAGGGGAAGGGAAAACGCTGACTTCAACTCTTCCTGTTTATTTAAATGCGCTGAGCGGAAAAGGCGTTCACATCGTAACGGTCAACGAATATCTGGCAAGCCGTGATGCTCAGCAAATGGGCGAAATCTTTACGTTTCTGGGTCTGACGGTCGGCCTGAACCTGAATTCGATGTCAAAAGACGAAAAACGCGAAGCATATGCAGCCGACATCACTTACTCAACGAATAATGAACTCGGTTTTGATTATTTGCGTGACAACATGGTGCTTTATAAAGAACAAATGGTGCAGCGCCCGCTTCACTTTGCCGTGATTGATGAGGTCGATTCGATTTTAGTCGATGAAGCCAGAACGCCACTGATCATCTCCGGACAAGCTGCAAAATCGACCAAGCTTTATGTGCAGGCAAATGCATTTGTCCGCACGCTGAAGAAGGATCAGGATTACACGTATGACGTCAAAACGAAGGGTGTCCAGCTTACGGAAGAAGGAATGACGAAGGCGGAAAACGCTTTTGGCATCGACAACCTGTTTGATGTCAAAAACGTCGCGCTCAACCATCATATCAACCAGGCTTTAAAAGCCCATGCGGCAATGCAGAAGGACGTAGATTACGTTGTTGAGGACGGACAGGTCGTTATCGTCGATTCCTTCACGGGCCGTCTGATGAAAGGACGCCGTTACAGCGAAGGCCTTCACCAGGCGATTGAAGCGAAGGAAGGTCTGGAAATTCAAAACGAAAGCATGACATTGGCGACGATTACGTTCCAAAACTATTTCCGGATGTACGAAAAGCTTGCCGGGATGACCGGAACCGCCAAAACGGAAGAGGAAGAATTCCGCAATATTTATAATATGCAGGTAGTCTCCATTCCGACTAACCAGCCCGTTATCCGTGATGACCGTCCGGACTTAATCTATCGTTCAATGGAAGGAAAGTTCAAGGCGGTGGCAGAGGATGTGGCCCAGCGCTACATGACGGGACAGCCTGTGCTGGTCGGTACCGTTGCCGTTGAAACGTCTGAATTGATTTCTAAGCTTTTGAAGAATAAAGGAATTCCGCATCAGGTGCTGAACGCGAAAAACCATGAGCGTGAGGCGCAGATCATTGAAGAAGCGGGGCAAAAAGGCGCTGTCACGATCGCGACGAACATGGCCGGACGCGGAACCGACATTAAACTCGGCGAAGGCGTAAAAGAGCTGGGCGGCCTTGCTGTCGTCGGTACGGAACGCCACGAATCGCGCCGGATTGATAATCAGCTTCGCGGACGTTCAGGACGTCAGGGAGACCCCGGCATTACACAATTTTATCTTTCTATGGAAGATGAACTTATGCGCAGATTCGGTGCTGAGCGGACGATGGCGATGCTTGACCGTTTCGGTATGGATGACTCGACGCCGATTCAGAGCAAGATGGTGTCGCGCGCCGTAGAATCATCTCAAAAACGTGTGGAAGGAAACAACTTCGATTCACGTAAACAGCTTCTGCAATATGACGATGTGCTGCGCCAGCAGCGTGAGGTCATTTACAAGCAGCGTTTTGAAGTCATTGACTCTGAAAACCTGCGGGATATTGTAGAAGGCATGATCAAGTCATCTCTTGAACGGGCGATCGCTGCTTATACGCCGAGAGAGGAGCTTCCTGAAGAGTGGAACCTCGACGGACTCGTGGAGCTTGTAAATACGACGTATCTTGATGAAGGTGCGCTTGAGAAGAGCGACATTTTCGGAAAAGAACCTGAAGAAATGCATGAACTGATCATGGATCGGATCATGACGAAATATAATGAAAAAGAAGAGAACTTCGGCATAGAGCAGATGCGTGAATTTGAAAAAGTCATCGTGCTGCGCGCCGTCGACTCAAAATGGATGGATCATATTGACGCGATGGATCAGCTGCGCCAAGGGATTCACCTTCGCGCCTACGCGCAGACAAATCCGCTGCGTGAATACCAAATGGAAGGCTTCGCGATGTTTGAGAACATGATCGAGTCCATTGAGGACGAGGTGGCGAAGTTTGTGATGAAGGCCGAGATTGAAAGCAATCTGGAACGCGAAGAGGTTGTTCAGGGCCAAACGACGGCTCATCAGCCGCAGGACGGCGATGAGGCGAAACAGGCGAAAAAAGCGCCGGTTCGCAAAGTCGTTGATATCGGACGCAACGCGCCTTGCCATTGCGGAAGCGGAAAAAAATATAAAAATTGCTGCGGCCGGACAGAATAAAATCCGTCTGGATATAAGCGATAAACGACCGGGTCTGCGCCTTTTGGCGCCCCGGATCTTTTAATGAGGTGAATGGAATGGAATTTTCAGAAATCAGGGCAGAACTCGAAAATATGGCTTCTCGTTTAGCGGACTTTAGGGGGTCTCTTTGACCTCGAAGCAAAGGAAGCCCGCATTGCTGAATTAGACGAAAAAATGGCGGAGCCGGACTTTTGGAATGACCAGCAAAAGGCCCAAACCGTTATAAACGAAGCGAACGGTTTAAAAGACTACGTCAACTCATATCATCAGCTGAGCGAATCTCATGAAGAGCTGCAAATGACGTATGATCTTTTAAAAGAAGAGCCTGATCAGGAGCTTCAGCAGGAGCTTGAGAAAGAACTGAAGTCATTAACGAAGGAATTGAATGAATTTGAGCTTCAGCTTTTGCTCAGCGAACCTTATGACAAAAACAATGCGATTTTAGAGCTTCACCCGGGTGCCGGCGGTACGGAATCTCAAGATTGGGGCTCCATGCTGCTCAGAATGTATACCAGGTGGGCGGAAAGACGCGGATGCAAAGTTGAAACGCTTGATTATCTGCCGGGAGATGAGGCAGGAATTAAATCAGTCACACTGCTGATAAAAGGCCATAACGCATACGGCTATTTAAAAGCTGAAAAAGGCGTGCACCGTCTCGTGCGGATTTCTCCGTTTGATTCTTCAGGCCGCCGCCACACGTCATTCGTTTCATGTGAGGTTATGCCTGAATTTAATGAAGAAATCGATATTGACATCCGGACAGAGGATATTAAAGTCGATACGTACCGGGCCAGCGGTGCGGGCGGACAGCACGTCAATACGACGGATTCGGCCGTTCGGATTACCCACTTGCCGACAAATGTGGTCGTCACATGCCAGACGGAACGTTCGCAAATTAAAAACCGCGACAGAGCGATGAAAATGCTTAAAGCGAAGCTGTATCAGCGCAGAATTGAAGAGCAGCAGGCTGAGCTTGACGAAATTCGCGGTGAACAGAAAGAAATCGGCTGGGGCAGCCAAATCCGTTCTTACGTTTTCCATCCGTATTCCATGGTGAAAGATCACCGGACAAATACAGAAATGGGGAACGTACAAGCGGTAATGGACGGCGATATTGACATCTTCATCGATGCTTATTTGCGCTCTAAGCTTTCATAATAGGAAAACACACCTGCCTCCGGCAAGGTGTGTTTTTTTATTCCATTCTCTTTATCCGTTTTTCACAATAGCGCTTTAGCCAATTAATACGGTATTTGGCTGTTATTTACTTCTAAGCCGGGAAGACTTAAAATGCTATCGAGAGAAAATCGGAGAACGGAGGATTTATTATGAATGTGAATCACAATAAACCGCTCCGCCTGATAAAGGATTATTTGTATATCATTATCGGCGCGGCGATTACAGGTGTGGCGTTTAATGTGTTTTTACTGCCGAACCGGATCGCAGCGGGCGGAGTAAGCGGAATCAGCACCATTTTGCAGACGTTTGGTTTTGAACCGGCTTATGTGCAGTGGATTATTAACATTCCATTGTTTATTGCCGGAGTGATCATTCTCGGCGGTAAGTTTGGAATGAAGACACTTGTCGGGTCTATCGTTTTGCCGCTCGTCGTCTTTTTAACACGGGATCTGCCTCCCGCCACGACGCATGAACTGCTTGCGGCTATTTTCGGAGGCGTCGGAATCGGAACGGGGATCGGCATCGTGTATCTCGGAAAAGGCTCAACGGGGGGAACGGCTCTGGCGGCACAAATCATTCATAAATACACGGGGCTTTCTTTAGGGACTTGTCTTGCCGTGATGGACGGATTAATTGTCGTAAGCGCCATGCTCGTCTTTGGTATTGAACAGGGCCTTTATGCGATGCTCGGCGTGTTTATTTCAAGTAAAACGATCGATGTCGTACAGGTCGGCTTCAACCGTTCTAAAATGGCTTTAATCATTACAGAACATGAAGAAGCAGTCAGATCAGCTGTATTTACGCAAATTGACAGAGGTGTAACAAAAATCTCAGCTGTCGGAGGATATACCGATCATGACCGTCCGATTCTAATGTGTGTCGTTGGGCAAACAGAATTCACAAAACTGAAACAAGTGGTCAAACAAATTGATGAGTCAGCTTTTGTCATTGTGGCAGACGCAAGCGAGGTGCTCGGTGAGGGTTTCAAACGCGCCTGAACGAGGTTATAATATGCGTAAAGGGGTGCATCTTACATATGAAATCAAAATGGGCGATACTTATTCTGGTTCTTACCATGTCTGTCCTGCTGGCGGCATGCGGTTCCAATGATTCGAAAAAAGACAGCTCAGACAGTTCAGGAAGCTCAAAAGCGTCTGCTTCCGCAGGGGAAGAGCTTTATCAGCAAAGCTGCATCGGCTGCCACGGCAAAGATTTAGAGGGCGGCGGAGGCCCGAATTTACAAGAAGTCGGCGGGAAGTACGATGAAGCCAAAATTGAAAGCATTATTAAAAACGGCCGCGGCAACATGCCGAGCCATCTTGTAAGTGATGAGGACGCCGCGAAGATCGCGAAATGGCTGTCACAGAAAAAATAACAGCAAAACCTTGCCTTTCATGACGGCAAGGTTTTTTCACGGACTGGGAATGAAAAGAAACTGTAATAGTATTATGTCTAAATTTGACGTATAATGAAGTGTACTGAGGAAAAGGAACTTTCAGATTTTTCATCTGTTTCCTGATGATTCGGCCATAAACCGCAGATGAAAAGCGAACTCTATGGCTGCAAGACATAAATAAAAGATTAGGTGATTTCATGATAGAGATGAAAGAAGTATATAAATCCTATCCAAACGGTGTAAAGGCAATTAACGGGCTGTCAATCAAGATTCATCCCGGAGAATTTGTTTATGTCGTAGGACCGAGCGGAGCCGGAAAATCTACTTTTATCAAAATGATTTACAGAGAAGAAAAGCCCACAAAGGGGCAAATATTGATTAATAATAAAGATCTCGCAACGGTTAAGGAGAAAGAGATTCCTTTCGTGCGGCGTAAAATAGGTGTTGTTTTCCAAGATTTTAAACTTCTTCCGAAACTGACGGTTTTTGAAAACGTCGCGTTTGCGCTTGAGGTGATAGGCGAGCAGCAGTCAGTCATTAAAAAACGCGTGCTTGAAGTGCTCGATCTTGTGCAGCTGAAGCATAAAGCGAGACAATTTCCCGACCAGCTTTCCGGCGGGGAACAGCAGCGTGTATCCATAGCAAGATCAATCGTCAACAACCCTGATGTTGTCATAGCTGACGAACCGACGGGAAACCTCGATCCGGATACTTCGTGGGAAGTCATGAAGACGCTGGAAGAGATTAATAATCGCGGAACGACTGTCGTTATGGCGACGCATAATAAAGAAATAGTAAACACCATGAAGAAACGGGTCATTGCAATCGAAGACGGGATCATTGTGCGTGATGAGTCAAGAGGGGAGTATGGTTCTTATGATTAAAATTCTCGGGCGCCATTTGCGTGAGAGTTTTAAATCTCTCGGGAGAAACACATGGATGACATTTGCATCTATTAGTGCAGTAACCGTTACACTGATTTTGGTCGGCGTGTTTTTAGTCATTATGCTGAATTTAAACAATATGGCGTCAAACGCTGAAAAAGAAGTGGAAATTAAGGTTTTAGTTGATTTGACAGCTGATAAAAAAGCGCAGGATACGCTGCAGAGCCAGATTAAAGAGCTCTCGGGCATTCAAAGCGTCGATTTTTCATCTAAAGATAAAGAGCTTGACCAATTGGTCAAAAGCTTTGGCGACAGCGGAAAATCTATGAAAATGAAAGATCAGGAAAATCCGCTGAACAACGCGTTTGTCGTCAAAACGACAGATCCGCATGATACGCCGAAAGTGGCGAAAAAAATAGAAAAGCTTGATCATGTTTATAAAGTGACATACGGAAAAGAAGAAGTCAGCCGTTTGTTTAAAGTCGTCGGCGTATCACGCAATATCGGGATTGCGTTAATTATCGGCCTTCTGTTTACGGCAATGTTTCTTATTTCCAACACGATTAAGATTACGATTTTTGCAAGAAGAAAAGAGATTGAGATCATGAAGCTTGTCGGCGCGACAAACTGGTTTATCCGCTGGCCGTTTTTCCTTGAAGGGCTGCTGCTTGGGGTATTCGGTTCTGTCATACCGATCGCTCTCGTACTGAGCACGTATCAATCAATGGTCGGCTGGGTGGCTCCGAAGGTTCAGGGATCATTTGTTTCCCTCTTGCCGTACAGTCCGTTTGTGTTCCAAATATCACTAGTGCTCATTCTGATCGGCGCGGTGATCGGCGTATGGGGAAGCCTGACATCTATTCGCAAATTCTTACGTGTGTAATTGTAAAAGCCAGTCTGATAACAGACTGGCTTTTTTGATATCTCCGTTACTTGATGACGGGCCATGCCGGTGACTCCGGCTTTAATGTAAAGTCGTAAGACGCTTCGTCACGATACATCGGATCAGCATAAATCGAATCCGAATCATTTTCCGTTCCTTTTTGATAGGCTGAAAATGTGTCATATTCTTTCTTTTTCCAAAACCAGGTGCCGTCTTTTCCGCTTTCTTTGTGATAGACGTTATGATTGACGGTATTGCCTTCATTTTTCGTGAATTCATTTGCGATAAATATTCGTGAACGGCTTGCCGTCATGATGTTTTTCTCGATGGTGTTCCCTTTTGTATCGTGCTGAAGCAGCAGCTGGCCGCCATCAAGCCCTTTCGTATCATTGCGGTAAAGAATGTTGTGAGCGATCACAGAATTCATTGTGCCGCCGCGCTTTGTGTCATAGCCCCCGATTGAAATACCCGTGTAAGCATTATTGTACACCTTATTTTCAGTGATCCGAATATCTGTGGCGTATTTCGCTCTGTGTTCAGACGTGGCTTCAATTCCGAGATCATTGTTGTAAACGGTGTTTTTCTTAATCTCGACATGTTCTGCCCCATCAACGTAAATTCCGCCCGCTGAGTATTCGTTCCCATATGCGGGATTTCCGTAAGAGGAATTATCGCTGACTGTATTGTTCGCAATGACGCCGTTTCGCACATAATCGTTTTGTTTCGCCGTTCCTTCGTATCCGATCACATCAATCCCAATATTGTTATTGTTGCGGATTGTATTGTCAGCGATCGTGAAGCCGTCAATGTTTCCGTTCAGCACAACTGCCTCGCTTGCGCCGAGCGTCAGCTTTTCAACTGTATTATTTGTGACTTTGATATCCTTCATGCCGTCAGTGCCGTAGAACGCGATTCCGTGTGCGTTGCCTTCATCAGCCGTTGTTTTAATGTTCTGAACATGGTTGCTGTCAATGGCAATATGACTGCTTGATCCAGTCACATAAATCCCCATGGCTGTTGCATCTTCCGATGAGACAGAAAGGTTCTCAAGCGTTACACCGTGAATGGTAATATAATTCTTATTGCGTATCTGAATTAACGGCGTCTCAGAATCGGTGCGCGCAGCAGATTTTCCGCTGATGACCGCTTTCTCATTTTCATAGTTTTTAAACGTAATGGGCTTTTCGGCCGTGCCGCTGTGCTTCACTTCAAAGGTTTCATCATATGTCCCTTCCCGAATCAATACGGTTGTTCCGGCTGCGGCTTCTTCAGACGCATGCTTCAGCGTGCGGAACGGCTTTTCTTTCGTTCCTTCATTTTGGTCATTTCCGCTAGGAGAAACGTACAGGCAGTCCGCCTCATTTTGTTCATTGGCCTCCGTTTTAGTAAAGGCAAAAGCGATAATGCCAGCAGCTAAGACGGCGGCAGATAATATAGAAATTTTCATTTTCATATTGGATTCTCATTTCTGTATATTTAATGTAGTTCATACAAAATATTATACGTTATCCATTTATGTGAAACAATCGAACGATTTCATTTTTTTACTGTCATTACATGAATTCTTTCAGCTTTACATATACTATCTCCAGGTTTTCGTAAAAGGACAGGAGGAGGTAAAAGATGAAGCAAAAAATGATCGCAGTTATAGCCGCAGTCAGCATATTGTGCGGCGGTGCGGACATCGCGGCGGCAAAGCCTGATCCATCCGGCGCTGAAAGAAGCGAAGCGATGGAGAAAATTGAAAAAGCATATGACTTAATTTCAAATGAGTATGTAGAGAAGGTAGATAGGGAAAAGCTGCTTGAAGGAGCGATTCAGGGGATGCTGTCTACATTAAACGATCCTTATTCCGTTTATATGGACAAGCAGACAGCCAAGCAGTTTTCTGATTCGCTTGATTCCTCTTTTGAAGGAATCGGCGCTGAAGTCGGAATGGAAGACAATAAAATTATTATTGTATCACCGTTTAAGCAATCACCGGCAGAAAAAGCCGGCCTCAAGCCGAATGATGAGATCATCAGCATTAACGGCGAATCAATGGACGGGAAAGATTTAAATGATGCCGTACTCAAAATAAGAGGAAAAAAAGGCTCGAAGGTTTCTATTAAAGTACAGCGTCCCGGCACGGAAAAACAGCTGTCCTTCCGCATTAAAAGAGCGGAGATTCCGCTGGAAACCGTATTTTCTTCCCGAAAAGAAGCAGGGGGGCGTCCTGTCGGCTATATCGGGATCTCGACTTTTTCAGAACATACGGCAGAAGACTTCTCATCAGCGCTGAGCAAGCTTGAAAAACAAGGAATTGAAGGATTGGTTATTGATGTGCGCGGGAACCCCGGCGGCTATCTCCAAAGCGTGGAGCAGATTCTGAAGCATTTCATTACAAAGGACATGCCGTACATTCAAATCGCGGAACGTGACGGGGATAAAAAACAATATTTCTCAACCTTAAAACATAAAAAGCCGTACCCCATAAATGTCATTACGGATAAAGGAAGTGCTTCCGCCTCTGAAATTCTTGCGGGCGCTTTGAAGGAAGCCGGACATTATGACGTTGTCGGCGATACCTCCTTCGGAAAAGGAACGGTTCAGCAGGCCGTGCCTATGGGTGACGGAAGCAACATTAAACTGACGCTTTACAAATGGCTCACACCGAAAGGCAACTGGATTCATAAAAAAGGAATTACGCCGACAATCGCCATGAGCCAGCCGGAGTATTTCTCTGCGGGGCCTCTTCAGCTTAAACAGCCTCTTCAGCCTGATATGAATAATGCGGATGTGAAACACGCCCAAATCCTGCTGAAAGGCTTAAGCTTTGATCCGGGCCGGGCGGACGGATATTACAGCAAAACGATGAAAAAAGCCGTTCTTGCTTTTCAAGATCGATACAAGCTTGATAAAACGGCAGTCATTGACAAAAAAACAGCGGAGAAAATGAATCAGCTGATTAATGAGAAGAAATCTGATGAAAATAATGATTTACAGCTGCAAACAGCATTAAAATCATTATTTGTGAAATAAAGGAAGGGAGGCGGTTTTTCTGCCTCCTGTTTCTTTTGTCATGTTGTAAAAATGAACTAAAAGACACATATTTATGACGATTTTGACAAGATATTAAAAAAATTTTCACATTTAAACATTTATAAAGGACAAACAATACCCGATATTTATAGAGAAGAGAGACTTTATGCCGAGTTAATATGTATTTAAAATGAAACTTTTGCAAGTTGCCTCAGTCTGTTTTAGTTCTTACAATTAAAGAAGGTTCTAATAGAGAACAGATTTCGTTTTTTGGCAGCTGCACTTCGAATTGAATGGTGCCGGCAGCGACTGTCAGCACTTCAGCACGGCAGCTGTAATCACCCGTGCTTATTTGGATAAAAAAATGGGGGTTCACAATTGAAGAGGGCAAGTATTGTGCGTGAAAAAAAATATTACGAATTAGTGGAACAACTAAAAGACAGAACAAAAGACGTCACATTTTCAGCAACAAAAGCACTAAGTCTTCTTATGCTGTTCAGCAGATATCTGGTGAATTACACAAATGTTGAATGCGTTAACGACATTAACGAAGAATGTGCAGAACATTATTTCACTTACTTAATGAAAAATCATAAACGTCTGGGAATCAATCTGACGGACATCAAAAGGTCGATGCTCTTGATCAGCGGAGTGATCGATGCTGAAGTCGACCATTATCTGAAGGATTTCTCTCTCTCGAATGTTACGCTGTGGATGACACAGGAGAGGTAGGCGTTTAATCATATCCAAGCCAATTATTATTTGGTAGAATAGAATTAAAATGTTTGGCTTGAGGCGGTGAAAGTAATGTCTGTTCAATGGGGGATTGAACTGTTAAAAAGTGTTGGTCTGTTTTTTTTGCACCCGCTATTTTGGTTTTTTATCATCATAAGTCTCGCGTGCGGATATTTGCGGATAAAACGTGAACGGCATACGTTTCATACGAAAATCGCAGATATGTATGATGAGCTTACTTTTACATACATTAAAGGCCTAATACCGGGAATTCTTCTCTCGATACTGTTATTTGGGCTGGGGATCTCAATTCCGCTCGGTCTTTTAGGCATTATTGCTGCTGTAACGGCTCTTGCGGCGCTTACTTTCCGCATGAATTGGCTGTCATCGGCTTATATTGTCAGCACGGCCATGCTGATTGCCTTTATCCTTCATTTTAGCCAGTCGGAGCCTTTTACAGAGCGGTTTCCGCAAGCATTCGGAGTGAATTGGGCTTCTGCCGCCGTGTTTTTGGGTCTTTTGATTATTACGGAAGGAGCGGCTGCATACCGTTCGGCCCATCTGAAAACGTCTCCTGCGCTTGTTGTCAGCAGCAGGGGCCTGCCGATTGGGCGTCAATTGGCGAATCGCGCCTGGCTGCTTCCGCTTTTCATCTTGGTGCCGGGCAACGGACTTGAGTCACACCTTTCTTGGTGGCCTGTTTTTACCGTGCCGGGCGGCTCTTTCCATTTTATCTGGATTCCTTACATCGTCGGTTTCGGACAGCGTGTGCAAGGGTCACTTCCGAAAATAAGCATGAGGATAACGGCAAAACGGATTATGATTCTCGGGCTTATTGTTACGGCTGTCGGAGCTGCGGGTCTTTGGTGGACGCCGCTTGCGGGGGCCGCTGCTTGTACAGCGGTGGTCGGACGTCTGTTTTTGTCATTAAGACAGCGCATGAATGATAACGCGGCTCCGTTTTATTTCTCTAAACGTGATCAAGGTTTAATGGTTCTCGGCATCATTCCGAATACGCCGGCGGAGGATCTCGACCTGAAGATCGGTGAGATCATTACGAAAGTAAACGGCATCCCTGTGAAGCATGTATCGGAGTTTTATGAAGCACTTCAAAAAAACCGCGCATTTGTAAAAATGGAGATCATCGGTTTAAACGGCCAAATCCGTTTTGATCAGCGTGCGTCTTATGAGGGCGAACATCACCAATTAGGTATTTTGTTTGTGCAAGATGAACATGAGCAGGAAGAGACAGCTGCATTATAAAAAAACAGCCCGGTGCCGCCGGGCTGTTTTTGTTTAAGGGCGGAACACAATGTCAGCGGGATGCATTTCTGATGCAATAATGCCTGTGACAGTATGTGCCGTCTTCAGATATCTGGCGAATAGGTAAGAACGGGATCAGCTGTCGTTCCTTCCGTATTATGTTGAACGGTATTGACGATCAGTGCCGGCGCCAGCGGGCGAACTTGTTCTAAACTCTCAGCCATTCATTCCTCTTTTCTCTCTTTTTATATCAAACGGGGTTGCGATACGGCGGGGGAGGACGAAGGATAAAAACTAGAAAAAGGTTCCGAGAATCATATTCTCAGGAACCTTTTTCTGTTAAGCTGAATGATTTTGCGTTTGGGCCGTTTCGCCGGACTTAATGCCTAATGACACGAACAAGCCGATAATGGAAACACCGATCAGAATCATAAACAGAATATGAAATCCGGAAATCAAACCGATCAAAGCGGAAGATATAATACTTCCGAAATAGCGGAAGGTGGAAAAGATGCCGGATGCAATTCCGGACATACCCGGCTCGACCGTCGCAAGGGATGACACCTGCATGCTCGTCAGTCCTGCACCTGAAGCGAGGCCTCCTAACATAAGCGATGTCATGAGGAACGGAACGGAATGGGAATGAACTAAGAGTAAAAATAAGATATTCGCTCCGGCCATCAATCCGAATGACAGAAAAATCATTCTTCTTGCGCCCCATTTATGATGAAGCTGAGCGCCGCCCCAGTTGCTTGCTGACATGAAGACGGAAAAGACCGATAGCGCCATGCCGCTTTGAGATGTATTTAAACTGAAATGGTTTGTCATAAACAGCGGCATGATCAATAAGACGGCGTACATCATTAAATTACTTAATAAGACTGACAGATTGGCGCTCGTAAAGGTTGAGTTTTTGAAAAGATCAAAATCAATAATCGGATGTTTCGTCCGCATCTCCCGTCTGAAAAAAAACGGAACAAACAAAAGAATAAGCAGGCCGTACAGCCAATAGCCCCAAGTGCTTTCATTTTTCGTCAGCAAAATAATAGATACGATGCTTCCGGCGAGCAAAAGCGAGCCGATCAAATCAAGCGGCGCGTCAGAAGTTTTTTCTTTATATTTAGGAAACATCATCAATGCCGTCACAAGTGCGATAGCGAGAAATGGGATGTTGACCCAAAAGATAGAATGCCAGCTGAAGCTTTCAATCAAAAGTGAACCGATAAACGGGCCGAGAGCCGCGCCGAGGCCGGCGCCGAGACCGAAAAAACCGAATACTTTCGGAAGGCGTTTTTCAGACACGACATGCCGGATGATGGCAATGCTGTTTGGCGTAAGCAAAGCGCCGCCGGCTGCCTGGAGCGCGCGGAAAACGATTAATAAGAAAAGACTCGGCGAGAGGGCGCATCCCAGCGACGCAATCAGAAAGAGACCGACGCCCCATAAATACATTTTTTTGTTTCCGTACATATCACCGAGCTTGCCGGCAATGGGCTGTGTCACGGCCATCACAATTAAATAGACGGTCACAACCCAAGTGATGCTGGCGAGAGATTCGCTGTATGACCGGGAAATGGATGAAAGGGCTACTGCAATCATCGTAGAATTGATAGGGACGAGAATTGCCCCCAGCAAAAGTGAAACGATCAGCGCCCATTCTTTCTTTGAACCCATTCATATCCTCCTTTGGAGCCGGAATTACCGGCTGATGATTCCTTTGACAAAAATCTCAGTGCTGTGTCTCAGCATGGTTTCTTCAGGAAGAGATATGACTCTTTTCCCAAGCTGCAGGCGGTGCGTGAAATAACCAAAAATCATCGTCATAAAAACGTCTGCATTTGCTTCTTCACAGCCGGGGCTGATGATGTTTTTCTCTGTCAGCCCTTTAAAATAAACAATCAAATACTTTTTTACAGATTGCGGATACACGACAATATCCTGAAGCAGATCTTCAAACATTTCCGGTTCACGCAAGCAAATCCGAAACACCTCTTTTTTATGTTCTAATTGTTTTAAGAGACAGGTGCCGATATGAAGCAAATCTTTATACGGGTCGCCTTCTGTCTTTTCGATGATGCTTTCCGGGGTTTGCGTCTGCTGCTCAATGATGGCTTTCATTAATCCTTGTTTGTTTTTGAAATTACGAAAAATCGTTGCTTCGCTTACATTGGCCTGTTCGGCTATTTCCTTTGTTGTTGCGGCGCGGTACCCTTTTTTAATAATAAGGTCCATTGCAGCGTCAAGAATTCTCCTGTTTGTCGTCCTCAACATGTTTCACCTCGCGTAATTACTGGCAGGACAAGTATACACCCGCCCCGCCGGTATGATAAAGAGGGAAACCTAATATGAAGCGCGTTTGACAATGGTGATTTTGCCGCTCGTGCCGTCAACCGTGACGATGTCGCCGTCTTTCAGCCTGTCAGTCGCAGCACGTGTGCCTAGAACGGCAGGAAGCCCGTATTCTCTTGCGATGATGGCCGCGTGCGATAAGATGCCGCCGGTGTCTGTAATGACTGCCTTTGCATCCTGAAACAGACTGGTCCAAAGCGGTGTCGTCATTTTACAGACAAGCACATCTCCAGATGAAAAGCGGGAAAATTCACTTGCGTCACGAATGATCTTCACCGGGCCGCTGGCGATGCCGCTTGAAGCCGCGAGGCCGTAAATGTGTTGTTCGGTGTTTTTTTCATCTTCTGTAATTGATCCTGTAATCTGTTCTGCCGCTTTTAGCTGTTCGGGAGTCGGCGTGCCGAGATAAGCGGGCGCTTCAAGCAATTGATAGTCTCGAAGCAGTTGTTTCCGTTCTGCCGCCTTTTCTTGCATCGGCGCCGGAGACATTAAGGCTTCCTCGACTTCATCGCCGTATAAATACCACATATCCTCCCGATCATTGATAACGCCCTGCTCTTTTAACAGCTCGCCGATTTTCAAGAGACATAGGCGTGCTTTTGCGTCAAGCATCGCGTCAATATAAAAATGGTGATCGTCTTTAATCACGGATGAAGACAGCGTCCACTGATAATAGCGGTCAAAGGTTTTCCGGAAGCTGTCATCCTCGACTTTTTCCAAAAACGAAGCGTAGAGCTGTTTTCTTTTTTCAATCGTTTTGCTGAATTCGCTGTCAAAATCGTAGCCGCTGCGGACATAGTTTTGGATATTGGCCAATGCGAAATAAGGGTTTTCCGCCCATGTTTCTTCAATCAGGTCATGACTTTTCACAGATCTCCATCCATACTCCTCTAAAAAGTGGCCGACTTTCTGGAGAAAGCGCTTCCCTTCTTCGGATTGCAGGAGCGTTTGATGCAGTTCATCGGCATGATAGGTGCTGAATACGCGCTGTAATGCCGGGCTGTTATTCACTTTTTGCGCGAGCAGCCAAAGATGCCTGTCTGTCTCCAATGATTTGTTCATCACTCCCGCCAGCATTTCGTACAAAAGGGCGCTGTTTTCTTCTTCGATCTGTCCGTACATGGCTTCCAGTTTCATGCTTAAAGCAATCTGGGGAAAGATGATATTGAAATGTTCTTCATATCCTTTTAAATAGAAGGCTTTCAGTTTTTGGAACGCATCAAGGGCGCTCTCAGGCGTATGGGTCACATGCGCCAGTTCGTCCAGCCTTTTATAAAAAGGAAGAAATGTTTCGTTAATAATATCGTACATGCGTTCAGCTAAAACCGGAAAAAGCGCTTCTGTTTGTTCTGAAGGCGGCTGCTCCGCTACTTTTCTTTGTTTGGAAAAAATATGGCCCTGATGAAGCTTTACCCGCTCAATTTCCACACCCATTACAGGAAATGTTTTCACGCTCTGCTGCAGCCCGTATTCTAAAGCCGGAACGATGAGAGAGGCGAATAACGGGCTGACGGGTCCTTCGATATTGGCCTCCATATTCAGCCAAAAATCCTTCTGATCGAGAGGTGTAATCATAAATTCACGCTCCTCGTCAGCCGCTTTTTGATCCTGTTCTATTGTGGTAATCGGACGGGCCTGAAGCAGATACAGCTTGTTTTCGGCAATTCCGAATTCAAGATCAACGGGGTAGCCGTACAGCGCCTCCGTTTTTTTCGTCAGCTCGGCAAGCTCTTTAACCCTTTCGTCATCAAGGCAAAAGCGGCTTCTCATATCATCGCTCGTTTCCTTTTCCGCCACGCCTTCTGCTTGAGAAAATATAAACATTTCCTTTAATCCGATTTCTTTCTCAATCTGAAATGTCTCCTTATTGACGAGATACGTGTCGGGCGTCACGCTGCCGGAGACGATTGCTTCCCCGAGGCCGTAGCTCGCTGAGATCATGAGTTCTCCGTCATCATGCGTGACGGGGTTGCGGCTGAAAATGACGCCCGACACCTCTGACTCGATTAATCCCTGCACAACGACGCCCATTAACGGCTCCGTAATGTCATTTTGCATTTTCTCTTTATAACGGCTCACCCGGGCTGAGAAAAAGGAAGCCCAGCATTCTTTCACTTTTCCGAGAAACTCTTCCTCCGTTTTTATATTTAAATAGGTTTCGTACTGACCGGCGAATGAAGCGCCTTCCAGATCTTCAGACGCTGATGAGGAACGTACGGCCACCGAAGCATATGATTCTCTCAAATCATAAAACGATGCGGTCAGTTCATCTTTCAGCTCTTTAGAAAACGTGCCGTTAATGATAGCGCGCCCCATCTGTTCATCATCGTCCCGAAGCTGGTTGTCTTCTATAAAACGTGTCAGGGCATTCGTCTGAATGACAAAACCGTCGGGAACGGGCAGCCCGTTTTTCGTTAGTTTAATCAGATTCATCCCTTTTGCGCCGGCTAAGCGGCTGGATTCCTCAGCTTTATTAAAAAGTACTGAATACATGTGATATGACCCCCTTCTTTTGATCACTAAGAAAATGATAGTGAACACTATCATTCCATTGTAAAGAGAGAGGAAGAAACTGTCAAAGACACAAAGGCCTAATCCTCCTGCACCTTTTGGATGAATAAAGGTATAACGATTCATCTTGTTAATAGTTCAATTGATATACATTCATATTTTTCAGATGAATGATTGAAGATTGCTGAAAAAGGGTAATGTAATAATAGGGGAACGATTGTCCGATTCTTCATTTTTTACTATAATCAGATGAGATGAAGAATTCCCGAGGAGGGTTTTTGTGATTACAAAAGCCGTTTTTGCATTATGTTTCCCTTTTATGCTGGTCGTCCTTTTTACGCGGGTTACATTTAACCACTATGTGGCTATCGCTCTCACCGCCGCACTGCTTTTCGCATCCTACTTAAAAGGGTACACAGAAACGTATTTTATCGTTGGATTAGACGTGGTGTCTTTGGTGGCCGGCGGTTTGTACATGGCCAAAAAAGAAGCAGACAAAAAGAAAGATAATGCCTGACATAGTGAATATGAAATGTGAATGCCTGCTTTTACGCCATAAAAGCAGGTTTTTTATACAGAAATTAACTTGGTAAAAATAAACCATCGAACTTTAGTTCGTATTTTTAGTGATTTTTACCGTCATTGTGTTACTATATCAATAGGAAGATTTCGTAAAGAAACGGAGGCTTTTTTGTGAAAGATCGTTTTGAGTTAGTCTCGAAATACCAGCCCCAGGGAGATCAGCCGCAAGCGATTGAGAAGCTTGTCAAAGGCATTCAGGAAGGCAGAAAACACCAGACTCTTCTGGGAGCGACGGGAACGGGTAAAACCTTTACAGTGTCGAATCTCATTAAAGAAGTAAACAAACCGACACTTGTCATCGCCCATAATAAAACCCTTGCCGGACAGCTTTACAGCGAGTTCAAAGAATTTTTCCCGAACAACGCTGTTGAGTATTTTGTCAGCTACTACGATTATTATCAGCCGGAGGCGTACGTGCCTCAAACGGATACATTTATAGAGAAAGACGCAAGCATTAACGATGAAATTGATAAACTCAGGCACTCCGCGACATCCTCTCTCTTTGAACGGAGAGATGTCATTATTATCGCGAGTGTGTCTTGTATATATGGCCTCGGTTCGCCGGAAGAATACCGCGAAATGGTCGTTTCGCTCAGGACGGAAATGGAGATTGAACGGAACGAGCTGCTGAGAAAGCTTGTAGACATCCAGTATGCCCGCAATGACATCGACTTTCAGCGCGGGACGTTCCGTGTGCGCGGAGACGTTGTGGAAATCTTCCCGGCCTCCCGTGACGAACACTGCATCAGAGTCGAATTTTTCGGCGATGAAATTGAGCGGATCAGAGAGGTTGACGCGCTGACCGGAGAAATTCTCGGCGACCGCGACCATGTCGCGATCTTCCCTGCTTCCCACTTCGTCACCCGGGCCGAAAAGATGGAAAAAGCGATTGTAAACATTGAGCAAGAGCTTGAGGAGCGCCTGAAAGTCATGCATGAAAACGGCAAGCTCCTTGAAGCGCAGCGTCTGGAGCAGCGGACGAGATATGACCTTGAAATGATGCGGGAAATGGGTTTCTGCTCCGGCATTGAGAACTATTCGAGACATTTAACGCTCCGTCCGGCAGGCTCTACGCCGTATACGCTGCTTGATTATTTCCCCGACGACTTTATGATTGTCGTTGACGAATCACATGTGACGATTCCGCAGGTGCGCGGCATGTTTAACGGTGACCAGGCAAGAAAGCAGGTGCTTGTGGATCACGGCTTCCGCCTGCCGTCCGCGCTTGATAACCGTCCGCTTCGATTCGAGGAATTTGAAAAGCACATGCACAATATCGTTTATGTATCGGCTACGCCGGGACCGTACGAAATCGAACATACACCGGAAATGATCGAGCAGATCATCAGACCGACGGGGCTTCTTGATCCTATCATTGAAGTCCGTCCGATTGAGGGGCAGATTGATGATTTGATCGGCGAGATTCAGACGAGAATTGAACGGAATGAACGAGTGCTCGTCACGACGCTGACGAAAAAAATGTCAGAGGACCTGACCGATTATCTGAAGGAAATCGGCATTAAAGTCAATTACCTGCATTCCGAAATTAAGACGCTGGAACGGATTGAAATCATTCGGGATCTCCGTCTCGGCAAACACGATGTGTTAATCGGAATCAACCTGCTGAGAGAAGGGCTTGATATACCGGAAGTGTCGCTTGTCGCCATTTTGGATGCGGACAAGGAAGGGTTCCTCCGTTCCGAGCGTTCGCTGATTCAGACGATCGGCCGGGCTGCCCGAAACTCAGAAGGCCGCGTCATCATGTATGCCGACAAAATGACGCATTCCATGGAAGTCGCGATTAGTGAGACGAAACGGCGCCGTGAACAACAAGAGCGCTTTAACGAAATCCACGGCATCACGCCGCAAACGATCAATAAGGAAATACGCGATGTGATCCGCGCGACGCAAGCTGCCGAGGATAAAGAAGAATATAAAACAAAAGCCGCGCCGAAGCTGGCGAAAATGACGAAAAAAGAACGCCAGAAAGTCGTTGAGCAAATGGAACTTGAAATGAAAGAAGCAGCCAAAGCGCTTGATTTTGAGCGGGCGGCGGAGCTTCGTGACTTATTGTTAGAGCTAAAAGCGGAAGGATGATGAAAACATGGCTATAGACCGGATCGAGGTGAAAGGGGCAAGGGCGCACAACTTGAAAAACATCGATGTGACGATTCCGCGGGATAAGCTCGTCGTCGTGACGGGCTTATCCGGCTCGGGAAAATCGTCCCTTGCCTTTGATACGATATACGCAGAAGGACAGAGACGATATGTCGAATCGCTTTCTGCCTATGCGCGCCAATTTTTAGGCCAGATGGATAAGCCTGACGTTGATGCGATTGAGGGGCTTTCGCCCGCCATCAGCATCGACCAGAAGACGACAAGCCGCAATCCGAGGTCAACAGTCGGAACGGTAACGGAGATTTATGATTATCTCCGTCTTTTATATGCGAGAGTCGGTAAGCCGCACTGCCCGGAGCACGGCATTGAAATTACATCCCAAACGATCGAACAAATGGTCGACCGGATTCTTGAATATCCTGAGCGGACAAAGCTTCAAGTGCTCGCGCCGATTATATCCGGCAGAAAAGGCGCACACGTCAAAGTGCTTGAACAAATCAGAAAACAAGGCTATGTGAGAGTTCGGATTGACGGAGAAATGGCCGAACTTTCCGATGATATCGAGCTTGAGAAAAATAAAAAGCATTCCATTGAAGTTGTCATAGACCGGATTGTTGTGAAGGAAGGCGTTGCCGCGCGGCTTTCCGACTCGCTGGAAACCGCCCTCCGCTTAGGCGAAGGCCGTGTCTTAATTGATGTAATCGGCCAGGAGGAGCTGATGTTCAGTGAGCATCACGCCTGTCCGCTTTGCGGTTTTTCGATTGGCGAGCTTGAGCCGCGTCTGTTTTCGTTTAACAGCCCGTTCGGCGCATGCCCGACGTGTGACGGACTTGGCTTGAAGCTTGAGGTGGACCCGGATCTGGTCATTCCAAATCAGGAGCTGTCATTGAAGGAACATGCGATTGCGCCGTGGACGCCGATCAGTTCACAGTATTACCCGCAGCTGCTTCAGGCAGTGTGCAGCCATTACGGAATAGATATGGAGATTCCCGTCAAAGACCTGCCGAAGCATCAGCTTGATAAGGTGCTGTACGGCAGCGGCAATGAACGGATCTATTTTAAATACGAAAATGATTTCGGACAAGTGCGCGAAAATGAGATTGAATTTGAAGGCGTGCTGCGCAACATCGAGAGAAGATATAAAGAGACAAGCTCTGATTATATTCGTGAACAGATGGAGCAATATATGTCCCAGAAGCCGTGCCCGACGTGCAAAGGCTACCGCCTGAAAAAAGAAGCGCTTGCCGTCTTAGTTAACGGCCGGCATATCGGCACCATCACCGAGCTGTCCGTAGGTGACGCGCTCGAATTTTTCAAGAATCTGACGCTGTCGGAGAAAGATATGCAGATCGCCGATTTAATTTTGCGGGAAATCGTGGAACGCCTCAGTTTCTTAGACAAAGTCGGGCTCGATTATCTGACATTGAGCCGTGCGGCAGGAACCCTGTCAGGCGGGGAAGCGCAGCGTATCAGGCTTGCGACACAGATCGGTTCCCGTTTATCGGGTGTGCTCTATATTCTCGATGAACCGTCCATCGGCCTTCACCAGCGTGACAATGACCGTTTGATCAGCGCGCTGAAAAACATGAGGGATCTCGGCAATACGCTGATTGTCGTCGAGCATGATGAAGATACGATGATGGCGGCCGATTATTTAATAGACATCGGCCCCGGAGCCGGCATTCACGGCGGTCAGGTCATATCTGCGGGTACGCCTGAAGAGGTCATGAATGATGAGAAATCTTTAACCGGAAGATATTTATCAGGGGCTCAATTTATCCCGATGCCTCCGGAAAGAAGAAAACCAGACGGCCGATTCATTGAGATTAAAGGCGCTGCAGAAAACAATCTGAAAAAAGCGAATGCCAAATTCCCGCTCGGAACATTCACCGCGGTAACGGGTGTGTCCGGTTCCGGAAAAAGCACGCTCGTTAACGAAATTTTGCATAAGGCGCTGGCGCAAAAACTTCATAAAGCAAAAGCGAAACCGGGCAGCCACAAAGAGATCAAGGGGCTGGACCATCTCGATAAGGTGATCGATATCGATCAGGCGCCGATCGGCAGAACGCCGAGATCGAATCCGGCAACCTATACAGGCGTGTTTGATGACATCCGCGATGTGTTCGCGCAGACGAATGAGGCGAAGGTGCGCGGCTATAAAAAAGGCCGGTTCAGCTTCAATGTGAAGGGCGGGCGCTGTGAAGCCTGCCGCGGCGACGGAATCATTAAAATTGAGATGCACTTTTTGCCTGATGTGTACGTGCCGTGTGAAGTGTGTCACGGCAAACGCTACAACCGGGAGACGCTTGAGATCACATACAAAGGAAAAAGCATTTCCGACGTGCTCGATATGACCGTGGAAGATGCTCTGGCTTTCTTTGAAAATATCCCGAAAATCAGACGCAAACTTCAAACCCTTGCTGATGTAGGTTTAGGGTATGTGACACTCGGCCAGCCGGCGACGACGCTGTCAGGCGGAGAAGCGCAGCGCGTCAAGCTTGCTTCCGAGCTGCATAAGCGCTCAACAGGCCGTACGCTGTATATTCTGGACGAACCGACGACAGGTCTCCACGTGGATGATATCGCCAGATTGTTAGTTGTGCTTCAAAGACTTGTGGACAACGGGGATACCGTTTTGGTCATTGAACATAACCTCGATATTATTAAAACGGCGGATTATATCGTAGACTTGGGGCCGGAAGGCGGATCAGGCGGCGGTATGATCGTAGCGTCGGGGACGCCTGAAGAGGTTGCCGAAGTGAAAGGATCATATACCGGCCGATATTTGAAACCGGTCATGGAACGCGATAAAAAACGAATGAAAACCCTTCTGGCCGAAAAAGAAACAGCGGCTACGTAATATATGAATGAAAAAAGCCCAAAACTGAACGGTTTTGGGCTTCTGTTTTACAGGCTTTTTTTCTGATGGGGAAGCTGCCTGCTTAAACTCATCAGATCCTGAAGAATATGGGTGCTGCTGCTGTCCAGCAGCACTTTTATATATTGAATATCATGAGAAATGGGAGAAGGGGCTGCTTTGATTTGTTCCAGCTCAGCCAGCATTTCGTTGTTCATCCTTTTTTGTTCACGAATCAATTTCAGCAGATTTTCTTCTGTTACTTGCTCATTTCCGGGGTCTTTCTCCATTTGTATGTCCTCCTTGCATACGGTCAGGCTTTGTTACATATTGTAATCGGTTCGGGGGAAAGATTCTATAGCGAATTCTCTTAAATCAAAAATTACGCATATTGAAGCATGTCCATAGAATGAAAATGAAACCCAGAGTTTCGTCATACGTATGTATAAGGAATGGTATTTTAAACTATATCACAGGAGAGTGTTTTCATTTGAATCGCAATCAAGCGCTTATTTCATCCATCTGTTATTTCAGCGTGTTTATCGCACCGCTTATCGTTCCGATCGTGGCTTATTTTGTCGTCGATGAAAAAGAAACGAAGCGCCATGCCGTACGCGCTCTTATTTCTCACATCATTCCGTTTGCGGGAGGGCTGATTGTCATTGCCGGAGTTGTCGGCGGAGCGATCACGGCTCAGGAGGAGAGTATGCTTCCGGTTTTTGTTATGATAACAGGAGCGATTGTTTATTTTCTCATCGTCATTGGGATGGTCATTTGGAATGTTATTCAGGGAATTAAGGTTTTACGCCAGGCATAAGAAGAGATGGGGAGGAGTTTTGTATGAAGCAGGAGAAAGAACGGATTTTAAAGCTGGTGGAGGAAGGGAAGCTGACTGCGCAGGAAGCCCTTACGCTCATTGAGAAGCTGGACAATGAATATAAAGAAAAAGAAGAGCAGATCACCGCGTTATCAACGAATGTAATTGACTCTGCCGAAGAAGCGGAAAGCGGAGTCAAAGGGACCCAAAAGCCGTCACTCGGGGCTAAGCTGTTTGACTGGATTGATTCGGCCGTGAAAAAAGTGAAAGAAGCTGATCTTGATTTAAATTTCGGCCATGCATATGATGTGCAGCATATTTTCCAATTTAAAGACAGCGAATTCTCCGGCATTGACATGCAGATTGCAAACGGCAGCGTCAATATCGTGCCGTGGGCGGACGAAGATATCAGGGCGGAGTGCCAGGCAAAGGTCTACCGGGCGGACAGCCAGGAGGCTGCGCGCACCGCGTTTCTTCAGCATATCGAATGTGAAGTGAAAGGCAACAAGTTTTTTATCCGCACGGAAAAGAAAACAATGAAGACCAACGTGACGCTGTATGTTCCCCAAAAGGAGTACGATAAGATACGGGTGAAGCTGTTTAACGGCCCGATAAGAGGGGAACATTTACATGTAAAAGAATTCTCGGCGAAAACGACAAACGGCGTTCTGTCATTTTCTCATTTAACGGCTGAAAAAGCGTCGGCGGAAACGGCTAACGGACAAATCAAGCTGGCGGGGCACAAATGCGGAACGATTGAAGCGGAAACAATCAATGGCCTGATTGATTTACGCGGTGAGAGTGAAACCATTGACGTTCAAAGCTTTAACGGCAATATTACGCTCACCGTAACAGCGCCGCATTGCCGCTCCGTTTACACAAAAACCACGACCGGAAATGTGGAGCTTGCCCTGCCTGATGATGCGGCCGTTAAGGCGGAGCTGAAAAGCAATCTCGGCTCTCTCACCCACGAGCTGATTGATGCGGAGATTTTAAAGGAAAAAAACGATACAATACAAAAAGAATTGATGCTGGCGTCAAATCAAGGCCACGATCAGAGCATATCCATTTTCTCAGAATCATTAACAGGCGCAATTAAGCTAAAGCATACTCAGAGGTGATCGTATGAAAAGACTTTATCGTTCAGAAAAAAATCGTAAAATTGCGGGTGTCATCGGCGGATTGGCGGAGTATCTCAATATGGATGCGTCACTTTTGCGCATCATAGCCGTTGTCTTAACGCTTTTAACGAGCGGACTCGTACCGCTTGTTTATATTATTTGGTGTTTTGTTGTACCTTTAGAAGGAGATTTGAAATAAATGATCAAATGGGCAGTCAGCATTTTAGTAAATGCTTTATTATTAATCGTCATTGCGGGATATTTTGATTCCGTCCATATCAGCAGTATCGGAGCGGCTGTCATCGCAAGTCTGATTCTTTCTGTGTTAAATGTGCTGATCAAACCGATCATCATCATTTTGACATTGCCCGTTACTGTTGTGACACTTGGTCTCTTCTTGTTTGTCGTCAATGCCATTACCTTAATGATGACCGCGGCATTGATGGGAAGCAGCTTCCAAATCGACGGCTTCGGCACCGCCATTTGGGCATCCGTCGTCCTTTCTGTTTTTCATTTACTGATTCAAAAAGGTATATTGGAGCCGCTGAGAAAGAGATAAAAAAGAGCTGTCTGCCGGCAGCTTTTTTTATTTGCCGTTTACATAAGAGGCCTCCTCCTGACGCAACATAATGCATAGGGAGGTAATGAGATGAAATGTGTGATGACGCTCTTTTTTCTGATTGGTTTGCTTTGTGTGAGTCCTTCTGCAGACGCGGCGCACAAAGGATCGGTGACCCCCGTCATTCAGCAGGATTTCGGACAGCCGCCTCATTACATACCGCTTTTGGAGAGTCCTCCCCAAATAGAAGTGAAGGCGGAAATGAAAAGAAACCTGTTCATACAAGCTCATGTACGCGATGCCGCATATAAAGCATTTTCGGCTTTTCTGTTTTATAAACAAAGCAATGAGCTGGGGTTTAAAATGGTGCCGATGGAGCCTGCGCCCGGTTCCATTCAGGCATTTATGGCGCAGATTTCAAAACGTGAGATCTGGAATGGGGAATTAGAATATTACATTGTCTTCTCGAACGGCAAACAGCGTGCGGAATCGGAAACGAAGCGGCTGAAGCTTGACGGTTATCAAGCCGATTTGGCGCACATTCCCGAGCTGATGATTACGGAGCTGGCCGTTGATACGAAAAATGACAGCCGCGGTGACGCCTATGAATTTATTGAGGTCTATAACACAACGGACAGGCCGATTCATTTTAAAGATTATCAAATCCGCTACCGCTATCCTAAGGAAGGGCCGGAATCCGATTTAATATGGAAGCCGGCAAAAGACGCGGTCATTCCATCCGGCGGCGCCTATGTGTTTTGGCTGAGGCGCGCTTCATCAGAGCTTACAGCAGAGGATTTTAACCGTTATTACGGAACCGGCTTGAAAGAAGGGGAAAATCTTGCAGTCATTGAAGAGACGGAAGGAATGGCGAATTCACGGCCGCGGGCCGTGGTGCTGTCAACGAATACAGGAAAAGACATAGCGGTTGCGCATTACCGAAAGCATGCATTCAGGCGCCTGTCTTCTTTGCTTTATAAATATCCGCTGAACGGAACGGAAGAGCTGCTGGCGATTTCCACAAGCGAACAGAAGCCGTCACCGGGTTCCGTTTATCAGGCGCAGGTCCCTCAGCAAAAACGGCCGACCAAGCCTGATAAGGAAAAGCCGGTCATTGAAGATCTCACGAATAGAAAACCCGTCCGCCCGACGGAAAGCATTGAATTGAAAGCTGACATTCGTGACAAAAACCTTGTCAAAACGGCTGCTTTTTATTATCGGACCAATGAAAAGAAACCATTTAAAAGAATATTGGCCGAAAAAGATCGCAACGATCATTTATATCACCATATCATTTATTCTCCCGAATTGATCGGACAGGATCAGCTTGAGTATTATATCGTTGCAGGTGACGGAGAAAATGAAGCGAAAACGCCTGTTAAAATGATTGACATTGAGCAGACGAGCAAGTCACACGGTTTGCGAATGAACATTGAACCTAATGATACGATATCGGGCACACACCTGCTCAAAGCCACATCAGACATCAGCGCGGATAAGATTAAGCTGTGGATTGACGGGAAGCTTCAGCAGACACGCCCGGCACTGGAGAAAGAGGTTTATTTTGCCTTTGATACCCGAAAAACGAATCTCTATTTTCAAAATGCGGTCATGATGGAAAACGAGGTCATTAAAATTTTTGACGATCCGAC
Organism: Bacillus sp. YC2; assembly: GCF_019891195.1. NCBI lineage: Bacteria > Bacillati > Bacillota > Bacilli > Caryophanales > Bacillaceae > Bacillus > Bacillus sp. YC2. The sequence goes on along the minus strand of NZ_JAHXDO010000001.1, from coordinate 402,566 downwards.
CCACCGCTACCGAACGTACTCGGTTCTGCTGCCGGAGCGGCTGCTGCAAAAAGGCGGACAGACACCGAGGGTCGCGATCCGTTCAGGGTCAAAGGTGTCCCCTTATGACACGGGGGAAAATCGCGATGATTTTCTGGTGAAAAATGCCCGCCTTGTGCTTTCCGACGGAACCGTCATCAGAGACGGGGAGCAAGCTCCGGGAAAGCAGCTGTTTATCGGAGATAATCAGCGCGCGAATCACAGCATTTCTTTCCGATTCAGCCTTCCGGATCATTTGTTCACATCCCGTCTTTTGGAGTGGAATACGGCGAAGCTTTCTGAAGGCTATCACCATATTTTTGTCAGCGACGGTGAGGAACAGGTCAGTATGTCCGTGCGCGTTGATAACACGGGGCCTGAGATTGATCCCGGAATCACCGAAGGCCAAAAGGTGAAAGGAAATCTGGTGCTGCAAGCGAAAATCCGTGATACATGGAGTAAGGTTGAAGAGGTAAAAGCGTTTTTGGACGGAGAAAGCATTTCACTCCCGTACCATACGTCCTCTGCGGAGCTTGAGCCTGGAAAGCACACTCTTAAAATCAGCGCGGCTGACCTGGCCGGAAACGAGACGACGGCCGTCCGCACCTTCACCACCGTACGGGAGCAGCCGAACCAGCCTGAGCTGATCGGTCAGAAAGTAAGCGGCCATAAAGCAAAACTGTCCGTTCGTGTAAAAGATCCGACGAAGGACGCGATGGATTTATCTTTTTATCGGGGCTTCCGTTATACTGCGCGGAACCCGGGCAGCGTAAAAGTGTATAAACACGCCTCGGTGACTGAGCCGCCGAAAGGGATAAAGGAAAATGAAACGCCTTTTACCTTGCCGGAAATGAATCAGATCTCGGCAAATGACGGAAAGACAGTAACAACCGAAAATATGGAGCGCTTCCCTTATCACCGGTTTGAAGTAACGGTTGATCCGTCTGTTGATGAAACGGATCAGGCTGAAGCGGTTTGGAAAGGAAGTTCTTTGCCCGGCAGAAAGGTAACCATGTATATATGGAATTACCGGACAAGCTGCTGGCAGGAGGCTGACAGTTTTCTCGCTAAAAATAAAAAAACGTTTACCTTAAAGGCTTCCGTTTCGGCAGCTGATTTTGTGAAGCATTCTAAAATGAATGTCATCGTGCAGGACGAGATCCCGGCAAAGGGCGATTATACGTTTGTCTGGATGTCGGACACGCAGTATTATGCGAAAAGCCATCCGCATATTTTTGATAAGATGACCGAGTGGATGAAAGAAAATAAGGAAAAGCACAATATTAAATATGTATTTCACACGGGTGATATTGTCGATGATTCAACGGATATGAAACAGTGGAAAAACGCCGATCATTCGATGCGCATTCTCGATAAAGCGGGGATTCCTTACGGGGTGCTTGCCGGTAATCATGATGTCGGCCATAAGGACGGCACATACCGGACATTCGGGGATTACTTCGGCAGCCAACGTTTTGATCAGAAACTGCATTACGGCGGATCATATAAAAATAACCGCGGCCATTATGATTTAGTGTCAAGCAGCGGGAATGACTTTATTATGATTTATATGGGCTGGGGTATTACCGGCCAAGATATTGACTGGATCAACAAGGTGCTCAAGCAGTATCCTGACCGCACGGCGATTTTATGCTTTCATGAATATTTGCTTGTGAGCGGGAACAGAAGCCCGATCGGAGAGACGATTTACAAAAAAGTCGTCAAGCCGAACCGCAATGTGATGATGGTATTAAGCGGCCACTACCATAATGCAATGAGAAAAACAGACGCGCTTGATGATGACGGGGACGGAAAAGCGGACCGCCTCGTGCATCAAATCCTGACTGATTATCAGGACGGCCCGGAAGGCGGACAAGGCTACATGCGGCTGATGCAATTTGACCAGGCCTCCAATCAAGTGCATATGTTCTCCTACTCGCCGTATACAGATGACATCAATTACTATGATGCAGACCTGTTCGGCGATAAAGATGACTTCTCAGCCGGAATGGATTTAGAACCGAAAATGAAAAAGGTAGCGACCGATTACTTTGAATGCAATATCTATACGAATGAGCTGCTCGGTCATAAAAAGCACGTAAAAAGCGGAAAAACGGCACATTGGGTCTGGAACGATCTTCAGGCAGATTCCGTTTATTATTGGTATACCGTCGTGAAGGACCCGTTCAATGGCAAAACAAAATCGCCGATCTGGATGTTAAAAACGGGGAACCCGCCTTATCACCCTTCTCCAGATCAGCTTGATTTCAGGCATGTCTCCAATCCATAATGGATTGGAGATTTTTTTATTTGAGTCTGTCCATATAATGCACAAATGTGTAGCGATCGCCTCTGTATGCCGATTTGACATGCTCAAAGGCCGTGCCGTCCTGCAGGTAGGTGGTGCGCTTAATATAAAGGACGGGTGCGCCGGGCTGAATGCCGAGAAGCTCTGCTTCCTCCTGTGAGGCTGTTCCCGGTTCAAGCTCCTGCTTTGCGCGTGAAATCGGCATTTGATTGTATTCCTCGATGTGCTCATACATGGATGACCGGAAATGGGAGGCATCCAGCTTACCTGCCATGTCAAACGGGATATACGAAGCCTCGAGCGCCATCGGAATATCATTGGCCAGCCGGACGCGGATGATTTTATGAAGCATTGACGGATATCCGCATCCTAAAATAGAAGCCAATTCTTCAGTAGCCGGAATCAGCTGATATTCTGCCAATCTGCTTCCCGGCTTCATTCCGCGGCTTCTCATGTCCTCCGTAAAGCTTGTCAGACCTTGCAGCGGCTGCTCCATTTTCAGTTTGCTGACGAAAGTTCCCCGGCCTTTTTGTCTGTATAAAAACCCTTCGTTTACCAAGTTGGAAAGAGCCTGCCGCACCGTCATTCTGCTGATGCCGAACTGCTCCGCGTATTCGCGCTCCGATGGAAGCGGCGCGTCCGCTTTCAGCTCGCCGTTTTTGATTTGTGTCTTTAATTGCTCCATAATCTGAAAATAAATCGGAATCGGGGATTGTTTATCAATATGCATAGGTTAAAATCCTTTCAAGCGTCAGCCCGCAGCCTCTTCATCGATCAAGACCGTGACATCCGGGTGTAAATGCAGGGCCGAGGCGGGGAATGATTCGCTGATGTTCCCGTCCAGCAGCTGTTTTACCGCTTGAGCCTTGCTTTTCCCGGATGCCATGATCAATAGCCGCTTGCCGGACAAAATTGTTTCAATGCCCATTGTAACGGCTTTTTTCGGGACTTGATCGATTGATGGGAAGTATCGCGCATTTGCCTGCCTTGTCTCTTCGTCCAGTTCAACGACGTGCGTCCGGGATTGAAATGGCGTGCCCGGTTCATTGAAGCCGATATGGCCGTTATGCCCGATGCCCAGCAGTTGAATATCCGCGCCGCCGAGCGATTCCGCCAATCGGTCATAGCGTTCGCATTCAGCCTCAAGGTCGTTTGCCCGTCCGTCGGGAAGAAAATGGCGGTCCTTACGGCTGTCGATATGTGCAAATAAATGTGTATTCATATAATAATGATAGCTGTTTTTATCCTCAGGAGAAAGTCCCGCGTATTCATCAAGATTGATGGTGCTGACATTTTGAAATGACAGGCCTTCCGTTCGGTGCATCCGCACCAGCTCTTTATATACGCCTTCCGGTGTGCCGCCAGTCGCAAGGCCGAGGACGGCATCAGGTTTTTGCTTCATTGTTTCAGCGATGATAGCTGCGGCTTTTTGGCTTAGTTCTTCATAATTTCTGCATTTGATCACATTCATGACCAGTCAACCTCCTTTGAGATGTATGCGGCGTTTCCGCGGCAAATGGCTGCCAATACGCTGCACTGTCCGTCAGTCAGAATAATATCCGCGTCTTTTCCTTCCGCAATGCTTCCTTTGCGGTCATAGATGCCGAGCCGGCGCGCGGCATTCGCTGACGTCATATTAGCTATATCCAGCCAAGAACAATCTGTAAACCTGCGCATGAGCGCTGCGCCTTCATTCATTTTCAGGATGGAGCCTGCCAGCGTTCCGTCAGAAAGAAGGGCTGTGTTCCCGCGGACCGACACCTTCTGTCCTCCGAATTCATACACTCCGTCCTGAAGCCCTTTTGCCCGCATAGAGTCGGTTATCATGATCAGCTTTTGGCTGCCTTTCGCCAAATAAGCAAGCTTTACGGCTAAGGGATGTGAATGAATACCGTCAGTAATCAGCTCGGCCGTAATGTTCTCACAGGCAAGAGCCGTACCGATGCCCCCCGGCTCGCGATGATGGAAAGAACTCATGGCATTGTAAAGATGGGTCATATGCAGCGCGCCGGCCTCTGCCGCTTCTGTTAAAAGCTCGGAGCCTGCGTTTGTATGCCCCATTGACGGGATAATCGCTTGCCCTTTTAAATAACGGATCAAGCTGAAATCCTCGTCCTCTTCCGGTGCAAGCGTTACAATTTTGATCAGCCCTCCCGCCAGCTGCTCCCATTTTTGAAAAAGGTCCTGATCTGCGGGGGTGATCCACTGCTTTGGCTGTGCCCCGGCCTTTTTTGGCGAGACAAACGGGCCTTCTAAGTGAATGCCGAGCAGCTCTGCGCCTTTATCCGCTTGTGCGGAGGAAGATGTCCATTCTTTTGCGTTAACAAGCGCTTTTTCAATGCTTTCATGATGCTGTGTGATCGTTGTTGCTAAAAAAGATGTCGTTCCTTCTTCAGGCAGACGGGAAGACAAAGTGTCAAGAGCCGAAAAATCGGCATCCATCGTATCTGCGCCATAGCCGCCGTGGATATGAATATCAATCATACCGGGAAGCACATAAGAGTCTTTTGGCGCCTGCCACTCTTTATCGAACGTTTCTTGCGGCTTCTTGTCACCCGCATACGAAATAACCCCGTTTTTCATTCCGAGGAATCCGTTTTGGATGATTCCATTTTCTGTTACAATGCGGGCACCGCTGATTAAAATGCTTTCAGCCACTACAAACACGCCTTTCTGGATGATTTGTTATGTTTATTTTACTCCTTTTCAGACTAGTTATCTAGACCAGTTATGCCTAATTGTATAAATCTGTTTTGGTTCAGTCTCTAAAGTGATAAAATATAACTGTTCAAAGCTCGGAACATCCCAGAACAGGAGGAACATATCTTGGCAAAGGTTCGGACCAAAGACGTAATGGAGCAGTTCAATTTAGAATTGATCAGCGGAGAAGAAGGGGTTAACCGCCCGATTACGATGAGTGATTTATCACGGCCCGGTATTGAAATCGCCGGTTATTTTACATATTACCCGAGGGAACGGGTGCAGCTTCTGGGGAAAACAGAACTGTCATTTTTTGAACAGCTTCCTGACGAAGATAAGAAACAAAGAATGAAATCGCTTTGCACCGATGTCACACCTGCTATCATTCTTTCCAGAGATATGCCGATTCCGCCGGAGCTTATTGAAGCGTCCGAACAAAACGGTGTGCCGGTGCTCAGATCACCTTTAAAAACAACCAGATTGTCAAGCAGACTGACAAACTTTCTTGAAAGCCGTCTTGCGCCGACGACGGCCATTCACGGCGTGCTCGTGGACATATACGGCGTAGGCGTACTCATTACGGGTAAAAGCGGCGTCGGAAAAAGTGAAACCGCGCTGGAGCTTGTCAAACGCGGACACCGTCTTGTCGCAGATGACTGCGTCGAAATCCGTCAGGAGGATCAGGATACGCTTGTCGGCAATGCGCCTGATCTGATTGAGCATCTGCTCGAAATCAGGGGGCTCGGCATTATCAATGTCATGACGCTGTTTGGCGCCGGAGCCGTCAGAAGCAATAAACGAATTACAATCGTCATGGATCTGGAGCTATGGGAGCAAGGGAAACAATACGATCGTCTCGGACTTGAAGAAGAAAAAATAAAAATCATTGATACAGAAATTACAAAGCTTACAATCCCTGTCCGTCCCGGACGAAATCTCGCTGTCATTATCGAAGTTGCGGCGATGAACTTCAGATTAAAACGGATGGGCTTAAATGCTGCCGAGCAATTTACGCATAAGCTGGCGGATGTCATTGAAGACGGCGAACAAGACGAATAGGAGTTGGCAATACAATGAATGAAGCAATAACACCAATCAATCCGATTGCCTTACAGCTGGGACCCCTTTCCGTTCATTGGTACGGGATCATTATCGGCGCGGGCGCTCTGTTAGGGCTGTGGCTGGCGATGAGAGAGAGTGAAAAGCGCGGGCTGAAAAAAGACATTTTTATTGACCTTGTTCTTTTTGCCATTCCCATCGCCATCATTTGCGCACGGGTGTATTATGTTCTTTTTGAGTGGAGCTATTATTCAGAACACCCGGGAGAAATCATAAAAACCTGGAAGGGCGGCATCGCGATCCACGGCGGTTTAATCGGTGCGATTGCGACGGGAATCGTCTTTTCGAAAGTGAGAGGCATCTCTTTCTGGAAGCTTGCGGATATTGCCGCGCCGAGTATTTTACTCGGGCAGGCCATCGGGCGCTGGGGGAACTTTATCAACCAGGAAGCTCACGGGGGGCCTGTCAGCCGGGCATTTTTAGAAAGCCTTCATTTGCCTGATTTCATCGTGAACCAGATGTATATAAACGGGCAATATTATCATCCGACTTTCTTGTACGAATCAGTGTGGAGTTTTATCGGCGTCATTCTTCTCCTGCTGCTCCGGCGCGCGAATCTGCGCAGGGGCAACCTGTTTTTGACCTATATCATCTGGTATTCCATCGGCAGATTCTTTATTGAGCATATGCGGACGGACAGCCTGATGCTGACGAGCAACCTTCGCATCGCTCAAGTGATTTCAATTGTGTTAATTGTTCTTGCTATCATTTTGATGATTTTCAGACGAGTCAAGGGTTATGCCGATAAGCGGTATGCGGACACAGACTGACGTCTGGAAACCGGAAAGGACGTATGATGACTGATAAACGTGTAACCACCATTTTATTTGATCTTGACGGCACGCTGATTAATACGAATGAGCTGATTATCGCTTCATATCTCCATACGCTTGACCATTATTGCCCGGGACGGTATCAGCGGGAGGACGTGCTTCCGTTTATCGGCCCGCCTCTGTACGAAACTTTTTCAGGTATAAACGCCGAAAAATGCGATGAAATGATCAGCATGTACAGGGCATTTAACCATGAAATGCATGATGCGCTCGTGACAGAATATGAAACAGTTTATGAAACGCTTGATGAATTGAAAAAGGCGGGATATAAGCTTGGTATTGTCACCACGAAGCTAAGGGATACCGTAAATATGGGCCTTGCGCTGACGGGAATCGGACCGTTTTTTGAAACGGTCGTCACGCTTGATGATGTCAAAAACCCGAAGCCTGATCCGGAGCCTGTGCGTCTCGCGCTCCGGCAGCTCGGAAGCGAACCTTCTGAAGCCATGATGGTAGGCGACAACTATCACGACGTATTGGCGGGAAAAAACGCCGGCACGCAAACCGCAGGTGTCGCATGGACGATCAAAGGCGCAAAAGAGCTTGCCAAGCACGAACCGGATTACATGCTCGAGAAAATGAGTGATTTATTACAAATCACCGGAGTGAAGTGATCCGTGAGAAAAACAGACCGTCATCCGGTTTCAGGTGCGAATTCACTGTGGCATGTTTACAAAACGGTTCCTTTTTTTAAGGTGATGAAAAATTTCATCGTGATTCAAATCGCGAGGTATACGCCTTTTTTAGGCATAAAAAATTGGCTGTACCGCACTTTTTTGAACATGGACATCGGGAAACAGACATCCTTCGCACTGATGGTGATGCCTGATATCATGTTTCCTGAAAAGATTACTGTCGGAAAAAACAGCATTATCGGCTACAACACGACGATTTTGGCCCATGAATATTTAATTCATGAGTACCGGATCGGCCATGTGAAAATCGGTGACGAGGTGATGATCGGGGCGAATACAACCATTCTCCCCGGCGTGACAATCGGTAATCGGGCCGTTGTTTCCGCCGGTACGCTTGTGCATAAAGATGTGCCGGCAGGGGCATTTGTCGGCGGCAACCCGATGAAGCTGATTTATACCGGCAAAGAAATGAAGGAACGAATGGGAAAACCCGCTGATTAAAGAGTCAGCGGGTTTTTTTGTTATTTCTTTATCACGATGGCTTGGCTGCCCATTTGCTTCCAGGCTTTTTCAAAGCTGGTCCGGTCCGTTTTTCGGTTTTGATAGCCGTAAGGGTCATTGACATACACGTAATTTTGATCATATCCGGTAACGGCTACGCTGTGCATGCTGTATGTAATACTGACCTTTCCGTTTGGCGTATTCCAAGTCTGCATATTATCAACCGGCTTAAAGGCAGTGGTGATAATCACCCAGACCGGCCGCCCTTTTTCAAGCTGGCGGTACACGGAGGAAATATCTTTTCCGGTAAGATCATAAACCCGGTTTCCTGCGTATTTCTTGGCAAGCTTATATATCGGTTCATGGTAGACTCCCAGGCCGGGGCCGTTTGCCATGTCTCCGACAAATCCATCATTCGGATTTCCCTTCAGCCCGCTGCTGTATGTCAGCGGCACTGTATCGATTTTGTCCGCCAGCGTATTTTTTGATGCATCATATCCCGCATAGTTCAGCACCATGGCAAGGCTTGTCACTTCACAGCCATTGTACAGTTTTGGCGCGTCCATTTGTCTGTATAACACAACATTCATCGGTGCCGCGCTCCCTTTCAATGGCGTTTTCTCATCAGAGTCCGGGTCGGACTGATGAAAAAATGGCAGATGAATGTCGTTTGTGTATATGTTGAATCCCAGATAGGCAAGAACGGCTATCAGGATCAGCACACATAATGTTCCGAGCGTCTTCATTATACTCTCCCTTGTTCTTGATGCAGCTGTTATTTGTATTATAGCATTTCTGTTCTTACAAATTAGAGCGATCCAATAGGTTTACAGATTTGTTCATGATTTATTCATGGTTATGGAAAAGAATAGGCGGACAATTGACGTTGCATTTCATTCTTTTATCTGCTAACATATTATCATATTAGCGAACTAAAGGATTCGGAATTTTCCTTCAGTACAAAGCGGGGGTGCAACAGGCAATGTTTATGTTCGAAAAACCGCACGGCATGAGAGATACGCTGCCCGGTTTATATGAAGCAAAGAAGAAGGTCCGTTTCGCGTTAACGGATTTGATTGATAAATGGGGTTATCAATTTATGGAGACTCCGACACTTGAGTTCTATGAGACGGTGGGTGTCCAGTCCGCAATCGAAGAGCAGCAGCTGTTCAAGCTTCTGGATCAGGACGGAAAAACATTGGTGCTGCGTCCCGACATGACCGGGCCGATTGCGAGGGTGGCGGCGTCAAAGCTGCACAAACACGATCATCCGCTCAGGGCCGGATATGCGGCAAACGTGTTTCGCGCCCAAGAGCGTGAAGGCGGCCGTCCGGCTGAATTCGAACAGGTCGGCGCAGAGCTGATCGGTGATGGTTCAACAAGCGCGGACGCCGAGGTCATTGCGCTGGCGGCCGGCGCTCTGAAAAACGCCGGCCTGCAGCAATTTAAAATCGCTATCGGCCATGCCGGGCTTGCGGATGAACTGTTTGTGGAGGTGCTCGGCAATACAGAACGGGCGGATGTCCTGCGGCGCTTTCTATATGAAAAAAACTACGTGGGCTACAAAGAGCACGTCAAATCGCTCCCGCTTTCTTCAATCGATAAAAGCCGGCTGATCGGGCTTCTCGAATTGCGGGGCGGAAAAGAGATTTGCGCCAAAGCGGAAGATGTCATCGGGACTTCCGGCAAAAGCGTAATTCAGGAGCTGAAAGATTTATGGGACATTCTTGAAGATTACGGCTGTACTGAAAACGTCCGCCTCGATCTGAGCATGGTGAGCCATATGAGTTATTACACAGGTATTTTATTCGAAGTGTACGCGGCAAACGTCGGGTTTGTCATCGGGAGCGGGGGCCGTTATAACAACCTGCTCGGCCATTTCGGCAATCCGGCCCCAGCCACAGGTTTCGGCCTTCGGGTTGACAGGCTGATTGAAGCGCTCGGCATTAAAGGCAAAACAAGCGAAGCGGACGCCGTTATTTTCAGCAAGGAACAGCGGGTGCAAGCCATTTTATTCGCTGAGGGAGAAAGGGCGAAAGGCAGAAAAGTCGTCTTGCAGGACTTATCAGGAATTGAAAATATTGATCATATGACAAAATCATTCGCAAACGTCACATACTTTATCGGTGCCAGAAAGGAAGAGCAAAATGGGTAAGGTACTCACAATGGCAATGCCAAAGGGACGGATATTTGAAGAAGCGGCGAGTCTTTTGCGCCAGGCCGGATACAAGCTGCCGGAGGAGTTCGAAGAATCGAGAAAGCTGATCATCGACGTTCCCGAGGAAAATCTCCGTTTTATTTTAGCAAAGCCGATGGACGTCACAACATATGTCGAGCATGGTGTCGCTGATGCCGGTATTGCGGGGAAGGATGTCATGCTTGAAGAAGAACGCGATGTGTATGAGGTGCTCGATCTAAAAATCAGCAAATGCCATCTCGCCGTTGCCGGACTGCCTGACGCTGATTGGAACGGCGTTGCCCCGAGGATTGCGACGAAGTATCCGAATGTTGCGTCAAGTTATTTCAGAGAGCAGGGCGAGCAGGTGGAAATCATCAAACTGAACGGTTCAATCGAATTGGCGCCGTTAATCGGGCTTGCTGACAGAATCGTTGACATTGTGTCAACAGGCCGGACGCTAAAGGAAAACGGACTCGTCGAATCAGAACATATATGTGAGATTACATCCCGTTTTATCGTGAACCCGGTCAGCTATCGAATGAAAGATGAAGTAATTGATGAAATGGCGGCCCGATTGGCGCGGGTTGTGGAAGGAGAAACGGCAAAATGAAAATAACAGCCATTACAAGCAGCGACCGGTTTTCTCTGAAGCGTTCCATCGACAGCGGAACGGAAGAACAGCGGAAAACCGTCAGAGCCATCATTGAAGACGTCAGGCAAAACGGTGACAAAGCCGTCTCCGCCTTCACAGCAAAATTTGACGGCATTGATCTGGCTCAGACTGCCGTCAGCGAAGAAGAAATTGCTGAAGCGTACCGTCTCCTTGATGATCAGCTGCTGCAAGTGATCAGACAGGCGATCGCAAACATTACAGAATATCACGAACGGCAGCTGCAATCCTCTTGGTTCTACCATCGTAAGGACGGCACGATGCTCGGGCAGAAAATAACGGCGCTCGATTCCGCGGGCGTGTATGTGCCTGGCGGGACGGCCGCTTATCCGTCGTCTGTTTTAATGAATGTCATTCCCGCGCAAACGGCGGGAGTGGAACGGATTGTACTCGTCAGTCCTCCGGGAAAGGACGGACGGCTTTCGCCGGGCGTGCTTGCGGCGGCATCCGAGCTCGGCATCCGGGAGATCTACAAAGCAGGCGGCGCTCAGGCCATTGCCGCCCTTGCATATGGCACGGAAACGATAAAACCGGTTGATAAGATCACAGGGCCGGGAAATATATTTGTGGCGCTGGCAAAACGCGAAGTATTCGGTGATGTGGATATCGACATGATTGCCGGGCCGAGTGAGATTGTCGTGCTGGCCGATGATTCGGCCATACCGCAGGAAGTCGCTGCTGACCTGCTTTCACAGGCCGAGCATGACATGCTCAGTTCAAGCGTACTTGTCACAGATTCCCAGACACTTGCCGAAGCCGTGTCCGAGGAGGTCGGCAAACAGCTTCAAACCCTTCCGCGAAAAGCGATTGCGGAAGCATCTATAACAAATTACGGACAGATTTATGTCGCGGAAACGATGAAAGATGCGATTGATACGGTTAACGCGCTCGCACCTGAGCATTTAGAAATCATCACCCGTTCGCCTGAAGCCTTGCTTGGCAGCATCAAACACGCGGGGGCGATTTTCTTAGGCCGCTACAGCGCTGAACCGGTCGGCGATTATTTTGCAGGGCCGAACCACGTGCTCCCGACAAATGGAACGGCACGGTTTTCGAGTCCGCTGAATGTAACTGATTTTCAAAAGAAATCAAGCATCATTTCCTACAGCCAAACCGCTTTTGAAACACACGCGGACAGCATTGCCGCCTTTGCGAGGCTGGAAGGACTTGAAGCACACGCAAGATCCATCGAGGCAAGAAACGGAGGAATAAAAGATGAGAAAAGCGGAACGGGCCAGAAAAACAAATGAGACGGATATTCAGCTGGCTTTCGGAATAGACGGAGAAGGAAAAGCGGACATCAGCACGGACGTGCCGTTTATGACACATATGCTTGATTTGTTTACAAAGCACGGGCAATTCGATTTATCCGTCAATGCAAAAGGCGATACGGAGATTGATGATCATCATACGACTGAGGATATCGGCATTTGCTTGGGGCAGGCTCTCCTTGAAGCACTCGGTGATAAAAAAGGCATCAAACGCTACGGCTCGGCGTTTGTGCCGATGGATGAGGCGCTCGCCCAGGTTGTCGTCGATTTGAGCAACAGGCCGCACTTAGAGATGCGCGCTGAGTTTCCGGCGGCCAAGGTCGGCACATTTGATACCGAGCTTGTCCATGAGTTTTTATGGAAACTTGCGCTGGAAGCACGAATGAATCTGCATGTCATCGTTCATTACGGAACGAATACCCACCACATGATAGAAGCCGTGTTTAAGGCGCTTGGAAGGGCGCTTGATGAAGCGTCGGCCATTGATCCCCGCGTCAAAGGGATACCATCTACGAAAGGGATGCTGTAAATGATCGGTGTGATAGATTACGGAATGGGCAATTTATACAGCGTATCAAAGGCACTGGAACGCGTGGGCGCTCCCTATATGGTATCTGACCGGCCGGAAGAGCTGCAAAAGGCAGATGCCTTCATTCTCCCCGGCGTCGGATCATTCAGCGACGCGATGGACAATTTACGCAGCTCGACGCTTGATCAATTCATTCACCGCATTACAGATGAAGGCAAGCTGCTTCTCGGCATCTGCCTCGGCATGCAGCTCATTTTTGAAGAAAGCGAGGAAAACGGATCTGCAAAAGGACTGGGTTTGTTAACCGGGAAAGCCGTCAAACTGAAAGACCGGGATGCAGAAGGAAACAGGCTGAAGGTGCCGCATATGGGCTGGAACCGCCTGACGTTTCACAATAAGTCTCCGCTGCTTTCGGAAGTTGAGGAAGGATACGCTTACTTCGTTCATTCCTATTATATAGACGGGATGGAAGACAGCGCGCTTTTGGCAAGCGCCGATTACGGCGTCCGTGTTCCCGCGGTCGTCGGCAAACATCATGTTTTCGGAGCGCAGTTCCACCCAGAAAAAAGCAGCACCGTCGGAATGGCAATCTTAACCCGATTTACAAAAATGGCAGAGGAACAGAAGGTGAAGAAATGAGCGCTTTTACATTATATCCGGCAATAGATATGAGAAACGGCAAATGCGTCCGCCTTATCCAAGGTGATTATGATAAGGAAACAATTTACGGAGACTCGCCGTTAGACATGGCAGCATTGTTTGTACAAGAAGGAGCCGAATGGATTCATCTCGTTGACCTCGACGGGGCGAAAGAAGGGCAGAAAGTGAATGACCGCCATGTGCTCAACATCGCGCAGCAGCTTAATGTGAAAGTCGAAGTCGGCGGCGGCATACGCTCCGAGGCAGATGTGTACGGCTACTTATCTCAAGGCGTTGATCGTGTCATTCTCGGCAGTTCAGCCGTCTCTAACCCGTCGTTTGTGAAAAACATGCTGAAACAATACGGAGAGAAAATCGCGATCGGCCTTGATGCGAGAAACGGCTTTGTCTCAACGGAAGGCTGGCTTGAGACCTCTGCGGTAAAGGCAGAAGAGCTTGGCCGTGAATTGGCGAATGAAGGAGCTGAAACCTTCATCTTTACTGATATTGCAACCGACGGAATGCTCTCCGGACCGAACATCGAAAGCACCGTTCGGCTGGCGAAGGAGACGGGCAAAACAGTCATCGCCTCCGGCGGAGTAAGCTCGGTCGCTGATCTCAAGGCGCTCGCCCGCTTCAAGGAAGACGGCGTATCAGGAGCGATTATCGGAAAAGCGCTGTATACGAGACAGTTTACATTGGCGGAAGCGCTCAGCGGGGTGAAGAGCACATGATAACGAAACGGGTGATTCCGTGTCTTGACGTCAAAGAGGGCCGCGTTGTCAAAGGCATTCAATTTCTCGGGCTGAAAGATGCAGGCGATCCTGTCGAACTGGCTGAGGCATATGACAGGGAGGGTGCTGACGAGCTCGTCTTTCTCGATATTTCCGCTTCGCATGAAGGACGGAAGACGATGACAGACGTCGTTGAACAAGTGGCGGCAAAGCTGGCTATTCCGTTTACGGTCGGCGGCGGTATCAATCAATTGAGCGATATGAAAAGAATTCTTCGCGCCGGCGCGGATAAGGTGTCGGTCAATACTGCGGCCGTCTTCCGTCCCGAGCTGATTACGGAAGGAGCGGAATTCTTCGGCTCGCAATGCATCGTGCTGGCGATTGACGCCAAATACGACAAGGATTGTGACTCCTTCAAGGTTTACACACACGGCGGCAGAAAGAAAACCGATTGGGAGGTTACAGCCTGGGCAAAAGAAGCCGTCAAACGCGGAGCCGGCGAAATCCTTTTGACAAGTATGGATTCAGACGGGGAGAAAACAGGCTTTAACCATACGCTTACAAAGCTCGTGTCAAGAGCCGTACCCGTGCCGGTGATCGCTTCAGGCGGCGCAGGCAGCGCCCGCCACATGCTTGAAGCCTTTACAAAGGGGGAAGCGGATGCCGCGCTTGCGGCATCAATATTCCATTACAAAGAAACATCGATTAAAGAAGTGAAAGACTATATGAAGAAACACGGGGTGAATGTAAGATGAAGCGGGCAGATGAACTGAGGTTTAACGAGGACGGGCTGATCCCCGCCATTGTACAGGATGCGGCAAGCAAGGAAGTTCTGACGCTGGCTTATATGAACCGGGAATCCTATGAAAAAACGCTGGAAACGAACGAAACATGGTTTTACAGCCGTTCACGTCAGGAGCTATGGCATAAAGGGGGCACATCGGGGAATACCCAAGCCGTCAAAGGCATTCGTTACGATTGCGACCAAGATGCGCTGATCTTGCTTGTGGAGCCGTCCGGGCCCGCTTGCCATACAGGCAGCTACAGCTGTTTTTCACCGGAAAAAGCGGAAGGGACGGATCGCTTCAGTATTTTAAATGAGCTGGAAAGTGTGATCGCCAAACGGCAGGCAGAGATGCCGGAAGGAGCCTATACGACGTACCTATTCCGAGAAGGCGTCGATAAAATCCTCAAAAAAGTGGGTGAAGAAGCCGCTGAAGTAATCATTGCCGCGAAAAACCGCGACCATGAAGAATTAAAATGGGAATCAGCCGATTTATTGTATCATTTGCTCGTTCTGTTACGCGAGCAGGCACTTCCGCTTGATGATGTGCTTGAGGTGCTCAAAAAACGCCATTCTGAGTCTGACTGAAGAAACCTCACGGGGATGATCCGTGAGGTTTCTTATATTTTAATGAAATATTCCTAATATTGCAATCTAGCGGAAGTGAATTTGGTAATATTGACTAGTAGAAGCAGAACGAATATTTTTCGTGTATAATCAGACCGGTTTTTATAAAAAATGTTCGTTTTGTTCATATTCCGTTCATGCTCAGCCGTTATAGTATAGACAGTGATATAGGAGGAAAACATATGCCGAATAAACAACCAAAACCAAAAGGGAAATTCAGTTCATTTTTTTCGTTAGTCAAAAAAACAAAACCATCATACGGAATGCTGGCCTTTGCCTTGTCCCTCAGTATCGTGACGACGCTCGTCAGCCTGCTGATTCCATTATTGACAAAGCAGCTCGTTGACGGCTTTTCCATGTCTTCATTGTCAGGCGGACAAATCGGTCTGATCATAGCCGTATTTGTCGTTCAGGCAGCTTTAAGCGCATACGCGACATACGCGCTTAATTACAGCGGCCAGAAAATCATCTCGGGGCTGCGTGATCTATTATGGAAGAAATTAATTAAACTGCCCGTCTCTTATTTTGATAAAAATGCCTCAGGGGAAACGATCAGCCGCGTCACTAATGACACGATGGTTGTGAAAGAGCTGATTACAAATAATATCAGCGGGTTTATCACCGGAGTGATTTCTGTTATCGGATCACTTACGATTTTATTTATTATGAACTGGAAGCTGACATTGCTTGTCGTGGTCGTCGTGCCGCTGGCTGCTTTCATTTTAGTGCCGATCGGCCGGAAAATGTTTAAGATTTCACGGGAAACGCAAGATGAAACAGCAAAATTCACGGGATTATTGAACCACATTCTTCCGGAAATCAGACTTGTCAAAGCATCTAACGCCGAAGACGCCGAATACAGCCGCGGAAAAGAAGGCATTACGGCGCTGTTCAAGCTCGGTCTGCGTGAAGCGAAGATGCAGTCGCTCGTCGGTCCGCTCATTACGCTTGTGTTAATGGCCGCGCTGGTCGCTGTCATCGGCTACGGCGGAATGCAGGTATCGTCAGGCGAACTGAGCGCAGGCGCACTCGTCGCATTTATTTTGTATTTGTTCCAAATCATTATGCCGATGGGCCAGATCACTTCATTTTTTACACAGCTGCAAAAATCCGTCGGCGCAACGGAGCGTATGATTGAAATTCTTGCTGAAAAAGAAGAAGACATCCAATCGGGAAAAGACATTCAAAACGCTGATCAGCCGATTAAGCTGGAACAAGTATCATTCGGCTATAAGCAGGATCAAATCATCTTAAAAAACATTACGGCCACGATTGAAGCCGGCAAGGTCACTGCGATTGTCGGGCCGAGCGGCGGCGGAAAAACAACATTATTTAAGCTGCTTGAACGCTTCTACAATCCGACAGCCGGCACGATTAAGCTCGGAGATGAACCGATTGACGGCTATTCGCTTGAATCATGGCGGGAACACATCGGCTACGTGTCTCAGGAAAGCCCGTTAATGTCCGGCACGATCCGCGAAAACATTTGCTATGGATTAAAACGCGATGTGACCGATGAAGAACTCAGAAAAGCGGCCGATATGGCATATGCCCTTCAGTTTATTGAAGATTTACCGAAGCAATTTGACACCGAAGTCGGAGAACGGGGCATAATGCTGTCAGGCGGACAGCGCCAGCGTATCGCCATTGCCAGAGCGCTTTTGCGCAATCCGAGCATTCTCATGCTTGATGAAGCGACATCAAGCCTTGACAGCCAGTCCGAGAAATGGGTGCAGCAGGCGCTTGAGGTCTTGATGAAGGGACGCACAACCATCGTGATTGCCCACCGTTTATCCACGGTTGTCGATGCGGATCAGCTTCTGTTTGTTGAGCAGGGAGAAATTACAGGGCGGGGAACACACCACGAACTGATGGCTGCCCACTCTCTGTACCGCGATTTTGCTGAGCAGCAGCTTAAGCTGAACGCCGATTTAGAAAACAAAGCTGTGTAGAGGAGTGATTTTGATGGCTGTCATAATGGTTGCGGATGATGACCGCCATATCCGTGAGCTTGTCCGTCTCATGATGCAGCAAAGTGGTTTTGACGTCATAGAGGCGGAAGACGGCGAAGCGGCGGTTCAATTGATAGAATCAACACACACGGATCTCATTATATTGGATGTGATGATGCCGAAAATGGACGGCTTTGAAGTCAGTGAAGCTGTCCGGAGCTTTACGGATATTCCGATTTTAATGCTGACTGCAAAAGGCGAAACCTTGGACAAAGTCCAAGGTTTTACTGCCGGGGCGGACGATTATCTCGTTAAACCGTTTGAGCCGCTTGAGCTTGAAGCAAGGGTTAAGGCCTTGCTGAAGCGCTATCGGATCACTGCGGAAAAGCTGCTTACAATCGGCACGGTGGCATTAGATAAACAATCACGCACCGTAACACAGAGCGGCGGGACGGGAATGACTCTCCCCCGGCGTGAATTCGAGCTGTTGTTTAAGCTTGCAGAGTATCCGAATAAGACGTTTTCAAGAGAGCAATTAATAGAAGATATTTGGGGTTTTGATTACGAAGGCGACGAGCGCACGGTTGATGTCCATATTAAAAGGCTGAGAGAACGGTTTCCGGAAAGTGACTACCCGTTTGCCATTCATACGGTGCGGGGGCTCGGATATCGGTTTGTGGTGACAGAATGAAACGGGTCATCAGAACCTCAGGGAAAATCATCATCCTTTTAGCGTTTACCGCTTTCTTATGGCTGATCGCCCACCTGATCATTCAGGGATGCGGGCTGCTGTGGCCGTTTTTATTAACGCCGTATGCAGAACAGATCATCACGCTCTGGCTCGTTTTCGGATTGCTGATCTTATCGATGGTTGCCTTCTCAAGATCAGCGCGTGAAAGACATCATGCGATTTGGGATTCGTTAACCGCCATAATAAAGCAAATGTCGAGCGGCAACTTCACTGAAGCTGCCGCCCGGAAGATGGAGAAAATTGAAAGGGACCACCCGGTAACGAAGCTTGCGGATGAACTGACAACCCTCGCCCTTGAATTGAATGAAATGGAAAAGCTGAAACAAGAGTTTATTTCTAACGTCTCTCATGAAATCCAGACCCCGCTTACTTCTTTAAAAGGCTATGCCCACTTGTTAAAAAAACCGGACTTATCCTATGAGGAGCGGGGACGCTACTTACACATCATTGAAACAGAAACGGAACGATTATCAAAAATCAGTGAAAATCTGCTGAAGCTCACTGCGCTGGAACGCCAAAAGGAACCCATTCAAAAAAAGCCGTTCCGCATTGACAAACAGCTGCGGCGTGTCGTGCTGACCTGCGAGCCGGAGTGGTCTGCCAAACAGATTGAGTTTCTCATTGATTTAAAAGAGTCGTTTGTTTATGGAGATGAAGCGCTGCTCAGCCAAGTGTGGATGAATCTCATTCATAATGCGGTGAAATTTACCGGTGAAGGCGGCCGCATCTCAATTAACATTACAGACATGCCGGAAGCAACGGCTGTAGAAATCGCCGACAACGGAATCGGAATGGAGCCTGAACAGGCGGAGCGGGTGTTTGAACGTTTTTACAAAGCGGACAAAGCGAGAAATGCCGGAGGAAGCGGACTCGGCCTGTCCATCGCCCATAAACTGGTTGAGCTTCACGGAGGTACGATAGAGGTAGAAAGCAAGCCCGGTGAAGGAACCCGCTTTCGGGTGATGCTTCCTGCTGAGCCTCGTGAAAAAAACATCTAAAATCTGGTCGATCCAGCCAGTAAAAAAGGCAGTGAATCCTATCTTTTGAACTATTGAGGCAATGCCGTTTTATGGTATACTACTGACGGTAATACGTATAAAACGGAGGGTATTTGTGGGAAAACACACTTCTGAACATAAAAAACACGCACAAATTGTCCAGCTGCTTCAAGATGGACAATATTTTTTTCATAAAGGCTTAAAAGCATATAAAGAGCGGAACTTAAAACGGGCAAGCAAGCTCATCCAGCGCGCCGTCAGCCTGGAGCCGAACGATTCTGAAATGCTCTCGCGGCTGGCTGTCATCTATTCAGAGATGGGCCACTACCAGCAATCAAACGAGCTGTTTGACTTCATTTTGGTGAACCTGAAGGAAGAAATGCCGGAGTGCCACTATTTTAAAGCAAATAATTATGCGCATTTGGGGCTCTTTCAGGAAGCGTACAAGGAAGCGGCTGCTTATTCCAACGCAGAGCCGAACGGAGAATTCAGCGAAGAGATTGAAGATCTGATGGAACTGCTTGATTTCGGAGAAGGCGGAGAAAACGAGTCATTGTATGATCAGGATGACCTGCTTGTCAAACAAGACCGGGCTAAAGCGCTTCTTGAAGGCGGGCGGCTTGATGAGGCGGTTGTCATGCTCGAGGAGATTACAGCCGATTATCCTGAACTTTGGTCCGCTTACAATAATTTAGCGCTCGCTTATTTTTACTCAGGCAATGTCTCAAAGGCGAAACAGACAGTATATGAAGTGCT
Source organism: Bacillus sp. YC2 (assembly GCF_019891195.1). Classification (NCBI taxonomy): domain Bacteria; kingdom Bacillati; phylum Bacillota; class Bacilli; order Caryophanales; family Bacillaceae; genus Bacillus; species Bacillus sp. YC2. Next base: position 382,562 of record NZ_JAHXDO010000001.1, on the reverse strand, counting down.
TGAAAAAAACGAAGGCAACCTTCACGCCTTATGCAACCTCCTTGTTTTCTGCTATTACGAGCGGGAGGATGAGAAAGTCGGTGAATTAAGCGGCAGGCTCGCCAACGTATATCCGATCTTATTCGAACAGCGCTATAAACTGGGGGCCACCCTGGCGCTTGTCGGCAGGCACGACCTCGGCTACAAATGGCTCCGTTCTCTGTATAAAAGCGGGTTTGAAGGCGATGACACGTTTTATTACTGGCTTGCCGGTTCGGCGTATTGGACAGGCCGCCGGGCGTTCGCTGAAACCATCTGGAAAAAGCTGAAGGACGAGTTTCCGGAATCAGACCGGCCGGCGCCTTGGGCGGAACGGCAGGAGCCGCTGCCTGTATCTCTTGAACAGCGGCTTGCCGCGTATTATATCAGCAGCGCCAAAGGAGAGACTGACCAGCTTGAAAAGGTGCTGACGTCTAAACGGATCACATCCCCGTTCGAACAAGATTTCGTCCGCCTGCTTCTTGCAGGAGAAAAAGACGCAACCCGCGTCTCTCCCGATGCCCTGTTCACATATCGTACGGTCAAGCTTTTGGAGAAGGCGGAAGGAGCCAGCTTAAAGACAGACGTCATGAGCTGCTGGGTCTTCCACGTCATCCAGCACATCCGCGCCGCAGCTGCGGTAAAAAATGAACGGGCTTGGGCCGCCGCCATTGCATACGTCTGGAAAGAAGCTAACGGCGAAAAGACGACGAAAAAAGAAACAGCCGCCGGTTACGGAGTATCACCGGCGACCTTGACGAAATATATTAAACTAATCGATGACATATTAGAATAGGAAAAAAACCGATTCTTTCTATATAAAGAATCGGTTCTTTTTTTGGCTGAAAAGCAAAATTCATGTAACATCCGGCTCCATGCTAAGAAGATCGGAACTGAATATCGCAAAACAGAACTTTACAGATATAAAAGGTGATTTTTATACGTATTCCGACCTTTTATGCTTAAAACGAAGACCATTATTGCAGTTAATTTTGCAAAATATGAAACTTGACATCACATTGAAACATAACTGTAATAAAAATTGTCGAAACATGATGGTATAATGAGTCTCGTACATAAGAGATTAGTTTTTTTTACATATGTTGTGAAATGTATGCCAGTTAAACAGATTCAGAGATTTATACCATAAATATCATCAGCCTCACTGTGTGTGGGGAAGCGTAACTTTGATGTTCATAATAGAAATTCCAAATGAGAACAGGTTTAAAGTAAAAGGGAGGAAAGAAAAAGTGAAAAAGAGTTTATTAACACTTGGTTTGGCTTCCGTCATCGGGACAAGCAGTTTTTTGATCCCGTTTACAAAAACTGCATCGGCGGAAACATTAGACAGCAAAAAAGCGAAAATTGAAAGCAAGCAATCTGACGTGGCTTCAAGCATTGAAAAGAAGGAAAAGGAATTGTCCGACCTTCAGAACAAGCAGGCGAAGATTGAAAAAGAACTGAAAGACATTAACGCGAAGGCGTTGGATACAAGTAATAAAATTGAAGATAAAAAAGCAGAAAACGATAAAACGAAAAAACAAATCGCTGATTTGAAAAAAGAAATCAAAGAAACAGAAGCACGCATTGAAAAGCGCAATGAAATCCTGAAAAAACGCGTTCGTTCTTTACAGGAAAACGGCGGTTCTCAAGGATACATAGATGTTCTTTTAGGAGCAACAAGCTTCGGAGACTTCATTTCCCGTGCGACTGCGGTATCTTCTATCGTTGACGCAGATAAAGACCTGATCAAACAGCAGGAACAGGATAAAGCGAAATTAGAAGATTCAGAAGCGGAACTTAACGTGAAGCTGAAAAAGGTTCAAGACGATTTAGCGAAGCTTGAATCAATGCAAAAAGACTTGAACAAACAGCTCGATCAAAAGGACAAGCTTTTTGACGAAGCGAAAAACAGCCAGAATAAAGCGGCTTCCGCTATTTCTGAACTGAAAAAAGAAGCGTCACAGCTTGCAAATGAAAAAGCAAACACTGAAAAAGAGCAGGCGCGCATTAAACGAGAGCAAGCGGCAGCAGCTGCATTGATCAAAAAACAAGAAGAAGCGAAAAAAGCTTCTGAAGACCAAAACCAAACAGATGACAGCCAGCCTGCAGCGACAGCAAAAACTGTCCAAAAAGCAGCTTCAGCTGATACATCAAGCTCATCTGACAGCTCAAGCACGCCAAAAAGCACATCCGGCGGCTCGTCTCATAACAGCGGCGGTTCAGATGACTCTGACGGCGGATCCGTTATTTCTAATTCAGGCGGCATTGAAGGTGCAATCAGCGTAGGATCAAGCCTTGTCGGACAATCTCCGTACAAATTCGGCGGCGGACGCACTCAGTCTGATATTAATAACCGTATTTTTGACTGCTCATCATTTGTACGCTGGGCTTTCGCTAACGCAGGAGTTAACCTTGGACCTGCCAGCGGAACAAACACTGATACATTAATCGGAAGAGGAAAAGCAGTCAGCGCGTCTGATATGAAACGCGGCGACTTAGTATTCTTCAATACGTATAAAACAAACGGCCACGTCGGCATTTACTTAGGTAACGGAACGTTCCTGAATGACAATACATCCCATGGTGTATCTGTTGATTCTATGAGCAATCCTTACTGGAAAAAAGCATTCAACGGCAACGTAAGACGTGTCGTACAATAATTGATACAAACAAGGGCCTTCTATCCCGGAAGGCTCTTTCTTTATTTGTATACCCGATTAAGGCTTGCCTAATCATGGTTTTTAGAAAATATGAGCAAAAAATTAGCGAATTGCCCTAAGATTTTATAGGATATGGGTAAGGAATACGATTGATGGGGATTCTTATCATATAGGTTACGCCCCATTTCGAAAAGGAGTGAATCATGGTGTCTGAAGAAAAGATTTATGATGTGATCATTATCGGCGCGGGTCCCGCGGGGATGACGGCAGCCGTATACACATCACGAGCGAATTTATCCACATTAATGATCGAAAGAGGAATTCCGGGCGGCCAAATGGCCAACACAGAGGATGTTGAAAACTATCCGGGTTTTGAAAGCATTCTCGGCCCTGAACTTTCTAATAAAATGTTTGAGCACGCAAAAAAATTCGGTGCGGAATATGCGTACGGCGACATTAAAGAAATCGTTGACGGAAAAGAGTACAAAACGGTTAAAGCCGGTTCAAAAGAATATAAAGCCCGCGCCATCGTCATTTCTGCCGGTGCGGAATACAAAAAGATCGGCGTTCCCGGTGAAAAAGAACTGGGCGGCCGCGGCGTATCGTACTGTGCGGTATGTGACGGCGCTTTCTTTAAAGGCAAAGAGCTTGTCGTTGTCGGCGGCGGAGACTCCGCGGTTGAAGAAGGCGTCTATTTAACACGATTCGCTTCAAAGGTCACAATTGTCCACAGACGTGACAAACTGCGCGCGCAAAGCATTCTTCAGGCACGTGCCTTTGATAACGACAAAGTGGACTTCAAATGGAATAAAACCGTAAAAGAAATTCATGAGGAAAACGGAAAAGTCGGCAAGCTCACTCTTGTGGATACAGTCAGCGGAGAAGAGGAAGAATTCAAAGCAGACGGCGTCTTTATCTACGTCGGCATGCTTCCGCTTTCTAAACCGTTTGAAAATCTGGGCATTACAAATGAAGAAGGCTACATCGAAACAAATGACCGAATGGAAACAAAAGTGCCCGGTATTTTCGCTGCCGGAGACATCCGTGAAAAATCGCTTCGTCAAATCGTAACAGCCACCGGCGACGGCAGTGTTGCCGCGCAGAGCGTTCAGCATTATGTAGAAGAGCTTCAAGAGACGCTGAAAACCGTCAAATAATCGGCTGTAATGTTTGGTTTTCTAATCGTTACTGGGTTTTAATTCCTCTGTAACACGGGTGAAATACTGATGTTTTAAGATAAAACTAGTAATTGACCCCCTTTTTATATGAACACACTTTGGCACGGATCTTTCAGTATCCGTGCCCTTTTTTTGCGAAATTTTGTTTTCTGTCAAATAAAAGAAAAGGTTGTCGGTGTCTCTGCATTGTGAGAGGCATGCCGAAACGGTATAATGAAGAGACGATGATTTGTTGAGAAAGTTAGGTGACGTACTTGTGCAAAGAGTGACAAATTGTGTGCTTCAGACTGATGATCAAGTTCTCCTTCTCCAAAAGCCGAGACGCGGCTGGTGGGTCGCGCCCGGCGGGAAAATGGAGAGCGGCGAATCAGTCAGAGATTCCGTCATCAGAGAGTATAGAGAAGAGACGGGTATTTATATATTGAATCCGCAGTTAAAAGGCGTGTTCACCTTTATTATGAAGGAACAGGAACAAATCGTGTCAGAGTGGATGATGTTTACATTTGTCGCAGATTCCTACACAGGCCGAAATGTCTCTGAATCTGAAGAAGGCATTTTGCAGTGGCACGATGTAAAAGATATCCACAGCCTTCCGATGGCTCCCGGAGACGGGCATATCCTTGATTTTATGATCAAGGGGCAAGGGCTTTTACACGGTACCTTTACGTATACGCCGGATTTTAAGCTGCTCAGCTATCGTTTAGATCCGCAGCATATTAAATAAATGAAAGACCTCAGGGGGGAGAAAGATGAGTGTGAATGAAAATCATGATATTCAGCTCGTCATTATAACGGGAATGTCTGGAGCGGGGAAAACCGTCGCAATTCAAAGCTTTGAGGACCTCGGCTATTTTTGCGTCGATAACCTGCCGCCTTCCTTGCTGCCGAAATTTTTGGAGCTGATGAAAGAATCAAGTTCAAAAATGAGCAAGGTCGCACTTGTCATGGATTTGCGAGGCCGCGAATTTTTTGACAGGCTGATTGAGGCGCTGGATGAAATGGCAGAAAGCCCGTGGATTACACCGCGCATTCTCTTTTTAGATGCAAAGGATTCAATCCTTGTGACGAGATACAAAGAAACGAGACGTTCCCATCCGCTGGCCGCCACAGGGCTGCCTCTTGAAGGAATCGCCCTTGAGCGCCAGCTGTTAGATGAGCTGAAAGGACGTTCCCAGCTGATCTATGACACGTCAGACATGAAGCCCCGCGATTTGCGTGAAAAAATCGTCGCGCACTTTGCTACGAATCAGGGGGAAACCTTTACCGTTAATGTCATGTCATTCGGTTTTAAATACGGGCTGCCGATTGATGCCGACCTTGTGTTTGATGTAAGGTTTCTGCCGAATCCGTTTTACATTGAAAGCATGCGTCCGCTCACGGGGAAAGATGAAGAAGTTTCATCGTATGTCATGAAGTGGAATGAAACACAGAAGTTTATTGAAAAGCTTGTTGATTTGCTCGGGTTTATGCTTCCGTCTTATAAACGGGAAGGAAAAAGCCAGCTCGTCATCGCGATCGGATGTACGGGAGGCCAGCACCGTTCCGTCACACTCGCTGAGTATTTGGCTGACTATTTTAAAAAGGATTTTTATACTCATGTCACTCACCGGGACATTGAAAAGAGAAGCAGGAAATAAAATGAATAAAAAACCGAAAATCGCAATCTTTGGCGGCGGAACGGGACTGTCCGTGCTGCTTCGCGGATTAAAGCATAAGCCCGTTGATATTACGGCGATTGTCACGGTCGCTGACGACGGCGGAAGTTCGGGGCGTCTGAGGGACGAACTGCAAATTCCGCCGCCGGGTGACATCCGCAACGTATTAGCCGCCTTATCAGATGTAGAGCCGCTCGTTGAAAATCTGTTTCAGCATCGCTTCAATAAAGGAGGCGACTTAACCGGCCACTCACTGGGCAATTTAATTTTGGCAGCGATGACAAATATAACCGGTGATTTCTTTCACGCTGTCACCGAAATGAGCAAGGTGCTGAACGTCCGCGGCAGGGTGCTGCCCGCTGCCAACACCAGTGTCGTTCTTCATGCTGAAATGGAGGACGGGCAGGTCGTCTCGGGAGAATCAACGATCCCTTCTTACGGCCAGCGCATTAAACGGGTGTTTTTGACCCCGGAAAAAATTGATCCGCTGCCGGAAACGATCGAAGTGATCCGTCAAGCCGATCTAATAATTATCGGTCCGGGAAGCCTGTACACAAGCATCCTTCCCAACCTGCTCGTGCCGAAAATCGGCGAGGAAGTCGTCAAGGCCAGTGCCAAAAAGGTCTATATCTGCAACGTTATGACACAGCCAGGCGAAACGCTCAATTACAGCGCGGCTGATCATGTCAAAGCGCTGAATGACCATATGGAACAGCCGTTTATTGATACGATTTTAATCAACAATGAGGACATTCCTGACGAAATAAAGAGTAAGTATGCGAAGGAACTGGCACGCCCGGTCGATTTTAATGTCGAGAAACTGAAAGCCATGGGGCTTGAGGTGATCAGGGATCAAATCATAACGTATAAAAATGGCGTAATCCGTCACGATACACATAAAGCGGCTTCTCTTCTCGTGGATTTATTAAGAGACTAGAAGCCTTGAAATGAGGTGGCTCATATGTCATTTGCATCAGAAACAAAAAAAGAACTGACGAATCTGGAAGTGAAGGGCTGCTGTGCCAAGGCGGAGCTGTCTTCACTGATTCGGATGAACGGTTCACTATCATTTTCAAACCGCCATCTCGTGCTTGACGTTCAAACCGAAAATGCGGCGATTGCCCGCCGCATTTATACATTGCTGAAGAAACAATATGATGTATCGGTCGAACTGTTAGTCAGAAAGAAAATGCGGCTGAAAAAGAATAATGTCTATATTGTACGCTTTTCTGAAAACGCAAAGCTGATCTTAGAGGAATTAAAAATACTCGGAGAGAACTTTGTATTTGAACGGAATATTTCTGAAGAATTGGTTGCAAAACGATGCTGCAAGCGCTCTTATATGAGAGGGGCGTTTTTGGCCGGAGGTTCTGTCAATAATCCGGAAACCTCGTCGTACCACTTGGAAATCTTTTCGCTCTACAAGGAACATAACGATTCATTATGCGAGCTGCTGAATGAGTTTCAGCTAAACAGCAAAACGCTTGAGCGCAAAAAAGGCTATATTACTTACTTAAAAGAGGCGGAAAAAATCACTGAATTTCTGAATGTCATCGGCGCCCACAATTCGCTTCTGCGTTTTGAAGATGTGCGGATTGTCAGAGATATGAGAAACTCAGTGAATCGGCTCGTTAATTGTGAAACAGCTAACTTAAACAAAACCATCGGGGCTTCACTCAGACAAGTGGAGAATATTAAATACATTGATGAACGAATCGGGCTTGAGGCGCTGCCCGACAAGCTGCGTGAAATTGCGCAGCTGCGGATTGATTACCAAGAAGTCACGCTGAAAGAACTAGGGGAAATGGTAACAAGCGGGAAAATCAGCAAATCCGGCATCAATCACAGGCTGAGAAAGCTCGATGAAATCGCAGAACAGCTGCGGACAGGGCAAAGCATCACTTTGAAATAACCGTACAGAAAAGGGGAGATCTTATGGTTCAAGAGAAAGTGGAAGTGCGATTAAAGACGGGATTGCAGGCGCGTCCTGCTGCATTATTTGTACAAGAAGCAAATCGTTATGTGTCAGATGTGTTTCTTGAGAAGAACGGAAAGAAAGTAAATGCCAAAAGCATTATGGGATTAATGAGCCTGGCGGTCAGCACGGGGGCGGAAGTCACCTTGATCGCAGACGGCGAAGATGAAAAGGAAGCGCTTGAAAAGCTGACGGCTTACGTTCAGGAAGAAGTGTAAGCGCTCTGTGAGGAGGCCGGGACTATGAATGAGTTCCTGAAAGACTGTTTTCAAACGATAGGCTGGGAAAAGGAATCACTCGATTTTGACGACCTTCCCGATTTTTTAGAGGCGCTTGCGTACCGGTTTCCATTTGAAAATCGCTCAGTTTTAAAAAGAAAAGAGTATGACGTCACGAAAGAAGGGCTTTGGCGGCATATGGTCAAGGAGCTTTATGGCGGCTTGTGTTATGACCTGAACGGCTTGCTTTATTTCATCCTGAAAGAAGCCGGATTTGACGTCAAATTGATTCGCGGGACGGTCTGGAATAACGGCTGGGCGCTGCCCGACACGCATGCGGCTGTCTTGCTTTCTGCCGGAGGGGATCAATTCATCGCCGATACAGGCTTTGGCCTCAATCTCGCCATGCAGCCCGTTCCGCTGTCCGGCGCCGAGACGGTATCTGCCGCCGGAGCGTTTCGTGTGAGAAAAGAACAAACGGAACTCGGGACACATCTGCTTGAAATCAACAAAGGAGATGGCTGGCAGACCGGTTACGCATTTTCTCTTGAAGAAATCGGCGAAGAGGATCTGGGGGTCATGAAACAGATCATCTGCGAGCATGACCAATCCCCGTTCAACAAAAGCCCGCTCGCTTCTAAGCGGACGCCGGAGGGGCACTTGGTTTTATCTGACCGTCATTTTACGGTCTGCAAAAAAGGCGAAACGAGCAAAGAAGAAATTAAGCCTCATGACTTTGACCGAAAGCTTGATGAATTCTTTTGTCATTCATAAAAAAACGGTTTCCCTCGGGGAAGCCGTTTTTTTTCGTTATCTGATTCTTGTAAAGGTCTGATAATGGTCTGTTGTTTTGTAAATCAGCCAGTCGCTTGAGTAAAGAATCCGGTCTGAATTTCTGAAGCCTGATGTATAGTTAATGTCTGCTTCACGCCATGTTCGTCCGCTTTTGGCCGGGAGCTTGCCTTCCCTGTTTGTAAATATATCTCCGCCGATGCTTTTCCCCGGGGCGACGTCAGCCAAATTGCCTTTCGATGCCACCCAGCCGAGGGCCTGGGCTTCTGCCTTCGTAATGTAATTATCAGGAAGCTTGTGATAGGTCTGAAGATAATCTGCCACTCCGTCAAAGGTGTTTATAACCTGCGCTTGAGCTTGCGTGTGTGCCGTGTGGGCAGATGTTTCCGTCTTGGCAGCCGTTGAAAACAGCATACCAGCCGCGGAGAAAAGCAGAAGCAAACAAACGGAAATCCACGATAATCGTTTTTTCAATGTAATCCCTCCCGTTTTTAAAAAATATGAAGCTAATTCCTTTTAATTGTATCAGCAATAGAAGAAAGGAATAGACGAAATTTGAAAATAGTCCTTTTCGGCTAGTGAGGAAATAGGCCCCGGCTTAGGCAAACCGGGGCTGGAGTTTTATTGAAATTCCTTTGTCAGGTTTTTCGGTGTTCTTCCGTATACGGCATCAATCATGTTTTGCGCGGCTTGCTTGAACATATTAAGACGGATTTTAGCCGTTGCTGAGCCGATATGCGGAAGCAATGTAACGTTATCAAGCTGTAAAAGCGGATTGTCTTCAGCTGCCGGTTCTTCTTCGAATACATCTAGACCGGCTCCTTTTATCCAGCCTTCCTGCAAAGCGCGGATGAGCGCTTTTTCATCGACCGTCTTTCCCCGGGAAATATTGACGAAAAATGCCGTATCCTTCATCAGTTTAAATTCCCGTTCTCCCATCATATGATAGGTTTCGTCAGTAAGCGGCGTAATCAGCAGCACAAAATCTGACGTTTTAAGCAGCGTATCTAAATCCGCATATGTAACGCCGAGCTGCTGTTCAGCTTCTTGTTTTCTGTGGCGGTTATAGTACAGCACGTCCATATCGAAGCCGAATTTCGCGCGTTTTGCAGCCTGTTCGCCAATCCTGCCCATACCGATAATGCCCAGTGTCTGATGGTGAACATCCATTCCGAAAAGAGATTCTTCTTCAACGGTGCCCCATTTGCCGGCGCGGACGAAGCGGTCTAATTCGGCAACCCGTCTGGCGGATGAAAGAATTAATGAAAAAGCCAAATCAGCAACGGTATCATCAAGGGTGTACGGAGTATGCGTGCCGACGACACCCCTTTTCTTCATTTCTTCTGTATCAAAGTTGTCATAACCGACTGAATTATTGCTGACGACCTTGAGATTCGGCGCGTGATCCAATAAATCACTGTCAATGGTTGTCCCGGATGTCAGCAGGCCTTCAGCATCCTTCATTTTTTCGTATAGCTCTTCTTTTGTAATGGTATCCTCTTTCCAAATATCATAGCGGCAATGTTCGCCTATCATTTGTTCGACTTCGGGCGGTATCGGTTTTGCGATGAATACATATGGTTTCAACGGCTTCTCCTCCTTTGTCTTTATCTATTTTATTATATAGGACAAGCTGGAAAGTGAGAAATGTTCCTGCGGTTTTAATAAATTTCTGGTTCTTTTGAACTTAAAATGATCGAGAAAGATGTTTAAATGCTTTTTTTCTCCATTCAATATCAAGATTCACCTATATTTCCTCCTTGAAATTGAGTTTTCCGCTGTTTTTCGGAGCTTTATAGGATGGTGTAAATATAAATTTTATTATTTTTGAAAGATATAAATAAACATAATCTGAATTTACAGTCAATTTATCGTGTCTTTTTTTGAAAGCCTTTTCGCCGCCTTGTTCTGTGCTATAATTCCTTACTGTAAGCTGGGTAAGAAGGCTTGCAATATAATTTGGATGGGAGATGAATAGAAAATGGTTTCTTTATCAAGCATTTTGGAGCACAATCAGCAGTTTGTCCAAGAGAGGAAGTATGAACCTTACCAAACGACAAAATTCCCGAAAAAAAAGCTTGTCATCGTATCCTGTATGGACACAAGGCTGACGGAGCTTCTGCCGCAGGCAATGGGACTCAGAAATGGCGATGCCAAAATCATAAAAAACGCAGGAGCCATTGTTTCTCACCCATTTGGAAGTGTCATGCGCAGTATTTTGGTTGCCATTTATGAACTGCAAGCTGAGGAAGTCTGCATCGTAGGGCACCGCGAGTGCGGAATGTCGGGATTAAATGCGGCTTCTATTTTGGATAAAGCGAAAGAGCGCGGCGTGGAGGAAAAATGCCTCAGCCTTTTACATCATGCAGGAGTCGATTTAGAAGCGTGGCTGACCGGTTTTCACAGCGTCGAAGAAAGCGTGGCCCACAGTGTGAACATGGTCAAGCATCACCCGCTCTTGCCGAATGAGGTTCCGGTACACGGATTGGTGATCGACCCGGGGACGGGAACGTTAGAGGTTGTTGCGGACGGTTATGAAAAAGTCAAAGGAGGATGCAGCTGACCATGCAATTCTCAGGCAGATATCAGGGTTACAATTTGCAGAAGTTTCAGAAAGATATTATTGCAGGAACTGTCGTAGGAATTGTAGCGATACCGCTTGGAATGGCCTTTGCCATCGCCTCTGGGGTGGGGCCGGAATATGGACTCTATACCGTGATTGTGGCGGGCATCCTCATTTCAATGTTTGGCGGATCTAAATATCAGATCGGAGGACCCACGGGCGCGTTTGTTCCTATTTTATTTGCCATCGTGATGCAGTATGGTTTTGATAATTTGCTTGTCGCCGGTTTTATGGCTGGCGTGATGCTTGTGCTGTTCGGCGTTTTTAAGCTCGGGAAGATTATGAAATTTGTGCCGAAGCCGGTGATTGTCGGATTTACCGCAGGTATCGCCGTGCTGATATTTTCGGAACAAATCGCTCATTTTCTCGGTCTGCGCGATGTCAAAAAGCATGAAAGCTTTGTGCTTAACATTGCGGAAATCGGCAAGAAGATCGGCACCTTAAATTTGTACAGCATTTTAATCGCGGGGATCGCCTTGGCTATTTTACTGTTATCAGCCAAGCTGATGCCGAAAATTCCCGGAGCGCTTGTGGCGCTGCTGGTTTCAACATTAGCAGCCGTCGTGTTTTTCCCTGATAAAATGGCGACGATTGGTTCGGCTTACGGGGAAATTCCGCGCCACCTGCCGGATTTCCGGCTTCCTGATTTCTCGATTGATAACATGATCATGATGTTTCCGTCCGCTCTGATCATTGCGCTTCTCGGCGGTCTTGAATCGATATTATCAGCAATGGTCGCAGATAATATGAAGGGGTCAAGGCATGACAGCAATAAAGAGCTGGTCGGGCAGGGCATTGCCAACATGGCCGCGCCGCTGTTTGGCGGCATACCGGCAACGGGAGCGATTGCGCGGACCGCAACAAACATTAAAAACGGCGCTGTTTCTCCGATTTCCGGTATTGTGCATGGGGGGGGCGTCCTCCTCGTCCTGCTCGTCTTCGCTCCGTTTGCCGTTCACGTGCCGCTGGCAAGTATGGCGCCGGTCTTAATGGTTGTGGCGTGGAATATGAGTGAGCGGAAGGAAGTCGCCAATATGATGCGGCTGAAAAACACGGATTCATTCGTATTGGCGGTGACCTTTTTACTGACGGTGGTCTTTGATTTAATCATCGGCGTTTCTGCCGGACTCGTGCTCGCTTTTGTTTTCTTCATCAGAAAAATGAGTGAAACGACAAGCATCAAAGCTCCGCAAGCTGCAGTCAAAAACGATTCGTCTGTCAGCACGTATTCGATCGAAGGTCCGCTGTTTTTCGGTTCGATTGATTCATTGGAAACGTCGTTATTAGAACGGCTTCAGGAAAAGCCGAAGACGCTGATTCTTCTCATGAATAATGTGCATTACATGGATACCTCCGCGGAGGCAGTGCTGGGGAACGTTATGAACCGGATCAAGCGCCATAACGGCAGGTTGATGATCGTCGGGCTTCAATCCCAGCCGCGGGAATTGATCCGAAAGACAGGGCTGTTTCATAAAATCGGAAAGCAGCATTTCTTTGAACATCAGGACGAAATAACGGGTTAAACGGTACGGCTTGTCCATCATTTTTCAAGGACAAGCCGTTTTTTTTATTCGTTTTCAAACCGCTTGATCAATTTTTGCTGATGGGCCTTCATCGCATCCTCTAAAGTTACGCCGTATATGTCAGCGAGAATGGCCAGATTTCCGATGACATCTCCCATCTCTTCGATCAGCTCCTGCTTGCGCTCAGCCTGTGTGGCGTTTTTTTCATCCGGCCGGTCCCGCCCGATTTCATACGCTCTGACAGCCCGCGCGAGTTCGCCTGCCTCCTCCATTAAAAAGCCGATCCGTATGAACGGTCCATACTCTGTCCAGCCTCTCTTTTCATAAAAATCTTTCATCCATTTTTCTGCTTCGGCCGTCTGCATGTGAAACACTCCTTATCTCTGTATGATTCCTATTGATATTATCACATGGAGATGGGACAATATATAGTGTATTTTAAATTCTTGATGTACATATATAGATGCGGAGATGACAAGATGAAAACGATTTGTGTATTTGCGGGATCAAACCCGGGGGGAAATGAAGAGTACAAACGGAAAGCGACAGAACTTGGCGCTTATATGGCGGAGCAGGGCATCGGCCTCGTTTACGGCGGTTCACGGGTCGGTCTGATGGGAGCTGTCGCTGATGCGCTGATGGCTGGCGGCGGAAAAGCGGTCGGCGTGATGCCGAGCGGACTGTTCAGCGGTGAAATTGTTCATCAAAATCTGACAGAGCTGATTGAAGTGAGCAGCATGCATGAACGAAAGGCGAAAATGAGTGAGCTGGCGGACGGCTATATCGCCATGCCGGGCGGATTTGGCACATATGAAGAGCTGTTTGAAGTGCTGTGCTGGGCGCAGATCGGCATCCATCAAAAGCCGATCGGCCTTTACAATGTCAACGGATATTTCGAGCCGATGATGAAAATGATTAAATACAGCATTCAAGAAGGTTTTTCGAATGATTCGCATTTGAAGCTGATTCACAGCTCATCCCGGCCGAATGAACTGGTTGAACAGATGGAGAACTATTCATACCCGATTTTAGAAAAGAAGTGGACAGAAATCTAATCAAAAAAGCCATCCGTAAGGGATGGCTTTTTGCGTGTCTTCGTATTCGATGACAGCGCATCCGGCTGAAATGATGTATTAACCAGTTTTCAGCGGCATGATGTTTCCTAAAGGAAATCTCCTTTATTATTCTTTCTCTTAGATTACATAATATAATGAATTTGTTATCAAATCCCAAAAACGGACTTGTTAATAATTTGAATATTCACTGGTGAGGCGGGGATGAAAAATGGCAACATTGTCAGATGTGGCGAAAAAAGCGAATGTTTCTAAAATGACGGTATCGCGGGTGATCAATCATCCTGAGACGGTGACAGATGAATTGAAGAAACTGGTTCTTTCTGCGATGAAAGAGCTGAATTATATTCCGAACTATGCGGCAAGAGCTCTCGTTCAAAATAGAACACAGGTTGTCAAACTGCTGATACTTGAGGAAATGGATACGACAGAACCTTATTATATGAACCTGTTAACCGGAATAAGCCGGGAACTGGATCGCCATCATTATGCTTTGCAGCTTGTGACAAGGAAATCTCTCAATATCGGCAAATGTGACGGCATTATTGCGACGGGCTTGAGAAAAGCCGATTTTGAAGGGGTGATCAAAGCTTTTGAAAAGCCGGTTGTCGTATTTGGACAAAATGAAACAGGCTATGATTTTATCGATGTGGATAATCAAAAAGGCGCTTTTATGGCAACCCGCCATGTCATGGGGCTGGGAGAGCGGGAGGTTGTCTTTTTTGGCATTGATTTAGATGAGCCTTTCGAACGATCAAGGGAAAAGGGATATACACAGGCAATGAATGAAGGTTTGAGACAAACGAATATTTTTCGGATGGAAAACAGTTCAAAAAAAGGTGAATGCCTGGCCAGAGAAATACTGCAATCATTGTGTTATCCGGCTGCATTTGTGTGTGCGTCCGATCGAATCGCGCTCGGCGTGATCCGTGCGGTACAGTCGCTTGGAAAGAGAATTCCTGAAGATGCAGCAGTAACCGGATTTGATGGTGTTTTTCTTGACCGCATTTCATCGCCCCGCTTGACAACGGTGCGCCAGCCTGTAGTTGAAATGGGTGAAGCTTGTGCGAGAACCCTGTTGAAAAAAATTAATGAAGACGGTGCCGCTCAAGGAAACCAATTTTTTGAGCCTGAGTTAATCGTACGCGGGTCGACTCTGTAAGAGTATGATTCTGTTACCGTTATCATAATGAAAACGATTGCTCCTCTGATTTCAGCATGATAATTTCAACGTATGTGCCGGTCGCAATGAACCGGAAATGAAAAGGAGGAGATAGGAAATGGAACATGCAGCAATACATCATCAGCCTTTCAGCTCTTATGCTTATTCTTATGACGGAAGGAGACTGCATATCAAGATCCGCACCAAAAAAGACGATGTTAATCAAATTCGATTGATTTGGGGAGATCCTTATGAGACTCAAACCGGCAGATGGGCGGCAAACGAGCGGCAGATGAAGAAAGCTTCCGCCACAGAAACGCATGATTATTGGTTTGCCGAAGTAGCGCCGCCATTTAGACGTTTGCAATATGCTTTTGTCTTACAAAGCCCTGATCAGGAAGAAATATTTTACGGAAGCTCGGGTGTCTGTCCTTATAACGAAAAAATGCTGGAGACGATTCAATCCTATTTTAAATTTCCATTTGTTCATGAGGCTGATACATTTCAAGCACCAGAATGGGTCAAATCAACAATTTGGTATCAAATTTTCCCCGAGCGTTTTGCAAACGGCAGAGAAGATTTATCGCCGGAAGCTGTTTTACCTTGGGGAAGCAAGGACCCGGATGTACATGATTTTTTTGGAGGGGATTTACAGGGAATCATTGATAAGCTTGACTATTTAGAGGCATTAGGAGTTAACGGGATTTATTTGACGCCGATCTTTTCCGCGCCTTCCAACCATAAATACGATACATTGGATTACTGCTCCATTGATCCGCATTTTGGAGATCCGGAGCTTTTTCGCGCATTGGTCGATCAACTTCATCGGAGGGGAATGAAAATCATGCTTGACGCTGTTTTTAATCATATAGGCAGCGCTTCACCCCAATGGCAGGATGTCGTGGAAAACGGCGAACGATCGCGCTATAAAGACTGGTTTCATATTCATGCTTTTCCTGTCGAAGAAGGCCGTTATGATACGTTTGCATTTACACCGACTATGCCGAAATTAAATACCGCTCATCCGGAAGTGCAGTCCTATTTGCTTGATATTGCGTTGTACTGGATTCGGGAATTTGACATTGACGGCTGGCGCCTGGATGTGGCCAATGAAGTGGATCACGCTTTTTGGAAGAAATTCCGGCAAGTCGTATCAGCAGAAAAGCCGGACGTTTATATTTTGGGGGAGATCTGGCATTCAGCCGAGCCTTGGCTCAGGGGAGATGAATTCCATGCTGTGATGAATTATCCTTTCACAGAACCTATGATTGAATATTTTGCGGACAGAACCATTTCCCTCTCGCAAATGGTCTCCCGCTTAAACGCGCATTTGATGAACGGGATGCAGCAGGTCAATGAGTCGATGTTTAATTTACTTGACAGTCATGATACAAAGCGGCTTTTGACGAGATGCCGTCATGATGAGAAAAAAGCACAGTCTTTGCTGGCGTTTATGTTTGCCCAGACAGGTTCCCCATGCATCTATTACGGGACGGAAATCGGGCTTGACGGCGGAACTGATCCATTATGCCGGAAATGTATGGTGTGGGAAGAAGAGAAGCAAAATCAAGGGATGCTCAAATTTATGAAGCGGTTGATAGCTTTACGGAAACAGGAGAATGCCTTATTGACTTATGGGGATCTCGAGTGGAATCTGCCGGATGATCAAACCGATTTTATCAGCTTTTCGCGGGTTTCTGATGAAAAAAAACTGATTTACTTCTTTAATCAGGGGAACGAGGTCCGCCGTATCAGTCTGCAAGATGCAGGTATTGAGAAAAATAAAAGAATTTACGATGCATGGGCGGAAGAGACTCTTCATCATACAGATGCGATTGACATTCAGCCTGGTGAATTTTTTATTTTAGGTGTTGAGGATGCTGTGTAAAATCTGTTATCGGTAACATGTTGAAAGTTATTGTAACCGCTTTCTATCGAGGATTACAATGAGGTCAGATTCGATAGAAGGAGGAAAAAAGATGGAGCATTTAAAAAAGGGCTTAGCATTATTGCTGGCTGCAGTCCTTATATTCGGTCTTACGGCCTGTTCAGGCGCGAAGGATACCGCAGGTTCTGATGGGAAAAAGGTACTGACTGTGTCTGTAGAAGAAACCTATAAACATTACGTTGAAAGCATTAAAACGGATTTTGAAAAAGAGAATAACGTAACAGTGAAAATTGTTGAAAAGCCAATGTTCGATCAGTTGGAAGCGCTTCCTCTGGATGGGCCGGCAGGTAATGCGCCTGATGTCATGCTTGCTGCATACGATCGTATCGGCAGTTTGGGACAGCAAGGGCATTTACTTGACTTCAAACCGTCTGATACAAAAAGCTTTGGCGGCAAAGAAATGCAGCAGGTGACGGTTGACGGCAAGGTGTATGGGATGCCGTTAGTCATTGAAACACTTGTTTTATATTACAACAAAGATCTTTTAAAAACAGCACCAAAAACATTTAAAGACCTTGAAGAATTAACGAAGGATTCGCGGTTTGCCTTTGCTTCAGAAAAAGGAAAATCGACCGCTTTTCTGGCGAAGTGGACTGATTTTTACATGTCATACGGCTTGCTGGCCGGCTTTGGAGGATATGTATTTGGCAAAAACGGCACAGACGCCAAAGACGTCGGTCTTAACAACAAAGGATCTGTTCAAGCGGTTGAATATGCAGGAAAATGGTTCAAAGAATATTGGCCAAAAGGCATGCAGGACAACTCGAGCGCTGATGATTTCATACAGCAGACCTTTATAGAAGGAAAAGCTGCGGCTGTCATCGGCGGACCTTGGTCAGCTTCCAATTATAAAGATGCCAAGCTGAACTACGGCGCTGCAAAAATACCGACATTGCCGAATGGAAAAGAATATGCTCCTTTCGCCGGCGGCAAGGGCTGGGTTGCTTCAAAGTATACAAAAGAACCGCAGCTGGCAGAGAAATGGCTTGAGTATGCTGCAAATGATCACAATGCTTACGTTTTTTATGATCAAACAAACGAAGTTCCGGCCAACTTGGCAGCAAGAAAGAAAGCAGGTAAGCAACAGAACGGGCTGACGTCGGCAGTCATTAAGCAATATGAAACAGCGACGCCGACTCCGATTATTCCGGAAATGGCTGAAGTCTGGACTGGGGCGGAAAGTTTGATTTTTGACGCAGCTTCAGGAAAAAAATCAGCACAGCAATCAGCGAATGATGCCGTAAGCGTAATCAAAGAAAATATTAAAGAAAAATATGTGAAATAAGACGGCGGATTAGCGTCCGGAAGAATAGAGGGCGAAAAAATGGACAAAGAACAAACACTTGCAAAGCAGAAACGGACAGCAGCAGGTCTTTTCATTTTATCTATCATTCCAGGAGCTGGACAGATGGCAAATCGGCAGTTTTCAAAGGGGATCTTTTTTCTCCTTATAACTGGGCTGTTTGCTTGTGAATTAAAGGTTTTCGGTATTCAGGCGCTAACCGGATTGATTACTTTGGGACGTGTTCCCGGAGCAGACCACTCACTGTTTCTGCTGATAGAAGGCACGCTGCAATTGATTGTGACGCTGATTTTTCTGATGTTCTGCACCTTTAATATTTATGATGCCCGCAAGATCGCCGCGATGAAAGCGGCGGGCTCAAAGATCAACACGACAGCCAAGGATATGATCTGGAACGCGGGGGATAAAGGGTTTCCGTATTTATTTACACTGCCGGCATACATCATGATGGTGTTTGTCATTATTTTCCCTGTGCTGGTGACTCTGTTTATCGCATTTACAAACTATGATTTTTACCATATCCCCCCTAACAGCCTCATTGACTGGGTCGGTTTTAAAAATTTCATGAATATTTTTTTCCTCGGCTCCTATCGGGAGACATTTGCCGAAGTACTGGGCTGGACACTCATATGGACGATCTGTGCGACAACATTGCAAATTGTTCTCGGTATAGCAGCTGCGCTTATTGTCAATCAGGATTTTATTAAAGGCAGGCGGCTGTTTCGAATGATCTTTTTGCTTCCTTGGGCTGTCCCTGCTTTTATTACGATTATGAGCTTTTCTAATATTTTTAATGACAGTATCGGTGCCATGAACGCACAGGTGATTCCATTACTGAATCACCTGCCGTTTATAGAGGTGCCGGCGGTCGCATGGAAGACTGATCCCTTCTGGACGAAGACAGCCCTGATTATGATACAGACCTGGCTCGGATTTCCGTACATTTATGTCATGGTAACGGGGGTGCTTCAGGCGATTCCAAATGAATTGTATGAAGCGGCGAAGATTGACGGGGCCTCTTTCATTCAGCGTTTTAAACATATTACATTGCCGATGATTTTATTTGCGACCGCCCCTGTGATGATTACCCAGTATACGTTTAATTTCAATAATTTCTCGATCATCTACTTATTCAATGAGGGCGGACCGGGCAGTGCGGGAGCCGGCGCGGGGTCAACCGATATTTTAATATCTTGGATCTATAAGCTGACGACAGGCACATCACCGCAATACTCCATTGCTGCCGCTGTTACGTTGTTAATTTCATTCATTGTCATCGGAGTGTCCCTGATTGCATTTAAAAAATCGAATGCATTTGGCAATGAGGAGGTCATGTAGATGAATGCGAGAACCGCCAGGATGCTTAAGAAAATCTGCACCTATTTATTTTTGGCGCTTTTAAGCATTGTCATTATATATCCGTTGCTGATTACGGCATCATCCGCATTTCGTGTAGGAAATGTGGCGGCTTTTCAGCTCGACTTTTCCGGCCCGTGGACATTGAATCATTTCAGGCGGCTGTTTGAAGAGACGCTTTATCTTAGTTGGTACGGCAATACACTTATAATCGCTCTGTCGGTCATGGTATTGCAGGTTGTGATCGTGACGCTTGCCGGTTATACGTACAGCCGCTATCGATTTGCAGGCAGAAAAAAGAGTTTGGTATTCTTTTTAATCATTCAAATGGTGCCGACGATGGCGGCACTGACCGCTTTTTACGTTTTGGCCATGCTGATAGGCGCCCTCGATCAGTACTGGTTTTTAACAGCGATCTATATCGGCGGCGGAATTCCAATGAACACATGGCTTATGAAAGGCTATTTTGATACCGTGCCGAGAGAAATTGACGAAGCTGCGCGAATTGACGGGGCGGGACATCTGCGGATCTTCGCCTCGATTGTACTGCCCCTTGTTAAACCGATGCTCGCGGTGCAGGCGCTTTGGGCGTTTATGGGTCCGTTCGGTGACTATCTGCTCGCTAAATTTTTGCTGCGCTCGCCTGAAAGATTGACCATTGCCGTGGGACTGCAATCCTTCATATCGAACCCGCAGCAGCAAAAAGTCGCGCTGTTTGCTGCTGGGGCAATACTTGCGGCCCTGCCGATATGCATCCTGTTCTTTTTTCTCCAAAAGAACTTTGTGTCCGGGCTGACAACAGGCGGAACGAAAGGATAATGCCATGAAAAAAATGCGAAATGAACCTTTTATTATTCGTTTCCTGAAAGCGTCCGTGAATCCCGCAGGTGTTTGCCGTTACAGAAACACATTCAGCTGGCCGCATATCTCCTTTCTATTTATTTTCTTGACGGCATGCCTGCTGGCGCCGCTTTCCATTTCGTTCATGAAAACGGATCATTTCAATGTGAGGGCTTTTATGCCGTCAGCGATTCAAGAGGTTGATGAAACATTTGCCGATCAAATAGACGGCTATCAATTTACGAATGGAAAACTGACGGGAGGGAAGGGTTTTTATCAAGTTGAAAAAGGCCGGACTTTGCTGGCGGTTGATATGAAGCAGCAATTTAAAACAAGCGGTGATAATGGAAATCTTAAGGTGAAAGGTTATCATAACGCAATTATATTTCAGCCTGATCATCTCATTATCAGCGATCAAAACGGAACGGGGTTTTCTGTTCGCTATGCGAACACGGATGCCGGGCTTAAGGGTTTGGACGCCCACGATTTGGAGGTTTTTATCGGTACATTGTGGTTTGCCCAGTATAAGCCGATGATGATGGTGCTGGCCTATGCAGGGATTTTCATTATCCAGCTTTTTTTGACGGCTGCTTTTGCGGGAGGTATTTGGATCACAAAAATATCAAAAATGACCCGCTTTGCGTCATTTAAGGAAGCAGCATCCATGGCGATTTGCGGATCAGCACTTCCGGTATTTGCCGCAGCTATTGCCGGTATGGTTCATTTTGACTTCATCACAGTATTGTTGATCTATTCGTGCGGCGTCGCCTTGATGATTTCTTTTACATTCAGATATGTGACCCAAACCCGCCATTACAACGGAAATTTACAATTTGGAGGAAACCATGATAAATCAGCGGCTTTTTGAGATTGATGAATGGAAAATCAAAACAAATAAATTTCTAAAGGAACACAAGCGTCTGCAAGAAAGCCTGACTTCCCTTGCCAATGGCTATATGGGAATCAGGGGGAATTTTGAAGAACGATATTCAGGCGACAGCCATCAAGGCACATATTTCGCGGGAGTTTGGTTTCCTGACAAAACCCGTGTCGGCTGGTGGAAAAACGGCTATCCGGAATATTTCGGAAAAGTGATCAATGCAATGAACTTTATCGGCATTGATGTATATGTAGACGGAGAAAAAGTCGATCTCTATCAACATTCAATCGAATCGTTTGATTTAGAACTGGATATGAAAGAAGGGATTCTGCGGCGAAGCGCTGTCATCCGCATTCAGGACAAAACTGTAAGAATCAGATCAGAACGATTTCTCAGCCTTGCCGTTGAGCAGCTTTGTGCCATTCATTACGAAGCAGAGTGCCTGACGGATGAAGCTGTCATCACGCTTGTTCCTTATCTGGACGGAAATGTCGCAAATGAAGACGCCAACTTTCAGGAACGGTTTTGGGAGGAAAAAGCGGCGGGAGCCGATTCTCACCGCGGCCATTTAGTGGAAAAAACGGCTGAAAATCCGTTTGGAACGCCGTGTTTTACCGTTTCTGCAGCAATGGCAAACGTTACAGAAGGTTTTGTCAGCGAAAGCTTTAACACATCTGGCATGTATGCGGAAAATCGCTACGTTTATCAAATGAAGCCCGGAGCAACGGCTTCTTTGAAAAAATTTATCATCGTGACAACTTCCCGTGACTTTCAAGAAACAGAGCTTTTATCGAAGGGCAGGGAGCTTTTGGCGGATGTTCTCGAGCAAGGTTATGAAGAAGCAAGACGGAGGCATACGGACAAATGGATGGAAAGATGGGCAAAAGCAGACATAGAAATTAAAGGGGATGATGAACTTCAGCAAGGAATCCGCTACAGCATCTTTCAATTATTCTCGACATACTATGGAGCCGATTCACGCTTGAATATCGGTCCGAAAGGATTTACAGGAGAAAAATACGGAGGGGCAGCATATTGGGATACTGAGGCATACGCCGTTCCGATGTATTTGGCCGCCGCCGATCCGGAAGTGACAAAAAACCTGCTTTTGTACCGCTATCACCATTTGGAGGCTGCCAAACGAAACGCCGCCAAATTGGGTCTGAAAGGCGCTCTTTACCCGATGGTGACGTTCACAGGCGATGAATGCCACAACGAATGGGAGATCACCTTTGAAGAAATTCATCGGAACGGTGCGATTTGCTACGCGATCTGCAATTATGTCAATTATACAGGCGATCAGGGCTATATCGAAGAATACGGGATAGACGTTCTCGTGGAAATCAGCAGGTTTTGGGCAGACCGCGTTCACTTTTCAAAACGGAATAACAAGTATATGATCCACGGCGTCACAGGGCCGAATGAATATGAAAACAATGTCAACAACAACTGGTATACAAATTTGATTGCAGCCTGGACGTTAGAGTATACACTTGAAAACCTCGAGAATATTCCGGCGGCAAAACGAAGTCAGCTGAATGTAAGGGAAGAAGAAACGGCGGCATGGAAAGATATCATTCAGAAGATGTACTTTCCGTACAGTGAGGAATTAAACATTTTCATCCAGCACGATACCTTTTTAGACAAAGAGCTGCTAACGGCGGATCAATTAAATCCAAATGAGCGGCCGCTTTATCAGAATTGGTCATGGGACAAAATTCTCCGCTCAGGCTTTATTAAGCAGGCGGACGTTCTTCAAGGAATTTATCTTTTTAATGATCGTTTTACATTAGAAGAAAAACGGAGAAACTTTGAATTTTACGAACCGATGACCGTCCATGAATCAAGCCTTTCTCCTTCCGTACACGCCGTGCTTGCAGCCGAACTTCATATGGAGAAGAAAGCGCTCGAGCTCTATAAAAGGACGGTCCGTCTCGACCTCGACAATTACAATCATGATACAGAAGAAGGGCTTCATATTACATCAATGACGGGAAGCTGGCTTGTGATCGTGCAGGGTTTTGCAGGAATGCGTGTCGCGAATGAGACGCTGTCATTTGCCCCGTTTCTGCCGAAAGAATGGGACAGTTATTCGTTTAACATCAATTACCGGGGCCGGTTAATCAACATTATGGCGGCAGAAAACCGCGTCGTGTTTGAATTGTTAAAAGGGGAGCCGCTGTACGTAACGGTCTATCAGGACCGTATTCTCTTGAACGGACGATATGAAGGGAGGATGACTGATGAGTGAGTGGTGGAAAGAAGCAGTCGTTTATCAAATTTACCCGCGCAGTTTCTATGACTCAAATGGAGACGGGTTCGGAGATCTGCAGGGAATCATTCAAAAGCTGGATTATATCAAAAACCTGGGGGCCGATGTGATCTGGCTGTGTCCGGTGTTTGATTCTCCGCAGGATGACAACGGCTATGACATTTCTGATTATCGGAATATGTACGGAAAATTCGGGACAAATGAAGATATGTTTCAGTTAATTGAAGAGGTTCATAGACGGGGAATGAAAATCATCATGGATTTGGTCGTGAACCACACGTCAGATGAACACACTTGGTTTGTCGAGAGCCGCAAATCGAAAGACAACCCTTACCGGGATTATTACTTTTGGAGAGACCCTGCCCCGGATGGTTCAGAGCCGAATAATTGGGGATCAATCTTCTCGGGTTCGGCGTGGACATTCAATGAGAAGACAGGTCAATATTATTTGCACTACTTTTCGAAAAAGCAGCCGGATTTAAATTGGGAGAATGAAGCCGTCCGCCGGGAAGTATATGATTTGATGAGATTTTGGATGGATAAAGGGATTGACGGCTGGCGGATGGATGTGATCGGCTCCATATCCAAATACGTCGATTTTCCGAGCTATGAAACTAAAGACAGCCGCCGGTATATCGTTGGCAAGTATCACTCAAACGGTCCCCGCCTTCATGAATTTATTCAAGAGATGAACCGTGAAGTCTTGTCACGTTACGACTGTATGACGGTTGGGGAAGCAAACGGCTCAGATATTGAAGAGGCAAAAAAGTATACGGATGCGAGCAGGCGAGAACTGAATATGATCTTTACCTTTGAACATATGGATATTGATACAGACCAGCATTCGCCTAATGGGAAATGGCAGCTTAAGCCGTTTGATCCAATCGCTTTAAAAAAGACGCTGACCCGCTGGCAGACTGCTTTAATGAATGTCGGCTGGAACAGTCTGTATTTTGAAAATCATGATCAGCCAAGGGTGATTTCCCGCTGGGGCAATGATCGTAATTTGCGAAAACAGTGTGCCAAGGCATTTGCAACGGTTCTTCACGGTATGAAGGGAACGCCGTTTATTTATCAAGGAGAAGAAATCGGCATGGTCAACAGCGATTTTCCGTTAGAAATGTATGATGATCTCGAAATAAAAAATGCATATCGGGACTTGGTGATCAAAAACAAGACGATGTCAGAGGAGGATTTTTTAAAAGCCGCTGCGAAAAAAGGACGGGATCATGCAAGAACACCGATGCAATGGGATGCCGGCAAACATGCAGGATTCACAGCCGGAGAGCCTTGGCTGGCAGTAAATCCCCGCTATAAAGAAATCAATGTGAAAGAGTCCATGAACGATCAAGATTCTGTTTTCTATTACTATCAAAAGCTCATTCAATTACGCAAACAATACAAGATCCTCGTCTACGGAGATTATCGGCTGCTGCTGAAGGAGAATCCGCAAATCTTTGCTTATCTCCGCACGTATCAAGGCGAAACGCTTTTAGTCGCCGTGAATTTGTCGGAGGAAACGGCTTTGTTTGAAGCTCCGCCGGAATTGCTTGATGAGCAGTGGAATGTACTCCTTTCCAATTATTCGCGGCAAGAGAGTGACATGAAAAGCATTTATTTACAGCCCTATGAGGCTGTGATGTGTATAAGCTCATCAAAGGAAACATTAACATGAAAGCAGTCATATTTGATTTAGACGGAGTGATAACAGATACGGCAGAATATCATTTTCTTGCTTGGAAGCACATAGCCGATCAAATCCATATTCCATTTGACCGAACCTTTAATGAAAGCCTAAAGGGAATCAGCAGGGAAAAGTCGCTTGAAGCCATTCTTGTCCATGGCGGTGCGGCGGCAAAGTATTCAAAAGCAGAGAAACAAGCCCTCATGTTTCAAAAAAACCAATATTATCAAACGTTAATCAGCGAATTGACACCGAAAGATCTTTTGCCGGGGATCAGCAGGTTTCTTTGTGAACTGAAAAACGAACATATAAAAATTGCTTTAGCATCTTCAAGCCGCAACGCCCCTAAAATTCTAGAACGTTTGGAGATCATTGATGATTTTCATGCCATTGTTGATCCGGCAGCTCTGGCTAAGGGGAAACCAGCTCCCGACATATTTTTAACCGCTGCATTGCTTCTCGGCGTATCTCTGGCTGAATGCGCAGCCATAGAGGACGCTGAAGCAGGGATAGCCGCAATCAAATCCGCCGGGATGTTTGCGGTTGGCGTCGGCCATGAACGATCAATGCATGACGCTGATCTGATGGTCAGACAAACGTGCGATTTGTCGCTTGATCTGCTGAATGAAGAGTGGAAGCAGCATAGAATAAAAAGTTTTTAAAATATGAAAAAAATAGAAGGAGAAACAGGGAGGGGCTCAGCTAAAAGTGATTCAGCTTTTCTTATATATGTTTAAGCTTTAGAGAATGAAGAAGCCAATTATTTGTCTTTGTTTTCAACGGGAAATGATGGGGAAATCTCCTTAGAATAAAAAAACCTGCAAGAGATTATTTCTCTTGCAGGCAGTGTATTACTTCTGATCTTCTGTATTGCGTGTCAGCACTTTGTCGATCAAGCCGTATTCTAAGGCTTCATCAGCTGATTTGAAGTTGTCGCGGTCTGTGTCGCGCTCAATGACTTCAAGCGGCTGGCCTGTGCGTTCAGCAAGCACTTTGTTTAGTTTATCGCGAAGCAAGAGAATGCGTTTTGCGGCGATTTCGATTTCAGTCGCCTGCCCTTGCGCTCCGCCAAGCGGCTGGTGAATCATGACTTCACTGTTAGGAAGTGCGTACCGTTTGCCTTTTTCACCGGCGGCGAGTAAGAATGCTCCCATTGATGCGGCCATTCCGATGCAGATCGTTGACACTTTCGGTTTGATGAACTGCATTGTATCGTAGATCGCCATACCGGCAGTGATTGATCCGCCCGGGCTGTTGATGTAAATTGAAATATCTTTTTCAGGGTCTTCCGCTTCAAGGAATAAAAGCTGTGACACGATGGAGTTCGCAACGTTGTCATCAATCGCAGATCCAAGCATAATAATACGGTCCTTCAAAAGACGGGAGTAAATGTCATAAGCTCTTTCTCCGCGGTTCGTTTGTTCAATGACTGTAGGTATTAAATTCATAATGCTCCTCCTTCACCTTTTAGGTAAGTATGTATTTACATGATACATTTTTGGTCAATAAAGGTCAAACAAAACGCTGACCAAAATGCCAACCTTTTCTTCTAACACCATTTTTCCCAGAAAATAAAAAGTTCAAACAGCAAAAGAAAATCGATGTTACAAGGTGTTTCATAAATGGTCAATGATCATTAGAACTGCCGAACTGCATCATGGCTTCTTTATCGCCGGAGCTTTTAGAAAGTAAATTCAGATTCTTTCAGTATATGGCCGCAGAAATCGAAATAGACCGCAGGCACACCAGCACCGTACGGTCGAGCTGTCTAAGAACGGCCATCCTGCCATATTAAGTTGTCCTGCCTTCCATAAGCTGTACCGGCAAATACGTTTCCAGCGGAACATCATCAAATTCGCCTTCAATTTCTTTTGCTAAAATCTCGATGGCTGTTTTGGAAATGAGTTCGATCGGCTGCTGGATGGTTGTCAATTCCGGCAGAATCGATTGAACGGTTTCAGTGCCGTCATAACCGATCACTTTTAATTGATCCGGGATGTTTTTTCCTCGTTTTTTGGCCTCAGTCATCACTGCCGCTGCCATGATATCATCGCTGGCAAAAATTCCGTCGGCTTCAGGCTGTTCATCGAATAGCTTTGAGATGATGTCCTGGTAATTTTGATAAAAGGGCACTTCGTATGTAATGGGCTGCCGTCCGTGTTCATGCATGACATCTTCGTATGCTTTTCTTCTGAGGTTTGCCGGTGTTTTGAGTTCAATCGGGCCGTTGATGTGGACGATGTGCCGGCACCCCTTTTCGATCAGCAGTTCTGCCGCCTTTTTTCCGCCGTCATAGTTGTCTGAGCCGACGACGGGAATCGTGTCCGATAAGTAATGGTCAATCGCGACAATCGGCAGATTTTGCTGGTGGTAATTGAGGATTCCACGGTTGTAAGTCACGGCGATGACGCCGTCTACTTGGTTTCTAATCAGCATTTCCAAATATTTTTCTTCTTTGTCTTTTCGATTTAAACTGTTGCAAAGCAGCAGTTTGTAGCCCATGGACGTACAGATGCTTTCAATGTGAAAGGCGAGTTCGCCGAAAAACGGGTTGCTGGAGTTTGGGATGATAAGCCCTATTAAATTGGTTCGTTTTCGAAATAAAGAGCGGGCCAAATCGTTTGGAAAGTAATTGATTTCTTCCATCGCCTTGTAAACTTTTTCTTTTGTTTTTTCGCTGATATAGCCGCGGTTATTTAATACCCGCGAAACGGTTGTAGATGAAACTCCCGCTATTTTTGCAACATCGTGAATGTTAGGCTTCATTCCCTTGCCCTCCTGCTATACTGAAATGGCTTACAATTCTCGTCACGCACTTATTTTAGAGAATAGGGCTGACATGTGCAAGGAAATTCCATGTTCCTGTTTTCACATTTCAAGGTGTGTTTTGGTTAATTTGAATAATCAGAAAAATTTATGTCAACCGATTGACATATGAAACCGGTTGACATACAATTCTTTTTGAAAGCGCTTTTATATTTTATACGGAAAATGAGGGGAAGTGACGAATATGAAGAGATGGCTGGCGGGAAGTTTATTGTTGCTGCTGATGCTTGCGATGTGGGGATGCAGCAAAAGCGAAAGTGCGAACAGCGGCGGTAAGAAAGCGCTTACGATATGGGCGCATGTATCTGATGATAACGAAGAAGGAAAGGTATATCAGAAGCGGGTGGATGCTTTTAATAAAAAGTATGCTTCAGATCATGTCGAGGCCAAAATTGAATTCATTCCCAGAAGCGGGAACGGAGGCGGTTATGAAGATAAAGTAAATGCGGCGCTGACCACGAATACGCTGCCGGATGTCATCACTCTGGACGGACCAAATACGGCGGCTTATGCAAAATCGGGCGTTATTGCACCATTAGATGAGTACATCAATGACCAGGATGATTTATTGCCGAGTATTAAGCAGCAGGGGACCTACCAAGGTAAACTGTATGCGATCGGTATCAGCGAGTCGTCGGCAGGGATTTACTATAACAAAAAAATGCTCAAAAATGCCGGTATTGATTTGAAAACGCTGCCAACGGTTGATAATCCTTGGACATGGGATGAATTTCTTGAGCTTTGCCAAAAGCTGAAAAATAAATACGGCAAACCAGCCATCGATATGCAATTACAGTCAAAAGACGAAATGCTGACGTACGCGCTCTTACCGTTTGTTTGGTCTGCTGACGGCGATATTCTTTCAAAAGACGGCAAGAAAGCGGATGGCGTTTTTAACGACAAACCAACCGTTGAAGCGATGACATTTATTCAAACGATGCTGAAAGAGGGCTATACGACGCGAACCCCTGTCAAACAGGCGTTTGAAACGGAAAAATATCCGATGAAAATGAGCGGCGTGTGGACGGTAACCGACTTGAAAACAAACTTTTCAAACGTTGATTACGGGGTGATGCCGTATCCTGTGTCGCCAAAAACCAAAAAGCTTGTTTCTCCTTCAGGAAGCTGGCAGTTCGCCATGACACAGACGTCCGAAAACAAAGAATGGGCGGCAAAATTGGTCGGCTGGATGACAAATAAGGATTCCAATCTTGAATTGAGCCGTTCGATCGCCGCGCTGCCCGTGCGCTATTCATCAGAGAAAGTGCTGGCAAAAGAATTCCCGGATGAAATGAATGTCTTCATGCAGCAGCTGAAAGAAACAGGGCGTGCACGGCCGGTGACACCGGCATATCCGCAGGTGACCCGGGCATTTCAGCAAGCGGTCGATGACATCAGCTTCTATGACCAAAATCAGGACATTCAAAAAGTGCTGGATACGCATGCGACAGAAATACAAGCAGCCGTCGATAAGGCGGACTAGAGGGTGGAGCCATGAATAAAATTCCGTTGAAAGAAACCGGGCCTGCCTTTCATGTAAGGAGAGGTGCGGCGAATAAAGTACGCTGGCGGGAGAATGCGGCTGCATATATGTTTTTAGGGCCGGCGCTGCTGATTTTGTCAGTGTTTCTCGTGATTCCTGCAATCATGGCTGTGTACTACGCGTTTACAGATTATTATTTGCTGACGCCTGATCTGCGCAAGTTTACCGGTTTAGATAACTTTATCAAACTTTTCAACGACCCTATTTTCTTGAAAAGTTTGGGCAACACTCTTAAATTTGTCGTCTTTTTGATTCCGTTACAGGTCGGGACAGCTCTCGGGCTTGCCCTTCTGCTGAATAAAAAGCGCAAGGCCAACACGTTTTTCAAAGTCGCATACTTTAGCCCCGTCGTTATGTCGCTTGTTGTCATCTCTGTTTTGTGGCTCTACTTGCTGAATCCGAATGAAGGGATGATGAATAATGTACTCACGCACCTCGGCTTATCGCCGCAGCCGTTTTTGACAAGCCCTGATCAGGCGATCTTTACGATTGTTGCCGTTTCAGCTTGGCAGGGAGCAGGCTTTCAGATGCTGATTTTTTTAGCGGGTTTGCAAAACATTCCCGCTGACGTGTACGAGGCGGCGCAATTGGATGGCATGAATAAATGGCAGCGTTTTATTTACATTACTTTGCCTTTGTTAAAACCGACGTCGGTTTTTATCTTTATCACGACGCTGATCAGCGCATTTAAGCTCCTCGTTCAGCCGATGGTGATGACCCAAGGCGGGCCGGTCAATTCAACGATGACGGTTGTCTATTATATTTATCAAACGGGATTTACCGATCGGATGGTCGGCTATGCAAGCTCGATCGCGCTCTTGTTTGGAACGATTATTGGATTAGTGACGCTTGCACAGCGCAAGCTGGTGAAAGGGGATGAAGGTGAATGAGACGGAAATTCGGGCCTTTGACGATTCTGGAATATATGTGCCTCGTGTTGCTGGCCATTCTGTTTATGTTTCCTCTGATTTGGATGGTCGCATCCTCGATGAAACCCGAAGCGGAAATTTACAACAACCTGAGCAGCATGAAAGCGTTTCTGCCGTCTCTTCACCCTGAGGAATGGTTTTCCTCCTATAAAAAAGTGCTGTCACGCTTTGATTTGCTTATGTATATCGGCAACAGTCTGTTTTACGGGCTGTGCGTGGCAGCCGGTTCCGTCGTGATCAACGGAATGGCGGGCTTCGCCTTCGCTAAGCTGCCGTTCACGGGGAAAAAGGTGCTCTTTGGCATATTGCTGGCGCTTTTAATCGTGCCGTTTGAAACGATATTAATCTCACAGTTTACGATCATTCATAAGATCGGTCTGCTCGATACACGCCTCGCCGTTATTTTGCCGGCGTTAGCCGGAGCTTTCAATATTTATTTGTTCCGAAACTTTTTCATGGCAATTCCGGAAGAGATGATTGAATCAGCAAAGCTTGACGGGGCGAATACATGGCAGATTTTCTGGCGGATTATGATACCGATGTCTAAACCGGCTGTCGCAACCGTTGGAACATTAGCCTTTATCGGCAGCTGGAATGATTATATTTGGCCGCTGATGGTGTTGACGGATAAGTCGAAATTCCCAATCCAAGTGGCGATTACTGCCATCAACAGCACAGAGCCGGTTTATACGAATCAGGTAATGGCTGTATTGACGATTTCCACCATTCCGCTGATTCTGATCTACATTGTGGCTCAGCGCTATATTTTGGAGGGGCTTGGCGGCTCGGGAACGGGGATTAAATAAATATCCATGTCCGATTAAAGGAGCGGTGAAAATGAAAAGCTCAAAAAGTCTGTATTGGAAACTGAGTGCTTATTTTTTCTTTTTCTTTTTTACTTGGTCTTCCAGCTATTCTTTATTTGCGATTTGGTTAGGGCAAGAAATCAATTTAAACGGATCGGCGACAGGCATTATCTTTTCTGTAAACGCCGTATGCGCCTTGTGCATGCAGCCTCTTTACGGTTTTATCTCTGACAAATTGGGGCTGAAGAAAAAGATATTGTTTATGATCAGCTTTCTTCTCATATTTACAGGTCCGTTTTATATCTTCATCTATGGACCGCTCCTGCAATACAATGTCTTCCTTGGCGCCGTTGTCGGAGGTTTCTATTTAGGAGCCGCTTTTCTGGCGGGGATAGGTGCGATTGAAACCTACGTTGAAAAAGTCAGCCGGAAATATAATTTCGAGTATGGAAAATCAAGAATGTGGGGTTCGCTGGGCTGGGCGGCAGCTGCATTTTTTGCAGGGCAGCTTTTCAATATCGACCCGAATATCAACTTCTGGGTTGCGTCTGTTTCAGCCGTTATATTAATGGCCATTATCATGTCTGTGAAAATCGAAATGACCGACTATGAGAGGAACAGAGCGGATTCGGTCCGGTTAAAAGATGTGGGTCAGCTCTTTTTATTAAAAGATTTCTGGTTTTTTATGATGTACATTATCGGGGTGACTTGCGTTTACAGCGTCTATGATCAGCAGTTCCCGATCTACTATGCTTCTTTATTTCCTGCGGCGTCGATGGGCAACCAAGTATTTGGCTATCTGAATTCATTCCAGGTATTTTTAGAGGCTGGCATGATGTTTCTTGCGCCTTTTATCGTCAATAAGTTTGGGGCGAAAAACAGTTTGATTATAGCGGGGTTTTTAATGGCTTTCCGCATCGTCGGATCCGGAATTGCAGTCGGGCCTTTCGGGATTTCATCAATGAAACTCATTCACGCACTGGAATTGCCGATTATGCTGATCGCGATTTTTAAATATTTGGCGGCCAATTTCGATACGCGTCTTTCGTCCGTCCTTTATCTGGTCGGCTTTCAATTTGCATCCCAAGCAGGCGCGTCAATTCTATCGCCGCTTGCGGGAGGATTATATGACAGCGTAGGGTTCCGTCAAACCTATCTCATCATGGGAATCTTGGTCTTTTGTTTTACTATGATCTCCATTTTTACTTTAGCAGACTCGAAAAAAAACAGCGGACGTGTGCAGCGTTTACAAAAAATCGGATAGAGAGGATGTCACAAATGGAAAGAATTCAGCAGGCGGAAAAAGCACTGAAGAAAGCGGAGGAAAAAATGAATAAACGATATCGGTTAGGATATCACATCATGCCGCGGGCCAACTGGATGAATGATCCGAACGGTCTGATCCAGTATAAAGGAGAATACCATGTCTTTTATCAGCATCATCCTTATGATGAGAATTGGGGGCCGATGCATTGGGGGCATGTGAAAAGCAAAGATCTCGTTCATTGGGAGCACCAGCCGGTCGCTTTAGCTCCGGGCGACGCATTCGATGAAAGCGGCTGCTTTTCGGGAAGTGCGGTCGATGATAATGGCAGACTTGCATTAATCTATACAGGGCATAATATGATAGATCAAGAGAAAGACCTTTTCTATCAAACTCAAAATATCGCTGTCAGCCAAGATGGGGCCGTGTTTGAAAAGCTTCAAGAAAACCCTGTTATTGCGGAACCGCCGGAAGACAGCGCCCGCCATTTCCGCGATCCGAAAGTATGGAAGCATCGTGGCAGCTGGTATATGGTGGTCGGAAATTCCTCAAAAGAAAACGTCGGACGGGTCATTTTATACCGCTCACCTAATTTGCGGGATTGGGAATACGCAGGCGTTCTCGCCCAAAGTGACGGACACCTCGGCTATATGTGGGAATGTCCCGATTTCTTTGAATTAGGCGGCAAACATGTCTTGCTGATCTCTCCGCAAGGCATAGAGGCGGACGGTGATTTATATAAAAACCTGTTTCAAACCGGCTATTTGATCGGCGATTTTGATGACGAAACGAACGACTTTGCGCACGGCGCTTTTACAGAACTGGATCACGGCCATGACTTTTACGCCGTGCAAACATTATTAGATGATAAAGGACGCAGAATTGCCATCGGGTGGATGGAAATGTGGGAATCTGAAATGCCGACAAAAGCAGACGGCTGGTGCGGTGCATTGACTTTGCCGCGAGAACTGACATTGCGTGATGATCATAAAATTTTGATGAATCCTGTGGAAGAAACCAAGTTATTGCGGAAATTGGAACACCGGGAATGTGCCAATCAGTCGATCTCAGGGAGTTACTTGGCAAAAACAGCCGAAGATCTTCTTGAAGTTCAAGTCGTGTATGATTTAAACGATTGCAGTGCCGAAACAGTAGGTTTTAAGATTCGCGGCCTTGAGGAAGAAGAAACAGTTATCAAGTACGGCTTAACGGATAAAAAGCTGACAATCGATTGCACCAAAATGGGTAAAGCGCAGGATGGTGTGAGAAAGGCGCGGCTGGAAGCGAAGGGAAAGCTGACACTGCGTATATTTATTGACAGATCCTCGATTGAAGTATTCGCCAACCATGGGGAAACAACGATGACAAGCCGTATCTATCCGAAAGAAGGCAGATTGGGGATTGAGCTGTTTTCTGAGAAAGGCGCTGTAAGGGTTGAAGAATTCACCCATTGGACGCTAAAAGACATTTGGGAAGGAAGATGAATCGCTTGAAAAAAATATTTTGCATCGGTGAAACACTGATTGATTTTATTCCCGACCAAAAAGAAAAGGCTTTACAAGAGGTCACGGGTTTTGAGCGGGTTGCCGGCGGTGCGCCGATGAACGCGGCGATCGCTGCTGCAAAATACGGCGCGAATGCCGTCATGCTGACGAAAATCGCCAATGATCATTTCGGGGATTATATTGTTGGCGTCCTTGAGGAAAATGGCGTAGATGTTTCTTATATCATTCGGAGCGATGAAGGCGAAACCGGATTGGCTTTTGTCTCCGTAGATAAGTCCGGGGAAAGAAGCTTTCATTTTTATCGGAAGAATGCCGCTGATTTGCTGCTTTCACCGGAAGAGGTAAAGCAGGAATGGTTTCATCAAGGAGATCTGCTTCACTTTTGTTCGATAGACTTGGTTGAAAGTCCGATGAAGCAAGCGCATATCAAAGTGATCGAAGACTTTCAAAAAATCGGCGGGATGATCAGTTTTGACCCCAATATCAGGCTCCCTTTATGGCCTGATGAATCAAGCTGCCGAGAGACGATTCTGACGTTTTTGCCTCTTGCGGATATCGTGAAAGTCTCTGATGAGGAGCTGCGGTTTATCACCAGCATCGATGATGAGCAAGAAGCCGTTGCTTCGCTTTTTACCGGCCGTGTCAACGTCGTTGTCCTGACAAAAGGAGGCGAAGGTGCGGCGGTTTATTTGAAAAATGGCGAGTCATATGAAGATAAAGGCTTTAAAGTCGCTGTTTCCGACACAACCGGTGCGGGAGATGCCTTTATCGGCGGTTTTTTATCTGAATTGATGTCGATCGACATATCAAAGGAGACGCTGTGCGAACAGATAAGTAAACATCACCGCCGCTTGCTGACGTTTGCAAATGCAAGCGGAGCCCTCACCGCTTCTGTAAAAGGAGCAATTCACGCGGCACCGGGCAAACAGCATGTGCTGAACTTTATTTCGTCCAGGCCGGGAATCAATGAAAAATAAAGTCTTTGATAAACGGGTGACACCCCTGCATAACTGCCTGTAATCACACATAAGAGGAGAAAATAGTAATGATAAAAGAAAAAGAGAAGATGTTAGCCGGGGAATTATATAACCCGGCTGACTCCGAATTAGCAAAAGACAGAGAAAACGCAAGACGGCTGGTTAGAATGTATAATCAGACTTTAGAAACTGAAGCAGATAAACGGACTGATTTATTGCGGGAGTTACTTGGTTCAACAGGAGAAAACGTATATATGGAACCAAATATCAGGTTTGATTATGGATATAACACTTTTGTGGGCGAAAACTTTTTCGCAAATTTTGATTGTACCATATTAGATATATGTGAAGTGCGGTTCGGAGATAGTTGTATGCTTGGACCTGGTGTGCAAATCTATACAGCTGCACACCCGCTTCTTCCGACTGACCGAAATACAGGATTAGAATATGGAAAGCCCATTACTTTCGGGAATAATGTATGGGTTGGAGGAAGTTCAGTCATATACCCCGGAGTAACGATAGGTAATAATGCAGTGATTGCTGCAGGTTCTGCAGTTACTAAAAATGTACCGGATAATGTTGTAGTTGGGGGCAATCCTGCTAAATTGATTAAGCATCTTGAAATATAAATCGTTTCATAGAGTGCCTGCCCGTGAATTCCTTGTGAAACCCACTAGTCATTGAACCAACAGCGGCAGGATTATGCTGCTTTAGGGCGCTGCATAATCCTGCCGCTCCATACTTCAACACAGCCAGCTGTAAAGAACATGTATTCATTGAAAAAGAGTTGCTTTCTGTGCGTTTCTTTATTATAATATAAAGGTATCTGATTGAAAAAACGTGCGCTCGTAGCTCAGTTGGATAGAGCGGTGGTTTCCGGTACCACGTCTGCCGGGGGTTCGAATCCCTCCGAGCGCGTCATATAAAGTCAGGAAAGACAAGGGTTTTGGCAAATTGCCGCCCTTGTCTTTTTTTGTTTTCATTCATTACTTATTATCAGCAGGTTGTGTCGAGATTTGCCAGGTGATACCGAATTGGTCTGTTACTTGTCCATATGATGGACTCCAAAACGTTTCTTGAAGCGGCATTTCTACCTTCCCGCCTTCTTTTAGTTTTTCGAACACTTCTTTCGATTTTTCTGCATTGTCTATCGTGACGGCGACGGTCACTTGTGATCCAATTTGATATGGCTGGCCCGGGAATGTATCAGAAATCATAAGGTCCGTATGACCAACTTTTAAATGTGCATTCAATACACGATCTTTTGCTTCAGCGGGAGTAGGGAATTCCGGATTTTCAGGCATTTCTCCGAAAGTTTGTACCCTGACAACTTTTGCATCCAATGCATTCTCATAAAATGTAACCGCTTCTTGCCCATTCCCGTTCATTACTAAATAAGGATAAATCCCTATAACCATTGAAAAAACACCTCTTTTAACGTTTTCTGATCGCATGAATGTTTTATCATGTGATAACAGTACTATTAAACTATACAACAGCTTTATTAGAATATCCTGCATCGTTAGTTTAATAAAAAAAATCAGCGTTTTAGCTCTTTTGCGTACACCTTCATATAAACATTCGGTTCTCCGGTAATTATATTGTTGACAATACATAGTTTATAGGGGTAAACTTATTTTCACAGAAGGTTTAGAGGTATCAACTAAATGAGGAGTGAAAGGCATTGGAACAAAAGCTATCTCAAGCGATCGCTCTGTTTTGTGAAGTCCTTTTTGAAGGGTCGGAGTTTGTGCATCGTGAAATTAATCAAGATGTTATGAAACATATTTCAAGGGAACAGCTTGATTTGTTAACGATTTTAACAATTAAAGGCCCCTCTTCTCCGAGCAGTTTGGCTCTTATACAAAATGTACATAAGAGCGCGATTTCAAACAGGGTGAAGAAGCTGATAGAAAAAGGGTTAGTTGAATGGACTGACTCTCCAAATAATAGCGATAAACGGTCTAAGCTTATTGAAATTACAGAGAAAGGCAAAGCAACAAAAGAGAACTTAGATAAGGCTATTTATAATGCTGTGAAAAAAGTGATGGATGATACAGATGAAGAGCATTTGGATTCCTTTATTGAAATATTCACTATGCTAAAAGACAAATTCAAAGGAGGGACTGGAGAATGAGGGTTGTTGCCAAATTCAAATGGATCATTGCGGCAGCTATTTTAGGATTCACCGTGATATTGAGTATATTTTCTCCTAATTTAACGAAGCTGGCTAGTCAAGAAGGGCAATTTCAGCTTCCGGCTGATGCTGTATCACAAAAAGCAAGCACGCTTTTAAAACAGGGCGGGGAAAATGATCGTTCGATAAGCGTTGTCATTACACTTGACCATGCTTTACAAAAAGACGATCAAAAGAAGATACGCGAATTAGCAGATAACATAAAAAAAATCAATGGGGTCGAAGGTGTCACATCTCCGCTTTCAAGTGACAAGGACATCCGCGATCAGCTTATATCTAAGGATCAAAAGACGGTGCTTATTCCTGTTAATGTAACGGGATCGGATAAACAGGCGGAAAACATCGCGGATCACATTTATCAGATCATGCCTGACCGCATGAAGGCGAACATTACAGGAGCATCTCTTATCAATCAAGACTTTGCGCACAGTTCAGAGGCCGGCTTAAAGAAAACGGAATTGATTACGGTGTTTTTGATTCTTGGGCTGCTGCTGCTTGTTTTCAGATCAATCGTCACTCCGTTTATACCGATTATTGCTGTTGGGTTTTCCTATTTAATCAGTCAATCCTTATTGGCGATTTTAGTAAAATATGCTGATTTTCCTATTTCTTCATTCACCCAATCGTTTTTAGTGGCCATCCTGTTTGGAATCGGGACGGATTATTGTATACTTCTCCTCAATCGTTTCCGTGAAGAATTAGCAAATGGACATGACAAGATTGAATCAACCTTTACAGCATACCGAACAGCGGGGAAAACAATCCTTATCAGCGGTTTTGCTGTACTGATCGGGTTCTCTTCCTTAGGCTTTGCGAAATTTGCGATCTTTCAATCTGCCGTGGGAGTGGCAGTCGGAGTTGCGGTATTATTGATTATTCTTTATACCTTGCTGCCAATCTTTATGATGACGATGGGGGAGAAAATATTTTGGCCGTCTAAGAAAGCTTTATCTCATCGTGATAATAAGCTGTGGGCCTTTCTCGGCAAGCATTCTGTTGCCCGCCCATTTCTATTTCTCGTCATCACAGCGATCATTACCTTGCCTTTTATTTTGACATATGATAAACAAATTTCCTTCGATTCTACAGCAGAAATAAGCAGTGATTATCAATCAATAAAGGGACTTGAGGCCATAAAGAAAGGCTTCAGCGAAGGAAAAGCTTTCCCAGTGAATGTCGTGATCAAGGGAGATAAAAAGCTGACAACAGCCGACATCATTCCTTATCTCGGAAACGTGAGTAAAGCCATCGAAAAAGTGGATCATGTTGAATCCGTGATGACAATAACCCAGCCAACCGGAAAGGAAATAACGGATATAACGGTTCAGCATCAGCTGGGAGCAGTGTCAGACGGGCTGGATAAAACAACGAAAGGAATTGGCGATGTTCAAAACGGTTTATCCAAGGTAGAAGGCGGTTTAAGACAAATAGCCGGACAAACCGCTGGTTCAGCTGAAAACGGAGAATCTGGAGGCTCACTGACAGATGCAGCGAATGCGTTAGGAAAAGTAAACGGGCAGCTGCAGCTCGTCGTAAAGCAGATCGGTCAAACGGGTAATGCCAATCAGGCGGAATCTCAGCTGACAGCCATCAGCGGACAGCTGGGGCAAATTCAGAGCGGGCTTGAGCAGGCAAATCAGCAGCTTGCAGAACAAGGGAAGCAAGCCGGCATCTTAAAGAAAAGTCTCGGTCAGCTCGCGGACGGCGTACAGAGCGCAAAAGACGGCCTGGCAAAAATTTCTGACGGAATATCGGCATCAAGTGATATGCTGAAGAAAATGAGTAAAAGCTCAACCGTTCAGGACACCGGGATTTTCATTCCAGATCGCGTGATGAAAAACAAAGATTTTAAGAAGTCCATAGACACTTACACATTTGCGGATGGCAAGGGCGTTCAATTAAGCGTAGTATTGGACATCAATCCTTACTCGGAACAAGCCATTACCACAGTCGATCAAATAAAAAAAGCCGCAGCTGATGAAGTGATCAATACGCCTCTGGAAGGTTCCGCTATTGTTTACGGCGGAGTGACCAGCCAGAATGCAGACTTACAAGATGTCTCAACAACAGATTTATCACGAACAATGGTGATTATGCTTGTTAGTTTGTTTATCGTATTAACCATTCTGTTCCGTTCGATGATCATGCCGCTCTATATGATGGCATCGTTGTTAATCACGTATTACACGTCGATCTCTATCACGAAATTAATTTATGTAAATATCCTTGGCAATGATGGAGTAAGCTGGGCTGTCCCATTCTTTAGTTTTGTCATCTTAATTGCATTAGGAATAGATTATTCAATCTTCCTGCTTGATCGCTTTAAAGAAGAAGTCCATCTCGGCATCAAGCAAGGCATCGTAAAATCAATGAGCAAAATGGGTTCCGTTATCATGACGGCTGCTATCATTTTGGCGGGTACATTTGCAGCCATGATGCCCTCAGGAGTCACTACGCTGATGGAAGTGGCAACTGTTGTCATTATTGGCCTGCTGCTTTATGGAATCATCATCCTTCCTCTGCTGATTCCGGCAATTATCGTAACGTTTAGAGAAGGGAACTGGTGGCCTTTCAGAAGGAAGGATATATAGGAAGAAAAAGGGAGTGGTGAACGGATATGCGTTCATCACTCTTTTTAGTGGGTGACATTGAATCTTCTGTGCAGGCTCAGTTATAAAACGCTAAGTGCGTAAAAAGGCAAGGAGATCCCTTGTCTTTTTTTGTTATTTGTTTTCCAAAGAAAGCGGGCGGCACATTTGACGGCTTATGATAACGGAGTTACAATTAATCATGTAAATAGTTACATGTATATATAGACATAGTATCAATGGAAGTGATACGGCTTGAATGAATCTTCTTTGGAAAAAGCGCTGTCTGTGCAAATCGAAGTGGATGAACCGATGGTTGCTGGGCAGACTGAATGGGGGAAGAGGCAGCTGTTTCCGATTCGGGGCGAAATCGGAAGCGGTGCTATAAAAGGCCGTGTTCTTTCGGGCGGCGCTGATGCACAGATCATTCGTCAGAATGCCGGATCACATTCTATTAGATATTTATGAAGTCAATAATGAAAATGGAGAGTGAATCAGAATGGAGAACTTTATCGGAAGCCACATGATCTATACGTATGAAAACGGCTGGGAGTATGAAATTTATATTAAAAATGACCATACGATTGACTATCGGATTCATAGCGGCATGGTAGGCGGACGCTGGGTGCGCGACCAGGAAGTGAATATCGTGAAGCTGACAGAAGGCGTATTTAAAGTATCCTGGACTGAACCGACAGGCACTGACGTTTCATTAAACTTTATGCCGAATGAAAAACGGATGCACGGTATCATTTTCTTCCCGAAATGGGTTCATGAGCATCCTGAAATCACGGTTTGCTATCAAAATGATTTCATTGACGTCATGAAAGAATCCCGTGAGAAATATGATACGTATCCTAAATACGTCGTTCCTGAATTTGCGGATATTACGTATCTCAACAATGCGGGGATCAATAACGAAACATTAATTTCTCAAGCTCCGTATGAAGGGATGACCGATGAGATTCGCGCGGGGAAATTGAAATAATAAGGAAAGAAACCCGGTACGGCTACCGGGTTTCTTTTTTATTGCTGTTTTCTGTTTCTTTGGCTTTGTAAGTCGGAACGAATATGATTCCCCCGAACATGAGAACTGCTCCTATCCACCGAACAGCATAATAATCGGTCTGGCGTAAATATATGATTGAAAGTATAAAAATGATCGCTCCAATCACCACTGCAGTTCCCCCGATATACCCTGATTTCTTCATGTAAAAGCTCCTTTTATAACCGAATGTTCAGTTTAGAGTTTTGTTGCGAGTAAAATATAACATACTGTAAACAAAGTGGAAAATCCTAAAGGTAATGATCTGAATAGCACATTGTAGTGAAATCCAGTTACACAGAAATAGGTTTTGAATGAAAAAGGTTCTTAATGCCTATTTGTCTTTAAAAACATCCTTTAAGGGTGACAGAAAGTATGAAAATATTCTGCTCAATACCCTTAATTAGCATGTCAATAGAAAAATAATTTTAAAATAAGGTACATTAAACCTAATATGTAAATTATTTATATTATATTCAATTATTTTACATGTGTTAATTTTGTTAATATATTGAAAATGTATTCTATAAAAGGAGGCTTTTTTATGAAGTTTAAAAGATTTGTTATTGCTGTCACTATAGGAACTGGGATTCTGGGGTCTGTTATCTATTCATCAGCTTCAGCCGCAACATTGGAGACAAAAAAAGTTGAACTGGAAAACGTTTCGCAAGACGGCAAAGACGTTCATGCAGCAGGCATAGGGAATGTAGCTCAAAAAGCGTGGGTGTATGGAACAGAAGCAGCCAAGCACTATGGAGGAAAAGCATTGAACATGTTTTTCGACAATGGAGGATTTAGTATTAATCATGAGCCCGATAAAGATATAAATAATGTGGATGTTATTTTTGATAAAAAATAACTTATATGAAAGAGGGGGATGAATTATTGTCCCTCTTTTTTATTATAGGAGGTTTTTTTATGGATAAGAACAAAACTTTTTTTGTCAGCTTGTTGTTTATTTTAATGTTGATCTTTGTTGGGCATTTCTCTTTGATTATAGCAAAGGTGTTACCGCCTAATCCATTAGCACTCGCAGTCAAACCTATTTCTGACCGCTATACGAACACGTTATTTCAACAAAATTGGCATTTGTTTGCGCCGGATCCTATCACCACCAATACACACATATATATGAAAATTGATACTGGAAGACCGAAAACAACGGATCAGTGGATTGATATTTCTACACCGTTAAAAGAACAAAATCACACTAAAATTATCACCCCTTACAATCGAATTGTAAGAATAATAGATGGCCTTTCCTCTGAGATTTTTGGAAATAATCAAGATGATGTCATCTTTCAATATGTAAAAAAAGCAGATGAAAAGAATGATAAGCAAATGAAGACGATTACAGAAGAAATAGGGAAGAGCCAAAAAATCGGCGAGGAAAATGTATATCGATATGCAAGTTCATATGCTAAATCCATATATAATCCTGGCACAATAAAAAGAATAAAAGTGAGAATAGATATAGTGAAGCCGATTGCGTTTTCTGACCGAAATGACAAGGAAAAGAAAGAGAAATTAGAACAGAGCACTACTTTTAAATGGAAAGAGTTCAATAATCAAGTGGTTTCATTTTTTAAATGAGGAGAGAGAACAATGACCGTGAATAACAGGGTTGCAGATAGAGTAATCAACTATTTTGCAAAAGAACGCTTTTATATTGGGGTAAGCTTGCTGCGCATCGTATTTGGCTTGCTCATTTTATATTTTTATTTGATCCATTACAGCCAAAGGTATTTCTTGTTCTCCGATTATGGCATCAATGCATTTCAAAGTGCTTGGAAACAGACTACATTTTCATTGTATAATATAACGTCGTCTTTAAAGTATTTTGATGCAGTTTATCATGTGGGGATTGTGGCGGCTATTCTATTCACTCTTGGTTTTAAAGGCCGTTTGATGGGTGTCTTGAATTATGTCTTGTTCTATTCATTATATGCTCGTTTCTCCTACATCGGGGATGGCGGTGATAATTTAATGGCGATTACACTCTTTTATCTTTTATTTGCAAATACGACAAGGTATTTCTCTTTAGATGCATTATTACGCAAAAAAACAGCTTTGTTATCTGATTTTAGGAAGACCCTTTCTAATATTACTCAATACTTTGCCGTTCTTTTTTGTGTTATGCAGGTTTGTATTGTATATGTCACATCCGCTATTTATCAAATTATGGGCGAGACTTGGAATAATGGAACGGCCTTGTATTACATTTCACAAGTCAAAACGGTTACTATGCCTTTTCTTGAAGAAATGGTCAGCAGCCATATCTATCTATCCGTCGTTATATGTTATGCCAGTGTTTTATTGAAAATCGCTTTTCCTTTTCTTATTATAAACAAAAAAACAAAATGGCTCGCTGTGTTGCTGGTTTGTTTATTACATATTGGTATTGCATTTGGAATGGGATTATATTCATTCTCTCTTGTCATGATGGCAATTGAATTAGTGATTTTTACTGATAAGGAATACAAATATTTATTCTTTACCTATAATCGACTGAAACATTATCTTAATATTACAGTTAAGAAAAAAGTGTTGCAGAGAACCCGGACACAATGGAAAATGATCGTCTATTACGATTCATGGTGCCCGTTATGTATTAAAACGAAAAAGAGAATCAAGAGGCTTGACTGGCTGAATTTAATTGTGTTTGAATCCTTTCGAGATGAGCAGCTCACTGTAAAGGAATGGGTTGATATTAAGGAATTAGAGAAGCGAATGCATGGGCTGACGTTGAAGAAAGGTTTAGTTTCTGGTGCAGATACCTTTACCGAGATGAGCAAACGGATCATTGCGCTATGGGGATTGTACGTGATACTTCTTTTGGCTAAGCCGTTTCGTGTCAGTGATATGTTATATGATTTTATTTCATCGAAAAGAAACATCATTTTTGAGGGACAATGTAATGAAAAAACATGCCGGATTAATCAGCAAGAGAGGAAGGGATAGTTATGGTAGTTCTTATGGTTTTACTGCTTATTGCAGCTGTTTTTATATGCGGATTCTTTGGCTTAGCGGCTTTTATGAAAAGAAGGGATCGAAATAGGACTGTTGAAGATTTGCTCCGCTTCATAGCATCCCACCCTGAGCGTGTTTGTCTGACTGTTATTAATAATGATCAAACACTTATTAATCATAATGGAAGTAAGCTGTTCCCCTTAGCAAGCACAGTAAAAATTCTATTTTTGCTGGCGTGCGTGCATGAAGTCAGAAAGAAGAATATAAGCTTTAGTGAAACAATCAATGTTGAAGAGA
Source organism: Bacillus sp. YC2 (assembly GCF_019891195.1). NCBI lineage: Bacteria > Bacillati > Bacillota > Bacilli > Caryophanales > Bacillaceae > Bacillus > Bacillus sp. YC2. Next base: position 338,452 of record NZ_JAHXDO010000001.1, on the reverse strand, counting down.
TTGATAAATTTTACATCCCTCATACTGATGGAGGAGCACATAACAATTGGAAAAGTAAAGAGAATATCGGGCAAATAGTGACCATAAAAGAAGTTCTTATCGGTATGATGAGATACAGTTCAAATGCGTGTACAGATTATATTTACTCGCTTATCGGACCAGAAAACATACAAAAGACAGTCGATCTCTATTTGCCCGTTAATCACACACCTGTTTTTTCTATAAACTCGTCTATGTTAGTGGCTCCTTATCTGAAAAAACATGAACAGAAAAAAACAAAAGATATTCCTGAATACATGAAAGACATGAAACAAAAGAAATTCATGGAAATTTCTGAAAAGGTTTTTGATGCCCTATCACAGGGCAAAGCTGATACACTGAGAGCAGCACTCTCTTCTGCTAATCATATTAATATACAACGGGAATTTACAAAAAAACTTCCTGCTTCCTCTAGTGAAAATTATGCAAGATTAATGTACCGTTTAGGAACAGGAGACCTATTAAGTGAATCGGAGAAGGATATATTAGATGAGATTACCGGACCTCTGAATCCTCAGGATAAAACCCGAATATGGTATAAAGGAGGTTCTACTTTATTTGTTATGACTTCTGCTGTGTTTAAAGAGACTGATTCAGATTCACTATCGTTGGCTTTCTTTATTGAGGATATGACACGGTTAGATATGTTATGGATTGATCATGTGTATCAGGCCTTTCTGCAAAAACTGATTAATGACACTTCTTTTCGTCATCAATTAATAGAAAATTTAAAGAAGAATCAAAGTGGTAATACAAAACAAGAGCGGAACTGAGTTTTTGAAACATCCAGCTGTTGTCATAAGTGACTGGATGTTTCATTTAGCTGAGAAAATCCTCTTTACAATTCTGTTTATTCCAGTTGGCTATGAAAAGTTTTTCTTGTAAACTCCTGCCGCGGCGATGTCCGCGATTTTTTTGTTAGTCTCTGAATCACATAAACCGCCGTGATAGCAGATAATCTTTTCGATATCACAGGCGGCCAGTTTTTCCACGGATCGATAGGCTTCTTCTATGTCCGGGATTTGCTTGAGGTTCGGACCTTGAAGTTTGCCTTCTCTAACGATCATGGCATCGCCGGCGATAGCGTCTTGGAGGCCGGATGATACTGACGGACTGATATGTCCCGATGTATGTCCGGGCGTATGGATGACAGTGAAACCGCCGATCAATTGATCTCCGTCCGTGATTGTATGAGTGACGAACTGGCCGGAAGCTTGTGCGCCGTCACCGCCGATTTGGTCAGCGGGCGGCTTCGGGAGGGTTTTAACGAGAAGAAGCTCTCAGTTAATATAAGGCTTGTCAGCTTCATGGGCATATACGTCAATGTCAGGAAGCTCTTTTTTTAGTTGAGGAAGGCTTCCGATATGATCAATGTCTAGATGCGTGAGCACGCCGACGGTTAATTCCCGGAGTGAAAATCCAGCTGCTTTAATCTGTGATGAGAAGTCTTTTATCATACCGGGCATACCCGTATCAACGAGCATCAGAGCATCTTCTGTATGGAGCAGTGTCGGTGTCATTGAGAAATTCCCGTTCGGCATCTGGATGTGTAAATGGATGGGGATACATTTCGCTTTTTCTGTCATTTGTTTTGCCGAAAGCTCTCTGCATACGGCTTTCGGCCTCCTCCAATTCATCTGTTATGATCTTTTTTCTAACGTATTCATCATGCTGCCTACCTTCTGTGTGTCGTTGTTCGAAAAGAACGTTTTCATGTTTGAGTCGGTCTCGGTTGCCGCATCTTGGGCATATGCAAACATCTTTTCCTCGTAATCCCGTACGGCCTTGTCTATATCAGCATTGTGTAAGATCGACAGCTCGAATTCCGCCGCATCCAGCATGGCGAGGTTGGCGCCTGCGGCCGGCGAATGGCGGCATCGCCGATAAACGTTATGCCTGGTTTGTGCTGCTACTTATGATGCACGGGCAGACGTGCGGTCTTCTCGGAAGAATGTCTCCGCCGGCGTATCGAATGTGATTTTTCAGGTCATCGCTCCATTCTTCAAAAAGCTGCAGAAGTTTCTGTTTCGCTTCCTCTGGCTGGCGTAACGTATGCCGCTTTCATCAATCCATTCCCGGCTGGCGGCAAAACTTAAGCAGACGCGGATTCTGCCGTCCCCATTGAGCTGGGCCATAATAGCTTTATGATCATCAAGGGCGAACATGTTGCCGGTGCCGAATATTCAACAGGGGCATCGCTGAGAAGCGGACGGATTCGTGAAAAGGATAAGATCAAAGACGGCCGTGGGTCCGTTTTCAAGCGATAGGGCATGCGAGCTTATGTCCCCATTTAACCGTATCGGGCACTTTGCAGTATAATGGGTCTGTGTGAATTCATTATAAACAGAGGCACAGAACGAGAGGGGACTGAAGATGGACGGTCAAAGAAATCTGGTATTTTACGGAGCGGTAAGCGCAGATGGTTATCTTGCCCGGGAAAATCATTCTTTGGATTGGTTAATCGGAACTGAAGGTGAAGAAGATACCGATTATGCAGACTTCTATGAAACTGTCGATACGATCATCATGGGCAGAAAAACGTACGAGGAAATATTAACTTTATTGCCTGAGGAATTTCCGTATAAGGGTAAAGAGTGCTTTGTGTTTTCCCGGACATCGACCGGTTCTAATGAATATGTGCAATTTATTCATGAAGATCCTGCCGATTTTATCAAAGCGTTGAAACGTCAAGAGGGCAAGCGAATTTGGATTGTCGGCGGAGGTGAGCTGCTGCATCCGGTTCTGGAGGAAAAACTCGTGGATGAGTTTATCATTCAGATTGCTCCCGTTCTGCTCGGCCGGGGAATTCCGTTATTTAAACCGAGAGACCGGGAGACCAGGCTGAAGCTGACTGATGTCAGGCGTTATAAGCAATTTGCTGAATTGCATTATGAAGTAAAATGAAACCCCAAGGGAGCCGGCTCCCTTGGGGTTTTTTATGCTTGAAAGAGGATGCGGCGTTTTTCTGATTCAGGATCGCTTTCAACAGCAGCAGCCGTGTTAAGAATGAAAGTGTCGCGTGAATCGGTTTGATACTCAGGCCAATTCACGTGAGGAGTGTTCGGGTTTCCGGTTTTTGCAAAAGCCAGCCATGCGGATTGTATTCGTTTGGAAAGCTGTTTTGTGTCCTCACCAAGCGGTTCTTGCAGTGTCTTTTTCAAAGAATCAAAGTTTCCGAACACAAACGGCAATTCTAAAGCGTGCACAGCTTTATGAAACGGCGGTGTTTCGCCGTGCCAATCAAAGCGGTACATCCAGACCGGCGCGTGCTGCGACTGTCCTTGGGCGAAAGCGACGGCCGGCCGCCAGAAAATCAAATCCGTCATCATATCGATTTGTCCCGTTAAGGAATGCGGGTACAAATCAGCCGCTTGCTTGGAGTAATTTTCTTGGAGGTGGTAAAGCAAATAATCCTGCTGCTTTTCTTCAGAGTGAATTTCTGTATCAGGGGTGAAAAACAAATATGCTTCATCACGATTGGTTCCGATAATCATCGGTATGTCCGCTGCGGCTCCGTCTGCTATGGCTTTTGCCGGCTTCGCAGGCAATGTGGCCGGATCGATGGCGGGCTGAAACAAAAGCTGAAAAATGTTTTGTTCAAATGTGCTCCGCACTTTATCCGCAGTCTCGAGAATGTCATTAACGGAAAGCGCCTGCAATTGATCAGTGCCGGCTTCATTAATAAATGCCGCTGTGATCTCTTTGGCCATGTCCGCCGGCATCGTTTGAGAGGCGCCGCTTTCTAAAATCGCTTTATGAAACAGACCTTTTGCATCAGGCATTGCCATGAGGGATGCGATGCTCATGCCGCCTGCAGATTCTCCGAACACCGTGACGTTATCAGGGTCGCCGCCGAAAGCGGAGATATTGTCTTTCACCCATTGCAGCGCGGCGATTTGGTCGAGCAGGCCGATGTTGTTGGCATAGGATTCATCAACTGAACCCATATGTAAAAAACCGAACGGGCCCAGCCGGTAGTTGAGTGTCACCACAATGACGTCACCCTGTCCGGCAAGCACAGACCCGTCGTACATCGGCTCGCTGCCTGCTCCTAAATAAAACGCGCCGCCGTGAATCCATACCATGACAGGCCGGTTCGTTCCGGGGGAGCCGGGAGCGAAGACGTTTAAATAAAGGCAGTCTTCAGATTGGGGCGGCACGTCTCCTGAAAATGACATGGACAGCAAATCAGTCGGCTGCGGACAAATCGGACCGAATGAATCGGCATTTTTTACTCCTTCCCAAGATGAGGGCGGCTCAGGCGCTTTGAATCTCAATGTTCCGACCGGAGGCTGTGCATACGGAACGCCTTTCCATGAATAGACGCCGTGTTCGGCCGTTCCTTTTAAGGCTCCGTAACGAGTTTGAACGGTAAGTGCAGTCATAACATCATCCCCTTTTTTCTTTTCATTATAAACAGAGATGATGAAAGGAAGCGAATAAAAGCCCTTTCATAAGCATGTCATGAGTATCGCTTCCGTTCTAAAAATGATCTGACCTCCTGAACGGACAGGCCCAGGTCTTTTGCTTCCTGCATGAGCGCTTTCCATTCCTTGATATTGGACTCAGTCAGTTTTCTGTTTCTGTAGCGGGCAGGCTCCTGCCGCTTTTCGGTCAGTTTGTTCGTAAAGGTGAACAGCTCTTCCTTCGGCAGTCCCGACTGCACGGCTTGCACAAGATGAATCCGCCATTCGTCTTCTGTCTCCCCCATATGATGCAGCATCGTCTCTGCATCAAAAAGTTCTGTCAGATCTATTTGCAGGGTGGATGATACTTTTTTCAGAAACTGTATAGACGGATTTGAGTGAACGCCTCTTTCTATCTTGCTTAAATAAGATTTAGAGACACCTGCTTCAACTGCTAGCTGATTAATAGAGTAGCCTTTTCTTCTGCGGTATAAACGAATTATTCTTCCAATCATTGTGCTGGATTCTCCCCTGTGTACTGGCATTATTTCGTTCATTATAAGAAATTTTTTGTTCTTTATAAAATTTAAAATTATAAGGTAAGTGCAGTAAATAAGAGGAAAATCATGAAAATGTTCTCTAAAGAGAACTTAATGGCTTAATTTGAAATTTTCAAATTTCAAGGTTTTCTTTTATAATCCAATCATTAACAGAAGGGGGCGTAAAAGCCTGCTGCAATAAGGCTGAGGGCTATATATTACATGAATGAGAATATGAGTTTTAAAGAGTTATTCGGAATTATCAAGCACAGATTTTTACTGATCTTCATCATGACTGCAGTTGTGACGCTCATAACGGGATACATTCAGTTTCGGGTGATCTCTCCCGTTTATCAGTCGTCGACCCAAGTGCTCATTCATGAAACAGGCGGTGAAAAAAACTCGAGTCTCAGCGACATCCAGCTGAATCTTCACTACAACAACACATTTCAAACCATAATGAAAAGCCCGGTTGTACTGGACAAGGTGAAACACTCCTTACACCTTTCTGAAACGGCGTCTGCCTTAAAAGGAAAGATTGTGACTAGCAGCGAAACCGAATCTGAAATCATTACGGTTGCAGTGCAGGATAAAAACCCGGCCCGGTCGGCCGCTATTGCGAACACGCTGATCAAGACATTTAAACAAGAGGTCCGCGACAGGATGAATATGAAAGGTGTGGTCGTTCTGTCTGAGGCAAAGGCTTCGGAAAGTCCGATGGTCAAGCCTTCGCGCATCCGAAACATCATCATGGCATTCGGTGCGGCTCTTATGGCAGGCGTTACGCTGGCGTTTTTTCTGCATTTTCTTGATGAAACCATTAAAAGTGAGCGGCAGCTTAGCGAAAAAACAAACTTGCCTGTATTAGGGGTTGTGTATGACATCAAAAATCAGCAGACACAATCTGATGAAAAATATTTCGGGGAGTGAGGCGTTTGGGCTTTAGAAAAAAGAAAACAAGACGAGGGCTGGCTCAAATATCCGTGTTACATCATAAATCATTGGTGGCCGAACAATACCGCACCATTCGGACAAACATTGAGTTTTCCTCTGTCCAGACCCATTTACGCTCCATTCTCGTCACGTCTTCCGTTCCGGGAGAAGGAAAGTCATTCAGCGCCGCTAATCTTGCGGCGGTATTCGCGCAGCAGGAGAAAAAGGTGCTGCTTGTGGATGCGGATTTAAGAAAACCGACGATTCACGAGACTTACCAGCTTGAAAATGTACAGGGCCTGACGAATGTGTTGGTTGGAAACGCTTCACTCGGCGAAACGGTTCAAAAAACGCTGATTGATAATCTCTACGTATTAACGAGCGGGCCGACGCCGCCGAATCCGGCTGAACTTCTTTCTTCAAAAGCGATGGGAGAGCTGATCCAGGAGATCTATAACCAGTACAGCCTGGTGATTTTTGATTCCCCGCCGCTTTTGGCAGTGGCGGACGGCCAGATTTTGGCGAATCAGACAGATGGAAGCGTGCTCGTCGTATTAAGCGGAAAAACCAAAATGGATACCGTCCAAAAAGCGAGGGACGCGCTCCAGCAGTCAAAAGCGAAGCTCTTGGGTGCGCTGCTCAATAAAAAGAAAATCAAAAAAACAGAGCATTACTCGTATTGAGCGATGCAGGTGATGTCTCCTTACCTTTATCAACGGAGGCACTCGGCTCTGCTGTGGGCAGCGGTTGAAGCTGCCTTAGATGCTGGTCGTCGGTGGCGGGGTGTGAGGACGGGTTAAATGCCCATTTTATCTTCAAGATGATGCAGGTTATCGGTTTAGCTGTTACGCCTGTTTTTTAAAAAGAAAACCGTATCAGCTAAACCGATAAATGAGGAGGGGAAAGATTGAGTTACCGGAGAAGACTTTCAATGATTTTCGCATTGGATACTTATCTCGTTTTACTTTCCGTTATTATAGGATATCAATTTTTTGAGGATTCTTATCATTTTCACGACTCCGGAGCATTGCTGCTGACTGCCGTCAGCATGCTTATCAGCCACCATGTATGCGCTTTTTTGTTTCATCAATATAAGCAGGTGTGGACGTATACGGGGATCGGTGAACTGCTCGCCCTGATCAAGGGGATTACGCTGTCTGCCGCCATGACGGCAGCCATCCAGTATGCGGTGTTCCATACGGTCTTGTTCCGTCTTTTGGCCGTCAGCTGGATGGTCCAGCTTTTGTTTATCGGCGGCAGCCGCATGGTCTCGCGAGTGCTGAAAGAAACGATCGGGAAGAAACAAAGCTCCTCTTCCCGCGCGCTTATTATCGGGGCTGGCTCGGGCGGCACGCTGCTGGTTCGGCAGCTTTTGCAGAAAAATGACCTTGGGATGACGCCTGTTGCATTTATTGATGACGACCAGACGAAGCATAAACTTGAAATTATGGGGCTGCCCGTGATCGGCGGAAAAGAAAGCATTATGCCGGCGGTGCAAAAGCTGAGAATTCACCATATCATTATTGCAATTCCGTCGCTTCGCACCCATGAGCTCCAGACGTTATATAAAGAATGTGTGCAGACAGGCGCGCATATTAAAATCATGCCTCAATTTGACGAAATTCTGCTCGGGTCACAGACGGCGGGCCACATCAGAGATGTAAAAGCTGAGGATTTGCTTGGGAGAAAGCCGGTGACCCTTGATACAAGCAAGATTTCAAACAGCATAAAGGGAAAAATTATTTTAGTCACGGGCGCAGGCGGCTCGATCGGTTCGGAAATATGCCGGCAGATCTGCGGATTTCAGCCGAAAGAGATCGTCTTGCTCGGACATGGGGAAAACAGTATTCACTCCGTCCATGCCGAACTGGCCGGTCGCTTCGGCAGGCATGTGGCCTTTCATACGGAGATCGCTGATATTCAGGATAGAGATAAAATCTTCACGCTGATGAAAAAATATGAGCCGCACGTCGTCTACCATGCGGCTGCCCATAAGCACGTGCCGTTAATGGAACGTAACCCTGAAGAAGCTGTCAAAAACAACATCATCGGCACAAAAAATGTGGCGGAAGCTGCCGATATGTGCGGAACGGAGACGTTCGTGCTGATTTCTTCTGACAAAGCAGTCAATCCCGCAAATGTCATGGGGGCGACGAAACGTTTCGCGGAAATGGTCATTATGAATCTCGGCAAGGTCAGCCGCACCAAATTTGCGGCCGTCCGCTTCGGAAACGTGCTCGGCAGCCGCGGCAGTGTCATTCCGATTTTTAAGAAGCAGATTGAAAAAGGCGGCCCCGTTACAGTGACGCACCCGGCGATGACGCGTTACTTCATGACGATTCCGGAAGCGTCACGGCTTGTCATTCAGGCCGGCGCGCTTGCAAAAGGCCGGCAGATTTTTGTGCTGGATATGGGGGAGCCAGTGAAAATCGTCGATTTGGCTAAAAACCTGATTCATTTATCAGGATATACGACAGAACAGATTCCCATCGAATTTTCCGGCATTCGTCCCGGAGAAAAAATGTATGAGGAATTACTGAATCATAACGAAGTACATACGGAACAGATTTTTCCGAAAATCCATATCGGGAAAGCGGTAGACGGCGATTGGCCCGTGCTCATCCGCTTTATGGAAGAATACAGCCGGCTTTCGGAAGCCGAGCTGAGAAAAAGGCTGTTTGAGGCGATTGAGTCAGCACACGAACAAGCGGCGGCAGGCGTTTAATAGGAGGACTGAATCATGACAAAAAAAGTGTTATTTTGCGCCACTGTCGATTATCACTTTAAAGCCTTTCATCTTCCGTATTTTAAATGGTTTCAAGAGATGGGCTGGCAGGTGCACGTTGCAGCTCACGGCGAAATGAGCCTTCCGTTTGTGAATGAGAAGTTTTCTGTCCCGATCCGGCGCTCTCCGTTTCATCCCGATAACCTTTCCGTTTACAGGCGGCTGAAACAGCTGATTGAGGAGAACGAGTATGACATGATCCATTGCCATACACCGGTCGGCGGCGTGCTTGCCCGCCTTGCGGCGAGACAAGCGCGGCGGAAGGGGACAAAGGTGCTGTACACCGCGCACGGCTTTCATTTCTGCAGCGGGGCGCCGCTGAAAAATTGGCTGCTCTATTATCCGATCGAAAAATTGCTTTCTTCCTATACAGACTGTCTGATTACGATTAATGAAGAGGATTACAAACGGGCGAAAAACATGAGAAAAACGGAATGCAGCGCGAAAAAGATACACGGCATCGGCGTTGATACGGACAGATTCCGGCCTGTCAGCCAAACAGAGATTGAGCAGCTGCGGGAAAAATACAATTTCGGCGCAGGCGAGTTTATCCTCGTGTATCCCGCTGAATTAAATGTGAACAAAAATCAAGGTCTTCTCATCGAGGCGGCTGCATTGCTGAAAAACCGCATTCCCGGGCTGCGCCTCGTGTTTGCGGGAGAAGGAGCAATGGAAGATTCGTACAGGAGAATGGCTGAGACACTCGGAGTGTCAGAGCAAGTGCGGTTTTACGGTTTCTGCCGCGACATTCATGAGCTGATTCAGCTTGCGGATCTGTCTGTCGCTTCCAGTGTGAGAGAAGGGCTCGGCATGAACGTCCTTGAGGGAATGGCGGCTGAAAAGCCCGCCGTTGCCACAGATAACCGGGGGCACCGAGAGATCATCCAAGACGGAGTGAATGGGTTTCTCGTTTCACTGGGAGACAGCGAGTCATTTGCAGACCGCATTGAACAGCTGTACCGCTCGCCTGATTTGAGAAAAGCATTCGGGCAGAAAGGGCGGAAAACGGCTGAAACATTTTCAGAAACACGTACGGTAGAGGAAATGGCGCGTATTTACGCCGTTTACATGGATAAAAAGGAGAAAAGCGTATGAATTCAGGAGCACAACCGAAAATTTCTGTCATCATGGGCATTTATAATTGTGAGCAGACACTGGCAGAAAGCATCGAATCCATTTTGAGCCAATCCTATAAGAATTGGGAACTGATCATGTGTGATGACGCATCAACTGACGGCACGCTTCAGATTGCGCAACGGTATGCGGAACATTACAGCGACCGGATCACACTGATTCAAAATAAAACGAACAAACGGCTTGCCGCTTCACTGAACCGCTGCCTTTCATACGCAACTGGCGCCTATATTGCCCGGCAGGACGGGGATGATATTTCCGCCCCGCGCCGGCTGGAAAAACAGGCTGCCTTCTTAAACAAGCATTCCCACTATCAAGTCGTGGGAACGGGGATGCTCGTTTTTGACGAATACGGTGTAAGAGGCGCGAGGCTTTTGCCGGCAGTTCCCAAACCGAGAATTATGGCGAAAGGAACGCCGTTTTGCCACGGCACCATTATGATGCGGGCCGAGACTTACCGCGCGCTTAACGGCTACCGTTCTGTAAAGCGGACCCGGCGGATGGAGGATATTGATCTGTGGCTGCGTTTTTTTGAAGCGGGTTTCAGAGGCTGCAATCTCCAAGAGACGCTCTATAAAGTAAGGGAGGACAGCGAAGCGTTTAAACGGAGATCGTTTACGTACTCGATTGACAACGCGGTGCTTGTCTTTCAGGCATGCAGACGGCTGAAGCTTCCGCTTTCTGATTACATATATGTCGCAAAGCCGCTTATTCGCGCCATTACGCCGCCTGCTGTGATGAACCGCTATCACAAAAACAGGGGCCTCCGCCAAAAAGAAGGGCTTGCCGAACATGAATAACGGAACACAGCGGGTGCTGCACATTTTCAGCGGGATGAACAGAGGCGGCGCCGAAACGATGCTGATGAATTTATATCGGAAGATGGACAGGACGCAGGTGCAGTTTGATTTTTTAACCCATCGGAATGATCCGTGCGCTTATGATGAGGAGATCCTCTCCCTCGGCGGACGGCTTTTTTATGTGCCGAGCATAGGACGGACAAATCCGATTGCGTTTGTGAAAAAAGTGAAACAGATCATTCAGGAAAAAGGGCCGTTTGCCGCCGTCCACGCCCATACTGATTTCCAAACAGGATTTATCGCACTTGCGGCGCGTTTAGCGGGCGTTCCGGTGCGGATCTGCCATTCTCACAGCACATCGTGGCGGGCGCGGTCATCCCTGCTCGGCCGGATGCAGCTGTTTGCATTCAGATGGCTGATTTCATCCTGCGCCACGACACTGTGTGCCTGCGGGGAAGACGCGGGCCGCTTTTTATTCGGAGAAGCAAAACTGAATCAAAAAGCCGTGCACCTGCTGCCGAACGGAATTGATCTAGACTTGTTTTCCGGCGGTAAAGCGGGCGCTGAACACGAAAAACGGAAGCGGGGCATTGCACCCGATCGGCTGATTATCGGGCATATCGGACGCTTCACAGAAGAAAAAAACCACGTGTTTCTGCTGCAGCTTGCCGCTTATATGAAGGAGCGGGGAACTGATTTTCAGCTTGTTCTTGCCGGAGACGGACCGCTTCGCACCCAAACCGAAGAGATGGCAAAGAAGCTGGGGCTTAGCGATGATGTGCTTTTTGCGGGCATTGAGGAACGGGTTCATGAGCTGATGAAGACGATTGATGTGTTTGTCATGCCGTCGCTTTATGAGGGCCTGCCGGTCGTACTCGTCGAAGCGCAGGCATCCGGTGTTCCGTGTGTGATTTCAGAAGGCATCACGGAAGAAGCCGATGCAGGGCTTGGACTCGTCAAAAGACTCAGCATTGACGAGCCGCCGGAAGAGTGGACAGCCGCCATTTTGCAGGCAGCCGCCGTGCCAAGGCCCGACGAGGGGCATATCAGACGGACTCTCGGGCGGCTCGGATATGATGCGAAGGAAAATGTGGGGGTTGTCATGAAGCTTTACAATATGAACTGTGAAAAAGGACAGTAATCGATGATTGTATATGTAGTCAATATGGGGATTGTTTATATTTGGTCATGGTTCGCCAAAATGTGCGGCGGCCGTGATGAATCACTTTCGACCGGGTATCGGCCGAATCAGCTTGTCATGCTCATTCCGCTGGCATCGCTGATTTTTGTCTCCGGTTTACGCTACAGAGTCGGGACGGATTTTCAGACGTACGCGCTGATGTACAGGCTGGCGGGAAACTACAGGAACATATGGGAGATCTTTGGAATCGGCGCAAAAAAAGCCGCTGTTGATCCCGGTTTTACCGCTCTCATCTGGCTCATGAATTTCATAACGAAAGATCCGCAAATCATGTATTTTACCGTTGCCGTTGTGACGTGCACCTTTATTGTAAAGGCGCTCGCCGAGTTCGGAAGGCCGTTTGAGCTGAGTGTGTTTTTGTTTTTAGGCACTTATCATTATTATGCTTCCTTCAACGGCATCAGACAGTATATGGTGGCGGCTGCGCTCTTTTGGGCTGTCCGCTATGTGATCAGCGGGAGCTGGAAACGCTATTTTTTGCTCGTGCTGTTGTGCTCGCTCTTTCATTCCTCGGCACTGGTCATGATTCCGGTTTATTTTATCGTCAGAAGAAGGGCATGGTCGCCGGCGATTTTCGGGCTGTCGGCTTTGTTTCTCCTCATGACGTTTTTGTATCAGAAATTCATTTCCGTGTTTGTCGTCGTGCTTGAAAACAGCTCATACGGCCATTATGAAAAATGGCTGATGACCAATACGAACGGAATGAATGTGGTAAAAATCGCGGTGCTGCTGCTGCCGCTGTTTTTGGCATTTTGCTATCGTGAAAGGCTGAGAAAGCTATGGCCGGACATTGATGTGATCGTTAATTTCTGTCTGCTCGGTTTGTTATTCGGCCTGCTGGCGACAAAGGATGTCATCTTTGCCCGGTTTAATATTTATTTCGGTCTGTACCAGATGATCCTGATTCCTTATTTCGTCAGGATTTTTGATGAAAAATCGAATGCGCTGATTTATATCGCCATTATCGTTTGTTATTTTCTCTACAGTTATTTGCTTATGCCGGTAGATTCATCTGTGCTCCCGTACAGAACGATTTTTTCCCGGTAATTTATACTGGAGGTTCATATGGAAACACCCGCGGTCAGTTTGTTAGTTGCTGTGTATAATACGGAAGCATATATAGAGCGCTGCTTGGAATCACTGCTCAATCAGTCGCTTGGCCATATCGAAATCATTCTCGTCAATGACGGGTCAACGGACAAAAGCCCTGAGATAATTGAAGTCTTTCAAAAAATGGATGAGAGAATCCGCATCATTCATCAAAATAATCAAGGGCTCGGCGCGGTCCGCAACAGGGGCATTGAGGCGGCGCGGGGCGAGTTTATCGCTTTTATCGACGCGGATGACTGGATTGAGCCTGATTATTGCCTGCGTATGTATGAAAAGGCGAAGGCTGATGAAGCCGAGCTTGTCATTTGTGAATATAAGGCCGAGTTTGCCGATACGGGAAAAACCGCCGTTTCAACGATCGCTTCGGCGTATCAGGACCGGCCGAAACAAACGTATGTGAAAGATTTATTCGAGGGGAAAGTAAGCGGGTTTTCGTGGAATAAGCTGTACAGCAGAGCCATGATTGAAAAACATCACCTGCGCTTTCCGCTTCGGGATGAGCTGGAACATGTGGAGGATCAATATTTCAGCCTGCGGGCGCATTTTTTCGCACGGAAGGTATCGTATGTGGAGGAGCCGCTCTATCACTATAGAATTCATCTGGCCTCTATTGTGCAAAGCTATCAGAAAAAGCTGTTTGACTCAGGTCTCGTTCTTTATCGGCTGAACGAGGCTTTTTTGCGCGAAAACGGCAGTTTGCAAGAGTATCAGCAGGAGCTGGATTTCTTTATCGTGCAGCACGGCACAGTCTGCCTGCTTAATGAATGGAAACGGAATAACGGCGGCCTGCTTGCCGAGAAATGGAGCAATATCAGCCGGATTTGCGCTGACCCGGTGTTCCGGTTAAGTCTGTCAAAAACTGGAACGTCGCCGTTTGATGCCAAACGTTCATGCCTCTTGCTTTTGGCTAAGCTGAGGCTTGTTCCGTTCGTCTCGCTGGCGTCGGCGGTGTATCAAAGAGCAATTGAGTACAAAATGAAAATCAGAGGGTGAAGACATGTCGATACAATCATGGAAAATCAATCTCGCAGAGTGGCTTCTGCTCAAGGTCAAATACCCGTCCGAGTTTCACTTCGGAGCGGCAAAAGAGAAGCAGGAACTAACAGCCGCAGCCGCACGAAAAAAAATCATACTTACCCTGCTCCCGTCCCACGATAATCTCGGCGATCACGCCATCGCTTACGCGAGCAAAACGTTCCTTGAACGGGAGTATCCCGACTTTGACATCGTTGAGGTGGATATGAAGGATATATACAGGTCCGCAAAGGCGCTGATCAAAAAACGTCACCCCGAGGACATGGTGTTCATCATCGGCGGCGGGAATATGGGTGATTTGTACCGTTATGAAGAATGGACGCGCCGCTTTATCATTAAAACCTTTCATCAGTATAAAATCGTCCAGCTTCCGGCGACGGCTCACTTTTCTGACACGAAAAAGGGGCGGAAGGAACTGGAGCGCGCCAAAAAAGTGTACAATGCGCATCCGGAACTTTTGTTAATGGCGAGAGACGAGACGACGTATCAATGGATGAAGCGGCATTTTCCCGGAAAAACCGTTCTCAAACAGCCTGACATGGTTTTATATTTAGACAAAAGCGAACAGCACGTTCCGCGTGAAGGAATTTTTCATTGTTTACGGGAAGACCGCGAAAGCGCACTCACAGATGATGAGAGAAATAGGGTAAAAGCCGCTTTGGCCGAGGAATACGGAGAGCTGCACTCATTTACCACGACGGTCGGCCGAAGGGTCAGCCGCCGTACACGCGAAAAGGAGCTGGAAGCGCTGTGGGATACGCTCAGGGGAGCGGAAGCCGTAGTGACTGACAGGCTGCACGGGATGATTTTTTGCGCGCTGACCAAAACGCCTTGTGTCGTCATTCGTTCCTTTGACCATAAAGTGATGGAAGGCTATCAATGGCTGAAAAACATTCCGCACATGACATTCATTGAGCGGCCCGAGCCTGAAACGGTGACAGCTGAGGTAAACAGGCTGCTTGCTTATGAGGCAGGGGAAGGCGGTTTTTCGTGCAGCGTCTATTTTGAAGGGCTGAGGGAAAAGATCAGCGGTGATGCCAAATGACCGCCCCGCTTGTGAGCATTATCGTCCCGATGTACAGGACAGAGCCTTTTATCAAAGAATGTGCAGCCTCTCTTATGAAACAGACGCTTACATCCGTCGAGATCATTTTCGTCAATGACGGGTCACCGGATCAGTCCGGCCGGATAGCTGAAGAGCTGGCGGCTCAAGATGCAAGAGTTCAAGTCATTCATAAAGAAAACGGAGGACTCAGCTCGGCCCGCAATGCCGGAATCAAAGCCGCGCGCGGCCGGTATATCGGTTTTGTGGATGGTGATGACTATGTGTCGGACACGATGTTCGAACGGCTTTATGAAGAAGCGGAAAAGGAACGGCTCGATATTGCCGGCTGCGGATTTTACAAGGAAACGCCGTTAAAGGAAAGGACGTATGTGCGGCCGCCGCTTCCCGCAGGCCGCGTCTTCACAAAAGCCGATATGACTGATCAGCTGACACGCGCCCACGAATTAAGATTTATTTGGTATGTTTGGCGCTATATTTACCGGCGTGACGCATTAAACGGACTTTTATTTGATGAAGAAATCCGGTTTGCCGAGGATTCTCCGTTTAATCTGGCTGCGTTTCGCAAAGCCGCCCGTGTCAAAGTCATTGACGAGGGTCTGTATATCTATCGGGAAAACCCGCAAAGCCTTACAGAAATACCTTTTAAGCCCCATTTAGATGAGCAGCTTCAAAAGCAATACGAAGCTAAAATGGCTTTTTACGAGGTGAACGGGCTGACTGAAGCTTGCCGGACAGATATCGATACATATTTGTGCAAGCATCAAATCCCGATGCTTCTGGCCAATGCCTGTGCATCCCCGCAGCCGTCACATGAAATCACAGATCACATCCGGCGGATCTTATCTTATGACATGGTGAAAGCCGCTGTCCGAAACACGCCGTGCAGGCATAAGCAGCTCCTGACGGGGGAGCGGGTTGTACTCGGCTTATGCAAAATGCGCCTGCCTATTCTCCTGCAAGCGTTCTTTGAACGGAAGACGAAAGAGAAAGGCAGTGCGGAAGGAGCATGAAATTCGCCATCAATTTCGGCGCCAATGTGACGGCGTTTTTACTATCGGTCTTTTTATCAGTCTGGATGACCCCTTTTATTGTGAAAACATTGGGCGTGGAGGCTTTTGGATTTGTCCATCTGACGCAAAATATCATTAATTATTTCTCCATTATCACCGTTGCGCTCAGCTCGGTCGTTGTGAGGTTTTTTACTGTCGCCGCCCACAGGGGGAACAAGGAAGAGGCCAATGCGTATGTAAGCAACTATTTAGCCGCGTCTGTCGTGATATCGTTATTGCTCGCTGTGCCGCTCGCCGGGACGGCTTTTTTTATTGACCGGGTGATGAATGTGCCGGAAGAGCTTCTGTCAGATGTGCGGCTGTCCATTTTGATCGGCAGCGTGCTGTTTATGCTGACGTTTTTTATGGCGGGATTTGCGACAGGTCCGTTTTTTGCCAACCGTCTTTATATCACAAGCTCGATTCAGGCCGTGCAAATGCTCGTCAGGGTGCTGAGTGTGCTTTTTCTGTTTACTTGTTTTACGCCGAAGATTTGGCAGATTCAGCTTTCGGCCTTAGCGGGAGCTGCTTGTGCCGCGATACTGTCTTTTTTCTTTTTTAAAAAGCTGATTCCGTGGTTTTCATTTACACGTAAAAATTTGTCGTTTCAAACGAGCAAGGTGCTGTTTCAGGCGGGGGCGTGGAGCTCCGTCAATCAGATCGGCGTGCTGCTGTTTTTGCAGATTGACTTAATGACCGCGAATCTTGTGCTGGGGCCGTCTGAGGCCGGAATATATGCGGCGGTTATTCAGTTTCCGCTCCTGCTCAGAAGCTTGGCGGGGACGCTTGCTTCCTTGTTTGCGCCGATTTTGACATCGTACTATTCAAAAGGCGATATGGACGGTCTGATGACATACGCCAATCAGGCCGTGCGGATGAACGGGCTTCTCCTCGCGCTTCCTGCCGCTCTGTTAGGCGGGCTTGCTGAACCGTTTCTTGCGATTTGGCTCGGCCCGTCGTTTGTGCAGACCGCGCCGCTCTTATATATTCACGCCGCGTATTTGGCGGTCAGCCTGTCAGTCATGCCGCTTTTTTACGTATGGACGGCTTTTAATAAACAAAAAACGCCTGCGATCGTCACGTTATGTTTAGGCGGGCTGAACGTCATCTTGGCTGTTGTCCTCAGCGGGCCGGCCCATCTTGGCTTATACGGCATCACCATTGCCGGGGCAATCGCCCTCGTCCTTAAAAATGTCGTCTTTACGCCGCTTTACGTATCGCATATTACCGGCTTTAAAAAACATGTGTTTTATAAAGGAATGTTCGGCCCGATTGCGGCCGCTGTGTTTGCCTGGGCAGTCTGCCGGGCGATTCGGCTGTTTTATCCGGTTGACAGCTGGGCCGGACTCATTGCCGCGGCGCTTGCCGTATGTATAGGCTATGCCGTATTTGCCTTTTTCTTTGTTTGTACGAAAGAAGAAAGGCGGCTTGCCTTGAAGAAATGCAGAAAAGTGAAAGGAGCTGTTCAGATTTGATGGCGAAACGCTTATTTGATATGGCTGCGGCCATTCTTTTGTTGTGCGGCGCAAGTGTCATTCTCCTCTTCGCCATGGCTGCCGTCAGATGCAATATCGGTTCACCGGTGTTTTTTAAACAGACGAGGCCCGGGCTTCACGGGCGCCCGTTTACCTTATATAAGCTCAGAACGATGACGGATGAGCGTGATGAAAACGGCGAGCTGCTGCCGGATCATCTTCGGCTGACCAAAACGGGGCAGCTGATCAGAAAGCTGAGCATTGATGAGCTTCCGCAGCTCTTTAATGTTTTGAAAGGAGATCTCAGCCTTGTCGGTCCTCGTCCTTTGCTGATGGAATATTTGCCGCTTTACACAAAAACGCAGGCGAGGCGCCACGACGTGAAGCCGGGCATTACAGGATGGGCGCAGATCAACGGAAGAAACGCCATCTCATGGGAAGAAAAATTTAAGCTGGATGTTTGGTATGTCGACAACCGCTCTTTCTTTCTCGATCTGAAAATTCTGCTGTTAACGGTGCGAAAAGTTCTTATTTCAGAGGGCATCCATGAGGCCAACCATGTGACGGCGAAGCGTTTTACGGGCAGCGGGGATATCTCCTCATGAAAATGGTGGCGCTGATCGGAAACGGCGGACACGGCAAAGTAGTGAAAGAGATTGTAAATACCCGCTCTGATATGCAGCTTGCGGGCATTTTTGACGACAGATTCAGCAGCTTTGCGGTCCGGGAAGGCTTGTATACAGGCCGCCCGGACGACATACATCTCCTGCGGAAACTTGTTCCGGATGTCGCCTTTGCCATTTGTGTCGGAGATAACGGCTTAAGAAAAAAGCTCGCTGAACGGCTTGAGCTGGAGCATGGGGATTGCACCGCCCTCATTCACCCGGCAGCAATCGTCAGCGAAGCGGCCGCCATCGGAAGCGGAACGGTCGTCATGGCGGGAGCCGTCATTCAGGCTGGGGCTAATATCGGCACTCATTGCATCATCAATACAGGCGCAATCGCGGAGCACGACAATTCAATCGGAGATTACGTCCACCTTTCACCGCGTGCCGCACTTGCGGGAGGCGTGAAGGTTCGGGAAGGGGCGCATATCGGAATAGGCGCGTCAGTCATTCCGCAAATAGAAATCGGACGCTGGAGCGTCATCGGCGCAGGGGCGGCCGTTATCAGTACGATTCCCGATGGTGTGACGGCCGTCGGTGTTCCGGCCCGCGTCATCTCCTCTATTCACACATAAAAAGGATGATTCCATGCAAACAAACAACCGAATTTATTTATCTCCGCCCCATATGAGCGGAAAAGAACAGGAGTACATCGCAGAAGCCTTCCGCTCCAATTGGATTGCGCCGCTCGGTCCGCTCGTCAACTCATTCGAAAAACGGCTGGCCGATTATGCGGGCGTTAAAGGCGCGGCAGCTGTCAGCTCGGGAACGGCGGCAATCCACCTAGCCCTGCGGCTGGCGGGCGTTACAAAAGGAGACACTGTGTTTTGCTCCTCCTTTACCTTTGTCGCCACCGCGAATCCGATTTTATATGAGCAGGCGGAGCCCGTTTTTATTGACTCGGAATGGGAGACATGGAATATGTCGCCGGACGCGCTGGAACGGGCGCTGCAAGATGCGAAACGGCGCGGCAGACTGCCGAAAGCGGTCATTGCCGTCAACCTTTACGGGCAAAGTGCGAAAATGGATGAATTGAAGGGCCTTTGCGATGCATACGGCGTTTGTCTCATCGAAGATGCAGCTGAATCGTTAGGATCGACATACAAAGGCATACAAAGCGGAACGTTCGGCCATTTCGGCATTTATTCATTTAACGGCAACAAAATCATTACGACATCAGGGGGCGGCATGCTCGTTTCAAATGATGAAGCTTCCATTGAAAAAGCGAGGTTTCTCGCCTCACAGGCGCGTGACCCGGCTGTTCATTATCAGCACAGTCAGATCGGGTATAACTACAGGCTCAGCAATATTCTCGCAGGTGTAGGGATTTCTCAGCTGGAAGTGCTGGAGGATCGCGTTCAGGCGAGGAGAAAGGTGTTTGACCGATATAGGGAAGCATTAGAGAGGTTTCCGGGCATCCGCATGATGCCGGAGCTTGAAGGAACGGTATCCAACCGCTGGCTGACCGCCCTGACACTGGACAACGGCGTGACGCCGAATGATGCCGTCGCCTGTCTTGCTGAACAACATATAGAAGCCAGGCCGCTTTGGAAGCCTCTGCATACGCAGCCGTTATTCTCATCATCTTTGTTTTATCCTCACAGCGATCATGAACGTGTCTGTGAAAATCTTTTCAGCCGCGGCATCTGTCTGCCGTCCGGCTCAAATCTGTCTGAAGCGGATCAAACCCGCGTGATTGATGCACTTGTGCAGTTATTTGAATCGAAGGGGGCGACATCATGGACAGCCAGCATGTCATGAACCGTTTAAAGGAAACATTGACGGGTCTCCTCAGCGTCATACCGCCGCAATCCGAGATCATTTACGCCGACTATCCCCTATACGGAAATGTTGGGGATTTATTTATTATGAAAGGGACGGAGGCTTTTTTCAAAGCGCACGGCATCCGCGCGAAAAAGCGCTGGAATCCGGACAATTTTCCATTCGGCCGGCGGGTTGGGCGGAACGCTGTCATTGTCTGTCAGGGAGGCGGGAATTTCGGGGATCTCTATCCGTATTATCAGGCCTTCAGAGAAAAAATCGTCAAAGCTTTTCCTGAAAACAGGATCGTCATTCTGCCGCAATCCATTTATTTTCGGGATGAAAAAAAGCTGCGGCGGACAGCGGAGCTTTTTTCCGGACACAGGGATCTGCACCTTTTCACAAGGGATAACGTGTCTTATGAAACGGCGAAGCGCTATTTTTCAGCTAACCATATCGGGCTTTTGCCGGACATGGCCCATCAGCTGTTTCCGATGATCCCGAAAGCCGCTCCTTCTTGCGGCAAGCTGCATTTTATCCGCACGGACGGTGAGGCTCATCCGGATCTGCAAAAAGAGGATCCCGTCCAAAGCTATGACTGGAAGCATGTACTGTCATCCGCAGACCGCCGGGGAATCGCATTACTCCAAACGATGAATGTCCTGAATAAAAAAGCGGGAAACCCGCTGCCGATAGCGATGATTTGGGAAAAATATTCAGATTATCTGGTGAAAAAGGCGGTTCGATTTTTCAGCCGATATGAATTTGTGGAAACGTCAAGGCTTCACGGCCACATCCTTTCCTCGCTGCTCGGAAAGAAAAATACCGTCATTGACAATTCGTACGGGAAAAACGCCAACTATTATCACACCTGGATGAAAGAAGCGCCGAACACCCGGCTCATCCGGGAAACCCCCGAAACGAAGGAAAACCTTCCTGCTCTGACATGAGCGGAAGGTTTTATTTTGTTTCTCCCCGTTTAACTTTGTTATAAGCCTCGTCCAAATGCTGAATTCTCTTGAGCACTATCGCGTTTTTCGTCAGCTGATCCTGTACAAGGGTTGAAACGACTGAGCGGTAATAGCTGTTCATCGCATGAATTCGGTCTTCATTCGGATTCATTTCAATATGCTGAGTAAAGTTCTCGATAAAATAAGGAACGGAAAAAAGTTCTGACATCTATAAAGCAACTCCTTTTAATAAGTATATACGGTATGAAACCAATCATGTACAATGAAAAAAGGGGAGTGAGCATGATGGATATCAAACTTCAGCAAACACAAATACTAAAGCCTCAATTAACTCAAGAGCTTAAACAGGCCATCGCATTACTCGGATATAACTCCGCGGAACTGGCCGAATATATTGATGAGCTCTCACTGGAAAACCCTCTGATTGAACGAAAGGAAATAGACACGCCGCCACTATCTTACCACAAAACAAATAAAAACAGGTTGAAAGCGCAGGACGGAAGCCAGCAGATAAGCCTCACCCGGAAAACCCTGCAGGATGCACTGAAACAGCAATCATTAGATATTAAGCTGTCAAAGAATGAGGAGAAAATTTTTAATTATCTGATACATTCACTCGATTCAAACGGCTATTTAGAAGAGGAGATACAAGCTGCTGCCGACCATGTATCAGCTTCGGCAGAGGAGACGGAGGCGGTTCTCGGAAAACTTCAGTCGCTTGAACCGGCCGGAATCGGCGCACGTTCTCTGCAAGAGTGCATCCTTCTTCAGCTGCGCCGTCTTCCTGAGCGGAACGAACAGGCGGAACAGATTGTCGGTGACTACTTCGAGCTATTTGCAAGAAAAAACTGGAAAGCGCTTACAATGAAAACAGGCATATCGCTCACGGACATTCAGGACATATTTGATATGATTGCGGCGCTCGATCCGAGACCCGGGCTTCGCTACGCACATGAGGAGCCTGGCTTTTATGTCGAGCCTGATATTTTCATCACGGTGAAAAACGGCAGCATTAAAGCGCAGCTGAACAGCCGTTCTTTCCCGGATATTCAGCTCCATAACAATTATCAGCCGCTGTTATCATCAGGATGCCGGGATACGGAAGCTTACCTGTCGGCAAAATACCAAGAATGGCGCTGGCTGCGCAGGGCTTTAACGCAAAGAAAACAAACCATCACCAGAATCATCAGCGTACTGACCGAACGGCAAAAATCTTTTTTTCTGACAGGAAGAAGCGGGATGAAGCCGCTGACGTTAAGAGAGGTCGCTGAAACGCTGGAGCTTCACGAATCAACGATCAGCCGGGCCATTAAAGGAAAATACGTGCAAACACCATACGGGCTGTACGATATGAAAACTTTTTTCTCGGCAAAAGCAGAATCATCTGGGGACGGGGATGCCTCCAATTATGCCGTCAAAGCCCATCTGGAATCATTCATCAGCGCAGAAGATAAAAGGAAACCGCTTTCGGACCAAAAACTGGCTGATATGTTATTCGACCAATATGACATTCGGGTATCAAGACGCACCGTCGCCAAATACCGTGATCAAATGAATATTCCGCCGTCCTCGGCGAGAAAACGATACAGCTGAACCTCCCCGCGGCAAGTACGGGGAGGTTCTCCGCATTACGGGATCATCCATGAAAAAACATGGTGCTGCAAAAAGGTAATGATACAGACGAGCAGCAGCAAGAAGAGGCTGTGCTTAATGGTGAACCGAAAAAGATCTGCCTCCTTGCCCGCAAGGCCGACAGCAGCGCATGCAACCGCAATGGATTGCGGAGAAATCATTTTTCCGGTGACGCCTCCTGATGAGTTGGCGGCGACAGAAAGTACCGGGTCCATGCCGACAGAAAGCGCCGTCACCTTTTGCAAGCCGCCGAACAAGAGGTTGGCCGAGGTATCAGAGCCTGTAATAAACACGCCGAGCCAGCCGAGAACGGGCGAAAAGAAGGTGAACATCGCACCCGTCATCGCAAGCGCCAAACCTAACGTCGTGCTCATGCCAGAAGCGTTTGTCACATAGGCAAAACCGACGACAGAACTGATGGTTAAAATCGGCAGCGTTAATTCCTTTAATGTCTCCGCAAACGCTTCGCCCCACGCTTTCCATGGCATGCCCAAAACGAACTTGGCCATAATAGCGGCAATTAAAATCGCCGTACCCGCCGAACCGAAAAGCTCCAGCTTATACACCGCTTCGATCGGTGTGCCGTCGGCATGCAGAATCTGGTTGTTTACAAATGGAACGGGAGGAGAAAAGGTCAATGCTTTTCCGGCGGCATTCAGCCAGGAAAGCCACATCGAACTCCCGTCGTAGTGTCCTGTCAGAGCGGCCTTCACCTGCGGAATACTCCAAATGGAGATCATGGCCGTCAAAAGAAGGAACGGCGACCACGCTTTAAAAATGGCGGCGCCTCCGTACACCGTTTTCGCATCGTGATCAGAGGCGGCGGCTGATTCCCGTTCCGCCGCAAAGCGGAACGCTGTTTTCGGCTTCCAAAATTTCAGAAACACCGCAAGCGCACCCATAGAAACAAGCGCCGACAGCACATCCGGCAGCTCAGGCCCTAAAAAATTCGAGCTGACATACTGCACGGCCGCAAAGGAAACGCCGGATACAAGAATCGCAGGCCATACTTCAAAGGCTTTCTTAAACCCGCTCATCAGAATGATTAAATACAGCGGAATAAAGACGGATAAAAACGGCAGCTGGCGGCCGACCATTTGGGAAATCTCCATTGCCGGTATACCTGTCGGGCCTTCGACTGCGGTAATCGGGATGCCGATCGCGCCAAAAGCAACGGGCGCCGTATTGGCGATCAAGCAAATACCCGCGGCGTAAAGCGGATGAAAGCCGAGTCCGACGAGCAAAGCGGCTGATATCGCTACAGGCGCGCCGAAGCCCGCGGCGCCTTCTAAAAAAGCCCCGAACGAGAAGGCGATGAGCAGCGCCTGCAAGCGGCGGTCATCGGTAATTGACAGCACTGAGCTGCGAATGATGTCAAATTGTCCCGTTTTGACGGTGATTTTATACAAAAAGACGGATGTGACAATGATCCAGCCGATTGGAAGCAGACCGTACACCGCTCCCTGCGAAGCAGACAGCACCGCTTTCTCCGCCGGCATTCCATAAACCAATACAGCAATCAAAAGCGAAACCCCTAAAGTCAAAAGCCCCGCTCTGTACCCCTTCATTCGTTTCACAGCAAGCGCCCAAAAAAAGAAAACAATCGGCACGAGCGCACAAGCGGCCGACCAAAGCAAGTTTCCCCCTACAGGCGCATACTCCTGTGTCCATTGCATCCCAAAAACCCCTCCCCGTATTATGTAAGCGATTTCGATTTATGATAAGGTCATCAGATGACCGGGTTAACTAGCATTATATTTTGAAAAATTTGAAAGTTCAATACCTTTCTTAAATAAATTGTCTGAACCTGTTGGCAGAACGAAAAAAGAAGTATAATAGACGATAAACATCAAGACTCACAAGTAACGAGGTGATACGCGTTGAAATATAAACAGATCAAAACGAAAAAAATATACGAGGAAATCGCAGACGCGCTGCTGGACAAAATTAAAGCAGGCGAGCTTAAGCCCGGCGAAAAGCTTGACTCCGTTCAGTCGCTTTCTGAGAGCTTTCAAGTGAGCCGCTCTGCGGTCAGGGAGGCGCTGTCAGCCCTGAAAGCGATGGGGCTTGTCGATATGAAGCAGGGGGAAGGCACGTACATTAAAGAATTTGAGCCGTCCCATATCTCCCAGCAGCTCTCATCGGCGCTCTTAATGAAAAAAGAGGATGTCAAACAGCTGCTTGAAGTCAGAAAACTGCTCGAACTCGGAGTCGCCGCCATGGCCGCCGAAAAACGCACCGAGGAAGACCTGAACAAAATCCATCAGGCGCTCATGGAGATGAAAGACATTGACGGAGACGAAGAACTGGGAGAAAAAGCAGACTTCTCCTTTCATATGGCGCTGGCGGAAGCTTCACAAAACGAGCTGCTCAAGCATCTCATGAACCATGTCTCCGCTCTGCTTTTGGAAACGATGAGAGAAACGAGAAAGATATGGCTGTTCTCTAAAAAAACGAGCGTACAGCGGCTGTATGAAGAGCATGAACGCATCTACAACGCCGTCGCCTCCAAAGACGCGGCTAAGGCTGAAGGAGCGATGAAGGCGCATTTGACGAATGTTGAAGGGGTGCTTGGGACTTACTTTGAAGAAAATGTGTGAAACAGCTGATTGGTGAAAGGGGATATGATCAAATGCGGGCTGAATCCTTTTTTTCTGAAAACATCAGGAAAGCTCTTAACAATGATCCTCCGGGTGAATGGATGCCGGCCGTTCCGGATGAGTGCATCCGTCTGCATTCCGGCTATCCCGATCCAGCTCTCGTACCCTATGAGCAGCTGAAAAAAGCCGCTTCCGATCTTCTTGAAGAGGAACGTGATTTACCGCTTCACTACCTTGGGAGCCCGAGAATAACCGCATTAAAAAAGCAAATTCAAGATAGGCTGTCTGCCCGCGGTATTCATTCTTCATATGACGAACTGTTGATTTCATCAGGTGCTTGCCAGGCAATTGATCTGATTGCCCGGATACTCATTGACGATAAAACGGCCGTTGCCATAGAGTCTCCATCATATATGGAGGCGCTGGAGATTTTTAAGAACTATACGCCGCATATCTTGAGCATTCCGTCAGATGAGGACGGCCTTCAGACAGATCAATTGGAAAACATGCTGGAGGAAAGAAAGCGCAAAGGGCTCGTCCTTCCGCGCCTTCTCTATACCATTCCGGCCTTTCAAAACCCCGCGGGAACCGCCATGTCAGCGAAGCGGAGAGCCCGCGTATTGCAGCTTGCCGAAACGTATGATTTTCTCATTTTGGAGGATGATGCATACGGAGAGCTCGGATTTACCGAAATTCCCCCGCCGCTGAAAGCCATGGATCAAGATCACAGGGTGCTGCACGTCGGTTCATTATCAAAGATCGCGGCACCGGGAATGCGGATCGGATGGATAACGGGGGCAAGTGAATTCATTACCGCGCTGTCATGGTTTAAAAAAGACTTAGACCACCCCTTTTCCCAGGCTGTGACCGCTGTATATTTAGAACAAACAGATTTCAATGAAAGGCTTGTCGTCATACGTGACACGTACCGAACCAAATGTGCCGCCTTAATATCAGCATTAACGCAATATGTCCCGGAATCCGTATCCTGGCATGTTCCGAAGGGCGGTTACTTTGTCTGGATAAAAGTTCCGGGGGCGGATACTTCAGCATTGCTGACTCAAGCCCTTTCTCAAGGCGTTTCGTTTGTACCCGGCAAATACTTTTTCTTAGACCCGAAAGACGGAGCCGAATATCTCCGCTTATCCTTCAGTTATGCTGATAAAAACAGCATCGTCAAGGGCGTTCAAAAGCTGGGAAGTATTTTAAAACAGAATGTAGGAAGCTGAAAGAGGAGCCGTCAGAGCTTCTCTTTTTTATAGAAAGAACATCCGCAAAAAGGAATTTTCCAGAAAACCCTTCCAATTTATCTTCAGAATAGTGTACGATATTCAAAGAGGTTTTCCTAAAAACAGGTCGTCAGATGACCTGATCAATATTGAAGATGAAAGAGGGGTTCATCATGAAAGTCTCATTATTTGTCACGTGCCTTGTGGATATGTTCCAGACCGATGTCGGGAAGGCGACGGTTGAGGTGCTGGAGCGGCTCGGGTGTGAAGTTGATTTTCCCGAGGGGCAGATTTGCTGCGGGCAGCCTGCATATAACAGCGGGTATGTGACCGATGCGAAAAAAGCGATGAAGCGGATGATTGCCGCGTTTGAGGGGGCAGAGTACGTTGTCAGCCCGTCGGGTTCCTGCACGACGATGTTCCGTGAATATCCGCAGCTGTTTCAGGACGATCCGAAGTGGGCTGAAAAAGCGCAGCGGCTTGCGGACAAAACGTATGAGTTAACAGACTTTATCGTCAACGTCCTCGGGGTTGAGGATGTCGGGGCGGAGCTGCATAAAAAAGCGACATTACATACATCGTGCCACATGACAAGGCTGCTCGGCGTGTCAGAGGAGCCGATGAAGCTCTTAAGCCATGTAAAGGGGCTTGAGTTTACGCCGCTTCCCGGGAAGCATCAATGCTGCGGCTTCGGCGGTACGTTTTCGGTGAAAATGGCGCAAATCTCCGAACAGATGGTAGATGAAAAGGTTGCCTGTGTGGAAGACACGGAAGCCGAGGTGCTGATCGGAGCGGATTGCGGCTGTTTGATGAATATCGGAGGAAGGCTCGGCCGGAAAGATAAACATGTCAGAGTGATGCACATCGCCGAAGTGCTGAACAGCAGATAATAGGCAGAAACAACAGAGGGGGTAAAATCATGGCGATGAAAATCGGTACAGCCGCTTTTAAAGAGCGGGTGTCAGAGGGAATAGATAATGAGTTTATGAGAGGAGCCGTTTCCGGGGCGCAGGAACGGCTGCGGACAAGGAGGCTCCAAGCGGCCGAAGAATTGGGAAACTGGGAGGAATGGCGTTCACATGCGGAAGAAATCAGGCAGCATGTGCTGAATAATCTTGATTTCTATTTGGAACAGCTGGCCAAAAACGTCGCTGAAAGAGGCGGACACGTTTTCTTCGCTGAAACGGCGGAAGAAGCATCCTCGTATATTCGCGATGTGATTCAAACGAAAAACGGTAAAAAAGTCGTCAAATCAAAATCCATGGTGACTGAGGAAATCAATTTAAACGAAGTGCTTGAAAAGGAAGGCTGTGAAGTGGTCGAAACGGATCTGGGCGAATATATCCTCCAGATTGACGACCATGACCCGCCGTCACACATCGTCGCGCCGGCCCTTCACAAAAACAAAGAGCAAATCCGGGACGTGTTTAAAGACAGGCTCGGCTACGAACAGACGGAAAAACCGGAGGAGCTTGTCATGCACGCGCGCGGTGTCCTGCGGAAAAAATTTCTCGAAGCGGATATCGGCATTACCGGCTGCAACTTTGCGATCGCCGATACAGGCTCGGTCAGCCTCGTCACAAATGAAGGAAACGGCCGTCTTGTGTCCGCCTTGCCAAAAACGCAGATTACTGTGATGGGAATGGAGCGGATCGTTCCGTCATTTTCTGAATTTGAAGTGCTCGTCAGTATGCTGACGAGAAGCGCGGTCGGTCAGCGGCTGACAAGTTATATCACGGCGCTGACGGGGCCTCGGCAAGAGGGAGAAGCTGACGGTCCGGAGGAATTTCATCTTGTGATCGTGGATAACGGCCGCTCCCGAATTCTCGGAACGGAATTCCAATCCGTTCTGCAATGTATCCGCTGTGCCGCCTGTATCAATGTCTGCCCCGTTTATCGGCACGTCGGCGGCCATTCGTACGGTTCAATCTATTCCGGCCCGATCGGCGCCGTCTTATCACCGCTTCTCGGCGGATATGACGATTTTAAGGAGCTTCCGTACGCATCGACCTTGTGCGCGGCTTGCACAGAAGCGTGTCCGGTAAAAATTCCGCTGCACGAGCTGCTGCTCAAGCATCGGCAAAACATCGTCGAAAAAGAAGGCAAAGCCCCGATCAGCGAAAAATTGGCAATGAAAGCGTTCGGACTCGGTTCGTCGTCGCCGTCCCTTTATAAAATGGGATCGAAATGGGCGCCGGCCGCCATGACGCCGTTTACGGAAGATGACAAAATTTCTAAAGGGCCGGGACCGTTAAAAAGCTGGACGTCAATCCGGGATTTTCCGGCGCCGCATAAGTCAAGATTCAGAGACTGGTTTGCAGATCGGGAACACAAAAAGGGGGATAAGTGATGGCGAAGGGAACCATTAAACAGCAAGAATCATTTTTAAACCGAATCGCCGAAAGCCTTGGCAGGGAGCGCCGAACAGAAGGCGTATCCGTCCCTGAGTGGAACTATCAGCCTCAATATAAAACACATGAAGGCTGCACGGCCGATGATCTTGTCGCGATGCTGAAAGACCACTGCGTTAACATCCATACCGAGCTGATCGAAACGGATGCCGCCGGTCTTTATGACGCTTTACGCAGGCAGGTAAGCCGCTTTGAAGGAGGCCCTGTCATCATACCGAAAGACAGGCGGTTTGAAGCTTACGGTTTACAAGGGCTGCTTACAGAAGACTGGCCCGCTGAAGGGATTCCTGTTTGGGAATGGGATGCAGAACAAGGAGAGAAAAATATACAAAAGGCGGAACAAGCGAATGTGGGCATTACATTCAGCGAGATCGCGCTTGCGGAATCAGCTACTGTCGTTTTGTACGCTTCAGAAAATGCCGGGCGTTCCGTCAGTCTGCTTCCGACAACGTATATCGCGATTATCCCGAAATCTGTCCTTGTCCCGAGAATGACGCAGGCGAGTGATATCATCAAACAAAATATCGCAGACGGCGTCACCGTTCCTTCCTGCATTAACTACATTACAGGTCCGAGCAACTCAGCCGACATCGAAATGGATTTGGTCGTCGGCGTCCACGGTCCTGTAAAAGCAGCCTATATTCTCGTGACCGACCGATAGAATCAAAATACCCCGGCTTATGAAGACCGGGGTTTCTTACTTTAAATAAATGCGTTGATGATCATGATAAAACAGATGGCGCTGACAGAAATAATCGTCTCCATCGCCGTCCACGTCAGGAATGTCTCTTTTACCGTCATTCCGAAATACTCTTTAATGAGCCAGAAACCGGAATCATTGACATGAGACAGAATCAGAGAACCCGCTCCTGTAGCTAAAACGAGCAATTCACTGCTGACGCCGGGCATCACAGAAGCGATCGGCGCAACAATGCCGGCCGCCGTCATCATGGATACAGTCGCTGAGCCTGTGGCGATGCGAATGACCGCAGCAATCGTCCAGCTTAAAAGCACGGGGGAGAAGCTAGAGTGCTTCGCCATATCCGCAATATAAGTGCCGACGCCTGAATCGATCAGCACATTGTTAAAGGCGCCGCCGGCTCCGATCACTAGCAGAATGGAAGCAATCGGTCCCAAGCAGTCATTGCTGAATTTTAAAATGGTGTCTCTGTTAAAGCCTTGATAAAATCCGAGGCTGAAAAAGGAGTAAACCGTTGCGACCAAAAGTGCCGTAATAGGGTCACCGATAAATTTAAAAGCTTGATAGAGTGTGCTTTTTTCCGGCAGCACAATGTCTGCGAGCGTCGCCAGAAGCATCAGGATAACCGGTACCAGTATCGTAAACAATGTATTTGCGAATCCCGGAAGCTTGCGATTTTCATTCCGTTCGATAAATTGTTTTTTCAAAAGTTCAGGAACGGGTTTATGAATGCGCTTACCAATCCATTTGCCGTAAAGCGGCCCCGCGATAATGGCCGTCGGAATGCCGACGATTAATGAATACAAAATCGTCTTTCCGACATTTGCGTGATAAATGCCGACTGCCGCCATCGCTGCAGGGTGGGGAGGAACCAATCCGTGAACGACGGAAAGCCCCGCAAGCAGCGGAATCCCGATCGTCACTAAAGAAACGCCGGTTTCAATGGCAATCGTAAACAACAGCGGCACGAGCAATACAAAGCCGACCTGGAAAAAGACAGGAATCCCGACGATGAAAGCGACGGCCATCATTGCCCAATGGACGTTCTTTTTGCCGAAGCGGCCGATCAGGGTATGGGCGATCTGCTCCGCC
Source organism: Bacillus sp. YC2 (assembly GCF_019891195.1). NCBI lineage: Bacteria > Bacillati > Bacillota > Bacilli > Caryophanales > Bacillaceae > Bacillus > Bacillus sp. YC2. Next base: position 307,819 of record NZ_JAHXDO010000001.1, on the reverse strand, counting down.
CCGCCTGATTCAGCCATCATTTTTCCAAGCATCGTACCGAGGGCAAGCACAATCGCAAGAAGAGAAAGCGTATTGCCGAGCCCGGTTTTCATGGATGTGATAATATCCTGCATATTCATTCCGGTTGCGAAACCGACAAGAATGGATGTGATGAGCAAACTGATAAACGGATTTAACTTAGCGACCGTAATCAATAAGAGTAAAACGATAATAGCGGCAATGACAATAAACAGTAACATGGCCTTTTCACCCTTTCAAAGAAGAATTAACGGTTTTGTTTGAGCTGAAATTCACTGATGACGTCAAATTCATCCTTGAGCTTGTCATACAGCCGCTCGTATAAGTAAAACAGTTCAATATATGTTTCGCTGTTTTTAACATCCGGTTCATGGCGATGAGAAATTCTGATCCAGTCCTGCACATCCTCAATCCGTTCCATTTCGCCGAGGCTGTGTAAAGCGAGAACCGCAGCTCCGAGTGCCGATGCTTCATAACTTTCAGGTACGAGAACTTCCCGCCCCATTGTATCGGCCAAAATCTGCCTCCACAGCGGCGATCTCGCGAATCCTCCCGAAGCCCGCACGTCTTTTGCAGGGCCTGCCAAATCTCTCAAGGCGACACCGATGGAAAAGACGCTCATGATGACACCTTCCAGCACCGCTCTGATAAAATGCTCCCGTTTATGGCGCAGGCTGATGCCGAAAAACGTTCCACGGGCATTCGGATTCCAAAACGGCGCGCGTTCCCCTGATAGAAACGGGAGAAATAACAATCCTTCAGAGCCCGCAGGCACTTTGTTCGCGATGTCAATCATTAAATCGTACGGGTCAACGCCCAGCCGCTTCGCCGTTTCGACTTCAGAGGAAGCGAATTCATCACGAAGCCAGCGCAGCATAATGCCCCCGTTATTCGTCGGACCGCCGATGACCCAATGCTTGTCCGTCAGCGCATAGCAGAACGTCCGCGATTTTTCATCTGTCACCGGGGTATCCGTCACAGAACGCACCGCTCCGCTTGTGCCGATCGTAACGGCAACCTCGCCTTTACCGATCGCTCCTACGCCTAAGTTGGCAAGCACTCCGTCATTTGCGCCGACGATAAACGGTGTTTTTACATGAATGCCCATCCGCGCCGCGATCTCTGGCGCAAGCCCGCTCAGCTGATGAGTGGTCGGCACGATGTCCGACAGCTGGTCTTTACGGATGCCGGCAATCCGCAGTGCTTCTTCATCCCAGGAAAGCGTGTCTAAGCGGAATAAACCCGTTGCTGAAGCGATGGAATAATCCACGACATACGCCCCGAAAAATTGGTGCAGAATATATTCTTTAATACTGATGAATTTGGCGGCTTTCGCAAACGTTTCCGGGTCCTGCTCCTTCATCCATACAATCTTGGATAGGGGGGACATCGGGTGAATCGGCGTGCCGGTTCTTTTATAAATATCAAACCCGTTCATATCTTTCAGAATTCGTTTCGATTGCTCCGTACTGCGGTTGTCAGCCCAAATGATGCTTTTTGTCAGCAAGCCGCCGTTTTGATCGACAGCAATCAAAGAGTGCATGGCGGTGCTGATACCGATCGCAAGCAGATTGTCAGGGCTGCATCCGGATTTTGTGACGGCGCCCCTGATGCTTGCGATGACTGCTTCTAAGATGTGCTCAGGGTCCTGCTCGGCCCATGCCGGCTTTGGCTGTATTAAATCATAATGAACCGAATGCTTGGATAACACCTTGCCTTTTGGTCCAAACAGAACGGCTTTCGTGCTGGTTGTACCGATATCCAGACCGATAACAGCTTGGGTTTCTTTCATATAATATCCCGCCTAATCTAATGAATAATATGATAGATTCATAATGTATGCCCTTACAAAGTCAATTATAGGAATAATTTTTTTATAAATCAACGATAAGGAAGAAAAATTTTTTCACAAAATGGCCTTACATCCCGCTGTATCGGCATTTTGGCTTTTAAAAAATAAACTTGAGAAAACGGTTACAAACGTTTGTGCGCGATCATTTTTCTGATTTTCTGCAGGTTGGAAAGCGTTTTTTCCTGCCTCAGGCGTGCCGTCGCGAAATATAACGTATCGATGACCGTCAGCTGGGCGAGCCTTGCGGACATCGCTTCCGTCCTGAAGGCCGTCTCCCTTGTTGATGTATATAACACCACGTCAGAAATCTGGGTGAGCGGCGATTTTTGGTAGCTGGTAATGCCGATCGTGCCGGCGCCGAGCGATTTGGCCGTTTTTACGGCATCGAGCACATCCTTGTTGCTGCCTGAATGGGAAATACCGATGACCACGCTGCCGGGACCGAGAAGCCCCGCTGACATCGCCTGAAAATGGGAATCGGTATGGGCAATGCAATTTAAGCCCGTACGCATAAACTTATGATAGGCATCAGTAGCGATCAGTCCTGAGCCGCCATTTCCGTAAAACTCGATTCTGTCGGCCTGGTGAATCAGCTCTACCGCTTTTTCTACGTCAGCGGGATCTAATAAATGAAAGGTATCCGTGAGGCCGGAAATATTCGTTCGGAAAACCTTCTGAATGATCACCTCAATATCATCATCCGGACTCATATCTTCATGCAGATGCTGCACCGGCTCTTGAACGATTTCCTGGGCAAGCGCGATTTTTAAATCCTGATAGCCGGAAAAACCGAGCCGCTTGCACAGCCTGAAGATCGTCGCTTCAGAGCTTTTTGTTTTTTCTGCCAGCTGAATGATGGACAGGTGAATCACATCTTTCGGTTCCTTCACGATATGGTCTGCAATTGCTCTCAATTTTGGAGACAAGCCTTTGCTGGCTGCTTGGATTTTCCCGATGCTGCTTGTATGGACAGGGGTCATGCTAAAACCTCCCTACTCGAATGTAAACGCATACTTTTATGATATAGCAAGTTCCGTTATAAGGAAAATAGATTTTTCAAATGGCTTCTTTATGCAAGGTATTGAAGAAAAGGGGAAGACCGCCGATGAAAGAGGGTAAGGAGGAATCCGGATGAAAAAAGCATTGATTCTAGCAGTTTCATTGGGGCTTGCGCTTGCCCTGTTTTTTTACTCAAACACAAAAGCAAAGGCGGGAGCAATGACACTCGGTTATACCGCGGGGGACGCGGCTTCGTATCAATCGCTTACCGCGTATCACAGCTATCTCAGCGGTGCCGCCTTCGATACGTTTGCCTTTAATAAAAAAGGCATAATTCTCGGAAAAGCGCCTGAAAAGCAATTATCCTTTGCAAAAAAGAAAAAGATCAAAACGTGAGCCGTTTTTTCCAATTATAATGATAGAGTTCAAGATTTTGACGGTGCCTTAGCCAGACGGATCATGACGGACAAAACAGCCCGGAAAACGTTTCTGAACGGGCTTGTGAAGCTTGCTGAAAAACACGGATTTTACGGGATCAACATTGATTTTGAAGCCGTCAATCCAAGCGATCGCACCCGTTATGCAAGCCTTATCAAGGATATTTCAGCTGCTTTGCATAAAAAGAACATCAAAACAATGGTATCCGTTCCCGCTAAAAGCGCCGATGATCAAAAGGACAGCTGGAGCTGGCCGTATGATTATGCGAAAATCGGAAAAGCCGCGGATGTCGTCCAGATCATGACGTATGACGAACACGGTATATGGAGCGAACCGGGGTCAGTCGCAAGTACAAAGTGGATTAAAAGCTCGCTGCAATTTGCAGTGAAAAACGTCAAGCCGTCAAAAGTCGTAATGGGAATCCCGGCATACGGAAACGATTGGGATACGGCGGATCTGGCAAAAAGCCGGCTCATGCAGTGGAATGCTGTCAAATCTCTTATAAAACAAAAGAAAGCCAAGCCGGTTTACGATCAAAAAACCGGATCTATGACCTTCACCTATAAAGACAGTAAGAACCATAAGCATGCCGTGTGGTTTGAAAATGAAAAAACCATCCAGGCGAAGGCACATTTTACAAAAACGTATCATATCGGCGGAGTCTCCGTTTACGCGCTGGGTCATGAGTCAGAATCCTTTTGGAAAGCCATTCGCGCGGGAACAAAATAAGAATCAAAAATTGTGTATTGACTTTGAAAATAGAAGACTGTATATTATGTTACTATATTCAGAAAATAAAAAATCAGCAGATTCAAACATAAAACACTGTGAACGGGAGCAGTAAAGGAATCCAGTCAGAAACAGAGAGCCGCGGGGTGGTGCAACGCGGACTGATTGTTCTTTGAACTCGCCCGGAAGTGGCAGGATGGAACGGAATTATCAGAATATTCCCTATGTCCTAACGGCTGACCTTCGTTACCAGGTTCATAAGCTGGGTTCCGGATCTTTCGGAATCAACAAGAGTGGTACCGCGGTTGGCCTAAGGCACGCCGTCTCTTTTAACGAAGAGACGGCGTGCCTTTTTTATGTGATGAAAAAAGAAGAGGGCGTGTGATAGATGGATAAGGAAAAACAAACGTTAAAACGGACGATGTCGTCCAGGCACATTATGATGATGGCGCTGGGAGGAGCAATTGGAGCGGGGCTTTTTAAAGGCAGCAGCACGGCGATTGATGAAGCTGGGCCGGCCGTTTTATTGGCGTATCTGCTCGGAGGAATCATTTTGCTGTTTATTATGCAGGGTCTGGCCGAAATGGCCGTGCGAAACCGGAATGCAAGAACGTTCCGGGACTTGGTTCAGCAGTCTCTCGGCCCGTACGCGGCGTACTTTTTAGACTGGATTTACTGGAAAATGTGGGTGCTGAATATTGCCGCGGAGGCGGTAGTTGCCGCGATTTTTATCCAATATTGGCTGCCGGATTGCCCGATTTGGGTGCTTGCTTTGGTCATTTCCGTGGTGGTAACAGTCGTAAATATGCTTTCTGTGAAATTGTTTGCTGAGACAGAATACTGGCTCGCGCTCATTAAAATTACAGTGATTGTCTTGTTTATCTTATTCGGTATCCTGCTGTTATTTTTTTCATTCGGCAATCACACAGCAACGGGCCTGGCGCACTTAACGAGTCACGGCGGATTTTTCCCGCATGGAGCGGGCGGCGTCATTACGGCGATGCTTGTCGTCATCTATTCATATGGCGGTACGGAAATCATCGGCGTCACGCTGGCGGAGACGAAAAATCCCGAACAGGTCATTCCGAAGGCAGTGCGAGGCACATTGACGCGAATCGTTGCTTTTTATTTGCTGCCGTTTTTCATTATCGTCAGCCTGATCCCATGGAATCAAGTGAACAGCGCTTCGGAAAGCCCGTTTGTCATGGTGTTTAAAATGATCGGGATTCCGGGGGCTGACCATATCATGAACGCCGTCATTCTGCTGGCGATCATTTCATCCATGAACTCAGGGCTGTACGGCTCCTCCCGCGTATTATTTACGCAGGCGACGGACGGCCGGGTGCCGAAGATCTTTTCAAAGCTCTCAAAGAAAAAGGTTCCCGTTTACGCGATCTTAACATGTACATCGTTTTTATATGTAGGCGTTCTGATTTCCTTATTTGCGGGCAGCCAAACCTTTAATTATTTAATGGGTTCCCTCGGCTATACCGTACTGTTCATTTGGCTGATCATCGGATTCGCCCATTTGAAATCAAGAAAACATGTAACGGAGCAGCCGGCGTATTATGTAAAATGGTTCCCGTACACGACATGGTTTGCGGTGATTGCATTACTGGCCATTCTTGTCGGCGTCATTTTCACGACATCAATCATCATCACATGTATCACGGCAGCCATCTATCTGCTCATTACGGCTGCGTATGCGGTGAAAGGGAGACATCATCAATAAGCAAAAAACTCTTGCCATGTGGCAAGAGTTTTTTATTGGACGACCTTTTCTTCAGCAGCCAGAGCCGGTGTTTTCAGCTTCTTAGGTGTCATATTGACAAAGCAAATACTTGTGACGATCAAGAGAAGCCCGGCCAGAAGGCTGAAAGTCAGCGGCTCATGTAAAAAAATCGAGCTTACAACAATAGAGATCAGCGGAATGAGGAAGGTGTAAGAGGCAACCTTGCTCGCTTCCCCTGAACCGACAAGCGTAAAAAAGACAAGCCAGCCGAGTGCGATGACAAATACCGAAATAAAAAGAAGGCTGAGGATAAACGGAGCTGTCCATTGAATCGCTGACCAGCTTTCCGTAAATTCCCCGGAGCTGACAAGCAGCACGCCGCCGATGAGGAGCTGAAGAGCGACCATCCAGATGGAATCGACGCGGCTTCCCGTTTTTTTCACAAATACCGTGCCGAGCGCCCAGCTGACCGCTGAACCGAGTGCCAAGAGGATGCCTATAAAGGAAATATGCCCTCCGAAGCCGGCAGCGCTGATGACGGCCACCCCGGCAAATCCGAGCACAAGCCCGGCGATTTTCAGCGCAAACATCGATTCCCCGAGCCACAGCCAAGAAAAAATGCCCATCAAGACAGGCTGAAAGAACACGATAGCAGAAAATAAACCTGCCGGCAGGTAATTCAGGCCGATCGTTTGCAAGCCGTAAAATAATGTAATATTTAAAATGGCAGAAACAATATAGATCGGCCACGTTTCTTTAAACCGCAGCTTGCTGAAACGGGGCAGCGCGACAATCAGCAGCAGCAGCCCGCCGATAAGCGTCCGAATCCCGGCGAACAGCAGGGGCGGGGAATAGGCGAGCGCCGCTTTTGACAGCGGCCAGTTAATCCCCCATACGGTGACTAAAAACGCGAGCAGAAAAGCCGTCTGTATTTTAGTAGGCTGTTTCACTTCAATCACTCCTTGTAGAACAATTCCATCATATGATACGGTAATCAGGAAGATAAATAAAATGAATCTTTTTTATAAGGAGCATAAGTAAAACATTATGACGATCACACAATTACGGGTTTTTGTCAAAATAGCAGAAACGGGAAGCTTCACAAGAGCGGGGCAGGCGCTGAACATGACGCAGCCTGCTGTCAGCCACGCGGTCTCGGCGCTCGAATCCGAGCTCGGCGTCAAGCTGATCATCCGCGACCGCCGAAACGGCTTAATGCTCACAGATACAGGGAAAAAAATCCTCGTTCATATCAGGGAGGTGCTCAAAGGCATCGAAAAAGTCGAACAGCTGGCTTCCGCAGAAAAGGGGCTTGAGCAGGGAACGATTCACATCGGCACATTTCCGGCCGCTTCCGCTTATTTTATGCCCAAGCTCATCAGCGTGTTTAAGCAAAGGTATCCGAAGCTTGAGCTGGTGCTCCATGAAGGAACGGCGGATGACGTGAAGGAGTGGCTTCATTCCCGCGTGATCGATGCCGGTATCCTGCTTTTTCCGACGGAAGACATGGATTATCTGCTGCTGAAAAAGGACAAAATGGCGGCGGTTATGCACAAAGATCATCCGCTGTGCGCCCGTTCATCCGTGACAATAAAGGATTTGGACGGCGAACCGATGATCGTGTGCGACGGCGGTTACACATCCCCGTTTGCAGGACTGTTTAAAAAAGCCGGCGCCGAGCTTTGCGCCGCCTTTACCGTTTTTAATGTCAGCACATCCATTAATATGATCCGGGAAGGCTTAGGTTTGGCGATTTTATCAGAAATGTCGATGGCCGGCACGCCGCTTCCGGATGAAGTGGTAATCAAAGAGTTTACGCCGGACGTGTTCAGGGAGGTGCAGCTGGCCGTTCCTTCTATAAAAGACGCATCCCTTGCCGCCAAGCTTTTTATTGAGATCGCCGAGGAGCTGTTCATCCGTGAGAAAACCGCCGCTGAATGATTGTTCGAATTTCATCGAATCAATTTCTTTAATTCACGGCAAGAGCTGTGGTAAGGTGTGGATATCACACTAAACCATAAAGGAGAAAACGATGGCTGAACATACATTAAAAGATACTGCGTTTTCCGTTTTAAATTTGTCTCCGATCGTGCAGGGAGGAACAGTTGCCGAATCGTTCCGCAACAGCATGGATCTGGCCCGCCGTGCAGAAGAATGGGGCTATAACCGTTATTGGCTGGCGGAGCATCATAATATAGAAGGCGTCGCAAGCTCGGCGACGTCCGTGCTGATCGGGCATATCGCCGGCGGCACGAAAAAAATCCGCGTCGGCTCAGGCGGCATTATGCTGCCGAACCACTCGTCACTTGTCATCGCCGAGCAATTCGGCACCCTTGAAACGTTATACCCGGGGCGGATTGATCTCGGGCTCGGGCGCGCGCCGGGAACGGATCAATTAACGGCAAGAGCGTTAAGACGAAATGTTAACAGCGGGGAGGATTTCCCTGAACAGCTTGAGGAACTGAGAAATTACTTTAAGCCGTCAGGTAATGTGCGCAATCAAGTCCGCGCCATCCCCGGAGAAGGGCTTGACGTGCCGATTTGGCTGCTTGGTTCAAGCGGATTCAGCGCCCGTCTTGCCGGAGAGCTGGGGCTTCCGTTTGCATTTGCGGCCCACTTCTCGCCGAAAAACACGGTGCCTGCATTAGAACTGTACCGCAGCTCCTTCCGCCCGTCAGATGTGCTGGATAAACCGTACGCGATGGTCGGTGTCACCGTCATCGCGGCAGATACGGATGAAAAAGCGAATTATTTGGCGACATCACATTATCAAAGATTTTTAGACCTCGTCCGCGGAACGCCGAACCAGCTCAAGCCGCCTGTAGAAGATATGGATCAAATCTGGTCGCCGTACGAAAAAGCGATGGTCAATGATCAGCTCAGTTCAACGATCGTCGGCGGGCCGGATAAAGTAAAGGAAAAGCTGGAAAGCTTTATTCGGACGACGCAGGCAGACGAAATCATGGTGAATTCAGAAAGCTTTGAGCATGCTGACAGAATGCGTTCGTTTGAAATCATCGCCGAATTAAAAAACAGCTGAGCAAAAAAGCAATGTGCCGCGCACATTGCTTTTTTTATTCGCCGATCCGCTTGACGGAATTCCGGATGACGAGTTCCGGTTCATACACGACGTCATCCCGCTTCGGTTTTTTATGTTCTAAGCAGTCGATGACATATTTTGCCGCCGCTTTCCCCATAACGGATTTCGGATGCTTGACAGAAGTGAGCTTAACCTCGGAAATCTGGGCGAAATGTGAATCGTCATACCCCATGACTGACACGTCATCAGGCACCTTTAACCCGAATTCCCTGAGAAGATTAATCGTCTTCAGCGCAATTTCGTCATTGTAGCAAAGAATGGCAGTCGGGTATGACCCGCTGTTTTGCTCAAGGGTATGCTTAATTTTTTGGAGAAGCACGGTTTCTTTTTCCTCAGTCGTGTAAGTCACGATCATGTCCGGAGATGGAAAAATCCCGCGCTCCCGATGCGCCTGAAGATAGCCGTTCATCCGTTTGACGCCCTGCGTGTCATCCGCTTTAAAGATCCCCATAATGTGCGTGTGGCCGAGGGACATGACGTATTCGCAAGCCATCATGCCGCCTTTGACATCATTGACAGAAAAGCTCGGTGCGGCCAGTTCCGCATAAGAGGCGTTAATCATGGCAAACGGAATGCCGTTTTTCTCAAGATTAAGATAGTAGCCGATATTCGGCGTTTGCAGGGCGCTTTTTGTAGGCTCGACAATCAGTCCGTCGATATTTTTGGACAGCAGGTTTTCGAGGCCTCTTCTTTCGCTTTCTGTATTGTTGTTAGTGCTGGTCAGCAGCATCGAGTAGCCCTGCTCGCTTAAATAAGATTCGATTCCCCTGATGATGCTCGGGAAAATATAGTCTGATATGTACGTTGTAATGACACCGATTGTTTTGTTTGAATGTCTGGCTGATTTTGCCGAGCGTGAAGCGACAAAGGTTCCCCCGCCCTGAACGCTGTAAAGCAGCCCTTGCGAGACCAAATCCCCGATCGCTTTTCTGATCGTATGGCGGCTGACGCCGAACTGCTGCATCAGCTCATTTTCCGTAGGCAGCTTTTGATCAGGCTGTATTTTGCCTTGATTCAGCCAGGAACATATTTCTTCTTTTACTTGAGCATATTTCGGTAGCATATGAATTCCTCCAAAATGTATACGGACAAATTTCAGTATAACATAGTAAGCCCTTTCATAAAATGATAAAAATAATTGACAGAAAGTGAAAAACTGCTTATTCTTTATTTGTACGTACTAATTCTGCTGATTTTTACTTAAAATTCTTTATAAGTACGTACAATTATGACGGTATATGAAAAGGAACACGGCGCCGGCACTGTAATATGTAAGCGTTTTTATTCCATTATTAGCGGGAGGGTAAATGACATGAAAAATCACCCGGCACCAATTGATTCAAATGTACCTGTCACTCGGCAGCATTCCATGGGATTCGTCATTCTCATTTCTTGTGCGGCCGGACTAGGAGGGCTTTTGTACGGTTACGACACAGCAGTGATTTCCGGCGCGATCGGCTTTTTGAAGGAGCTGTACCGCCTGAGTCCTTTCATGGAAGGACTCGTGATTTCAAGCATTATGATCGGCGGCGTTTTTGGCGTCGGTATTTCCGGTTTTCTGAGTGACCGCTTCGGACGGAGAAAAATCCTGATGGCGGCAGCGCTTTTGTTTGCGGTCTCAGCGGTCGTCTCGGCGCTTTCTCAAAATGTTTCTTCCTTAATTAACGCGAGAATCATCGGCGGCTTGGGAATCGGGATGGGCTCCTCGCTTTCTGTCACGTATATCACCGAAGCCGCCCCGCCGGCCATACGGGGCAGCCTGTCCTCGCTGTATCAGCTGTTTACGATATTAGGAATCTCCGGCACTTATTTTATTAACCTTGCCGTCCAGCAATCAGGCTCATATGAATGGGGCGTGCACACCGGCTGGCGGTGGATGCTCGCATACGGAATGGTTCCGTCCGTCATCTTTTTTATCGTCCTGCTTGTGGTCCCGGAAAGCCCGCGCTGGCTGGCGAAAGCGGGGCGGACGAAGGAAGCCCTCTCTGTATTGACGCGTATTAATGGAGAAACAGTTGCGAAAGAAGAAATCAAACAAATAGAAACTTCATTACAATTAGAAAAAATGGGATCGCTGTCCCAGCTGTTTAAGCCGGGTCTGAGAAAAGCGCTGATCATCGGCATCCTGCTGGCTCTGTTCAACCAGGTCATCGGAATGAACGCAATTACGTATTACGGACCGGAAATCTTTAAAATGATGGGCTTCGGCCAGAATGCAGGATTTGTCACGACCTGCATCGTCGGTGTCGTAGAGGTGATCTTCACCGCTATTGCGGTCCTTTTAGTAGATAAAGTCGGCCGGAAAAAACTGATGGGCGTCGGTTCGGCCTTTATGGCGCTGTTTATGATATTGATCGGCGCGTCCTTTTATTTTCAGCTGGCCAGCGGGCCTGTGCTCGTCGTCATTATTTTAGGGTTCGTTGCCGCTTTCTGCGTTTCGGTCGGGCCGATTACATGGATCATGATTTCAGAAATCTTTCCGAATCATCTCCGCGCCCGAGCCGCCGGCATCGCGACGATCTTCTTATGGGGGGCAAACTGGGCGATCGGCCAGTTTGTGCCGATGATGATCAGTGCATTCGGCTTAGCCTATACTTTTTGGATATTCGCCGTCATTAACGTCCTTTGCTTTTTGTTTGTCGTGACGATCTGTCCGGAGACTAAAAATAAATCCTTGGAAGAGATAGAGAAGCTCTGGGTAAAATGAAAGCGTTTTAACGAAGAAAGTCCCCTTAAGCCTGCCGCAGCGGGCTTTTCTCTGTCACCTTTTTATCATATTTGTATATAATAACTTTATAAAGGAGATACTGGTAAAATCTGCGAAGAATGTCGAGGAATTAGCCTTTAACAGTTGAATTAACAATGTCACCCTGTTAAAATAATTAAAGAAAGCAGACATAATTTTTTTTGGCTATGATGGGACGTTTTTTGTCATAGCGGGACATTTTCTGTCCAGTATGAATAGGAAGGAACGTTTGAGTCATGAACCAGTTAATACAAGCTCAAAAAAAATTATTGCCTGATCTTTTGCTTGTGATGCAAAAAAGATTTGAAATCTTGCAGTATATCAGGCTTACTGAACCAATCGGCCGCAGAAGTCTGTCAGCCAGCCTCGGATTGACCGAGCGCGTGCTCAGAAGCGAGGTTCAGTTTCTGAAAGAACAGAATCTCATTGATATTAAAACAAACGGCATGACACTGACGGAAGAGGGCTATTCACTGCTTTCGATTCTGGAAGACACGATGAAGGATGTTTTAGGATTGACGCTTTTGGAAAAGACATTAAAGGAGCGGCTTAATCTGAAAGACGCCATTATCGTTTCCGGAGACAGCGACCAATCTCCTTGGGTCAAAAAAGAATTGGGGAGAGCGGCCGTCGCATGTATGAAAAAGAAATTTTCAGGAAAAAATATCGTCGCTGTAACCGGCGGTACGACAATTGAAGCTGTCGCTGATATGATGACGCCGGATTCAAAAAACCGCGAGCTCCTGTTTGTGCCGGCAAGGGGCGGTTTAGGCGAAAACGTCAAAAATCAGGCGAACACCATATGCGCACATATGGCAGAAAAAGCTTCAGGCACTTATCGGCTTTTGTTTGTTCCGGGACAGCTGTCACAAGGGGCCTATTCATCTATTATTGAAGAGCCTTCCGTAAAAGAGGTGCTCAACACCATTAAATCAGCGAGTATGCTGGTTCACGGAATCGGTGAAGCTAGAACAATGGCGGAGCGCAGAAACACGCCTCTGGAAGATTTGAAGAAAATAGATGACAACCGCGCGGTGACAGAAGCCTTCGGCTACTACTTTAACGCGGATGGCGAAGTCGTCCATAAGGTGCATTCAGTCGGAATGCAGCTCGATGACATCGACGAAATTCCCGACATTATCGCGGTAGCGGGCGGATCATCAAAAGCAGAAGCGATCGAGGCTTATTTCAAAAAGCAGCGAAACACGGTTCTCGTCACGGACGAAGGAGCCGCAAAGAAGTTATTAAGGGATACCAGTCCCTCAATATAAATATCTCTCACTTATTTAAAGGAGGAAACAATCATGGCAGTAAAAGTCGGTATTAACGGTTTTGGTCGTATTGGACGTAACGTATTCCGCGCAGCATTAAATAATCCTGAAGTTGAGGTCGTAGCGGTTAACGATTTAACAGACGCTAACATGCTCGCTCACCTCTTACAATATGATTCTGTACACGGAAAATTAGACGCTGAGGTTTCAGTTGACGGTAACAACCTTGTTGTTAACGGTAAAACAATTGAAGTTTCTGCTGAGCGCGATCCTGCGAAACTCAGCTGGGGCAAACAAGGCGTAGAAATCGTAGTTGAATCAACTGGTTTCTTCACAAAACGCGCAGACGCTGCGAAGCACTTAGAAGCAGGCGCGAAAAAAGTTATCATCTCAGCTCCTGCTAACGAAGAAGATATCACAATCGTTATGGGTGTTAACGAAGATAAATATGATGCGGCTAAGCATGACGTTATCTCTAACGCATCTTGCACAACAAACTGCCTTGCGCCGTTTGCTAAAGTACTTAACGATAAATTCGGCATCAAACGCGGTATGATGACAACTGTTCACTCTTACACGAACGATCAGCAAATCCTTGATCTTCCGCACAAAGACTACCGTCGTGCGCGTGCAGCAGCTGAAAACATCATTCCTACATCAACTGGTGCTGCAAAAGCAGTTTCTCTCGTTCTTCCTGAACTGAAAGGCAAACTGAACGGCGGAGCTATGCGTGTGCCGACTCCAAACGTTTCTCTTGTTGACTTAGTTGCTGAACTGAACCAAGACGTAACGGCTGAAGACGTAAACGCAGCTCTTAAAGAAGCAGCTGAAGGCGATCTTAAAGGAATCCTTGGCTACAGCGAAGAGCCATTAGTATCAGGCGACTACAACGGCAATGCTAACTCTTCTACAATCGATGCTCTTTCTACAATGGTTATGGAAGGCAGCATGGTAAAAGTAATCTCTTGGTACGATAACGAAAGCGGCTACTCTAACCGCGTTGTTGACCTTGCAGCTTACATCGCGAAACAAGGTCTTTAATTCATAGCTCCCGGAAAGGGCCGGACTTGGTTCTTTCGGACAGAAACGCTATAATGAAAGCGGACAAGGGAAGGGGACGGACTCCCTTTCCCTTTTTCCATGAGAACCTGCTTTCAGAAAACGCTGGAATGGTGAAGAACGGCCGCGTTTTGCATCTATGCGGCACTTTCGTTTCCGGGCCGCCTGCCCAGGCTCCGAAAACGATCTGCCCCGTGCCGACAGCTGCAATCTGCCCCGCGGCGGAACGCATCATAAGGCGGTTTCACGTTTTTCGTGCTATGCAAACCATTTTGAAGGAGGATCTCCTAAGGCATGAATAAGAAAACAGTAAAAGACATCGACGTAAAAGGCAAAGTCGTATTCTGCCGCGTTGACTTTAACGTTCCAATGAAAGACGGGGAAGTAACAGACGATACTCGTATCCGCGCTGCGCTTCCAACCATTCAATACCTTGCAGACCAAGGCGCAAAAGTCCTTCTGGCAAGCCATTTAGGCCGTCCGAAAGGCGCAGTTGCAGAGGAGCTTCGTTTAACTCCTGTCGCTGCACGCTTAGGCGAACTGCTCGGAAAAGAAGTGAAAAAAGCGGATGAAGCTTATGGCGATGCTGTAAAAGCAAAGATTTCTGACATGAAAGACGGAGACATTCTCGTATTAGAAAACGTACGCTTCTACCCTGGCGAAGAGAAAAACGATCCTGAGCTTGCAAAAGCATTCGCTGATCTTGCAGATGTATATGTCAATGACGCTTTCGGTGCTGCCCACCGTGCGCATGCATCTACAGCAGGAATCGCTGAACATCTGCCGGCCGTTGCAGGATTCTTAATGGAAAAAGAGCTTGATGTTCTCGGCAAAGCCGTTACAAATCCTGAGCGCCCGTTTACGGCGATCATCGGCGGAGCGAAAGTAAAAGACAAAATCGGCGTGATCGAAAGCCTGCTTGATAAAGTGGACAACCTGATCATCGGCGGAGGTCTTGCTTACACATTCGTCAAAGCCCTCGGATATGAAGTCGGTAAATCTTTGCTTGAAGAAGATAAAATCGAGCTCGCGAAATCATTTATGGACCGCGCGAAAGAAAAAGGCGTGAAATTCTACATGCCTGAAGATGTATTGGTTGCGGATGATTTCTCTAACGACGCAAACGTAAAAATGGTGCCGGTTTCTGAAATTCCAAGTGATTTAGAAGCGATTGACATCGGAACGAAAACACGCGAAACGTATGCTGATGTTATCAAAAACAGTAAACTTGTCGTGTGGAACGGACCGATGGGCGTATTCGAAATCGACTTGTTCGCTCAAGGCACAAAAGCTGTGGCTGAAGCGTTGGCAGAGGCAAAAGATACATACTCTGTCATCGGCGGAGGAGACTCTGCGGCAGCCGTTGAAAAATTCGGCCTTGCTGACAAAATGAGCCACATCTCAACAGGCGGCGGCGCTTCCCTTGAATTTATGGAAGGCAAAGAGCTTCCAGGGGTAGCTGCGCTGAACGATAAATAAAAACTGCTATAAGGAAGTGGAACAGATGAGAAAACCAATTATAGCCGGTAACTGGAAAATGAACAAAACACTCGGCGAGGCTGTCAGCTTCGTTGAAGAAGTGAAATCTTCCATTCCAGCAGCAGACAAAGCGGAAGCCGTTGTTTGCGCGCCAGCGCTTTTCTTAGAAAAGCTGACTTCTGCTGTTAAAGGAACTGACTTAAAAGTCGGCGCCCAAAACATGCACTTTGAAGAAAACGGTGCGTTCACAGGTGAAATCAGCCCGGTCGCTCTGAAAGACCTTGGCGTGGATTACTGCGTCATCGGCCACTCTGAGCGCCGTGAAATGTTCGCTGAAACTGACGAAACTGTCAACAAAAAAGCGCATGCCGCGTTCAAACACGGTATCGTGCCGATCATCTGTGTAGGTGAAACGCTTGAAGAGCGCGAAGCCGGAAAAACAAATGATCTTGTTGCCGATCAAGTGAAAAAAGGTCTTGCGGGTCTTTCTGAAGAACAAGTTGCAGCTTCTGTTATTGCTTACGAGCCAATCTGGGCAATCGGAACAGGCAAATCTTCAACTTCTAAAGATGCAAACGACGTGTGCGCGCATATCCGTCAAACCGTCGCTGAAAGCGTCAGCCAGGAAGCAGCTGACAAGCTCCGCATTCAATACGGCGGCAGCGTAAAGCCTGCAAACATTAAAGAGTATATGGCAGAGTCCGATATTGACGGTGCTTTGGTCGGCGGCGCAAGCCTTGAACCGCAGTCATTCGTTCAATTATTGGAGGAAGGTCAATATGAGTAAAAAACCAGCTGCACTCATCATTCTTGATGGGTTCGGATTACGCAATGAAACAGTCGGAAACGCAGTCGCACAAGCGAAAAAACCGAATTTCGACCGTTATTGGAACCAATACCCTCATCAGACGCTGACCGCTTCAGGCGAGGCTGTCGGACTGCCGGAAGGACAGATGGGGAACTCCGAAGTCGGTCACTTAAATATCGGCGCCGGACGTATTGTGTACCAAAGCTTAACACGCGTGAACGTTGCCATCCGTGAAGGGGAATTTGAACGCAATCAAACGTTCCTTGACGCGATCAGCCACGCGAAAGAAAACAACAAAGCGCTGCACCTGTTCGGCCTTCTGTCTGACGGAGGCGTACACAGCCATATCAATCATTTGTTCGCGCTGTTAAAGCTTGCGAAAAATGAAGGGCTGACGAAGGTGTATATTCACGGTTTCCTTGACGGCCGCGATGTAGGCCCGCAAACAGCGAAAACCTACATTCAGCAGCTGAATGAGCAAATCAAAGAGATCGGTGTCGGCGAAATCGCCAGCATTTCCGGACGCTACTATTCCATGGACCGCGACAAACGCTGGGACCGTGTGGAAAAAGCGTACCGCGCAATGGCGTATGGCGAAGGCCCGTCTTACAAGAGCGCGATGGATGTAGTAGACGATTCTTATGCGAACGGCATTCATGATGAATTCGTCATTCCGTCCGTCATTACAAAAGAAAACGGTGAACCTGTTGCGACGATTCATGACGGCGATTCTGTGATTTTCTATAATTTCAGACCGGACCGCGCCATCCAGATCTCCAACACGTTTACCAATAAAGATTTCCGCGACTTTGACCGCGGAGAAAACCATCCGAAAAACCTGCATTTCGTCTGCCTGACTCATTTCAGTGAATCAGTTGACGGATATGTAGCTTTTAAACCGGTAAACCTTGATAATACGATCGGTGAAGTATTATCACAGCACGGATTAAAACAGCTTCGCATCGCGGAAACTGAAAAGTATCCGCACGTCACGTTCTTTATGAGCGGCGGCCGCGAAGAAGAATTCCCGGGTGAAGAGCGCATCCTCATTAACTCGCCGAAGGTTGCAACATATGACCTGAAGCCTGAAATGAGCGCGTATGAAGTGAAGGATGCCCTTGTAAAAGAAATCGCGGCTGACAAGCATGACGCGATCATCCTGAACTTTGCAAATCCTGACATGGTCGGCCACTCCGGAATGGTCGAACCGACGATTAAAGCGATTGAAGCAGTGGATGAATGCTTAGGCGAAGTGGTTGACGCCATTATCGCTAAGGGCGGACACGCCATCATTACCGCTGATCACGGTAATGCAGACGTTCTGATTACAGAATCCGGCGAGCCGCACACTGCTCATACGACAAACCCAGTCCCTGTCATTGTGACAAAAGAAGGCGTGACTCTGCGTGAAGGCGGAATCCTAGGCGACCTTGCACCAACGTTATTAGACCTTCTCGGTGTTGAAAAACCGAAAGAAATGACTGGAACATCTTTGATTCAAAAATAATTGTGAAAATCAAAAGGAGAGACAAACTCATGCCATACATTGTTGATGTTTATGCACGCGAAGTATTAGACTCCCGCGGCAATCCAACAGTTGAAGTTGAAGTATATACAGAAACAGGAGCATTCGGCCGCGCTTTAGTTCCAAGCGGTGCTTCTACAGGTGAATACGAAGCAGTTGAGCTTCGTGACGGCGACAAAGACCGTTACCTTGGAAAAGGCGTGTTAACTGCGGTTAACAACGTAAATGAAATCATTTCTCCAGAGCTTCTCGGCTTTGACGTAACAGAACAAAATGCAATCGACCAGCTTTTAATCGAGCTTGACGGTACTGAAAACAAAGGCAAGCTTGGCGCTAACGCAATCCTTGGCGTATCTATGGCTGTTGCCCGCGCTGCTGCTGATTTCTTACAGATTCCTCTTTATCAGTATCTTGGAGGATTCAACTCAAAAACACTTCCTGTACCGATGATGAACATCGTAAACGGCGGAGAGCATGCTGACAACAACGTAGACATTCAAGAATTCATGATTATGCCTGTAGGCGCGCCTAACTTCCGTGAAGCGCTTCGCATGGGCGCTCAAATCTTCCACAGCCTGAAATCAGTTCTTTCTGCTAAAGGAATGAACACAGCTGTAGGTGATGAAGGCGGATTCGCTCCAAACCTTGGTTCTAACGAAGAAGCTCTTCAAACAATTGTTGAAGCAATCGAAAAAGCCGGCTTCAAACCTGGCGAAGAAGTCAAACTTGCAATGGATGCTGCATCTTCTGAGTTCTACAACAAAGAAGACGGCAAATACCATCTGTCTGGCGAAGGCGTTGTGAAAACATCTGCTGAAATGGTTGACTGGTACGAAGAAATGGTTTCTAAATACCCAATCATCTCTATCGAAGACGGACTTGACGAAAACGACTGGGAAGGCCATAAGCTTCTTACTGAGCGTCTTGGCAAAAAAGTTCAGCTTGTCGGTGACGATCTCTTCGTTACAAACACGAAAAAGCTTGCTGAAGGTATCAAAAACGGCGTAGGCAACTCTATCCTGATCAAAGTAAACCAAATCGGTACATTGACTGAAACATTCGATGCAATCGAAATGGCGAAACGCGCAGGCTATACTGCCGTTATCTCTCACCGTTCAGGTGAAACAGAAGACAGCACAATCGCTGACATCGCTGTGGCAACAAACGCAGGCCAAATCAAAACAGGTGCTCCGTCCCGTACGGACCGTGTTGCGAAATACAACCAGCTTCTTCGCATCGAAGACCAGCTGGCTGAAACTGCTCAGTTCCACGGTATCAACTCTTTCTATAACTTGAATAAATAATAAGTAAAAACCTCCCCGGCAAGGGGAGGTTTTTCTTTATATATCTGCATACAGCCTCACCATATCACGGCACTGAATTCCGTTTTCAAAAATCTCCTCCTCGTAATGCCTGACGAAAAAATCATGGTCGATCGCTTGGAGCCTAAATCCGCATTTTTGATAAAGGGCGAGCTGGCCGATGCTGGAGTTGCCTGTTCCGATTTCAATAGTTGCTGCTCCCATTTGTTTCGCCTTTTTCATAGCTTCTCGAACGAGCTGTCTCCCGATTCCTTTGTTTTGCATGGATTCTTTGACTGCGATGTTGACGATCTCCACCGTTTTCGGTCTTGTTTGTAAAAGGATGAAGACACCTGCAAGCTCACCAGAGGCCCAAGCTGTATAGCATTCGCCTCTTACAAGATATTCATCTACAATTTCTTTCGACGGATCGGCGAGAAGCAGCAGATCATATAATGCCTCATTTGTCTCTGTCGTTTTTTGAATGTTGAGCTCTTGCATGTTCATTCCCCCTTTTTTGATGATAGACATCTATTTTTTCTAATACGCTCCAATTTCATTCTATTTTATTATAAAATAAGTAAGACAGGAAATGTTATACAATTTAGTAGAATTGAATAGGAGGAAAGTCATGTTTTTTTGTAAGCATTGCGGCCAGCAGAATACGGAAAAGGCGCGTTTTTGTAAAGAATGCGGAAAACCGATCGGGGGAGGAAGCAGGCCGGAACAGCAGGAGACAGCAAGTGCCGCTGAAACTGCACCTCATCCGAGAAAACCGATCCCTAAAAAAACGATCTTAATATGGAGCAGCATCGCCGCGGCTCTTATCATATTATTTGCCGCATATAAAACAGGAGCCTACTTGACCTCAAAGAAAAGGCTTGTTGATCAATTCGAGCAGGCGGTTCATGACGGAGACGCCAAAAAGCTGTCAGCGCTTCTGACTCCTTCAGACAGCAAGCTGACGTTAAATGAGAGCAATGTAAAACCGCTTCTCACATATGTAAAGAAACATGATGAACTGGTTTCCTCCCTGCGCGGAGCTTCGTCAGAAAAAGATGCCGTCTACGTGGAAAAAGAAGGTAAAACACTGCTGTTTTTTGATCATTATGAGCTGAAAATCGACCCGGTCTATTTCCGTGTGACGAGCAATTATAAAGGCGCCGATCTGTACATAAATAAGGAAAAAACAGGATCGGTTAAAAAAGCCGGCGAAACCCAAACCTTCGGGCCGTACACACCTGGTGATTATACAACGGAAGCCAAGCTTAAAAATAATGTTGTTGACGTGGTGAAAAAAGAAGATATACAAGCTGTGGGCAGAAGGAATTTCGATCTTGACCTGCCGTTAGACGCCGAGGATGTGACGTTCACGTTAGCTGACCGCTTTAAAAACGCCAAAGGTGATCTGCAGATTAATGGAAAGTCCATCCATAAAGACCCATTCAAATCGGTCACATACGGGCCGCTTTTGACTGACGGTTCGATGACCGCCGTTGTGGAAGCGGATTTTCCTTGGGGGAAAACAAAAACAGCCGATGTTCCGATCAACAGCACTGATATGGAATTAACGCTTATTCCGGATCAAGATACACAAAAAACAATCATGGACACGATTGTCAAAACAACGAAACAGTATACGAAAGCTATGGCAGACGGCAATACTGACCAGATGACCGAGGCTGGCTCAGCGTGGAAAGAGCAGACGAAAGAAGTGGTTTCCGGCATGAAGAGCTCCGGCACTTTTCTGAAGGATCAGTATAAAGAGACAGACTTTGATCTTGATTCATTTGCGATTTCTCAAGAGAATGGCAATTGGCAAGTAACGGTTACGGGTAAAGAGCTTCATCAGTCGGCTTATTTCGACGAGAATACGAAACCTGATATGGGAGAGTCGGAGCCGAGCTTTCATTATGTGCTCTCATATGATACAAAACATAAAAAATGGGTTTTTGAAAAAGCTGATCCGGCCTCAGATTCTTCAGGGACTAATGTGAAAAAGATAAAAAATGACCAGCCGGAAACCTGCACATCCGCATGGGCATCATCCAAAGGAAACACAGCTTCCGGCAGCGTCACAAGAGATCAAGTCACATCCTTTATGTCTGATTACCTGACAAATCAATCAAGCGCCGTCGATCTTAACGAATTCGCCATTATGGCGGGCAATTTGGAAGAAGGAAGCCCTTTGTATGCCGATCAGCAAAAACTGGTCAAAAAATTACATAGCGAGGGAACAACAGAAGTGTTTAACGATGTTACTGTGAAAAGCTTCAGTCAAGACGGCTCGCATATCACGATTAAAACATACGAAGAGTTTTATATTACAAAAGCCGGCGGCAGCCCGAAGCTGAGAACCTATTACTGGACGTATAGCGGCGTTGTCAAAAATGGAAGAATTTATTTAACATCCATTCAATAAAAAGAATCCCCGGCACCGATTTAGGCGGCGGGGATTTCTTTTTCAGAATAGGAAATAGCTGATGAGTTCTTTTACATAATGCTTGACGCTATACTGGAACGTAACGCAAATGATCAAATAAATAACGATGACAGAATAGACAATATCCGCTTTTGACGTAAGCAAATGCTGATAACTCGCCAGCATGAGAGGGGGAACGGCGAACGCCGCACCGATCAGGCCGACAGCGAGAATGGTAAAACAAACGGTCGTGTGCAGTAATAACAAAATGAGTGCGAGAAGCAAAATGGCTGTAAACGGGATCAAAAACGCGCCGAACCTTGAGATCGAATCTTTAAATGAGACCTGTGCTCCGCCGGCTTTCAAAGCGATAAAAATCAGGAGATGCAGACAGAAAATAAACAAAGCAAAGGTAAGCGCCGGTTTCAGCACAGTGCCTGCAAAACTGATGTCGCGAAAGCCGTCTGATAAAAGGATATACAGCATAACCGGTGTCACAAGGCAGAAAAGTACCATTGTGATGATGCTGCTGACAAGCTGTTCGCCGCCTGTCATTTTGCAAGTCTGATAAGGTCTTTTTAAAACATCCAAGCCGAATAAAGCAAATTGCTTTGAGGCTTTCTTTGCGGCAGCCCCGGCTTGTGCTGCCTGGCCTTGCACATGGCCTGCGCCTGCTTGGCCGGGCTGAGGCGCTCCGCATTTTTCACAAAACTTTCCGCCATCTGTTTGATGGCCGCATTGAGGACAATACATGCTAAAACTCCTTTTACATGAAATATAGGGATTTTGTTCTAATATTTACATTATAAAAGAAAATAGAATAGATGTAACTGATATATCCAAAAATACAAGAGTTCTCTTTTTCTGATGCTTCACTACTAAAAATTCATATTTGAAAATGAGGCATATGGCATTTTGATATTAGTGAAAAAGTACACATTATGGTAAAATCTTAATGATGACGTGAGGAAAATAGTTTCCTCCCGCTTAGACTGATTCAGGGTGACAAGGAATTTAGAGATGCTTAAAAAGTTAAAAATGCTTTATCGGCTGTTGAAATTCGGCAAAAGATTATGGAAATAGCAATTGGAAAAAACCGCTCAATACTCGGGCGGTTTTTTTCTGTTTCATCATGTGCCGAGTCTGCCGGCTGATGTTACAAAAAGGCGCCGCCGGGGTAAAACCATGCATAAGAAACAGCCGGTAACAAAAAATAAATCAATAACGGTACGACACGACATAAGGAGGTACTCATGTTTTCACTTATCATCCATGTCTTTATTTCTCTATTTGCGGTGTCCAACCCGATTGGCAACGTGCCGATTTTTATTACATTGACAGAAGGGTGCACGCGGGAAGAAAGAACAGCGATCGCGCGCAAGGCTGCCGTGCTGTCGTTTATCATTTTGGCGGCCTTTTTAATCTTCGGCCATCTCATATTTAAGCTGTTTGATATTAATATTCACGCGCTCCGTGTGGCCGGCGGTATTTTCATTTTCGGCATCGCTTATAATCTTTTGAACGCGAAGGAATCTCATGTGCAGTCCCTTCATCATGATGAGCATAAAGAAAGCAAGGAAAAGGCGGATATCTCTGTAACGCCTTTATCCATTCCGATCATTGCCGGGCCGGGTACGATTGCCACGGTAATGAGCCTGTCAGCGGGCCACGGGGGAATCACTCATTATATCAGTGTGCTTATCGGCATTGCCGCCGTCATTTTGATGACATTTGTTTTCTTTCACTATTCCTCCTTTATCAGCAATAAGCTCGGCAAAACCGAAATGAACGTTATTACACGGCTGATGGGGCTGATATTGGCGGTGGTGGCGATCGGCATGATCGGCGCCGGCTTGAAAGGCATGTTTCCTGTATTGGTCTCCTGACAGAAAAAAGCAGGTCCCGGTTACTTCTGGGAGCTGCTTTTTATTGTTTTCGGCACATATTGAAACACTTCTTCACTCTCAAAAAATTCAATCAAGCGGCTCAGCCAATCATAATAATTGAGCCATTCCTTCAATTCATCCAAAAGCTGACAGACCTTGTCTTCGATTTCGGGACTGAGGTTTTCTGACTCGAGAAGATCCGTCAGCTCACGGTTCAGCTTTTTATAAAGCGTTTTATTTCTGCTGACCGCCTTTGTCCAATTTGCCGTAAACAGGGAGATGAACGTCTGGTAGTAATCCTGCTCCACGTCGTAAAGGTCTTTTCGAACGCCTTTTTCAAATACCTTTTCAGCCAGGTTGGCATCCGTCATCTCGCGGACGACCTGGCTCATTCTCGTTTTGCTCATCCCGGTCGCTTCCGACAGCTCATTTAACGTCATCGGCTTTCGATTCATATAAATAATACCGAGCACGCGCCCGAGTGTAGACGGCATTCCGAATGTATGCATGTTTTCAGCGATTCTCTCAATGAGATGCTCTTCAGCATGTTCGATAATATCAAGAGCGTTTTTTTCCAAGCTGATCATCCCTTCACTGGCTTTTAATGCTGTCAATATATCATATTTTTTACAGTTGTTGAAAAAGGTGATGTTGCAGGATGTGCGAGCTATTGCGAGCGATTGTAAGAACTTCGGCATTGTCAGCGGGATAACATGAAATAATACGTATATTTTATATAATTTCGACACATTGTAAACTTTTTATTTTACAAATTTTATCTTATAATAAAGATTATACTTTTCAGAAAAATAACGGAAACCTTACGGAGGTGCACGGATTGCTGAGATTAGAAAATGTATCAAAAACGTATAAAGGCGGAAAAAAAGCTGTTAACAGCATCAATTTAGATATCGCCAAAGGCGAGTTTATTTGTTTTATCGGGCCGAGCGGCTGCGGAAAAACGACGACGATGAAAATGATTAACAGATTAATAGAGCCGTCATCGGGAAAGATCTTTATCGACGGCGACAATATTATGGAGCAGGACCCGGTCGAGCTGAGAAGAAAAATCGGCTATGTTATCCAGCAGATCGGACTTTTCCCCCATATGACCATTCAGCAGAATATTTCCCTCGTGCCGAAGCTGCTGAAATGGCCGGAAGAAAAGCGGAAAGAACGGGCGCGTGAGCTGTTAAAGCTTGTCGATATGGGCCCTGAATATTTAGACCGCTATCCTCACGAGCTGAGCGGCGGACAGCAGCAGAGAATCGGCGTGTTGCGCGCGCTGGCGGCGGAACCCCCGCTTATTCTCATGGATGAACCCTTCGGAGCGCTTGACCCCATTACGCGTGATTCGCTTCAGGAAGAATTCAAAAAATTGCAAAGAACGTTAAACAAAACGATAGTGTTTGTCACACACGATATGGATGAAGCGATTAAGCTTGCCGATCGGATCGTGATTTTAAAAGCGGGAGAGATCGTCCAAGCCGGCACTCCTGATGACATTCTCCGAAATCCGGCCAATGAATTTGTCGAAGAGTTTATCGGCAAAGAACGATTATTGCAATCAAGACCAGACATTGAGCGCGTCGAGCAAATGATGAACAAAAAGCCTGTAACCGTCACACCGGACAAAACGCTTTCACATGCAATTCAGCTGATGAGAGAGCACCGTGTCGATTCCTTGCTTGTCGTGGATGACCTGAATGTGCTGCAAGGTTATGTCGATGTGGAAATCATTGATCAGAATCGTAAAAAAGCGAGCCTTGTCGGCGATGTGCTCTGTCCTGACCTGTATACGGTCGAGCGCGGAACACTGCTTCGCGATACGGTCCGCAAAATTTTAAAGCGCGGAATTAAATATGTTCCGGTCGTAGATGAACAGCATCATTTAGTCGGGATTGTCACAAGAGCCAGTCTTGTCGACATCGTTTACGATTCAATCTGGGGCGAGGAAGACCAGCAGGTGACGGGCTGACAAGAGGAGGAACTCTTACAATGAATGAGATAATGAAGTTTTTGCAGACGAACGGCGGAGAGCTGTTATATAAAACATGGGAGCATTTATATATTTCCATTATCGCCGTAATTTTAGGCATTATCGTCGCCGTTCCGCTGGGAGTCGCGCTGACAAGAATGAAAAAAGGCGCAGGTGCGGTGATCGGTGTCGTCAACATCGTGCAAACCCTGCCGAGCCTTGCGATTCTGGCTTTCTTTATCCCGCTTTTAGGTGTGGGAAAAGTGCCTGCGATCGTCGCGCTGTTTTTCTATTCGGTGCTGCCGATTCTCAGAAACACTTATACCGGCATTCAAGGCGTCAACAAAAATCTGTTGGAATCAGGAAAGGGCATCGGCATGACAGTCTGGGAGCAAATCCGGCTTGTCGAGCTGCCGCTTGCGATTCCGATCATCATGGCCGGAATCCGCACGTCAACCATCTATCTGATCGGCTGGGCGACGCTCGCTTCTTTTATCGGCGGCGGAGGGCTGGGCGACTATATTTTCATCGGCTTGAATCTGTATCAGCCTGAATACATTATCGGCGGCGCCGTGCCTGTCACCATTTTGGCCATTATGATTGATTATTTGCTTGCGTTTACAGAGCGGAAGGTGACGCCGAAAGGGCTGAAGGGATTGAAGGAAGTATCATAAGGAGTTGGCTGTTTTGAAAACTAAACAAAAAAGATGGGTGTGCGCGCTTGCGCTGTCATTTGCTTTGCTCTTAGGCGGCTGTTCTCTGCCGGGGCTTAGCGGAGCCTCCGATGATACGATCAAAATCGGGGCGCAAAGCATAACAGAATCAGAAATTTTAGCCAATATGCTCGCACAGCTGATCGAACACAATACAGACTTGAATACGGCATTAATTAAAAATCTCGGATCAAATTATGTGCAGCAGCAGGCGATGCTCGGCGGAGAAATCGATATTGCCGCCACACGATACTCCGGTACTGATTTAACGAGCACGCTCGGCATGGAAGCGGAAAAAGATCCGAAAAAGGCGTTATCCATCGTCCAAAAAGAGTTTGAGAAACGGTTTCATTATAAATGGTTTGATTCTTACGGATTTGAAAACACATACGCTTTTACCGTAACAAAAGAGCTTGCGGAAAAAGACCATTTAGATAAAGTGTCTGATATTAAGAAGCATGCGGATCAATTTAAGCTCGGTGTAGACAATGCATGGCTGAAAAGAAAAGGTGACGGCTATAAGGGCTTTACCGACACGTACGGTTTTGAATTCGGCACAACCTATCCGATGCAGATCGGGCTTGTATACGATGCCGTGAAAAACGGGAAAATGGACGCCGTCCTCGCCTATTCAACAGACGGACGGATTAAAGCGTACGATCTGAAGATTTTAAAAGACGACAAGCAGTTTTTCCCGCCGTATGACTGTTCGCCGGTCATTCCCGATAGTGTGTTGAAACAGCATCCGGAGCTTAAGGGCATTGTCAATAAACTGATCGGGCAAATTGATACGGAAACGATGCAGGAATTGAATTATGAAGTGGACGGCAAGCTGAAAGAACCGTCTGTCGTGGCGAAAGAATTTTTGGAGAAACATCATTATTTTGAATAAGGAATGAGGTGGGGCAAATGGAAGTGCTGCAGCAGCTTGGCACTTATTATTCTCAAAACGGCGGCTATGTGCTCCAGGAGTTTTACCGGCATTTTCTCATGTCGGTGTACGGAGTTTTATTCGCGGCGCTTGCCGGCATTCCGCTCGGCATCTTCATTGCGAGATACAGAAAATTAAGCGGCTGGATTTTTGCCGTCACAAACGTCATTCAGACCGTGCCTGCGCTGGCGATGCTGGCGGTGCTGATGCTTGTGATGGGGCTTGGCGCAAATACGGTCATTTTATCATTGTTTTTATATTCGCTTCTTCCGATCATCCGGAATACGTACACGGGTATCGTCAGTATTGAACACGCTTATCTTGAATCGGGAAAAGCGATGGGCATGACCAAATTTCAAGTGCTTCGCATGGTAGAGCTGCCGCTTGCGCTCTCCGTCATTATGGCCGGTCTGCGGACGGCCCTTGTCATCGCGATCGGCATTACGGCAATCGGAACGTTTGTCGGCGCGGGCGGACTCGGTGACATCATTGTCAGGGGATCAAACGCAACGAACGGAACCGCGATTATTTTAGCCGGCGCGATTCCGACTGCGCTGATGGCAGTCATCGCCGACCTTGTCATGGGCTGGCTGGAGCGGTCGTTAAGTCCGGTGAAAAAGAAAAAAAGAAACAAACTGCCGAATGCGGCATAAGAAAAACGCCTTGGATTCCAGGGCGTTTTCTTTATGGCTTCGGGACATGCTTGAAAATTTCTTCACTTTCGAAAAACTCAATCAGGCGGCTGATCCAGTTGTAGTAGTCAAGCCAGTCCTTTAATTCCTTCAGCAGTTCATTAATTTTTTCCTCCGCCTCTTCCGGCACGCCGTTTTCCAGCGCGTTTGTCAATTCACGGTTCAGCTTTTTGTGCATCATTTTATTTTTGCTGACGACCTTGCTCCACGTGGCCGTAAATAACGTAATGAAGGTTTGGTAATAATCCTGCTCAACGTCATATAAATCCTTGCGTACTCCTTTTTCAAACACCTTTTCCGCTAAATTGACGTCAAGCATTTCCCTGACGGCCTGGCTCATTCTCGTTTTGCTCATACCGGTTGCTTCTGATAATTCAGTTAAGGTCATCGGCTTGCGGTTCATATAAATAATGCCTAGAATGCGCCCTACCGTAGCGGGCATTCCGAATGTATGCATGTTTTCAGCGATTCGTTCTATCAAATGGTCTTCAGCTTGTTTGATTACGTGCAACGGATCTTTCTCCAACAGTTTCAATCCTTTCAGTCAGCAATTCCGATGTCAATATACCATATTTTTAAACCGGCGAAAATGCTATTACCAGAGAATTCGGCAGGAATTCAGAGCAATAAGAAGAACATCGCCGGTCAATACGGGTAAATCAGCGCTTACACATACTTTATATATAATATGGACAAATTGTAAACTTTTTATTTTATAAAGTTTAATTTATAATGGAAAACGTTCAATTGTCTGAAAAGTTAAATATGATTTTAACAAATTGAATAAATTTAATGATGGAGGTGTGAATGTTTGCTGACATTAGAAAATGTCTCGAAAACGTACAAAGGCGGAAAAAAAGCCGTCAACAGCATCAATTTGAACATCGCTAAAGGCGAATTTATTTGTTTTATCGGGCCGAGCGGCTGCGGGAAAACGACGACAATGAAGATGATCAACCGATTGATTGAGCCGTCAGAAGGCAAGATTTGCATAGAAGGCAAAAACATTATGGAACAGGACCCGGTGGCGCTCCGAAGAAGCATCGGCTATGTCATCCAGCAGATCGGGCTGTTTCCGCATATGACCATTCAGCAAAACATTTCTCTCGTGCCGAAGCTTTTAAAGCAGCCTGATGAAAAACGGAAAGAACGGGCGCGGGAGCTTTTAAAGCTGGTGGATATGGGGCCTGAATATTTAGACCGTTACCCTCATGAATTAAGCGGAGGACAGCAGCAGCGAATAGGTGTATTACGGGCACTTGCCGCGGAGCCGCCGCTTATCTTAATGGATGAACCGTTCGGGGCGCTTGACCCGATTACGAGAGATTCCCTTCAGGAAGAATTTAAAAAACTGCAGAAAACCTTACATAAAACCATCGTATTTGTTACCCATGATATGGACGAAGCGATCAAGCTGGCGGATCGGATCGTCATTTTAAAAGCGGGAGAAATCGTCCAAGTCGGAACGCCCGAAGAGATCCTCAGGTATCCGGCGAACGAGTTTGTCGAGGAATTTATCGGGAAGGAACGGCTGATCCAGTCATCCAGCCCTGATGTAGAGCGGGTGGATCAGATCATGAACACCCAGCCTGTCACGATAACGGCTGAGAAAACGCTGTCCGAAGCCATCCAGGTGATGCGCGCCGAGCGTGTGGATTCGCTGCTCGTCGTTGATCAGCAGAACGTCCTGCAAGGTTACGTCGATGTGGAAATGATCGACCGTGAACGTAAAAAAGCGACGCTCGTTGCCGAAGTGCTTGAGCGGGACATTTATACAGTATTAAGCAGCACCCTGCTGCGCGATGCCGTTCATAAAATTTTAAAACGGGGCATGAAATATGTGCCTGTCATCGATGAAGCCGGCTGTTTAACGGGAATTGTGACAAGGGCGAGCCTTGTTGACATCGTTTACGATTCCATCTGGGGAGAAGAAAACCAGCTTGCGGTGATGTCATGAGGAGGCGGAATTGACATATGAATCAGACCTTTCAATTTTTACAGGCAAACGGCGGAGAACTGCTTTATAAAACATGGGAGCATCTGTACATCTCATTAATCGCCGTGGTGCTGGGCATAATGGTCGCCGTACCGCTCGGCGTCGTGCTGACAAGGATGAAAAAAGGCGCCGGCACCGTCATTGGCGTCGTCAATGTCATTCAAACCTTGCCGAGCCTCGCCATTCTCGCGTTTTTCATTCCGCTTTTAGGCGTAGGAAAGGTTCCGGCGATTGCTGCGCTGTTTTTCTATTCGGTGCTGCCAATTCTGAGAAATACATATACAGGCATTCTCGGCGTGAATCAAAATCTGCTGGAGTCGGGAAAAGGGATCGGCATGACAGCGGGGGAGCAAATCAGGCTTGTGGAGCTTCCGCTTGCCGCCCCCGTCATCATGGCGGGCATCAGAACGTCCTCCATATATTTAATCGGCTGGGCGACGCTCGCTTCCTTTATCGGCGGCGGAGGGCTTGGCGATTATATTTTCATCGGGCTGAACCTTTATCAGCCGGAGTATATAATCGGCGGAGCCGTCCCGGTGACGATAATGGCGATCGCCGTCGATTATTTGCTGGGGATGACGGAGCGGAAGGTTACGCCTGACGGACTGAAGGACTTGAAGGATGCTTCATAAGGAGGGGGTCTCACATGAGTAAAAGATACAAAAAGCGGCTGCTCGGGTTTGCCTGTATCGGCATGCTGCTCCTTGGAGGCTGCTCGCTCCCGGGTCTGAGCGCGGCTTCAGAGGATACGATTAAAATCGGCGCGCAAAGCATGACCGAATCAGAAATCATCGCGAGCATGCTCGGCCAGCTCATTGAACACAATACCGATTTAAAAACGACGACGATTAAAAATCTCGGCTCCAACGCTGTCCAGCAGCAGTCGCTGATAAACGGAGAAATTGATATCGCCGCAACGCGTTATACCGGAGACGCGCTGACGGGCACGCTTCGCATGGAGCCTGAAAAAGACCCGGACAAAGCGCTGCGGCTCGTTCAGCGTGAATTTCAAAACAGATACCATATGAAATGGTTCGACTCCTATGGATTTGACAATACATACGTATTTACCGTTTCCAAACAGCTTGCCGACAAATATCATTTAGAAACGGTATCCGATGTAAAAAAAGAAGCGCCCCATCTGAAATTCGGTGTTGATAACTATTGGATGAAGCTGAGGGGCAACGGATATGAGGATTTCATGAAAACATATGGAATGACGTTTGAAGGCACGTATCCGATGCAGATCGGCCTCGTGTATGATGCGCTGAAAAGCAATAAGATGGATATCGTGCTCGCCTATTCCACTGACGGAAGAATCGTCTCCTACGGACTAAAAATGCTAAAGGATGATAAGCGGTTCTTTCCTCCGTACGATTGTTCACCCGTCGTCCCGGAACATGTCTTAAAGGAGCACCCTGAGCTGGAAGGCGTGATTAATAAAATGATCGGCTCAATCGGCACGAAAACGATGCAGAAGATGAACTATGAAGTCGACGGTCATTTAAAAGAACCGTCCGTCGTCGCAAAGGAATATCTAGAGAAGCACCATTACTTTGAATAACGGAAAGGGGGATGCCGGATGGACACGCTGAAAGAACTTTTCACGTATTATTCTCAAAACGGCAGCTATGTCCTGTATGAGTGCTGGCGCCATTTTCTTATGTCGGCGTACGGTGTTATATTTGCCGCAGCTGCCGCCATTCCGGCCGGAATTGTCATCGCCCGGTATCGGCGTCTTTCCGGCTGGGTGTTTGCGGTGACGAATGTCATTCAAACCGTGCCGGCGCTTGCGATGCTCGCCGTCCTGATGCTTGTGATGGGACTCGGCGCCAATACAGTCATTACGGCCTTGTTTTTATACTCACTCCTGCCGATTCTCCGGAACACGTACACGGGGATCGTCAGCATCGAACACGCCTATTTGGAGTCGGGAAAAGCAATGGGGATGACGAAATATCAAGTGCTGCGCATGGTGGAGCTGCCGCTCGCACTTTCTGTCATCATGGCGGGCCTCCGAACGGCGCTCGTTATTGCCATCGGCATCACGGCGATCGGCACATTCGTCGGCGCCGGCGGGCTTGGCGACATGATTGTCAGAGGCTCAAACGCCACAAACGGAACCGCTATCATTTTAGCGGGCGCCATCCCGACCGCGCTGATGGCAGTGGCGGCAGATCTGTTCATGGCTTGGCTTGAACGGACTCTCAGTCCGGTGAAGAAAAAGAAAAGAAAACCGTTCAGACTTGTACGGTCTGCATCTTAAGCAATCAGCATTCTTCCTGCGGAAGAATGCTTTTTTCATTTCTTGATTAAATTTTGATAACTCTGCCGTAAAGTCATTTATATCAAAAACAAAGCAGAGGGGTAATCATATGAGCAACATCATAGAAACCAGACAGTTACAAAAAACATTCGGAAAACACCAAGCTGTGGCTGATGTATCGCTGCAGGTCAAACGAAACAGCATATACGGGCTTCTCGGTCCGAACGGCGCAGGAAAATCAACGACGCTTAAAATTTTGACGGGCATGCTGAAGCAAACATCCGGCGATATCTTATTCGACGGCCATAAATGGAAGCGGGAAGATTTGAAAAACATCGGTTCACTGATTGAATCCCCGCCGCTTTACAACAACTTAACGGCAGTCGAGAATTTGAAAGTCCGCTGTACAATGCTGGGGCTTCCTGATTCAAGGATGACTGAAGTGTTGGAAATTACGGATTTAACGGGAACCGGAAAGAAGCGCGCCGGGCAATTTTCCATGGGGATGAAACAGCGGCTCGGCATCGCTTTGGCTTTATTAAACCGCCCGTCGCTGTTAATTCTTGACGAGCCGACCAACGGATTAGACCCGATGGGCATCCAGGATTTGCGGGAGTTTATCCGGTCCCTTCCGAAGCAGGGAATGACAGTTATTTTATCAAGCCACCTTTTATCAGAGGTCGAGCAGATCGCCGACCATATCGGAATCATCAGTGACGGCATTTTAGGTTATCAAGGAGAAATCAGCCGGGAAGACGATTTGGAGCAGCTGTTTTTGGATGTTGTGAAGTCAGGCAGGGAGAAAGCGGGGGCAGTGAAATGATTCAGTACATGCAGGCGGAGCACCTCACATCAAAAAGAACGTTTATCAGAAAGCTGGTTGTACTTATCCCGCTTCTGAACACAGCTTTTTCGTTCCTTCCGGATGCGGCTTATTTTATGACAGGCACATTCAACTGGTGGTCGGTTATTTTCATGCCGTTGATGATCGCTTTACTATGCGGGTTATCTATTAAAAAAGAGAAAAAATCCGCGAACGACCGAGCGGTGTATTCATTGCCTGCGAGCCTCAGAAACATATGGCTGGCGAAAATAGGCGTCATCGCGCTGTATTCACTTGCGTCGCAAATTGTTTTTTTAGCCCTCATGTTTCTGTTGGGGCTTGTCATGCCGGGTTTTGCGGCAGTTCAGCTAAAGGGTGTTGAAGCGAGCGCTTTGCTTTGGCTGACGACGCTTTGGGAAATCCCGCTCTGCTTATTAATTGCCAGACAGTTTGGCTTTACTGCTGCTATTCTTGTAAATATGTTAGCAACCTTTATTTTCGGCATTGCGCCGGCATCCGGTTCGCTGTGGTGGCTGAGTCCTTGGAGCTGGTCAATCCGGGTGATGTCTCCTGTTCTCGGAATTCATCCGAACGGCTTGCCGCTTCCGGAAAACAGCGCCTTATTAAGCGGGGATGTAATGATCCCGGCAATCCTTCTGTCTATCATTCTATTTCTGGCTGTCAGCATCTTATCTGCTTTGCCTTTTTCAAAAGGAGGGAGCCGATAATGGCCGTGCTGCTCCGATATATACGGGCTGATGTATTAAAAACAAAACGCACGCCGCTCATATGGATGCATGCTGCGGCGCCGCTTTTGGGCTCAGTATTTTTCCTTCTTTATATGTATGGAAGGGTGCATGAACCTTTTGCGCTCTATCACGTTTTTATCAGTACGATTGCTGTGATATACCCGCTCTTGATCGGGATTGTCTGCGGGATGGCTGCCTCTGTTGAGGAACAGGCGGGCCATTTTCAAATGATGCTGGCGGCGCCGCATTCTAAAATCGTCAGTTTCGCCAGTAAGCTTGTAATGCTGCTTTTGATGAATGTCTTATCAGTATGTCTCGCAGTCGGTCTTTATCTGATCGGATTGAAATTTGTTCTTCATGTACATGACCTTCCTTATCTGGTCTTTTTAAAGGGAGGAGCCTGGCTCATCGCCGGGAGCGTTCCTCTATATATGCTTTCCTTTTTTGTCAGTATCAAGTACGGAATAGGGCCGTCCAGCCTCTTGGGAGGAGCGGGCTTGTTAATGGCCGCGCTGATGAACACGGGATTGGGCGATCTCATGTGGCGGTATGTCCCCTGGGCGTGGAGTGTGCGATTGGCCGGGCTTGAAGGGCTGCTGCATTTTGAAAAGGTAAAAAAAGAGTTTCTCCCTTATGTAAGGCATGATATGAGAATCGGCGAAATGATGTTATATTTTGCTATAATCATATTATTCCTTGCCGGCCTCTTTTGGTGTAAAAGATGGGAAGGCAGGCGTTCTTATGAATAAAGACAAAGGGTGATCGACCGGTGGCAAACATTTTGGCAGTAGATGATGAAAGAGATATTCTCGTCCTCATCAAAAACATTTTACAGCGGGATAAGCACAAGGTAACAGTGCTGGAAAAGGCAGACAATGAGCCTTTAGCATTTTTTCAGGGATATGATTTAATTTTGCTTGATGTCATGATGCCCGGTACAGACGGCATCGAGCTCTGCCGGCGGATTCGGCCGCTGGTAGACAGCCCGATCCTGTTTTTAACAGCCAAGTCGGATGAAGAATCAATCGTAAAAGGACTCATGACAGGCGCTGACGACTATATCACAAAGCCGTTCGGCGTTCACGAACTAATGGCAAGGGTGAACGCGCACGTCAGAAGGGAGCAGCGTGAGAAACATCAGACAAAACGGCTGATATCAGGGTTTATGTTTGATTTCGATAATAAAGAAGTATTTATCGGCGAGCATCAGCTGTCTCTTACGAAAAATGAATATAAAATCGTTGAATTTTTGGCCCAGCATAAAAACAGAACGTTTTCACGTGAACAGATTTACGATGAAGTGTATGGATTGGACGGCGATGCGCTCTACTCAACCATCACGGAGTTTATCAGAACGATACGGAAAAAATGCAAAGAGCATGGGGCTGATCCCATAAAAACGGTTTGGGGTGTAGGATACAAGTGGGAATAACGAAGGGAAAATCAAGCATCCGAAAAGAGCTTGTCAAGTTCACAATCACTCTGTGTCTGAGCACGATGGGAGTGGCCGCTTTATGTGTCACGCTCAATGCCATTGCATTGAATGCCGGCGCAATACTGCCGGCAAACTACAGCGAGCATGCAGCGGAAAACGTCAAGCCCCGCCTTCAATCAGCAAAAAGCATCAAAAAAGACATGATTCCGGAAGGCATTTCGTATGCTGTTTTTGATAAAAAGAGCAGACGCATGACAGAGGGAACGATGACTGAAAAAGACGCGTCCAATGCCAGAAAAAAAATTCAGCATCAGCCGTACTTTCATTATTCTCAAAAAGGATACATGGTGATTGAACGGAAAAACGAGTATTGCGTCCTGCAATATTCGCTCAGGTCGGAATTCCATTCACCGCTTTTAAGGCACTATCTGCCGAATTATGAACTGACGGGGCTTTCCATTCTGATTATTATGCTGCTTCTGACTGTTTTTATCGTGACGACACGTTTTGCCAATCAGCTGAGACGGCATTTCCATACGCTCAGTTCCATAACGGGAAGCATTCAAAAGCAAAATTTAAATGTAAATCCGCAGCGCTCCCGTATTAAGGAATTTGACGATGTCATTGACTCGCTGATGAGAATGAAAGATGCGCTCCAAGCTTCTCTCGCGGCGCAATGGGAATCAGAAAGAACAAAAAAAGAACAAATCGGCGCGCTTGCGCATGATATTAAAATTCCGGTAACCATTATTAAAGGCAATGCGGAACTGCTGAGTTTAACAGAGCCTGATGAGGAACAATCGGAATATACACGCTATATTCTGGATGCCGGAATGAAGATTGAGCAGTATGTCGGGCAATTAATCCAACTGTCAAAAACGGAGGAAGCCGTCTCTGTTCATTTGGAATATACAGACGTTAAAGAGTGGATCAAACATGTTCATCGTGATGCAGCGGCGCTGATGGGGCCGAAACGGATTAATCTCGTTTTCAGCGAACGGGACACTGACGGAATAGCAGCGGCAATGGACAAGCATCTGCTTCACAGGGCAATCATGAACATCGTTTCAAATGCTGTTGACTATACGCCCGAAGGCGGAGAAATCTGTGTGGAAACAGTGTGCGCCGATACGTTTCTCAGCATTGCTGTATCAGACAGCGGCAGGGGTTTTTCACCCGAAGCGCTGAAAAAAGCAACACAGCTTTTTTACACAGAGGACAAAAGCAGACATTCAGCGGGGCATCACGGCATGGGGCTTACTTTTGCCCATAATGTCGTCAACCTTCATCACGGTGAATTGAAACTTGAAAATAAAGAGACGGGAGGCGCCCGGGCAGAAATCTGTATTCCGCTGGAAACCGTCAAACAAAAACAAGCCCTTCAAATATGAGGGCTTGTTTTTTAGCTTAAATCGTAAATTGCGCCAACCGTTCGTTCAGCTGGTTTGCCAAGTCTTCCAGCTCCTCGGCTTTTGATAATACTTGATCCATGGAATGGGCTGACTGTTCTGTGATCGAGAATGTTTCTTCAATGCCTGCCGCTGATTCTTCGGACACAGAGGCGATATTTTCGATCGATTGGCTGATTGTGGCCGATTGTTCAGTTAACCTCTTCAAACCGCCCGTGACCTCTTCGATGCTTGCAGCCATGTCCGTCATTGACCGTTTAATATGCTGCATCGTGCTGCCGGTGTCTGTGAGGTTCGCTTTTCCTTTTTCTACTTCTGTAAAGCTGCTTTCTAAATAGTAAATGACGGCGCTGATTTCCTGCTGGGTGCCGCCGACAATTCTCGTAATATCCTGGACGGAGCCTCTGACGCCGTCGGCGAGCTTTCTGACTTCTTCAGCTACGACTGCGAAGCCTTTGCCGCTTTCTCCGGCACGCGCAGCTTCAATTGCGGCATTTAAAGACAGCAGATTCGTCTGTTCGGCAATGCCGTTAATCACGAGGACGAGTTTGTTAATGTCTTTGGAGTGCTGTTCAAGCGTCCGTACTTTTTGAACGGATTGCTCCACGATGCTGTGGATGGATTCCATCTGCTTTAACGAAGAATCCATATTTTCATTTCCGCTTACGGCCAGATCCAGCACGTTCTGTGATGTGCCGCTGATGGCCATGCCATGGGAATACGTTTTATCTATCCGGTCTGTGAAATCGTTCATCGTTTCGGAAATCGTGACGGCGTCTTGCGCCTGCTGTTCTGATCCTTCCGCCATTTCGTTCATCGTTTCGGTAATGGCCTGGCTGCCGGACCTTGTTTCGTTCGTCGCTGACGTTAACATTTGTGAAGAAGAAAGAACATGCTGAGAAATCCCTTTCGAATAGCCGACAATGTCTCTTAAATTTCTGACCATCTGCTGAAGCGCGCCGTTCAGATCGCCGAGTTCATCTTTCGCATTGAGCGCTTCAAGATCATTTGAGAGATTTCCTCCCGCAATCTCGTCGGCAGATTCCTTCATGCGGATGATCGGTTTGACGATTTTCCGATTGATATAGATCCAGATGAAGGCGCTGATAAGGACAGCGGCGATGAGCAGCAGAATCGTAAACGTGATGCCTTTGCGGTAAATCTGTTCGGATTCATCAACCGCTTTATTGCTGCCTTCTTTGTTTAAATCGACCAGCTCGTTAATATGATCTTTCATGGCGTCAAACTTTGTTTCGGATTGGATGAGCAGCCCTCTTGCCAGATCTGTATTATCGCTTTTTCCGCTTTCCACAATTTGCGAGTGGACGTTTTTATAATCCGCGATCTCGCTTGAGAGCATCTCATAAATTTTTTGTTCTTTCGCGCTTGAGATTGTTTTTTTATAATCGGTGAGTCTTTTGTCAATCTCATTCAAGCTCTGATCCATTGCCTCGCGGATCGTCTCCAATTTCGTTTTATCTTTGTTAATTAAATACTCTTTTTCTTGAGAGGAGAGGTGCTCCGTAAAATAATCTACCGTTGTAATCTGTTTAATGCCATCAATCCATTTTGTGTTCATGTCATTTGTCTGCCGGATCAAAAACTGCATATTAAGCGCCCCGAGTCCTGCGGTAAGCATCATAATAACAATCAGTGTGGCAAAGACAAGGGTGAATTTTCGTGAAATCGTCAGCCGCATATCAAATCTCCTTTAAAGTGGTGTCAATATTGTTTATATCGGCTTTTGATTTGAATTTTCTTTAAAAAAAGCAAAATAAAAAACGGCTGCCCGTTTTGAGATCAGCCGTTTTATGGGGGAGAGTTTATTAGGAAGGATCTATCCATTCTGAAGACCATTTGGAAATCTCCTCTAAAATGGGAGCTAACGCACAGCCTTTATCCGTTAAAGAGTACTCAATGCGGACAGGCGTTTCCGGAATGACTTCCCGTTTGATCACACCTTCTGTTTCAAGTTCTTTCAGCCGTTCTGACAGAACTCTGCCGCTTAAATTCGGAAGCGCCGCTTCAATTTCGCTGAATCGCTGCTGCCCGTTCAATAGCTGAAAGACGATAAGAGCGACCCAGCGTTTACTCAAGATGTCGACTGCCTTTTCAAATCTGGGACACATTTCTGATTGCTTCATGCTTTTTCACCTCGTCTTTTGCTATTATACCGCAAAATCAGAGGGAACGTACGTCTGCCGCTTGTTATGTTGGGGAGTGGATCAGGAAGATGATGAGGAAATGGAGGAACGTTTTTTCGCTTCAGCTGCGATAAAATCAAAGTATTTACTGACGCTTTCAATATCTTCTTTTGTGAAGTGCTGCCATTTTTTGCTGTCAAACAGCGGAAGATGCTCCGCGCCTTTGGCAACGGCTGTCTGGTAGATGGTGTAAATGGATTGATAGCTTTCAGAGGCTTCACGGATTTCCTCCTGAAATGCCTTAATGTGTCCGGCTCTTGCCATCAAATCCTCATACGGGATTTTCAATGTGTCCGCCAATTTTTTGATGGTGGCGGGCTTGGGAATGCCGCGTTGCCCATTTTCAATTCTGGAAATGGTAGCCGAGCTGACGCCGGAATAAACGGCAAGCTGATTGACCGTTAGTTTTCGGGCGCGGCGCAGCTCTCTTAATTGCTTTCCGAATGTGCTCAATATGATCGCCTCGCAAGTGCAGATTCATTATTCTTCATTCGTTCTTTTTTTGGCTTCAGCCGATAAGAACGAGAAATATTTATCAAGCAGGACTAAATCTTCCTTCGACAGATACTGCCAGTTCTCGTGCTCCAAAAGGGATAAATCATTCAGCTGATATGTTTCCGCTTTTTCAATTAATTTGCAGTTCGTGCCGTATGAAGCTCTCGTTTCCTGAACGGTCTCAATGTACCCGGCTTTTTTCATCAGTTCCTCGTAAGGGATTTTTAACGCTTCTGCAAGCTTTTTGATGGTTGCAGGTTTCGGCACCCCGCGTTTGCCGTTTTCAATCCGTGAGATTCCGGCTGCACTGACGCCTGAATACGTTGCCAGCTGGTTCACTGTCATTTTTCGTTTTTCCCGCAGTGTCCGTAATTGTTTACCGAAGCTTTCCACAGTCTCTCCCCCTCCCGAACGCTACCTCTATTCTAGTATGTTCGTTGACTAAAGGGAATAGCTAGACTGGAAAAGTATTGACAAAAGTTAACAAAACCCGTATCTTATGTAGTAAGACAGAAAGTACTTTACAGAACGGAAGGTGAAGAAAGTGGTCGAAAAGATACAGATCAGAAGAGATTATGTGCTGCAATATATGGTCAATAACGACTACTCGTTAAACCAGCTCGCCCTGGAGATCGGAATATCCCCCGCCACACTGAGCCGCGTACTGAATGGAGAGAGAAGGCCGGGCCAGCTGGTCATCGGAAAGATGCTGTATTATTTTGATATGAAATTTGAGGACCTTTTTTACTACGACTTTGTTGACAAAAGTCAATAACAACAAAAGAATCCATTTTCAGTTCTGTTTTTCTGATGTGCTCTGTATTGATACGGCGTGACATGCCAATGCTTTTCATGTAAAATAGAAGTAATGTAGGCCAGTCAGTCTGGAGGTGTATGGGATGCACACATTTTTGATTACCTTATTGGTTATCGTCAGTATTGCACTTATTATTGTCGTATTGCTTCAGTCCAGCAAAAGCGCCGGTTTATCGGGTGCGATTTCAGGCGGGGCGGAGCAGCTTTTCGGAAAACAAAAAGCAAGAGGCCTTGACCTGATTCTTCACCGCACAACCGTTGTGCTGGCAGTCTTGTTTTTCGTTTTAACGATTTCGCTAGCGTATGTCGTATAAGGCAATGTTTGTATAAGGTCTGATTTAATATCAGGCCTTTTTCTTGTTGAGGGATGGTGTTTGTTTCTCGGCAAACTGTGGAAAACTAAATTGAATGTGCAAAAAAAGGGGTTATAAGCATGAAAATCGTAACACCAAAACCATTTACATTTAAAGGCGGAGACAAAGCGGTTCTTCTGCTGCACGGATTTACCGGAAATACGGCCGATGTCAGAATGCTCGGACGTTACTTAAATGAGCGCGGTTATACTTGCCACGCGCCTCAATATAAAGGGCACGGCGTTCCGCCGGAAGAGCTGGTCCATACAGGGCCTCACGATTGGTGGAAAGACGTTATGGACGGTTATGAGTATTTAAAATCTGAAGGCTATGAAAACATCGCGGCCTGCGGACTGTCACTCGGCGGGGTTTTTTCATTGAAATTGGGTTACACTGTACCCATAAAGGGAATTGTTCCTATGTGTGCGCCGATGCACATAAAAAGCGAAGAGGTTATGTACGAGGGAGTTCTTTCCTACGCGCGCAATTATAAAAAATTCGAAGGAAAACAGCCGGAGCAGATTGAAAAGGAAATGAAGGAGTTTGAAAAAACGCCGATGAATACCCTGAAATCACTGCAAAAGCTGATTGCCGATGTGCGCCAAAACGTCGACATGATCTATTCCCCGACATTTGTGGTTCAGGCCCGGCATGACCATATGATTAATACAGAAAGTGCAAACATCATTTATAACGAGGTAGAAACGGACGATAAACAGCTGAAATGGTACGAAGAATCCGGACATGTCATTACGCTGGATAAAGAACGTGATCTCGTTCATCAGGATGTGTACGAATTTTTAGAGAAACTCGATTGGTAACAAACAGGAGGTCGGATAATGGAAAAAGAAGCGTTTATGGACCGCCTTCTCTCGTTCATGAAGGAAGAGGCGTACAAGCCACTTACCGTTCAAGAGCTTGAGGAGATGATGAATATTACGGAAGCGGAGGAATTTAAAGAGCTGGTGAAAGCTTTAGTGGCGCTCGAGGAGACAGGCCAAATCGTGCGCACGCGGAGCAACCGCTACGGGCTTCCGGAAAAAATGAATTTAATAAAAGGAAAAATTTCGGCGCATGCGAAGGGCTTTGCTTTTCTGCTGCCGGAGGATACCGCGTTAAGCGACGTATTTATTCCGCCGACTGAGCTGAATACGGCCATGAACGGCGATATTGTCATGGTGCGGCTGAATTCTCAGTCAAGCGGTTCGAGACAGGAAGGAACGGTCATCCGCATTTTAGAAAGAAGCATTGACCGTGTCGTCGGCACATACACAGAAACAAAAAGCTTCGGCTTTGTCATCCCGGATGATAAGAAAATCACGAGTGATATTTTTATTCCGAAACACGCCAAAAACGGCGCGGCAGAAGGCCATAAAGTCGTGGTGAAGCTGACAAGCTATCCGGAAGGCCGCATGAACGCCGAGGGAG
This sequence comes from Bacillus sp. YC2, assembly GCF_019891195.1. Lineage (NCBI taxonomy): Bacteria > Bacillati > Bacillota > Bacilli > Caryophanales > Bacillaceae > Bacillus > Bacillus sp. YC2. The sequence continues at coordinate 266,166 of NZ_JAHXDO010000001.1, read as the reverse complement.
AAATCATTGAGATTCTCGGACATAAAAATGATCCGGGCATTGATATTTTATCAATTATCCATAAGCACGGCCTGCCGGGAGATTTTCCGGCTGAAGCGATGGAGCAGGCAACAAATACGCCGGATACCATTGATGAAAAGGACATAAAAGACCGCCGTGATTTGCGTGATCAAGTGATCGTCACCATCGACGGCGCGGATGCGAAGGACTTGGATGACGCCGTCACCGTGACAAAACTTGATAACGGCAGCTACAAACTCGGTGTCCATATTGCCGACGTCAGCCATTACGTCACAGAGAATTCGCCGATTGATCAAGAAGCGCTGGAAAGAGGCACAAGCGTATATTTAGTCGACAGGGTTATTCCGATGATTCCGCACAGACTGTCAAACGGCATCTGCTCTTTAAACCCTAAAGTCGACCGCCTGACGCTTTCCTGCGAAATGACCATCAATCAGCAGGGGCAAGTGACAGAGCATGAGATTTTCCAAAGCGTGATCAAAACGACGGAAAGAATGACATATTCAGATGTCAATCAGATTCTCACGGAAGACGATGCCGAGCTGAAAGAAAGATACGAGCCGCTCGTTCCGATGTTTAAAGACATGGAGCGTCTGGCTGAAATTCTCCGGGCTAAGCGGATGAACCGCGGAGCCGTTGACTTCGATTTTAAAGAAGCGAAAGTGCTCGTCGATGATGAAGGCGCCGTAAAAGACGTTGTGATCAGAGAGCGTTCCGTTGCTGAAAAGCTGATTGAAGAATTTATGCTTGTCGCAAACGAAACGGTGGCCGAGCATTTCCATTGGATGAACGTGCCGTTTATTTACCGGATTCACGAAGAGCCGAATGCCGAAAAGCTCCAAAAGTTTTTGGAATTTGTGACGACATTCGGTTACATCGTAAAGGGAAAAGCCGGAGATATTCATCCGCGGGCGCTGCAAAGCATTCTTGACGAGGTGCGGGACCGCCCGGAAGAAACCGTCATTTCAACGGTTATGCTCCGTTCGATGAAGCAGGCGAAATATGATCCGCAAAGTCTGGGGCATTTCGGGCTGGCAACGGAATTCTACACTCACTTCACATCGCCGATCCGCCGCTACCCTGACTTAATCGTTCACAGACTGATCAGAACGTATTTAATCAACGGGAAGACGGATGAGGCAACGCGGGAAAAGTGGGCTGAGCGCCTTCCGGAAATCGCTGGCCATACATCAACGATGGAACGCCGCGCCGTAGATGCCGAACGGGAAACGGACGATCTGAAAAAAGCGGAATATATGCTTGATAAGATCGGAGAAGAGTTTGACGGCATGATCAGCTCCGTCACCAACTTCGGGATGTTCGTCGAGCTGCCGAATACAATTGAAGGTCTTGTGCATGTCAGCTTCATGACGGATGATTATTACCGTTTTGACGAGCAGCACTTCGCCATGATCGGCGAGCGCACGGGCAATGTTTACCGCATCGGAGACGAAATTACGGTTAAGGTCGTTGACGTCAATAAAGACGAGCGAAACATTGACTTTGAAATCGTCGGCATGAAAGGCACCCCGCGCCGTCCGAGAGAAACAGGAGATCGCAGAAAACGCGGCAGACCGGCGCGAAAACGAGTATTAAACAGCAATACACCTGCTTCCCCGCCGCAATCAGAGGAAAAAGGGGAATGGTTTACAAAGCCGAAAAAGAAAAAGAAGAAACGCGGCTTTCAAAACGCGCCGAAGCAAAAGCGTAAAAAGAAGAAGTAACAGAGAAAGCAAATAGGGCATAGTGCTCTGTTTGCTTTCTTTCGCAAGCCGCATATTCATTGTCGTTACGCGCTCCTTTTGCTAAAATAGAGCGTATCGCATACACGAACGGTTTTTTGGAGAGAGGAGGGCAGGGCATGCCAAAAGGATCAGGCAAAGTATTATCGCAAAACAAAAAAGCGAATCACGATTATTTTATAGAAGAAACCTATGAAACAGGCATCGTGCTGCAAGGAACGGAGATTAAATCTATCCGCGCCGGCCGCGTAAACATGAAGGATTCCTTCGCGAAAATCGAACACGGCGAAGTGTTTCTGCACAACATGCACATCAGCCCGTACGAGCAGGGAAACCGCTACAACCATGACCCGCTGCGGACGAGAAAGCTTTTGATGCACCGGAAAGAAATCAATAAGCTGATCGGGCTGACAAAAGAAAAGGGCTATTCCCTCGTGCCGTTAAAGCTGTACTTAAAAAACGGCTTTGCCAAAGTATTAATCGGCCTCGGAAAAGGGAAGAAAACATACGATAAACGCGAAGACTTAAAACGCAAAGACGCCAAAAGGGAAATTGAAAGAGCGTTCAGAGACAGTCAAAAAGGCTTCTGATCCATACGGCTTGATGTGACGATCAGCCTTATGCTATACTGTTCACACATCAAGTTCACAGAAGATTTTTTTGAAGTAATTCCCAATTGAATTTGTCTGTGACCATGATATAATAAGAGTACAGCCAGTTGAGCAAGAGCTTGATATATCTCCCGTATACCCTTTACAAGGGGACGTTACGGATTCGACAGGGATGGATCGAGCTTGAGCTGCGAGCCGAGAGGCGATCTCGTTAACACGCACCTAAATATAACTGGCAAAACTAAAAGTTTTAACCAAAACTTAGCACTAGCTGCCTAATAAGCGCAGCGAGCTCTTCCTGACATTGCCTATGTGTCCGTGAAGAGCACATCCAAGTAGGCTACGCTTGCGTTCCCGTCTGAGAACGTAAGAAGAGACTGACAGACTAGCTCTCGGAAGGCCCGCCCGCAGGCACGAAGACGAGTGAAACACAAAATATGCAGGCTACGCTCGTAGACGCTTAAGTAATCGATGTTTCTGGACGTGGGTTCGACTCCCACCGTCTCCATACATAAGACGAAACCGCAGTGTTGTCACGCGGTTAAAATAAAGCATAAATTGTCCGAAAGGACAGTTTATGCTTTATTTTTTACAACGATTTATATGCAATAAATGCAAATCAAACAATTCCTCGAACTGGATTATTTTTTATGCATGAATGTGGTTTACATCTATTTTAGGTAATGATATTCAATTGAAGTTATGAGAGCCAGACGCATATTCCCTTAAAAATACGTTTTGTAGATCCATTCTATCGGGACCGCTCCTTTAATGAACAGGTTCTTACGTATTGGTTCGTTAAACAAATATTGTTGATTTTCTTTAACTGACGGGCAGATTAGAGACGAAAACGTTCCAAGCCAGATCTGCTTGACACGACACCGTTTAGCGTCTTAGCATAAAGAGCTGGAGAAAGTGAGAATGAATATTCTTGACTGTCAGCTGATTGAAAACTTGAAGAGAGGTGTTCCTTGGTGACAAATAGCAGTATGAATCCTAAGGTTGATGAATATATGAGTAAAGCTAAAACGTGGAAGGAAGAATATGAGAAGTTGAGAAATATCGTTCTTGACTGTGAGCTGACCGAAGAATTTAAGTGGATGCATCCTTGTTACACGTTCGAGAAAAAGAACATTGTGTTAATACATGGATTTAAAGAATATTGTGCGCTTCTGTTTCCCAAAGGCGCCTTGTTAAAGGATGCCCATGGAATTCTAATCCAACAAACGGAGAATGTACAGGCGGCGCGCCAGATCCGGTTCACCAATGTTCAAGAAATAGCTGAAATGGAAACCATCTTGAAAGCCTATATTGATGAAGCCATTCAAGTTGAAAAAGCCGGTTTGAAAGTGAGTTTGAATACAGAGTTCACCATTCCTGAAGAACTTCAAAATAAATTCGATGAAATCCCTGCCTTGAAAACTGCTTTTGAAGCCTTGACGCCGGGACGGCAAAGAGCATACATTCTTTATTTTTCTAAAGCCAAACAATCCAAAACGCGAGAATCAAGGGTTGAAAAATATGTGCAGCAGATTCTCAATGGAAAAGGATTACATGATTAGTCTATTCGATGAGAAATGAAATGAATCAACCTCGTTTTGCGTTCATTCAAACTCCTTTTTGGATCGCAGGCAGCACTGAAAAAAAACAAAAAAGGGAAAGGTGCGCTTTTCTTGAACTAAAGCGGCCATTCCAAATCAATTTGTTTTTCATAAAAAAGGGACCGCCCGTTGGGATGGTTCCTTTTTTGTGTTTTGAGCTTACTTTTCAAAAATATGTAACATTAACATTGAAAATAATGACAAAAAATATCTATTTTAACAAAATCCTGATGTCTTAATGTATACTAAACTAGCAGTTATCTTTTGTTGAAAGGGGTAATAGAATGAGAGTCGGTTTGAAGGCAATAGCAGTATCATGGAGGAAGGCAGCTATTTCATCACTTATTCTTGCCGCGGTTTTTACCCTGATGATGAACGAAACGGTTTTTGCAGCGGGGCTGGACAAGGATCAGAAGCGTCGAGCGGAGCAGCTGACCAGTATTTTTGAAAACGGCAAGACAGAAATTCAATATGGATATGTGGAACATTTGCCTGATGGAAGAGGTTATACTTGCGGCCGGGCCGGCTTTACAACCGCTACCGGGGATGCACTGGAAGTAGTGGAAGTGTATACAAAGGCAGTACCGAATAACAAACTGAAAAAGTACCTGCCTGAATTGCACCGCCTGGCAGAAAAAGAAAGCGGGAATATAAGCAATCTCAAGGGTTTTGATTCAGCTTGGCGTTCGCTTGGAAATGATAAAGAATTCCGCGCTGCTCAAGATGCAGTAAACGACAGCTTGTATTATCAGCCTGCCATGAAACGGTCAGATAATATCGGACTGAAAACGGCGCTGGCGAAAGCTGTGATTTACGATACAATTATCCAGCATGGCGACGGTGATGACCCAGACTCCTTGTATGCATTGATCAAACGCACAAACAAAAAAGCGGGCGGCTCTCCTAAAGATGGAGCAGATGAGAAGAAATGGTTAAATAAATTCTTGGATGTACGCTATGACGACCTGATGAATCCGTCAAATTCTGATACACGTGATGAATGGAGAGAATCAGTTGCCCGAGTGGATGTCCTTCGCACTATCGCAAAGGCGAACAACTACAATCTGAACGGACCGATTAAGGTTTCTTCAGACGAGTATGGTGACTTCGTGATCAAGTAAGCAGTGATGTGTTGTGCCGGAGGGGATTTCCCTCTCGTGTCAGCGAAATGAAACATTGGGCGGCCGTTTGGCCGCCTTCACTCTGTCATTTAGATTTTTGGTCAGGCTGTGGATTTGAACACGACCTGTTATTAACATCAAATTGATATAAGTTTTTCTGGCATATTCCCCTTTTTTAAATTCCCCTTTGAGCTAATGACCGATTTTCCTGCTCGTTTGGATTATTACATAACCACGAAGAATAAAACCACACCCAAAGCCTGCAGCTGCTAACTGCTACAGCCAAAAAAATGAATGGAAAAATTTGCTGCTGTTTTCTTCTATCTTTGACAGCACCCAATTGTTGCATCTTTTGCTTGAGCCGGCGGCAAGCTGAGATACCTAAAGTCAGAACAAAGATGGACAAGGGGGATCCTTCCTTTTCAGCAGTCAAAAACAGAGTATGGTATGAAGCGGACATAAAATATACTGCAGGATTCGAATGATGGATTGATTTATAACAACTGATTATTATAAAACATTTCATAATAATAGTGGAGGCGGCTTTAATGATAGAAGTAATGATAGACGGTAAAGGTTTTAAAAGTGTAGAAGCTTTACACCAAGTATTAAAAGATAAGTTAGATTTCCCGGACTATTATGGTGAAAATCTAAATGCATTATGGGATTGTCTGACAGGCTGGATAGAACTGCCGTTGACTTTGGTATGGGAGAATTTTGAGACCAGTCAGAAGGAATTGGGTTCGGCTGCTGATGATTTCTTGGAGCTGTTTCAAGAGGCTCAGGAAGAGTTAGAGAATCGGTTTATTATTCAAATCGAGCAGCAGTCAGCCGGGACAACGGACAGGCACTAAAAAGTGCGTACTTCCCGTCAGCCATTTTTCTATTCGATAATAGGGACAGAAGGTTTCAGGCTTTCGATTTCTGTCCATATATAAGAAGAGACAGGTGATAGGGAGGAATGGATGATGGATTTGCAGATGAAAGGGAAAACGGCGCTTGTGACCGGATCTACGTCGGGAATCGGGAAGGCGATTGCGGCTTCGCTGATTGCAGAAGGCGCGGATGTCATCATTAATGGGCGCCGGGAAGAGAAGGTGAAAGAAACGATTCGGGAATTGCAGCATCAGACACCGGGCGCCCGTCTGTATCCGGCTGCATTTGATTTAGGAACGGCGGAAGGATGCAGCAGGATTTTTCAGCAGTATCCGGAGATCGATATTCTCGTGAACAATTTGGGGATTTTCGAGCCGGCGGAATATTTTGATATTCCTGATGAAGAATGGCTTCGATTTTTCGAGGTGAACATCATGAGCGGCGTTCGGCTGACACGCCGGTATTTGAAGCAGATGATTGAACGAAAGGAAGGGCGGGTGATTTTTATCGCCAGTGAAGCGGCAGTCATGCCTTCACAGGAAATGGCCCATTACAGCGCCACGAAAACGACGCAGCTTTCACTGTCGCGAAGCTTGGCCGAGCTGACGAAGGGGACGAGTGTGACCGTCAATACGGTGATGCCCGGTTCTACCAAGACAGAAGGCGTCGAAACGATGCTGGAGTCGCTTTATCCTGATGAAAACCTGACCGTTACAGAGGCGGAAAAACGGTTTATGCAGGAAAATCGTCCGACGTCCATTATCCAGCGATTGATCCGCCCTGAGGAAATCGCTCACTTTGTCACCTTTTTAAGCAGTCCTTTGTCGTCTGCGATTAACGGATCGGCTCTGCGGATCGACGGCGGATTGGTGCGGAGCATTATATAATATGAAAACACAGAAACCCCCGCGGGTATAGAAGCGGGGGTTTTTAATTCGTGCCGCGCTGATGAAACCGCTCGATTATCCGGCTGATCAAATCCTTTGTGGGGCTGTCAAAATGCTCTTCTTTTTGATTTGTCAAAAGCCCGACCGGCGTTTTGTGGCGGCGTTTTTCTTCAAAACGGCTGCCGGAACTGTTAAGCGGCGTGATTCGCCGGGAAGGTCAATTTTTACAGATTTTGTTAACGTCTGATACCTGAAAGGAACAGCTTGATGTGCACCATTTGAGGACCAGCCTGATTCAGCTGAGAGATGAGTATGATAAGGCGCTCGGCGAGTATCCGAAAAGCCGTTCAGATGTGTTATGGCCAGCCATTGCCGGAGCGGAGCATTTAGGTTATTACTTACTGTCGGCTTACAAGTATAACCGCCGCCCCGTCATCGATCAGAAAGAAGTGCGGCGAGTTGCGGAATTATTTGATAGCATGGCGGAAGCCGCTTTGAAACAAACACAGCCGACTGACACGGAAGTGCCGACATTACAGGCGTATCCAAGGATCAGCGAGGAATTATCGGTGCTTTACAACGGATTACGGACGGCCTATGAACGGTAAGCCGTCCGTCTTTTGAAAAAAATATACTAATTTCGAGATATTATTGTTGCGAAATGATTTTTTTGTAACTATAATTATTACAGAGTTGAATAGTATAAAAAAACATTCATATTTCATAATAAATGTGTGTGTAATCTGAAAACGAAAGGGCTGTTATACTATGGCAAAAGTACTTTATATCACTGCTCATCCTCATGATGAGGCAACATCTTACAGCATGGCAACCGGAAAAGCGTTTATCGATTCTTATAAAGAGTCAAACCCGAATGACGAGGTTGTACATATCGACCTGTATAAAGAAAACATTCCACACATTGATGCGGACGTATTCAGCGGCTGGGGCAAACTACGATCAGGCTCTGGTTTTGAAGAGCTTTCTGAAACGGAAAAAGCGAAAGTCGGCCGTCTTAATGAATTGAGCGATCAATTCGCGTCAGCTGATAAATACGTGTTTGTCACACCGCTTTGGAACTTCTCATTCCCGCCTGTGATGAAAGCGTATCTTGATTCTGTAGCAGTAGCAGGAAAATCATTCAAATATACAGAACAAGGTCCGATCGGCCTTCTGACTGATAAAAAAGCGCTGCACATTCAAGCGCGCGGAGGCTATTACTCTGAAGGACCGGCGGCTGATATGGAAATGGGCCACCGCTACATCGGCATCATGATGAACTTCTTCGGTGTTCCTTCTTTCGACGGATTAATCGTTGAAGGCCATAATGCTGAACCGGATAAAGCGCAGCAAATTAAAGAAGATGCGATTTCCCGTGCGAAAGAAGCAGGAAAATCATTCTAAACCCGTAAAAAAACCTCCTTGCTTATACGGCAGGGAGGTTTTTGATTTAAGATTCCAGTATAACCGTCCGTTTTTGTTCACTGCTTTTCATCGCGGCTTCAATGACGCGGATGACATGAATGCCTTCCTCAGCCGTAACGGGAAGCGGTTTTTCTTTCTGAATGCTGTCTGCCAAAAGCTTATAATACGTAAGGTACGAACCGTGCAGCGAGGGAATTGTTTCTGTATTTCTCCTATCTTCCTCGGCAATTGTCAGCTTTCCGAAATAGTCAGGATCGTCTGCGCCCCAGCTGTCATCAACCGGTTTTTTGCCCGCAAGCAGCGCGCTCTCTTGTCCGTCCGTCCCGTATTTGATAAAGCTTGAATGCTTTCCGTGAATTTGGTAGCGGGGACCGCTTGCCGCATTCATAGACCCGGAATGAAGAACGGCCTGAAGCTTGCCGTAATGCAATGTGACATGAAAGTAGTCGGCTGTTTCGCTGTTCTCACGCTGTTCCATCACATGTGCGGTGACAGCCTCCGGCATGCCGAAGAGGCAGAGGGCCTGGTCGATGATATGCGAACCGAGATCGTACAGCGTGCCTGTGGCCGATCCGCTTTTTTCACGCCATTTTTTCTGTACTTCCGGTTTGTACTGATCGTAAGAGACGTGATATGTATGAATGTCCTTAAGAGATCCGTCTTGAACAAGCTTTTGAATCGTTAAAAAATCGTTGTCCCAGCGGCGGTTGTGATACACACTCAATAAGACCCCTTTGTCCTCAGCCGTTTTCTTCAGCTCTTCAGCTTCGGCGGCTGTCGCCGTCATCGGTTTTTCCACAACGACGTGTTTTCCCGCGAGGAGACATTTCATCGCTGATTCATAATGCATCCCGCTCGGTGTAGTGACAATGACGAGGTCAATGTCAGGGTCGCCGGTAATCTCTTCTATCGTACGTACGGCTTCGGCCCCGGGCAGATCGCGTTTCACCTCATTCGTTCTGGATGTCATGACTTTTTTAATATGGTAGTCATCAAGAACGTCTAGAAGCGGTGCATGAAAGACGGAACCGGACAAACCGTATCCTAATAGGCCAACCTGTATTGTATTCAATGATTCTCCCCCTTTTCATAATAGCTAAACGTTATATACCCTGCGTTTCGGCTGGTAAAACCTGTGAGGTGAATTTTTTTACATCAGTTTTCTGAACTTGTATAATGAGAATGATTAAGAGAAATAGAGGTGGACGAATGGACAAGCATACGGAGCATCAATCGTTAAATCATAAAAGTTCGAAGGAAAAAGAACAGATTAAAAACCGGCTGAAACGGATTGAAGGCCAGGTGAGAGGCATTCAGAACATGGTAGAGAATGAGCGGTACTGCGTAGATATTCTCGTTCAGATTTCGGCTGTACAGGCAGCTATGCAAAAGGTTGCTCTTCATTTGTTAGAAGACCACGCCCATCACTGCGTATCAGACGCGATTAAGAGCGGGAACGGGGAGCATGCCATTACCGAGCTGCTGGATGTGATGAAAAAATTCGCGAAATCTTAAACAAAACAGTTTTAATACCCTACAGGGGTATGGTAAACTGAATGTGAAAATAAAATGTGGAGGGAAGCAGCATGGAACAAAAAACGCTACAAGTAGAAGGCATGTCCTGCCAGCACTGTGTAAAAGCCGTGGAAACGAGCGTCGGAGAGCTGAACGGAGTCACCGCGGTTCAGGTGCATCTTGAAGCCGGACAGGTGGACGTTACGTTTGATGAAAAGCAAGTCTCCGTATCAGATATAAAAGACGCCATTGAAGATCAGGGCTATGATGTCGTTTAATGCTTTATCGCGCTTGGGGAACGGGCGCGGTTTTCTTTTACTATTTTACATACCCCAGGGGGGTTTAATGAGAGGTGAGTGTATTGAGTGAACAAAAAGAGATGACGATTCAAGTGGCAGGGATGACCTGCGCCGCCTGCGCATCAAGAATTGAAAAAGGGCTGAAACGTATGGACGGGGTCACTGACGCCTCCGTCAATCTGGTGCTTGAGACGTCAAACATTTCCTATCAGCCTGACAAAATCGAAACTGAAGCGATTAAAGAAAAAATTGAAAAACTCGGATATCACGTCGTCACGGAAAAAACGGATTTTCAGATTGAAGGGATGACATGCGCCGCCTGCGCCAATCGAATTGAAAAGCGGCTGAATAAAATAGAGGGAGTCGACAGCGCGCCGGTTAACTTCGCTTTGGAAACAGTAACCGTTGAGTACAATCCAAAAACCGTTACGGCCGCGGACTTGAAAGACACAGTCGCGAAGCTCGGCTACCGTTTAGAGGAAAAGAGAGAGGGCGAGGAAGGTTCAGCCGAAACTCACAAGCAAAAGGAACAGCGAAAACAGCTGACCAGGCTGATTTTTTCTGCCATTCTCTCATTTCCGCTCTTATGGTCGATGGTCAGCCACTTTTCATTTACGTCCTTTATCTGGATGCCTGACATCCTGATGAACCCATGGATGCAATTCGCGCTTGCCACTCCGGTACAGCTTATCATCGGATGGCCTTTTTACACAGGAGCGTACAAAGCCCTCAGAAATAAAAGCGCCGATATGGACGTCCTTGTTGCGCTCGGAACGACGGCGGCATATGCTTACAGTCTTTATCTTACTATCGCCAGCCTCGGTCGAAACGGTCATGCTGAGGGGCTTTATTATGAAACGAGCGCGATTCTGCTGACTTTGATTTTGTTAGGAAAGCTTTTGGAAACGAAGGCGAAGGGACGCTCATCAGAAGCGATTAAAAAACTAATGAAGCTTCAGGCGAAGACGGCCGCGGTCGTGCGGGACGGCCGGGAACAGGTGATTCCGATCGAAGAGGTCCGGACCGGCGACATCGTTTATGTGAAACCTGGAGAGCGCGTGCCTGTAGACGGTGAGGTCATCGAAGGACATTCAGCGATTGATGAATCTATGATCACGGGAGAAAGCCTTCCCGTTGATAAATCTCCGGGCAGCACCGTAACCGGTGCGACGATAAACGCAAACGGCTTTCTCAAGATCAGAGCAGTCAATGTCGGAAAGGATACCGCTCTCGCTCACATTATTAAGATTGTGGAGAAAGCACAAGGATCAAAAGCGCCGATTCAGCGCCTCGCCGATCACATATCCGGCATCTTTGTCCCAATCGTGTTAGGCCTTGCCGTGCTGACTTTTTTCATTTGGTATATATGGGCGGCGCCAGGACAGTTTTCTGAAGCGATCGGCAAGTTCATCGCGGTTCTCGTTATCGCCTGTCCGTGCGCCCTCGGACTCGCCACCCCGACGAGCATTATGGCGGGATCAGGCCGGGCGGCTGAATTCGGCATTCTGTTTAAAGGCGGAGAGCATTTAGAAAAAACACAGCGGCTGACAACGATCGTGCTTGATAAAACAGGAACCGTTACAAACGGCAAGCCTGTATTGACAGACGCCATTCCCGCAGCGGGCGTGGAAGAGGATGATCTGCTGAGGTTTGCGGCGGCTGCTGAAACAGGCTCGGAGCATCCGCTTGGCGAAGCGATCGTATCCGGGGTCAGAAAGCGGGGCATCACCCTGCCGAAGCTGACCCGTTTCGAAGCCCGCGTCGGTTCCGGCATATACGCTGAAGCGGAAGGCAAAACGATTCTCGTCGGAACTAGAAGGCTGATGGAAAGTGAAAATATCGAGCATGAGGCGCTTCTTTCTCAAATGTCTATGCTTGAAGCAGAGGGGAAAACGGTCATGCTTGCAGCCGCTGACGGAAAAGCAGCAGGGCTTATCGCGGTCGCCGATACAATAAAAGATACGTCAAAAGCTGCGGTGAAGCGTCTGACGGACATGGGGCTGGACGTCATCATGATGACCGGAGACAACAAGAAAACGGCGGAAGCTATCGCAAAAGAAGCCGGCATCACCGCTGTGATTGCTGAAGTGCTTCCTGAACAAAAAGCTGAAGAAATTTCCCGGCTGCAGCAAGAAGGCAGACTTGTGGCCATGGTCGGCGACGGTATAAACGATGCTCCGGCACTGGCGACGGCTGATATCGGCATGGCCATCGGCACGGGGGCTGACATTGCAATGGAGACTGCGGATATCACGCTGATCCGCGGAGATCTGAACGGTATTGCCGGCGCCATCGGCATGAGCCGACTGACCATGAGAAACATTAAACAGAATTTAGGCTGGGCTTTGGGGTACAACACCATCGGCATCCCGATCGCCGCAGCCGGCTTTTTAGCTCCGTGGGTAGCGGGCGCGGCAATGGCATTCAGCTCAGTATCGGTGGTCCTGAATGCATTGCGTTTACAAAAGGTAAGAAAAGACAAAATCGGCTGAGGCCGGTTTTGTTTTTTTTATTGACACTTTATCCAAAAGCGGCATATAATAAAAGAAACTAATATATGAATATATGCTCATATATATAATTTGTTTACTTGCGTTCATGTTTTGGGAATCCTATTACGGAAGGTAAGGTGAGTCAAAATGAAAGCAGCCAAGCGGGAATTTGTGTTGGACGGACTGGATTGCAGCAACTGTGCCAAAAAAATTGAAAATGGCGTCAAGTCCATTGACGGCGTTGACGGGTGTGATGTCAATTTTGCGGCAAGCATCATTACGGTTACAGCCGGCGGCAAAGACGAACAATGGATGAAAGACGAAGTTGCGAAAAAAGTAAAAACCATTGATCCGCACGTAACCGTCCGTTCGAAACAAGACAAAAAAACAGACGGCGATGTATACCGTAAAAAACTGCAGATGATGATGGTGAGACTGGCCGCAGGCGCCATTTTGGCGGCAATTGCTTATTTCGTTCATGCAGGGGCCGTCCTTGAATTTCTGCTCTTTTTCGCCGCTTATTTAATCATCGGCGGGGATATCGCAGCCAGAGCAGCCAAAAACATTGTGCGGGGCCAGGTGTTTGATGAGCATTTTCTGATGGCGCTTGCTACAATCGGCGCTTTTATCATTCATCAATATCCGGAAGGCGTCGCGGTCATGCTGTTTTATCAAATCGGCGAACTGTTTCAGGGAGCGGCAGTCAACCGATCCAGAAAATCAATCAGCGCGCTGTTGGACATTCGTCCTGAGTACGCGAATTTGAAAACAGAAGAAGGCATTACGGCGGTTTCTCCGCAGGAAGTAAAGGCAGGACAGGTCATCGTCGTCAATCCGGGAGAACGGATCCCGTTAGACGGAAAGGTGCTGAGCGGATCATCAATGGTTGATACATCTGCCTTGACCGGGGAATCCGTACCGAAAAAAGCGGCGCCCGGACAAGATGTGATGGCCGGGTTCATGAACCAAAACGGCGTTCTGCACATTGAGACGTCAAAAGGATATGAAGACTCTGCCGTATCGAAAATACTGGATCTTGTTGAAAATGCGGGCAGCCGGAAAGCAAAAACGGAAAACTTCATCACGAAATTCGCAAAATATTATACACCGGCAGTCGTCATTGTTGCAGTGCTTCTCGCCTTTTTGCCGCCGCTTCTCGTCCCGTCCGCCGCTCTTTCTGACTGGGTGTACCGGGCGCTGATTTTTCTCGTGATTTCTTGTCCGTGCGCGCTCGTCGTCTCCATCCCGCTCGGGTTTTTCGGCGGTATCGGAGCCGCATCAAAAGCGGGGGTGCTTGTAAAAGGAAGCAACTATTTAGAGGCGCTCAATCAAGTAACTTACGCGGTTTTTGATAAAACGGGAACCTTAACAAAAGGCAATTTTGCCGTTACTGATATCAAACCGGCAGAGGGTTTTACAAAAGACCGGCTGCTTTATACGGCGGCACTTGCAGAAATCCATTCCAACCACCCGATCGCAGCGTCCATTCGCGAAGCTTACGGGAAACCGCTGGCCGCTGAGAAAATAGACGATTATGAAGAAATTCCCGGACACGGCATTCGGGCAAATGCCGGCGGATTAACGATTTTGGCCGGAAATAAAAAGCTCATGGAAAAAGAACAGATCGCCTCCGGCAAAAGTGAAGACGCCGGAACGGTTGTGTATATAGCCGTTGATCAGCAGTATGCCGGAGCCATCGTCATCGCTGATGAAATCAAAGAGGATGCCAAACAGGCCATCGCTTCCTTAAAAGCGCTCGGCGTTAAGCGCACGATGATGCTGACAGGTGATTCAAAACAGACCGGAGAGGCCGTCGGCAGAGCGTTAGGCATTGATGACGTTTATGCCGAGCTGCTGCCGGGGGATAAGGTGCAGCGTGTTGAAGAACTGGAAGCTAAGCTTTCACCGAATGAAAAACTGATGTTTGTCGGTGACGGTATTAATGATACGCCTGTGCTTGCCAGAGCTGATATCGGAGTTGCTATGGGCGCTCTCGGCTCGGATGCTGCTGTGGAAGCAGCTGATGTCGTCCTGATGACAGATCAGCCGTCAAAAACAGCCGAAGCCATCCGGATTGCACGCCGCACCCGCCGCATCGTCTGGCAGAACATCGGCTTTGCGTTAGGCGTGAAAATCATTTTTCTTCTGCTCGGCGCGCTTGGATTCGCCACAATGTGGGAAGCGGTCTTTTCTGATGTCGGCGTCACGCTTATTGCCGTTGCCAACGCCATGCGCGTCATGAGAGTGAAAATCTGATAAATGTCAAAGATAATTCTTTTTTCAGGGTTTGCTCCCGAAGGTTGTCTTGGTAAAATAGAGAAGCGGGCCGTCCGGCATCCGCTTCTTTTTTTATTTTAAAAACAATGAGGTGTCTGAGTGAAAAAGAAACAATCGTCTGCGAAATTTGCGGTGATCCTGACGTTAATCGTTGTCGTTTTATTTGGAGCCATCGTGCTTATTAATAATCAAACCGAAAAAACGGGTGAAACAGTCGCCAGCCAGCCATCCGTTAAAGGCCAGCCGGTGCTCGGCAAGGAAAGCGCTCCGGTGACGGTAGTAGAATTCGGAGATTACAAGTGTCCTTCCTGTAAAGTATTTAACAGCGATATTTTTCCGAAAATCAAAAAGGACTTTATTGACAAAGGCGACGTCAAATTTTCATTTGTGAACGTGATGTTCCACGGAACGGGCTCACGTCTGGCGGCTCTTGCTTCTGAAGAGGTCTGGAAAGAAGATCCGAAATCATTCTGGGCATTTCATGAGAAACTGTTTGAGGAACAGCCGTCAAGCGAACAGGAATGGGTCACGCCTGCGCTTCTTGAAAAAACGGTGAAAAGCACCGCGAAAAAGGTTGATCCTGGGAAGCTTAAAGAAAACCTCGATAAAGAGACCTTCGCAAAGGAGCTTAAAGCTGACACTGATCTGAATGATAAATTAAACATTACGGCTACACCGACGATTTACGTGAATGATAAGGTGATTAAAGATTTCTCCAATTATGATGAAATCTCAAAAACGATTAAGAAAGAGCTGAAAAATGAAAAATAGAATCGTATTTTTATATGTTTCTTGGGTTATCGCTCTTCTTGCCATGCTCGGCAGCCTTTATTTCAGCGAGATCAGAAAATTTATTCCGTGCGAGCTGTGCTGGTACCAGAGAATCTTGATGTACCCGCTTGTCCTGATTTTGGGAATCGCCACCTTCCAAGGTGACACGCGTGTGAAAAAATATGTGCTCCCGATGGCCGTCATCGGTGCGTTTATTTCAATCATGCATTACCTGGAACAGAAGGTGCCCGGTTTTAGCGGCATTAAGCCTTGCGTATACGGCGTGCCTTGCTCATCTGAATATATTAACTGGTTCGGTTTTATTACGATACCTTTCTTAGCCCTTACGGCATTTATTCTCATTATCATCTGTATGTGTTTTGTGAAAACGGAACGCACCTCAAAATAAAGAGCCTGCTCAATTTGAGCGGCTCTTTTTCTATTACTTATACCAAGTTTTATTTGTCTCAATCTGTCTGTTATGGGAACTGTCCCAAATATCCACTGAGTACGCATAATCATAATTCATGACACAGCGGATGCCGCTTCCTTGGGCATCATGCTGAAGTCCGAAATTATGGGAAAACTCATGCTGAGCCGCTTTTGCGGTATTGGCCGATCCTTGGTCAAGGTTGACGCTGAAAGCGGGGCCGTTCGGCTTTCCGTTATATACATACGCAATACCGCCGGCGTCAAAGCTTGATTTTGCGGTAAAACCGACGACAAAATGATAATTTTGCCTGCTGAAGCTGTTTTGAAGATTAGATAAAATTTGCGAACTGTTAGAACCGGAAGAATTCCAGGCTTGTACAGCCTGTACGACGAAATCAATATTGTGATCACGGTTGAACGCGACATCGGCCTGTTCCACAATCTGGACGATTCTGGTTTGCCAGTCGCTGTATTTGGCCCGGTATTCTGCGTCCGCCACAGCAAGCACTCTTACCTTTTGGCTGCCTGTGTTTGCTTTTGTTGACGCTTTATTTTGGCTGACATTGGCGTTAAACCGTTTTGTGCCGACCTGTTTTCCGTGTTCATCCAAAATTTTTGTGTCAACCGTCTGTTCAATCTGGACGGGTCCGCTTATATCCTTAAAATGATCGGCTTTCGGAAGCGGGTCCGTATATACCGTCTTTGCAGGCTCCGCGTGGCTGTGCGAATGTGTATGGCTTTCTGCAGATGGCAGGCCGGGAATCAATCCGGCAGTCAATAAAACAGGAAAAACAAGTGAACTGATTTTCATCTCATATACCCCCTTTATGTTAGAAAAGGAATTCAATGAAACTCTTAAAACACCTTCCATTAAAGTATAAAATAGGAAAATATTCTGTGATATTCTCCGTTCGAGATACAGTTGTCCCGGTTTTGGAAGGGAATGAGACTTGACTGGAATCAGAATCTTTCAAAAATAAGGTTGATTTTAAGGGAAAGCGATTATAAAATCTAAAGGTCGTCAGAAAATTTAACAAACAAAAAGGAGCATATGGAATGGCCTGGGAGCTGCTTAGTGTAATCGGCATCATTGCGTTTGCGGTCAGCGGAGCGATTGTTGCGATGGAAGAGGAGTATGATATGTTAGGCGTTTATATTTTGGGGATTGTAACGGCGTTTGGCGGAGGCGCCATCCGAAACCTGCTCATCGGTGTTCCGGTCTCGGCCTTGTGGGAACAGGGCGCGTTTTTTCAAATCGCCCTTGCATCAGTTACGATTGTCTTTTTGTTTCCGAAGCTTTTGTTAAGGCACTGGAATAAGTGGGGGAGCCTGTCTGATGCGATCGGGCTTTCCGCATTTGCCATCCAAGGCGCTTTATATGCTGTCAAAATGGGGCATCCGCTCAGTGCGGTGATTGCGGCGGCCGTGCTGACCGGAAGCGGAGGCGGTATCATCCGTGATTTGCTTGCTGGAAGGAAACCGCTAGTCCTCAAGGCGGAAATTTATGCAGTCTGGGCCGCACTCGGAGGATTAATCGTAGGTCTCGGCTGGGCCGGAAATGCCCTCGGCTTATATGTGCTGTTCCTTGTGCTTGTGGCATGCCGCGTCTGCTCCTATGTATTCAGATGGAGGCTGCCGATTCGTTCCTATCATATAGATCAATAAAAAACCGATTTCCCAAAAGGAAATCGGTTTTTTGTATACACAGGCCCTCCTTGAAAAAAGATGGGCTGTTATGATAAGATGAATTGTATTTAGTCAAATTATTGAATAATATATATTAATATCCAATTTTAATTTTACAGTATGTCAGCTTGTTTGTCAACTTTTATGTCGGAGGTGCTGCTGATGGCAAAGCATGATCAAGAATGGAAAGAAGAGCAGGCAAGGATAGATGCCGTACTGAACGAACTTGATAAAAAACAAAAGCGGCTTGAATCGTCATCCGGCGGACTGAAGCAAGATATTATCGGTCTGAGAAAAACGTTTTGGGAAGACGTCACCATTAATTTGGAGGATGACCATGAAAAAGCGGAGACGTTTTCAAGCATCAAACAGCAGGCCGATATGCTCTCAGAACGTGAACGAAGCCATCGGCATCAATACCAGCAGCTTCAGAGAATCAAAAAGCTGAAAGCATCTCCTTATTTCGGCCGTGTTGATTTTACGGAAAAAGGAGAGTCTGCTTCCGAGCAGATATATATTGGACTGACCTCTCTGATGGATGAAAACGATGAGCGATTTCTCATTTACGATTGGCGTGCCCCCATTTCCTCTCTCTACTATCAATATTCCCCGGGAAAAGCCCGTTATGAAGTGCCGGAAGAAACAATAGAAGGAGAGATTACGCTGAAGCGGCAGTTTATGATTAAAAACGGGGCGCTTAAAGCGATGTTTAATACGGATATGACGATTGGCGATGAAATGCTTCAAGAGGTGCTGAGCGACCATTCCGGCTCACAAATGAAAAGCATCGTCTCAACCATTCAAAAAGAACAAAATGAAATTATCCGGGATGAAAAAAGTAAATATTTGATTGTGCAGGGAGCCGCGGGAAGCGGAAAAACATCCGCAGCTCTTCAGCGTGCCGCCTATTTGCTGTATCGGGGGCGCGGTGTGCTTGATGCCCGTCAGATTGTTTTATTTTCACCTAATATTCTTTTTAACAGCTACGTATCCGCTGTATTGCCCGAACTGGGAGAAGAAAATATGGAACAGGCAACCTTTCAGGAATACATCGTCCGCCGGCTTGGACGCAAGTTTCATTGTGAAAGCCCGTATGAGCAGCTTGAATATTGTCTGACAGAGCAAGATGATGGCGTGCTCTCTGTTAGGCTTTCTGCAATTGCCTATAAAGCATCATCGGCGTTTCAAAGTCTCATTGACCGCTATGTCAGCTCACTGTCTGCTTCCGGCCTCATTTGTAAGCATATCAGCTTTCGCGGAGAAACCTTGATTTCAAAGGAGCAGATAGAAGCTTATTTTTATTCGCTTGACCACCAACTGCCGATCCCGACCAGAGCGGAGCTGACGGCTGAATGGCTTCTTGCTGAAATCAGCGCGCTGGAAAAAAAGGAACGGCGGAAGGAATGGGTGATACAGGAAAGCGAGCTGCTCGATAAGGAAGACTATGCAGATGTCTATCAAAAACTCCAAAAAAAAGAGGCGTTTGGCGAGCATACCTTTGATGACCATCAGCGGGAACAGCGGCTGCTTTGCGCCATCATTGTCAGCAAAGCCTTTAAGCCGATCAAGCAGGCGGTCAGACAGCTCGCCTTTCTCGATATCAAACGGATGTATCTTCAGCTTTTCTCAGATTGGGGGCCCTTTGAAAAACCCGATCAATGGCATGTTATCGGATCACTGAGCCGCGAAGCTTTTGCAGAGCTGACGCTTCCGTATGAAGATGCAGCCCCGTATCTTTACTTGCAGGACTTAATAGAAGGAAAAAGAAAAAATACACAAATGAAGCACATATTCATTGATGAAGCGCAAGATTATTCTCCGTTTCAGCTCACTTATATCCGGAGCCTATTTCCGGCGGCCAGAATGACAATACTTGGTGACGTAAACCAGTCTATCTATGCTCATACGATGAGAGACCCTTCTTCACTCGCCGGATGTTTTCAGAAAAGCGAAGCAAAGCGTGTCAGTCTGACGCGCACCTACAGATCGACAAGGCAGATCGTCGAGTTTACGAAAGCGCTGCTGGCTGACGGCGCTGACATTGAGCCATTTAACCGGAACGGCGAAACACCGCGTGTCTGCCGGACGGATACAGCAGAAGCGCAGCAAGAAAAACTGGCGGATACGATACGTGAGCTGCAGCAAAAAGGATTGGAAACGATCGCCGTGATTTGCAAAACAGCCGATGAAGCGAAACGGGTTTACGGCGCCGCCAGCGAAAAAAACGGCATCCGGTTGATCAGCAAAGAAAACCATACCTTTCAACAAGGCGTATGTGTGATACCGGTTTATTTGGCGAAAGGCATTGAGTTTGACGCCGTCATTGTGCATGATGCCTCCTTTCGCCAATACAGCAGCGATCATGACCGCAAGCTGTTATATACAGCCTGTACCCGGGCGATGCACCATCTGACCGTGCTGTCTCTCGGAGAAGTGACACCCTTCATTACAGAAGTATCCGCTGATTTATATGTGTAAAGCCCTTTGCCTGCCGCAAAGGGCTTTTTATCATTAGGAATCTTAATCATTGTCATCATGATTATATATTTTACTTACATACAAACTTTCGGTAAAGTTCAATTAGAACTTATTTTGACAATTCCTATACGTTTAATTCCTTGTGAGGTGGATATCGTTGCAACTTCAGGTCATGAACAGTCCGTTTAATCAGGAGCAGGCAGAGCTCCTTAACCGCCTTCTGCCGACCTTGACCGAATCACAAAAAATCTGGCTGAGCGGTTACCTGGCTGCCGCCCGAACCGAATCCGTTGAAAACGCCGCACCTGCGGCAGGGCTCCCGGCTGAAAGCCCCGTGATCTCCAAAGAAGTGACCGTATTATACGGATCACAAACCGGAAATGCGGAAGGCCTTGCGAAACAGACGGTAAAAACGCTTGAGGAACGGGGATTCCAAGTAACCGTCGCATCGATGAATGATTTTAAGCCGAATAGTCTGAAAAAAATAAACAATTTACTGATCGTCGTGAGTACGCACGGAGAAGGCGATCCGCCGGATAACGCGCTGTCATTTCATGAATTTCTCCACGGGAGACGAGCACCGAAGCTTGATGCGCTCCGTTATTCCGTATTGGCGCTCGGCGACAGCTCTTATGAATTTTTCTGCCAAACCGGTAAAGAATTTGATCAGCGCCTTGAAGAACTCGGCGGCACACAGCTTGCGCCGAGGGTTGATTGTGATCTTGACTATGATGAGCCATTTTCGGAATGGCTTGATGCCGTTCTTGGCGGTTTGAGCGAAGGAGAGGCAAACAGAGCAGCCGAAGCCCCGGCTCAAACGCCGCAGACCGGTGAATCTGTCTATTCCAGAACGAATCCGTTTCGGGCGGAGGTTCTTGAAAACATCAATCTGAACGGACGCGGATCAAATAAAGAGACACGCCATCTCGAGCTGTCTCTTGAAGGCTCGGGTCTTTCGTATCAGCCGGGAGACAGCCTCGGCATTTATCCCGAAAATGATCCGGCTCTCGTTGACGAGCTTCTCAAAGAGCTGAAATGGGACCCTGAACAAGAGGTGGCGGTGAATAAACAAGGAGATGTCCGCTCGCTGAAGGACGCGCTCACGGCTCACTTTGAAATCACCGTGTTAACAAAACCGCTGCTTCAAAAGTTTGCCCAGTTTACGTCTGATAATAAGTTGAGTGAGCTGCTGGCCGAAGGAAATGAAGAGCGGGCAAAAGCATACCTTGAAGGCCGTGATCTGCTCGATCTCATCCGTGATTTCGGGCCGTGGGAAGCATCCGCGGAAGAATTTATTTCCATCCTGCGTAAAATGCCGGCCCGCCTTTATTCGATTGCAAGCAGTTTAGAAGCGAATCCGGAAGAAGTGCATCTGACGATCGGAGCAGTTCGGTACGATGCGCACGGACGGGAACGAAAAGGCGTGTGCAGCATCCTTTGTGCGGAAAGGCTCCAGCCCGGAGACACGCTGCCGATTTACATTCAGCACAACCAAAACTTCAAGCTTCCGGAGAATCCTGATACACCGATAATTATGGTGGGGCCGGGGACAGGCATCGCCCCGTTCCGTTCATTTATACAGGAGCGTGAAGAGTCCGGTGCGCAAGGGAAGACATGGCTGTTTTTCGGAGACCAGCACTTTGTCACAGATTTTCTGTATCAGACGGAATGGCAGAAGTGGCTGAAAGACGGTGTGCTGACAAAAATGGACGTCGCATTTTCCCGTGATTCAGAAGAAAAAGTATATGTGCAGCACCGCATGAAGGAACAAAGCAAAGAGTTATTCGAATGGCTGCAGCAAGGAGCCGCCGTTTACATCTGCGGCGATGAACAGCATATGGCGCATGACGTGCATCAGGCACTGCTGGACATCATTCAGGAAGAGGGCGGCATGAGCCGTGAAAAAGCGGAAAGCTTCCTGGCTGACATGCAGCAGAAAAAACGCTACCAGCGTGATGTATACTGATTTTGGTTTGAAAGGAGTTTTTCAGCATGGTGAAAAACATTTTAAAAGCGCCGGAAGGCCCTCCAAGTGATGTTGAGGAAATTAAAGAAAAAAGCGATTATTTACGCGGCACACTGAAGGAAGTAATGCTGGACCGGATTTCTGCCGGCATCCCGGATGACGACAACCGCCTGATGAAGCACCACGGCAGCTACTTGCAGGATGACCGCGATCTCCGTAATGAACGCCAAAAGCAAAAGCTTGAGCCGGCTTATCAATTCATGCTGCGCGTCCGTATGCCCGGGGGCGTTTCAACGCCGGCGCAGTGGCTTGTGATGGATGAACTGGCGCAAAAATACGGCAATCACACTTTAAAGCTCACGACGCGCGAGACGTTCCAAATGCACGGGATTTTAAAATGGAACATGAAAAAAACGATTCAGGAAATTAACGCTGCGCTATTAGATACAATTGCGGCATGCGGAGACGTCAACCGAAACGTCATGTGCGCTTCAAACCCGTATCAGTCTGAGATCCATACGGAAGTATATGAATGGTCAAAGAAACTGAGTGACGACCTTCTCCCGCGCACAAGAGCCTATCATGAAATCTGGCTTGATGAAGAGCGTGTGGCGGGTACGGCGGAAACGGAAGAAACAGAACCGATGTACGGGCCGCTTTATCTGCCGCGGAAATTCAAAATCGGAATTGCGGTGCCTCCGTCCAATGATATCGATGTTTTTTCTCAAGACCTTGGCTTTATCGCCATCGTGGAAGAGGGGAAGCTTATCGGCTTCAATGTGGCGATCGGGGGCGGCATGGGAATGACGCACGGTGATACGGCCACTTATCCGCAGCTTGCCAAAGTGATCGGATTCTGCAAACCGGAGCAGCTGTACGATGTAGCGGAAAAAGTCATCACGATTCAGCGAGATTACGGAAACCGTTCTGTCCGAAAAAACGCCAGATTTAAGTATACGGTTGACCGCCTCGGGCTGGAAAACGTAAAAGCTGAGCTGGAAAACCGCCTCGGCTGGCGTTTAGCTGAAGCGAAAGCCTATCACTTTGACCATAACGGCGACCGTTACGGCTGGGTAAAGGGCGTTAAAGGAAAATGGCATTTTACGATGTTTATCGAAGGCGGCCGGGTTACAGACTATGAAGATTACAAGCTCATGACGGGTTTGCGGGAAATCGCCAAAGTCCATACCGGTGATTTCCGTCTCACATCGAATCAAAACCTGATTATCGGCAATGTCACAAGCCAGAAAAAGAAACAAATCAGCGAGCTAATTGAACAATACAGCTTGTCCGACGGCAGACAGCATTCAGCCCTCCGCCGCGGTTCAATGGCCTGCGTCGCTCTTCCGACTTGCGGACTCGCAATGGCCGAAGCGGAGCGTTATCTGCCGAAGCTGATTGATAAAATTGAAGAAATCGTGGACGAAAACGGGCTCCGTGATGAAGAAATCACCATCCGTATGACGGGATGCCCGAACGGCTGCGCCCGCCACGCCCTTGGTGAAATCGGATTTATCGGCAAGGCGCCCGGAAAATATAACATGTATTTAGGCGCGGCATTTGACGGCAGCCGCTTAAGCAAAATGTACCGTGAAAATATCGGTGAAGAAGAGATTCTGAGCGAGCTTCGGACGATTCTTCCGCGCTACGCCAAAGAACGCGGGGAAGGCGAACACTTTGGAGATTTCGTCATCCGCGCCGGCATTATTAAAGCGACGACAGACGGCACGAATTTTCACGAATAAAAAAAGAGGCACAGTGTCAAAAATAAAAAAGGATAGAGAAGCGCTGACTAAAGAGCAGCTTTCTCTATCTTTTTTTTAGGGAAAATTAAAAGCGCCATATCCTAAGAGGAGGAGTCACATTATGCCAGCAGCAGTAGAGAAGACTGAGGACGGCTATACAGCCGCGTTTCATTGTCCGCTGCATCATTCAGCAGAAACGGTTTGGGCGGCGTTAACTGAAAATGATACATTACAAAAATGGATGCCTAATCTCCAAGTGAAAGACCTTCGAAAAAACGGGGCGATCACATTTCATATGAACGACGGGACAGGTGATTCTTTTGATATGAAAATAACAGACTTCAAAGAACAATCCTTTCTCCAGTACGAATGGGGGGAGGGCTGGGTGCGCTTTGAGCTGTGTCCTGAGAATGACGGATGTTTATTGGTATTAAAAGAATATATTCCGGCTCTCAGTGATCATACCTCAAAAGATTTGGCCGGGTGGCACGTATGTCTTGATGTATACCGCGCATTACTGGACGGCCGATATATGGACTTTCCAAAAGACGAATGGGAAAAGCAGCGCGAGAAATACGCCGCAATTATCAATCAGTTAACATGAGCAAGAACGATTTTAGATGAAAAGCGTGTTTTAACATCCTTTGTTCAAAACACGCTTTTTCTCTTGTTTCTTTAAAAAGAAAAAGTTTAGCCTGCGGCAAAAAAGTTCGCCGTGAGCGCATTGTGAGAAATTTTAAATAAAAAAGGGTAAAATAAAAGAAGACACATGGGGCGAAAATGATATTGGATTGTCAGATAAATGGCGCTGACCCTTGGCAAAGTGAAGAAGACAGGCAATGATCATCATAAATCGATGCAGCAGATGAAGGAGGTCATGCGTTTGGACATATTTTTAGTTGTACTCGTACTTTTAACCATCATTGCGATCTCAAATATCATAAATCGGTTTGTCCCCTTTATCCCTGTGCCGCTGATTCAGGTGGCGCTCGGTATTATTGCGGCATCTTTTCCGCAGGGGCTTCATTTTGAACTCAATACGGAATTGTTTTTTGTTCTGTTTATCGCGCCTCTTCTTTTTAACGACGGGAAGAGAACGCCTCGTGCAGAGCTTTGGAATTTAAGAGCGCCGATATTGCTGCTGGCGCTGGGTCTTGTGTTTGCCACGGTGATTGTCGGCGGTTATACGATTCACTGGATGATCCCGGGCATTCCGCTTGCCGCCGCATTTGGGCTGGCGGCGATCCTGTCACCGACTGACGTTGTGGCGGTCAGCGCGCTGTCAGGGCGTGTGAAGATGCCTAAAGGGATTCTTCGTTTGCTTGAAGGGGAAGGCCTGATGAATGATGCGTCAGGTCTTGTCGCTTTCAAGTTTGCGATTGCGGCGGCTGTGACGGGCGCGTTTTCGTTAACACAGGCCGCGTTCAGCTTCGTTCTGATCTCAGTCGGAGGCTTACTCAGCGGTGTCGTCATTTCCTTTCTGATCATCCGTTTCCGGTTATTTTTGCGCCGTCTCGGTATGCAGGATGTCACGATGCACATGCTCATTCAAATCCTGACGCCGTTTGTCATTTATCTGGCTGCGGAAGAAATCGGTGTGTCCGGCATTTTAGCAGTTGTGGCTGGAGGAATCACCCATGCGGTCGAGCAGGATCGTCTTGAATCCGCAATGGTCAAATTGCAAATCGTGTCTTCAAGTACGTGGAATATCATTCTGTTCATTCTCAACGGTCTCGTCTTCGTCATCCTGGGAACGCAAATACCGGATGTCGTGTCTGTCATTTTTAATGATACCGCGTTTAACAATATGATGGTCATCGGATACATTCTCGTCATTACAATGACGGTAATGATTCTCAGATTTTTATGGGTGCTGTTTTTTTGGAACGGCAAATGGTTCTTTAACAAGGATCAAAGCATTTATAAACCGGGACTGCGCACCACCTTGCTGATTTCTGTTTCAGGGGTCAGGGGAGCGGTCACGCTTGCAGGGTCGTTTTCCATTCCTTACGTGCTGGCTGACGGCACGCCGTTTCCTGAACGGAATTTGATTCTCTTTTTGGCAGCCGGCGTGATTTTGTGCACATTGGTTTTGGCCACGATCGTGCTGCCGATATTGACTGACAAACAGGAGGATAATGTAAAAGAAAAGAAAGTCAAATTGCTGACAGCGAGACGGAAGCTGATTAAGGCTGCTTTAACGACCATTAAAGAAAACATGAATGATACAAACAAAGCAGCGTCTCTTGCGGTCATTGCCGAATACAATGAAAAAATGAAAAATCTCAGGTTTCAGCAATTCACTGTTAAAAAGCGCACGAAAAAAGATGAGCGGAAAGTCCGCGCGCAGGGCATTCAGGCTGAACAAGAAGAGCTGCTGCGGCTGATAGACCGGGGGGAGATACCGGAAGAAACGGCTGAAAGCCTTCAAGAGAGGTTTGATGAGCTGGAAGTGCTGTACACCAACCCATTTAAAGTCGGCTTATCAAAGACGAAGCTGAAACGGCTTATGTATTGGATATTTTTCGGCGAGCATAAAAAGCCGGAAATGTCGATTTTAAATGAAGAAGGTTTAATTCGCGCAACCCGGGTCAAAACGGCTAAGGCGGCCATTGAAAGCCTGAAAAAACATATGACAGATGAAAATAAAGACGTCACGCTCGCCGTCCTATCATTTTACAATCATTTGATCTTCAGGCTGGAAAATATGTATCAAGAGTATAGCCCGAGCCGCCGTTTTGAAAATCAGAAGCTTGAGATTAAGCTGAAGGCCGTACAGGCTATCCGCAACGAAATTCAAACATTATTCGAAGAACGGGAAATTTCCCGGGACATGTCACATGAGCTTCGCCAGTACATTAATGATGTGGAAGCGGCAATGCTTGACGGAGGAGAATAAAAAAAGTCCGGCGCACAAGGCGCCGGCTTTTTTTGCATTACGGGCGATGGAATTCAACTGAATTGCCGTCGCGGTCGAACCAGCCTCTGAAGGCCCAGTTGATCCAGCCGCCGTCGCCTTTATTGGTAAAGCTTCCGTCTTCAAACACCCAAATGCCGTACGTAATCCCGTCATAAACCGCAGAACCGTAAAACTTCACGCCGTTTAAATGATCTTCATACTCCTGGCTCAAATTAAACACCATGACATTATATTTTTGTCCGGATGAGTAAAAGGAAGACTCCATTAAATTTTTCACAAATCCATCTCGGTTTTGAGCGGATTTAATCGCGTCGGCAATTTTGCCGCCGATTCCTAATACGTCAACGTCGATGTTTAAACCTACATCTTTTGCTGAGACGTCTGAGGATTTCTGTGAGATGTTCTGAGGAGCTGGATTTTCTTTTGCAGATACAAAGGACATGGGAGCGAGTGACAAGGCGGCACCGAGGGCAACGGTCATAGGGATACGCATACGTTTCATTATATTTCCTCCTTTAAGGTTTGGTTGGTACAGTTGGTTTTACCCGGCCAGTCACCCAGTTAACCAGATTTTTTATAAAATGGGAAAATAATAACGTTTATGGTTCTCGGGAACTAAAGGCGGCTCCCTATAATGGTTTGCGAGCGTATTGTTGGTTTCTGACGGCAAAAATGTGAGATAATAATAAACGTTTACATAATGAATAGAAAGGATGGTTCAAAGTGGCGAAAAGCTTAAAAGATACTGTGAAGCTGCATAATGGCGTTGATATGCCGTGGTTCGGCCTTGGGGTGTTCAAGGTGGAAAACGGTAGCGTAGCGGCAAACTCTGTCGAAGCGGCAATCAGAAACGGTTACCGCAGCATTGACACGGCGGCTATTTATAAAAATGAAGAAGGCGTCGGCGAAGGCATCAAAGCCTCAGGCGTTGCCAGAGACGAGCTGTTCATCACGTCAAAAGTGTGGAATGAAGACCAAGGGTATGAAACGACACTTGACGCGTTTGAGAAAAGCCTTGAGCGCCTCGGCCTTGATTACCTGGATCTGTATTTGATCCACTGGCCTGGGAAGGACAAATACAAAGACACATGGCGCGCCCTTGAAAAGCTGTACAAAGACGGCAAAATCCGCGCGATCGGTGTCAGCAACTTCCAGGTGCATCATTTGGAAGAGCTGCTGAAGGACGCTGAAATCAAGCCGATGGTCAACCAAATTGAATTCCATCCTCGTTTGACTCAGAAAGAAGTAAGAGATTTCTGCAAGGCGCAGGGCATTCAAGTGGAAGCGTGGTCTCCGCTTATGCAGGGGCAGCTGCTGGATAATGAGGTACTGTCACAAATTGCAGAAAAACATAACAAATCGGTTGCCCAAGTGATTTTGCGCTGGGACCTTCAAAACGAAGTCGTAACGATTCCGAAATCCATTAAAGAGCACCGCATTATAGAAAATGCCGATATTTTTGATTTCGAACTATCACAGGAAGAAATCGAAAAAATCAATGCATTGAATAAGGACGAGCGTGTGGGTCCGAATCCGGACGAGCTTCTGTTCTAATCAAAAAAACAGCCTGAAAAGGCTGTTTTTTTGGTTACATAAATGTCTGTGTCTGCCGGTTGGAGCTGAATCTGTATGCGGCGATCAGCAGAAGGGCGGCGGCAAAGGCAGCAAGAATGGTGATGTTCAGCATAAGGCTGCCAGGTGAGCAGCCGTGCTGTAATTTGTCGACTGTATCAAGCACCCAGTGCTGCGGCAGAAATTCCGCAATTGTCTGCACCGTTTTCGGCATGATATTGACCGGAAAGAAGCATCCGGCCAATAAGCTTGTCGGCACGACGATCAGGTTCAAAAGCGCCGCTGTCGACGCGCTGCTGTTGGAAAAGCCGACGGTAATAAAGGCGATACCGATTGCGCTTAATGAGAACAGCATCAACAGCAGGAAGAGCTGCCAGAGCGGGAACGACGGCAGAATATGAAAAGCGGCGCTCATAAAGGCAACTGCGATGATAATTTGAACAGCCATCACAATCATATTTACCGCGGCATTTGCCAGGACATACTGCTTTGATGTGATCGGCGTTGACAGAAGCCTGTAATACGTTCTGTTTTCTCGTTCTTTAATCATAAGCTCTGACAGGTTGCCCGCGGAATACAGCATAATCATAATGAGATAACCGATAACGGAATACGTCACCTCTTTATAGTTCGAGGTATCCTGTAAGACAGAGGCCTCCGTCTTTATTTGGGAGTGCTTATAATCATCATACATGGCCTGAAAGGCTTTGGCGTCTCCGCTGGATGACTTGCCCATGGAGGCAATGCTGTTGATATAATTGTACAAATAAGAGCTGACATAGCCCGTTACTTGGGCGCCTTTCAGTGATGTCATGCTGATGTGCGCCGGCTTCCCGCTTTTTACGCTTTCGGAGAAGCCTTTTTCAAAGGTAATCATCGCCTCCATTTTTCCGGAAGCAATCTTTGACGAGGCGGACGCAGCGGTTTCTTTAGAAATGCTGACATGATCCAAGCCTTTTAAAAATGAAACCGTATCTTGGGACACCTCCCCGCCGTCTTTGTTCATGATGCCGATATGCAGTGTCTCGCTTCCTCCGTTGGCATTGGTCATAAAGGAGAGGAGGACGCCGATGAGCGGCGCGCCGATATAAAGGAGAAGCTGTCTTTTGCTTTTTGTGATTCCCCGGAGTGAGTTTGTAAACAGCCACCAGAAGTTTTTCATTTTATATTCCCTCCCGTCTTTGAAACGTTATAACAGCGATAAGCAGAAACAGTGCAGCTAGTGTAAGATTTAATCCTAAAGCCGGCCAGGCCGCTGATAGGTCATTCGTATAAATAATTTTGTTGATCGCCCGATTGATCCATGTCAAAGGCGACAGGGCAGAGATTCCTCCGCCATCATATTTATAATAGGCCCCGCCGATGATCGCCATGACCTGAACAATAATGACGGTAATCACCCTTGCGCTTTCGGGCTTTTTTGTCATATAGCTTAAGCTGAGCCCGAAGCTGACGGCCAGAAGGACTTCAGTGGCGAGGATCAGCAGCACAATACCTATATGGCTGCCCCAATTTGCTTTCAATATAAATTTGCTGAAAGCGACTACGACAAGGATCGTGAGGAAATTAGAAACCAAAATGCCGAGTGTTTTTCCGAGAAAAATGTCGCTTCTCCGGACAGGAGCCGCAAATAAACGGTCCGCTGTATGCCGGATTCTTTCGCCCCGGAATAAAGTGCTCGCAAAAATGGCCGCATAAAGCGCGATCATCGTCGTCATGGAAATCGCGTAAAAATCCTTCGCTTTCGGCTCCTTCGCCTTGTTTAACGAGGTTTGCTGAATATAATCGTTTTTTACTTGGCCGTCGGCAGGCGCTGCATGTGCTTTTACGGCTGCCGCTCCTGCTTTGTATTGGTTTGTAACAGCCGTCAGCATGCCCTCGACGATTGTTCCGTTAATCCCGCTGCGATCGTTTGTATACACTGTAAAGCCGTTGTTTTCCACAGATACATAGGCATCGGCGTGATTTTCTTTTACGTCTGTCTTGCCTGCTGCTTCCGTATCGGCTTTCTTAAAATATACATTTTCCTTTCGTGCTTCTTTTATGAATGCAGTAAAATATTGAGATATAGGGGTGTTTGCCTGATCGGTATACAGTACTTCGATTTTGCCGACTGTGACCTCAGAGTCAAAGGCGTTCGATAATGCCGCTGTGAAAATCAGCATGAACACAATCGGAAAAGCAAGCATGAAAATAAACGTCCGTTTGTCACGGAAACTCACTTTGATTTCTTTACTGGCAATGTGCAGAATATTCATTGCAATCCTCCTTTCATTTGAGTCAGTCGCGCAGGCTTCTGCCTGTCAGAGTAAGAAAGACCGTTTCTAAATTCGGCGCTTGTTCCTGTAAGGAGCGGATTTCAATGTCTTTGTCTATGAAGAAACGGATCAGCCGGTTTAAATTATTGACGCCGGTGTCAGAGCTGATTTTGATGCTGTTTTCTTCCATCTGTGCGGCTCTGACGCCAGGGAGTTCTTTGATGTCATCGAGACTGATGCCGCTTACGGACGACACTTCAATAACAACGTCTTTTGTATCCGTAATAATGGAGGTGAGCTGTTCCTTTGAGCCTTCGGCAATCACTTTTCCGTGGTCAATGATGGCGATCCGCGAGCATATTTCCTCCACCTCTTCCATGTAGTGGCTCGTGTAAATGATCGTGCATCCCATTTCATTCAGCTTTTTCACCGACTGCAAAATATAATTTCTTGATTGGGGGTCAATGCCCACTGTCGGTTCATCCATAATGATCAGCTTCGGCCGGTGGGCAAGGGCGCAGGCGATATTCAGCCGGCGTTTCATCCCGCCGGAAAAATGCTTCGGCAGGTTTTTATGCTTATCACTCAAGCCGACGAATGACAGTGCTTCTTCGACCCGTTCCTGAAGCGCCGCTCCCCTCAAACCGTATAATCCGGCAAAGAATTTCACGTTTTCATAGGCGGTTAATTCCTCGTAAATGGCAAGGTCCTGCGGTACGATTCCGATATTCATTTTCGTAAACTTGCTGTGTTTGAAAATATGTTTTCCGAGAATGAGGATGTCTCCGCCGGTCGGTTTCACCAGTCCCGCGATCATGTTGATGGCGGTGCTTTTTCCGGCTCCGTTCGCACCGAGAAAGCCGAAAATTTCGCCTTCTTTTATTGCAAGCGACATTTGGTCAACGGCGGCATAGTCGCCGAATTTCTTCGTCAGCTGTTTAAGCTCCAAAATGTTCATATTTCCACCTCTATGTCTTATGATGCTTTTATTATAAAAAAAAGAATGAACGGCCGTTAGTGCAGCAGTTCATTCCTTTGACATGAGAATCTTCATATTTTTCACATGAAAACCTTCATTTATTCAATCGGCAGCAGGGTCGTCACGGAAAACCCGTTCGTTCCGTTAAAAATGACGGTGCCGTTTAAGGCGGCGGCGCGCTCCTCCATCCCGAGCATGCCGAGGCCTTTTTTAAATTGGACGGCGCCGCTCCCGTTATCCTTAACCTCAGCTTTTACCGCTTTGTTCAGCACATGAATATCAATGAAAATCTGCGAAGCTCCGGCATATTTCAACGTATTGGTCAGCGCTTCGGTCACGTTTTCTTGAATCACTTTCCATTGAATTTGCGACAGTCTGTCTAAATCGCCCGTATGCGTAAACGGAATGGACATCCCATGCTTGGCAGAAAATTCGTCTATAAATGTTCTCAGCCTGTGAATGCCCATTTGTTCAGCGGGCGGCTTCATATTTTTCAGCGTAATGCGGATATCTTCAATGCCTTCCTTGGAAATGTGAATGGCGTTTTGCAGCAATTCGGCCGCCTTTTCCGGATGGGTGTCCAGCATTCGTTTCGCCGCTTCCATTTGAATGAGCGCACCTGTCATGGAATGGCCGATCTGGTCATGGATGGCTTGTGATAATCTGTTTCTTTCCTCAAGTTTGCCGGTGTATTCCGATTGCTTGATGTATTCCGTGCTGTTATTCAGCCGTTTCGTCAGCTTTTCTATGCTCGACCGCATGTTGTCTGACTGCTCTTCGTATTTTTTCAGGCGTGTGCCTGATTGCTGAGCCAGTACATATATCGCCAGGCAAAACAGCGTAATGGCGGCATAGGAGGGAAGATCGCTGAACGGCACAAATAAAACCGGAACGAATACGAATAAGCAAAAAAAATAGCGGCGGAAAGAATATTCGGACAGGACATCGAAAATGACGGGCGGGAGCAGAAACAAAAACGCAGGATGGGCCCGCATCGAAAGCCCGGCGGTAAATACCAATGCCAAAAGGACAATGCCGCGCCTCCAAGCACGGGGTTTTATCAAGCAAATGGCGATGGCCATGCAAAGGTAAAGCAGCAGAAACAAAACGGCGTACGGCGTGTAAAGGCGGTCTCCCGATACGAACAAAAAGGCCGTATAGAAGATGACGATCAGCTTTGTCATCAGCATCCAGAAATCAGTACTGTTCAAAGCCCGTTATCCACCTTCCCGGTAATATAATAAATCGCGATTTGAGTTCTGTGCTCAAGCCCCGTTTTTCCTAAAATAGAAGAAATGTAGTTGGCCGTCGTTCCTTCTGAAATGAAAAGCTGCTTTGAAATTTCCCGGTTTGACATTCCTTTTGCGATAAGCGACATGATGCTGAGCTCTCTTTCGGTAAATAAGCTCTCATCAATTTGATGCGCCGTTTCCGCAGGCCGGAGCAGGCTGTCTTTAATTTTATTCAATACGGTATCCTGAAGAATGCTGTGCCCGTTGTAGACGCTTTTCATCGCGTCGCGAATCCGTTCCGGCTCGGTATTTTTTAATAAGTATCCTTTTGCGCCGCTTTTGATTGCTTCTAAAATATATTCATCGTCATCAAATGTCGTCAGGATAAGCGGTTTTGTATTCGTTTCCTCCGCAATCCGTTTTGCGGCTTCGACGCCGTTCATCACCGGCATGCGGACGTCCAATAAGGCGATATCGACGGGATTGTTTTTGCAATAGTCAGCAGCCTCCAGCCCGTTTTCCAGTGTTGCTGATACTGTAAATTCTTCATATGTGTGTAAAATGATTTTCATTCCTTCTCTGATGAAAGAATTATCATCCGCGATAATGACGTTAATCTTCATGGCCGCATCCTTTATCTGTTTTTGTTTCATTATATACCAACCCGATTTTAAAATAAAAAGCCTCCCGTAAAACTTTACGGAGAGGCGATGCTGGTTACACTGGTTTTTTCAACTGAATGAAAAACAGCATGAAAAAAGAAATGATGATAATGCAAATCACCCAAATCCAAGCGAGCGTTTCGTTGCCGGAATCCATCGCGACATAAATGGCGGTCGGCAGAGTTTGGGTGACGCCCGGAATGTTCCCGGCAAACATTAACGTTGCCCCGAATTCGCCGAGCGCCCTTGCGAGACTGAGAATGCTTCCTGTCAGTAACGACGGAAAGGCAAGCGGAACAGAAATATGGGTAAAAACCCTCCAGCTTCCGGCTCCGTCTACTCTCGCCGCCCCTTCGATGTCGGGGTCTATCGCGGCGAAACCCGTTTTGGCTGATTGATACATGAGCGGAAAGGCAACGATGGCCGACGCGATCACGGCGGCCCACCATGTGAAGATGACGGGCTGGTGAAAGATCCATTCAATCGCCCGGCCGAAAAAGCTGTGCTTTCCGAAAATAATAATCAGTATAAAACCGACAACGGTCGGAGGAAGAACGAGCGGAAGCATAAAAAGGGTTTCCACAGCCGTTTTTCCGAAAAAACGGGCTTTGGCCATCCAGGCGCCGGCAAGCGTCCCGAGAATGATGACGGCGATGCCCGCAGCCGCAGCCACCTCAAAAGAAAGGACGACAGGGGTGAAAAACTCCGAAGCCGTCATGTTACTTAGCGGTAAATCCATATTTCTTAAACACTTTCATTGCTTCCTTTGATTGCAGATATTTATAAAATGCCTCTGCATCTTTCCGGTGCTTCGTATCCTTTACGATTCCAAGCGGATAAACAATCGGATCGTGTGTTTTCGCAGGCGCTTCATCGGTAATCTTCACTTTCTTTGAAATGAGCGCGTCTGTTTTATACACAAGCCCGGCATCGACATTTCCGGTCTCGACATAGGAAAGCACTTGGCGGACGTCTTTTGCATAGACGACTTTGCTTTTTACTTTATCCCATAATGACAGTTTCGTTAGTGACTGCTTCGCGTATTGGCCGGCAGGCACCGATTCAGGTGTGCCGAGCGCGATTTTTTCTGTGCTGTCTTTTTTCAGGTCATTTAAATGGTTAATGTGTGCGCTGTTTTTCTCAGGCACAACGAGTACAAGTTCATTTTTCAAAAGATCCGTGCTGTCTTTTTTGTCTATATCTCCGTCATTGACAAGCGTATCAAATTTATCTTCGGCGGCTGAGAAAAATAAATCCGCTCCGGCGCCCTGTGAAATTTGTTTTTGTAATGTCCCGGATGATCCGAAGTTGTCTTGGATGGTTACGTTTGAATGGGATTTTTCGTAGTTGGATTGAATTTCTTCAAGCGCATCCTGAGCGCTGGCTGCCGCAGAAACGGTAAGCGTTACTTTTTCGTTTTCTCCGCCTTTGGAGGATTGTCCGGAGGAGCACCCCGCAGTCGCTAAGAAAACAGTCATGGCCGCAGTTGTTAAGATTGTTGCTTTCTTTTTCAAGATGATTGCACCCCTTATAGTTAAATATCATTAGATCAAACTAATTATAACGTAATTGTACGAAAAGGTGCTGTTTTTTTTCAACATATGAACAGTTATAATAAAAGCGGAGCGTGATAATATGAGCGAAGCCACTTCCTATACGATAGAAGAAGTTGCGGGCCTGTTGAAGGTCTCAAAGCTTACTGTATATGATCTGATAAAAAAAGGACTCATTCCGGCATACAGGGTCGGAAGGCAGATGAGAGTCGATGAAGAGGACTTAAAACAATATAAAACGAATATGAGAACGACTGCAAAGACACCGGTGAAGGAGGCATCAGACATGTCCGTCAGGCCGGAGCCGGAAGAAAGGCAGTCTGTTATCATCAGCGGACAGGATGTTTCTATGGACCTGCTCAGCAAGCAGCTGGAGCAAAAGATACAGGCGGCACCGCTCCGCAAATACAGCGGCAGCTTAAACAGCCTGATTGAAATGTACCGGGGAGCGTGCGACATCGTCAGTCTGCATTTATACGACGGCGAGACGGGGCAGTACAACATTCCGTACGTGAAGCGCATCCTGACGGGAGAGCCGTTTGTGCTCTTTCACGTCGTGCTTCGGCAGGCCGGATTATATGTAAAAAAAGGAAATCCTCTGAACATTCAAAGCTTCAAAGATTTGAACAGAAAGGATATCCGCATCGTCAATCGTGAAAAAGGGTCAGGCGCAAGAGTGCTGCTAGATGAACAGCTCAGCTTACTCGGCATGAAGCGGTCTGAAATCGCCGGCTACAACGATATTGTGACGGATCATTTATCCGCGGCGTCTCAAGTTTCAAGCGGGAAGGCGGATGCGGGCGTCGGCGCGCAGCATGCAGCGCATATGGCCGGAACGGATTTTATCCCGATCATCAGGGAGCAGTACGATATAGTCGTATTGAAGCAAAACCGGGAGCTCGTTCAAAGCGTAAAGGACATTCTTCATTCAGCGGAATTCCGGTCTCAGCTGTCCCAATTAGCCGGGTATGATACGAAAATGACAGGACGTCTCTTATACGAAACTTAAAAAATCCCCCCTTTGGAAACGGAGGGATTTTTTTATTGTTTGTAAAACCGAAGCAAGTCGCCGTTCAATACTTTATCTGAAAGCATAAGCTCCTGCTCCGCTTTCTCTTTATCATGCCTGCACGCACGGTCTTCAGGGAGGGGTTCGCCTGTTTTGCGGCGGTAACACGTGTTTTTCGTATAAACATGATCCTTCGTGATAAAGCTGCCGTTTCTCAAAACGGCGAACGGCGCTCTTTCTTTAGAAAACAGATCATTGCCGAACTGAATGCTGCCTTTCGTTTCAATACCGAGAAGGTGCAATAAGGTCGGCTTCACATCAACCTGACCTCCCGCCGAAGAAATCGTTTCGGGCGCGCGGTCAGTCACTCCCGGTATATGAATGATAAACGGCACGCGCTGAAGCTGAACCGTGTCGTACGGAGTGATCTCCTCTTTTCCTAAAAACTCGGCGAGCCCTTTATTATGCGCTTCCGAGATGCCGTAATGATCTCCCATCAGGACGATCATCGCGTTGTCATACAGTCCTTCTTCTTTCAGCTTTTTGAAAAAGTGCTTCAGGGCTTCATCCTCGTAGCGGACGGTCGTCACATAGCGGTTTAATAAGCCGCTGCTTGAGTCAGATTCATCAATGAGTTTATCCCGTTCCCCGATTTCAAACGGAAAGTGGTTGGTTAAAGTAAGTAAATTGCTGTAAAAGGGCTGAGGCAGTTTTTTTAATTTTGCCGCGGACTGCTCCAAAAACTCTTTGTCCTTTAATCCCCAGCCTGTTGACGTTTCCGGTGTCACCTTAAATTCATTCACGTCAAAAAAACGGTCAATTCCAAATGTCTGATACATCTCGTCCCGGTTCCAAAAGGCCTTATTGTTGGCGTGAAACACGGCGGAATAGTAATCATGGTCTTTTAATGTATGGTACATCGTATTGAACTGATGGCCGCTTTTTGTAAAAAAAACGGCGCCGCTTGAAGACGGATATAACGAATTGGCGGCGATAAATTCTGAGTCAGATGTTTTTCCTTGCTCGGTCTGCTGATAAAAATGGGTGAAATCAAAACTTTTTTTTCGCAGTTTATTCATAAACGGGGTAATCTCCTGTCCGTTTACCCGCTTATTCATGACGAAACTCTGCGTTGATTCGAGCGTGACAAAGATTACATTGCGCCCCTTTGCCAGCCCGAACTTTGCTTCAGACGGCTTGCTGTAATCCGCTTGGGTGTAATTCGCAACTGCTGCCAGACTGTCTTCGTCAGCAAACGCTTTTGCGCCGGCATAAAGGGTTTGCGAAACGGTATCATACAAATGAAAGTGGAACAATCCGATTCCTTTCACAAGCGCTTCGCGGTCAAAGGGATGTGTGAACAGCTTCGGCTGCTCGGCTTCCGAGAGCGCAAGATTGCACAGAATCAGGCCGGCCGAAACCCAGGCGTACGTCTTGACGGTGCGGATGCCCGCTTTTTCTTTGACGGACGCGTTCCTTTTCCCAAGATAAAAAAGAAGTGCAATATCTATAAACAAAGCGATATAAAGCGGGTGAAACAGCTCTTGGACACTGCTCCCCATATCGCCCATATTGCTGGCCTGAAACAAAACCGGAATGGTAATAAAATCAATGTAAAACCCGTAAAAAACCGTGTTTGCGATCAAAATCCCCGTCAAGATGACATTGGCGGCGAGCAAAAACATCCGCTGTTTGTTTTCTGTCAGCAAAAGCCCGATCCCAAACAGCGGCAGAATAAAGCTCAGCGGATTGATGAGAAGCAGACATTCCTCCAGCAAGGAATTAATCTGCAATTCAAAGCCGAGTTTATAGACGAGATAGGTTTTTATCCACATAAACAGAATCGACAGGCATAAAAACCATTGTTTTCTTATGAAGGTTTCTTTCATATGTATGACTCCTCACCCTCGCAGCGCCGGTCATGATCCCGAACGCTTTCGTTTATGAGATGCGGCCGTGAAACAGTTCGTAAAAATAATAGCAGGATACAATCGTTAAGCCGGCCAGCACAAGCTGTTCCGAAAAGCTTCCCGTCCTCATGTATAAAGGAAGCCGGAAGCGGATCGCTGACGGAAACAGCAGTTTAATTCCATTAACCGTCCATGCGTCCAGCACCAGGTGGCTCGCCATCCCGATCATCAGCCCTGCCGAAACGCTTTCATTCGGAATGTATGCTGCCGTGATCAAAAACATAATGAGCATAAACAGCAGGCTGTGTGTAAAGGTTCTGTGGCCGAATACGGTGCTCACGACTTTGGACAGTAAAGGCAGCGTTCTGCCGATTTTGCTTTTCGTGTGGCATATATCGGGAATTAACGCCCCTATGGCTCCTGATGCCGTCATAAGGACCGGATCAAATCCGTAATAATAAGCGATTGCCGAACAAGAAGCGATGCCTCCCATGATGTGTGTTTTTCCTGTCATTTTCGCTTCTCCTTTTTATTTTTGCCAAAATCCCCTGAATTACAAATATATCAAGAGAATGCATGTTTGAGCAACAAACTTTACCTCTTCCGCCAAAAGGAAGGAGACGCGAATTTTCGCATATTATGCTGCGGAAAAAGCCACATTATAGGTGTACCCATTTTTCATAAAGAGGTGATACTGATGGCTTTCTTTAACAAAGAAAAAGGAAAAAACAACGATAAAGATAAAAACATCATGCAAGGCGCGCTTGACGATGCCGGTGCAGCTCTTAAAGACGATCCGCTTCAAGAAGCTGTTCAAAAGAAAAAAAACAACCGCTGACACATCAATCGGATAGAGCAAACGCTCTATCCGTTTTCCATCTAATTCCTTTGACAGATCTTTTTATCTCTGATAACCTCTGATTAGAATTGAATGATAAAAATCCTCACTCTTTCTCGGTGAGGTAGAGGTTGCGCTTGATGATGAGTCGCACATGCCAGGCCGACAGGGGCCGCAAAACATGTGTTAAAGGCATCAGCGCCGAAGTGTAAAGAAAGCCGCTCCTTCTTTATGCTGGGACTGTATCTGAATAAGTGCAGGACTGCCGCGTGCTTTTTCGCGGAGGGCTATCCGGAGATCAAGGGTGTGTGTTTCTTTAAGCATGGACTTTTGTTCAGGCTTTTTTTTGTGCGTAAATGTGGTCTCAGGGTCTGGTCCTTACGAATGAACAATCTGGAGGTACTGGAATGGAACAGACGAAAAAATGGGGTTTTTGGTTATTAACGGCATTTGTCGTAGGAAATATGGTTGGTTCGGGCATTTTTTCGCTGCCGAGCTCGCTTGCAGCCATCGCGAGTCCGCTCGGCGCTGCATCAGCATGGCTCTTAACGGGAGCCGGCGTTTTAATGATTGCGCTTGTGTTCGGGCACTTATCGATCCGCAAGCCTGGGCTGACGGCCGGTCCGCAAAGCTATGCAAGGGCGCTGTTTAACGATCCGAAAAAAGGCAACGCCGCCGGATTTACAATGGTCTGGGGATATTGGGTAGCGAGCTGGATCAGCAACGTGGCGATCATCACAAGCCTTGCCGGGTATTTAACATCGTTTTTCCCGATCTTAACGGATAAGCGCGTTATGTTTTCGCTCGGCAGCCAAACAGTCACGCTCGGACAGCTTTTGACGTTTGCCGTATGTACGGTTTTATTGTGGGGCACTCATACGATTCTCATTTCCAGCATTAACGGCGCGAGTAAGTTGAATTTCATCACGACGTTCTCAAAAGTGTTAGGATTTATCTTTTTTATCATTGCAGGTTTGTTTGTGTTTCAAACGTCGTTTTTTGATCATTTTTATTTTCCCGTTCAAAGCGCTCCTCATACAGTGGACGGGATCGGCGGCCAAATTCACAATGCGGCGATTTCAACATTATGGGCATTCGTGGGAATTGAATCGGCCGTTATTTTATCAGGCCGCGCGAGCTCACAGCGTGACGTCAAACGCGCGACCATTACCGGCTTGTTAATCGCGCTGAGCATCTATATCATCGTCACATTGATTACGATGGGCGTGCTTCCGCATGATAAGCTTGCCGGCT
Organism: Bacillus sp. YC2; assembly: GCF_019891195.1. Lineage (NCBI taxonomy): Bacteria > Bacillati > Bacillota > Bacilli > Caryophanales > Bacillaceae > Bacillus > Bacillus sp. YC2. The sequence goes on along the minus strand of NZ_JAHXDO010000001.1, from coordinate 226,034 downwards.
CTGAAAAACCGTTTGTTGACGTGCTGTACGCGATTGTCGGCAGCGCGGGGAGCATCATTATGGCGATTTTGGCCATCCTTTGTTTGTTCGGCACGATGCTCGGATGGATTCTGCTTGGCTCCGAGGTTCCGTATCAAGCGGCGAAATCAGGCGACTTTCCCGCTGTTTTTGCGAAAACGAATAAACAGGGCAGTCCGGTTGTTGCGCTTATCGTGACGAACGTGATGTCTCAAATCTTTATCTTTTCGGTCATTTCCCGGACGATTAGTGACGCGTTTACATTTTTGACGACGGCGGCGACGCTCGCGTATTTGATTCCATATCTTGTGTCGGCCATCTACAGCCTGAAGCTCATATGGAAAGGCGAGACGTATGATCAGCTGAAGGGCTCAAGAGTGAGGGACGGCATTATCGCCATCCTCGCCTGCCTGTATTCTGTATACGTCATTATCACAGGAACGGCCGATTTAACGACCTTTATTCTCGGCATCGGGCTGTTTTTCGTCGGGTTGATCATATATCCGTTTGTGTCAAAGAAATTTATCAAGGGCAAACAGACGGTATGAAAAAAAGACACTTCACAGATGTGAGGTGTCTTTTTTGTGTAAGCTTATTTTTTCACAGCGTGAATATAATGAATCGTTTCAAATGCAGACAAATAATCCGTGCGATTGCGAAAGAAAAGGTCATGGATCGCAGCTGGTGATAAATGTTCATAAATGAGTAAACCCGCTGCTTCTAATAATTTCTCCATTTCATCATACGTAAAACACGTCTTCATTGGTTCTCCGCCCGCTGCCGCCATTTGTATCATATGTTCAACCTTGTCAGACATCCCTTTTTCTTCAAAGAGTTTTTCGTCCGCATAATCAAAAACGATAGAACTTCCTGCCGGGACTTGGGCAAATAGGTGATTGATTAAGCGGGAAATGTCCTTTTTCGTTACATAATAAGAAACACCCAAAAAGCTGAAAAAGGTTTTTTTACAGCCGAATCCATGATCAATTAGATGCTGAAAAGAAAACGGATCGGTGAAGTCTGTCGGAACAAAATGAAGATGGCTCGGAATTTGAAAATTAGCATCTTCCAGCCTTTTTATTTTACTTTCCTGTGAAGTCGGGTAATCAAGTTCAAATATATCTAAGCAATGTTTTAATTCCGGATGCCGAAAGCAAAACGTGTCTAACCCGGCTCCGAGTATGACATACTGCTCTGCTCCCAGCATCACTTCGTTAAGCAATACTTTTTCGCAATACGCGGCACGTGCTAAGGGTGTTGGAGAAAGCTGGACTTGTGTAATCCATTTCAGCATTTCTTCCGGATCATCCTGAAACCGTTGAGCTATATCTTTACTGAAAAACGGTATACCTTGAATCATATTGTCTTTGATGTCTGAAAACTCTTTTTGGGAAATGAGATCCTGTGCGATAAAGTCGTCAAAAATTTTGGGACTATCGTATTGACTGTGATAGGCCCGGCCAAACGCTGATATTAACGAAGTTATACTCGACTCATTTTGCTTCATGCCATTCATCCCCCATATAAAAAAATAAGATTCCCCCGGCCGGGAGAATCTTATTATACACGTTGAACCGAAAATGTAAATTTTAGCATAAATAAATTTTTTTGTCAAGATATTTGCAGAAAGAGCCGCTGTTTTAGCGGCTCCCCGGTTACTTCGTTAAACTTTTCGTAATGTAGTCAAGCTGGCCTTCAAGCGAGATCGGATCAGAGAAATAGAAGCCGATCGGGTCAATATGGTACACATGCTTTTGTTTCACGGCATCGAGGTTTTTCCAAATCGGACTGTCGAGCACGCCTGTGTCGCCGCCTGCCTGCCACGGTCCCATAAAGATGTAGTCTCCGGCGAAGTCAGGCAGTTTTTCAAGTGAAATGCTGGCATAGCCAGGTCCTTGATTAATGGCTTTTTCTTTTGTCAGCTTTGTAGCCTTGAGTCCCAGTTTGTCGTAAATGATGCTTCCGCCCCGGCCGAAGTCTTTGCCGAATACGTAAATATCTTTGCCGTTTGTCTGCATAATGGAGATGGTTTTCGAGCCGACCGCTTTTTGAACCTTTGTTTTAGCGGCTGCGGTTTTTTTATCCCACTCGGCTAGCCATTTGCCGGCTTTATCTTCTGTGCCTGTCATTTTCGCAAATTCTTTGAACTGGTCAATGTTGTTCAGTTTGTCATATTTGATGGCGACCGTCGGCGCGATTTTTTCAAGCTTTTCTATATCTGCGCCCTGTGTCGTCCAGACGACGATCAAATCCGGCTTTAAGTCAATGATTTTTTCAACGGAGGTGCCGTCGCCGATATTTGTAACACCTTTTGTCTTTCCTTTGTAGTAAGGGTTTTTAAATACGTTTTCCGGTGCGCCGACAACGTTGATGCCGAGCTGTTTAAAGTCGCCGTAGTAGCCGTCAGCCATGACGACAACTCGTTTCGGGTGCTTCGGTATTTTGATATTGCCGTTTTCGGCTTTATATGTGACGGTTTCTTCTTTTTTAGAAGAACCTTTCGTGTCTGATGAATTTCCGCAAGCGGCCAAAGCGGTGATGAGCAGCACGGCAATGAGGGCGGCGCCGATCTTCTTGTATGTATGGAACATCTGACATTCCTTCTTTCATAGATTATGGGTGATAAAGAGAATCATTATCAGTGTGATTATATCATTGGCGTTTCAGAGAAGCACGCTATTTTTTATGAAATCTTTCTTTTTTATATGATTTTAGTCTATTACAAGGGAAGATAAAGATGCTATACTGAGAAAAGTTATTGATAATCATTATCACTATAGTCGTTGAGAAAGGAAGAACGAGTGTTGGGTCTATTGAAAAAGAAACAGACAATGACGGCTCAAGGTGCTTCAGGGAGCGAAATTCAGTGGACGGCGCGTTCCTTCAGAGCGGTCATTTTGCTTTGTGCGGGTATCGCCGTCTTACTGATCGGCGGAGCTCTTTCCGTTTCTGTCGGGGCTGCTGATATTCATCTTCGAACGGTGTGGGATGCTCTCTTTCACTTTCAGCCGCAAAATACATCCCACCAGATCATACGTGATCTCAGGCTGCCGAGAACCGCTGCCGCCGCGCTCGTCGGGGCTTTTTTAGCTGTGTCCGGGGCTATTATGCAGGGACTGACGCGGAACCCGCTGGCGGAGCCTTCCATTATGGGAGTGACATCAGGGTCAGGGTTTGCGATCGCTTTGGCGTTTGCTTTTGTTCCGGCATTGTCCGCCGCAGGGCTTGTATTATGGTCTTTTGCCGGAGCGGGGATCGGGGCTCTTGCGGTTTTTGGCATCGGTATGTTTTCCAAAGGCGGGCTGACACCGGTGAAGCTTGCGCTGGCCGGTACGGCCGTCAGTTACTTTTTAACGGGGCTGTCAAGTGCGATTGCGATCCGTTTCGATGTCGCCCAAGATGTGAAGTTTTGGTATGCAGGCGGAGTCGCATCCGTGAAATGGCAGGGCGTTCAGCTGCTTTTAGTTGTCGGGGCCATCGGATTGGTGCTCGCATTTCTTATTGCGCGCTCAGTGACGGTGCTTAGTTTAGGGGAAGAGCTGGCCAAGGGGCTCGGGCAATATACAGCGCTTGTGAAAGTGATCGGAATGCTTGTCGTTGTCCTGTTAACGGGCGTTTCTGTCTCAGTCGCCGGAGCCATTTCCTTTATCGGCCTGGTCATTCCGCATATCACCCGTTTTTTGGTCGGTGTTGATTACAGGTGGATTATCCCTTGTTCAGCGGTTTTCGGCGCTGTACTGCTTGTATTCAGTGATATTGCCGCAAGACTCGTGAATGCGCCGTTTGAAACACCGGTCGGCGCTTTGACCGCCCTCATCGGCGTTCCCTTTTTCTTTTATTTGGCGCGCAGGGAAAGGAGAGGGCTGTAATGAAAACGAAAAAACCGCTGGCCGTCATGGCCGTTACGTTTCTTCTTATATTAATCGTCTTTTTTATCAGCCTCAACATGGGTGTCATCCGCATCGCTCCTTTAGAAACGCTTCGTGTCTTTTTCGGACAGGGAGACGCCCGTGACCAGCTTGTTTTATTTGAATTCAGATTGCCGCGCATGGTGCTGTCCTTATTGGTCGGCGCCGGAATTGCGGTATCGGGCGCGATTTTGCAAAGCGTTTCCCAAAATGATTTGGCAGAGCCGGGCATTCTCGGCATTAATGCCGGGGCTTCTCTGTCCGTTGTCCTTTTTATTTTCTTTTTCAAGGGGACTGCTGCTGATTTGAGCATGTTCAGCACGTGGCTGCTGCCGGTAAGTGCGTTGGCAGGAGCCTTTATCGCGGCGCTTCTTATATATGTGCTGGCCTGGAAAAAAGGAGTCTCGCCTGTTCGTCTCATTTTGGTCGGGATTGGCGTAAATGCGGGGTTTAACGCTCTATTGCTGATTTTTCAGCTGAAAATGGAGCCGCGGGACTTCATGCAGGCGCTGGTGTGGATTTCCGGCTCGATTTGGAACGCCAATTGGAAGATGGTGCTGTCCATTTTGCCGTGGCTTTTGTTTCTCCTGCCGTTCAGCCTGTATAAAGCCCGGTATTTAAATGTGCTCCAGCTTGGAGATCAACTGGCAACAGGGCTTGGAACAGCGGTTGAAAAGGAACGGCGCATTTTGCTGATTGCTGCCGTCGCGCTGGCTGCCTCATGTGTCGCTGCTGCTGGCGGGATCGCGTTTCTAGGCTTGATTGCGCCGCATTTGGCAAGAAGGCTGACAGGCCCGCGCCACCAAACGCTTATCCCTGTTTCGGCTTTAATTGGCGCGTTTTTATTTCTGCTGGCTGATACGCTGGCGAGAAATGTCCTCGCTCCGTCGGAGGTTCCGGTCGGCTTGGTGATTTCCGTGCTCGGGGCGCCGTATTTTATTTACTTGCTGATGAAAACGAAATAAAGGAGGGAGACTGCCGCGATGAATTCATTATTGGCAGAACAGCTCACTGTCGGCTATGGCGACCGTTTGATTGTGAAAGATTTGCAAATCGCCATACCTAAAGGAAAAATCACAACATTAATCGGTCCTAACGGCTGCGGAAAATCGACGGTTCTCAAAACGATGTCCAGAATCATGCGTCCGAAATCCGGCGCCGTCTATCTTAACGGACAGGCGATCATGCAAATGTCTACCAAGGAGATAGCGAAGGAAATGGCGATCCTTCCGCAGACGCCTGAAGCGCCGAGCGGGCTGACCGTATACGAACTTGTCTCCTACGGCAGGTTTCCGCATCAGTCCGGAATGGGGCGTCTGAGTGAAAAAGACCGCGATATGATCAAGTGGGCCCTTGAGGAGACGGGAATGGCCGCTTTTCATGACCGTCCGATCGAGGCGCTTTCAGGAGGGCAGCGGCAGCGTGTGTGGATCGCCATGGCGCTTGCTCAAGAAACAGAGCTGCTTCTTCTCGATGAACCGACGACATATCTGGATCTTGCCCATCAGCTTGAAATTTTGCAGCTGCTGGATCAATTAAATAAAGAGCAGGGCCGCACCATTTTGATGGTTATTCATGATTTGAACCATGCCGCACGTTTTTCCCATTACATGATCGCGCTTAAAAAAGGGAGGGTCATTAAGGAAGGGACTGCGGAGGAAGTCATGACACCCGGCATTTTGGAAGAGGTCTTTCATATTGACGCGCAAATCGTCAAAGACCCGCGCACGAACAAACCCGTTTGCTTAACCTACGATTTAATCCAGCAAGAAAGCGTAACGGTGTAACGCAAAAAACGCAGCCATCCGGCCTGCGTTTTTTTTAGTGTGCCCGTGTGTTTTTATGGCCGGAAAAACATTTATCCAGACCGAAAAATACGGCGGCGACGATCAGCTCTTCTGTCGTAGACAGCCAAACATTCCCAATCAGCTCATCTGTCGTATAGGCGGTCATCCAGAGAAATAACAGCTGAACGGTGCTGGCTGAAAGGACAAAAGACAGCCTGCCCGTTTTAAAAAAAGTGAAGCTATGTATCATCAGCCGTTCAAACGGTTCAAAGAATAATCCGAGAATAATAAAAAGCACGGCAAAAAGCAGGACGTACGCAATTGACCCATAGCTCGTCCCCGCTAAAGAAAACACTGTCATCATTACGATAAAATAACCGAAAAATACGGCTGCCGCTGCTGCCGCATATTGAAGCACCTGAAGAAAAAACTCTTTCGGGTTGTGTTGAGTGATCATCTGTTCAGCTCCTTTTCACACAGAGGAAACTTGCAGAGACGAACCTCTGCAAGTCAATTTGTGTCTTTATTTTTTCTTTTTCACAACAGGATGTTTTTCTTTTGAAAGGATATCCGTAAAGTCTTTGCCTAAATCAAGATGCTGCTGAACGAATGTCTCAGGAAGCATGGCAAGCCATTGGTTCAGTGACACATCGGCATAGTGATCATCTTTAAAGATTTCTAAGAAAACAAGCGGCTCATCTCCAAGGTTCTCAACATAGTGGCCCATCGCGAATGGAACGTAACCGACATCGCCCGCCTGATAGTTAAAGGTTCTCGCATGCCCGTCAGAAGCAAACACCGTCATACGCGCTTTGCCGGAAATATAATATTGCCATTCATGCGTATTCGGATGCCAGTGCAATTCTCTCATTGCGCCGGGTTCTACCACAACAAGCGCTGAAGCAATTGTTTTTGACACTTTGAAGTTTGTAGAATCGGCGATATATACTTTACCGCCGTCTGTTTCCGCAGTCGGCCCTTTATCGAGGAGACGGTAGGTGAATGGGTAAGGCGGTTTGCCGTTCGGCCCTTCTGTAATGTCATCCTTCAGGCAGCCCGGAACAGGTTCTTCAAAGATATATTTTTCTTTCGCCGGAAGATTGGCAAGCTCCTTCTCCGTTACCCCGAAGTTATTCGCGATAACATCCAAAGGCGTATGGGCAAGCCAGTCAGTCACTTGGAATGTGCTGTTTTCTGAGAATGAGCCGTCATCAAAGACCAGGAGGAATTCACAGCCTTCTTTCAGCGCCTGAATGGAGTGCGGCAGACCTGACGGGAAGTACCATAAATCCCCTTCCTTCACATCATCAATGAAACTGCGGCCCAGTTCATCAACAATAGTAATCCGAGCTTTGCCTGTAATCATATAAGCCCATTCCGCTTCCTTATGCCAGTGAAGCTCGCGAATCGCGCCCGGTTTCAACCGCATGTTGACAGAAGCCAGGTTTTTTGAGATCGGCAGCTCGCGAACGGTTACCTCACGGGCGTAACCGCCTTTTTCTAACCGATTGTGAACATCTGAGAAAGAGAATTTCATGTTGTCGACTGTACCGTGATCTGTTTCCGGCGGCACCAGCATATCAGGGTTTTGCCGGTCCCTTTCAAGGTTGCGGGGAATGGTGACTGTAGCCCCTTTGTCTCCTCTGATCGGCTGCGGGATATTGCAGTTGTTTTCTTTTGACATGTAAATCGTCTCCTCTCAAACTATGTTTTTTGCCAGAAAGAGAATGTGAAAGGCCTTTCGTTTTCCCTTCTGTTTAGTTAAGTGATGCGTTCTGATGAAAAGTCAACTTCGTTCGAAAATTAATTTTTCATCTTCTGGTCTTTCAGTTCCGTCATCAGCTCGATCAAGTGGTCAAACTTTTTCTCAAACCGGGTGAGAAGGTACATGGCAATAAGTGCAGGGAAACCGAGATTGCCGATTTGTCTCACAACTTCTTCTATAAAAACCTGATCCATTTCCAACCACCTCCTGACTTGATCAGCAGTCGTATATATAAGTGAAAGAAAGAACGGATATCGTAAACCTGAAAGCCGGGAGCGGTTCTTTTTTTTGCTCAGATAAAAAACTGGGCCATAAGGGATACGACACCTTAGTCGGAAAGGAGTAGTTTACTTTTTTTTGCTTTCTTTCATTTAATGTAATTAGGAGGCGGTTTTATGGACTATCAAGTTCTGTTACGGTCAAAATGCAAGGAAATTATGAAACACCCTATTGTCAAACATTTTTTGAGCGACCCGCAGCATTACGAGCAGTTCAAAAATGTGATGGAACACTCAAATGAGAAGGATGCAAAATCACTGGACGAAAATTTTAAGCAGTTTTATAAGGAAATCCGGATCATTAAATATATGAACTCTATGATCCGGATTTTCTCCATCGACTTTGACAAGCGCATCCGCAAAAACCAAAAGCGGTATCCGCTGACGGTTGATCAGCCGGAAGGGGGTGAGCCGCTTCCTTATGAAATGGGGAAAGACGCGTATGAAGAGTTTTTGCGGCAGCAGGGAGATTTGAGCCAGCATGTCCAAAATCGGGATTTGTACGAAGCGCTTCAAACATTAACAGATAAACAAAAAAGTGTATTAACGAACATTTATCTTCACGGGGCGACAATGAAGGAGATTGCCGAGTCGTTAGGCGAATCGCGGCAAAACATTTCCAATATTCACAAAAAGGGGCTGGACAATCTCAGAAAACAGCTGGACAAGCAAAAAAAGGGGGAAAAGAAGCAGTGAACGGGCCATTTGATTGCAACAAAGAGAAAACAGATACTGACGAAATGGAATACCTCATTTCACGTTTTTCACCAATGATAAAAAAAAAACTGAGCAATACTTCTTACCAGGAAAGAGAGGATTTGGAACAGGAACTGAAGATCAAGATATTTGAGAAAGCGGACATGCTGTTATGCCAGGAAGTACCGGGATTTTGGGAATTTATTCTTCATTTTATTAACGAAAGCTCCTGAGGCGAACGGCGGCTTCAACTATATTCCGCCATCACACACGAGAAAAACGAGAGCAGCTGTCCGGTCTCGTTTTTCTTTTCTGTGCCCCGCATTACCTCCGCACTAAAAAAGTACCAAATCTCATCCATATAATGATATGATGAAAAAAAACAGAGAGAAAGGAACGTCAAAGTGGAAAATGCGTCAATTTTAATTGTAGACGATGAGAAGGCGATAGTTGATATGGTCAAACGCGTTCTCGTCAAAGAAGGCTACCATAACGTAACGTCGGCCGGAAGCGCTGAGGAAGCCATCGAGCATGTCAAACATGAAAACGTCGATCTGATCGTGCTGGATGTCATGATGGAAGGGATGTCCGGTTTTGAAGCGTGCACGGAAATAAGAAACTATACCGACGCTCCGATCTTTTTTCTGACTGCCCGGTCGTCTGACGCGGACAAGCTGTCAGGATTTGCATTGGGAGCAGATGATTATATAACGAAACCGTTTAACCCGCTCGAATTGGCAGCGCGCATCAGAGCGCACTTAAAGAGAACGTATAAGCGGGAAGATAAAGAAGCCGGAAAGACGTATTCTTACGATTATTTCTCGTATTCGCCGCAAAACGCCGAGCTGATTGTCGGCGGCCAGCCCGTCAGCTGCTCCGCGCAGCTTCTGCAATTGCTGCAGTTTTTCTGCGAGCATCCCAATGTGGTGCTTTCAAAGGATCAAATCTATGAAAAAGTATGGGGTTACCCGTCTTACGGTGACAACAATACGGTCATGGTGCACATCCGCAAGCTCAGAGAAAAGATTGAGAAGGACCCAAGCAATCCAGATTATATCGTGACCGTGCGCGGCCTCGGCTACCGGTTCATTCCTGATCAAGGAGAAAAAGGAACCGAATCATGAGGATGCGCGGGAAATTTCTGCTCCATTTTTTCGGGCAGCTGCTGCTTGTCATCCTGCTGATTACCGCCATGGCCATCGCTTCGTTTTTCTATTTGGATTGGCGCTTCAGTGAAGCCGAAGCCAACGCCGGTCTTACAAAAGCGACGGCTGACTCTTTTGAAGCATGGCTTGATAAAAATGAGGACGGCTCATGGGATGTCGATGAATTTTTAAAAATGTCGGTCAGAAAACAGCATGGCTGGCTGCAAATTATTAATGACCAGGAAAAAACAGATTACGCTTACCGTGTGCCGAGGGATGTGCCGAGCCATTACAGCAGAAAAGAGCTCTTATCCATTTATCAGAACAAAAATTTTGACAACTATAAGCTGAACTATTGGACCGTCACGATTAATGATGAGACCTATTTAATTTTGTTCGGCTGGAAATCTGCCAGCGAACAGCTCCTCACATACATCGAGTCGCATGAACCGTCCCTTTCTTCGCTTTCTCAATACAAAAAAAGCACAAAAGATTTTATTGAACGGGAGAAAGGCGCGGTGTATCTTCTTGAGGTCAACGGCAGACTGCTCGGAGATATCAACAGCACGAAAAAAGAGCGGGAAAATATAAATGAACTTGAGCTTTTGAAATACAGTTCAAAGCCTTGGAATTATAAGCGGGAATTTTCCTTTAAAAGAATTGATAGAACAAAATGGATGGTCGCGACGGTTCCGAATCCCGTTTATATTCCCGATCATGAATTTAATAAATCATTTTTGAAAAATGTGCTGAAAACCCTGTTTCTGCTGATCGGAGTATTGGTTTTCATGATTTGCATGCTGACGATTTGGTATTCCTTCCGTTTCGGATGGCCGCTTTTTCACACGATCAGATGGCTCGTCAACTTATCGAAAGGCCGGCTTGAGGAGCCGCGCAACCGAAAAGGCCGCCCGGTCAGCAAAAACAAGAAAGGCAAAACAAAGCAGCCGTTCCGCTTTTTCTCCGAGATTTTCGAATCAATGGATCAGCTGACAGACACGCTGAAACGGGATAAGGAAAACAGGGAAAAAATTCAGACGACAAGGGAAGAATGGATCGCCGGTCTGTCCCATGATTTAAAAACGCCGCTCAGCACGATATACGGCTACAGCATGATGTTGGAGTCAAAACAATACGACTGGACGCCGGAAGAAGTCAAAGAAATGGGGCAGATCGTCAGGGAAAAATCAGAATACATGTCTAAGCTGATTGAGGACTTAAACTTGACATACCGGCTGAAAAACGCCGCTCTGCCGATCGAAAGAAGAATGATCAGCGTCGTTCCCTTTATCAGAAACGTCACGAATGATTTTACGAAAAATACATTTTCGGAAGGCTATGACATTACGTTTTCAACGAAAAATGAAGACATTCTTTTCGCAATTGACGAAGCGTGGTTCCGCCGCATCCTGGAGAATCTGCTGGCGAATGCGGTGAAGCATAATAAAAAAGGAACGGCCATTCAGGTCGTGCTTGAGGAATCCGCCGAACAGCTCATTCTGAAGGTCAAGGATAACGGCAGAGGGATGGACGAAGAAACCATCCATCAGCTGTTTAACCGCTATTACCGCGGAACGAATACGAAGGGTCCGTCAGAAGGCACGGGGCTCGGGCTTGCGATTGCCAAGGAGCTCGTTCATCTCCATAACGGAACCATCCATGTCAACAGCAGAATCAACGCGGGAACAGTAATTACGATTCTTTTTAAAAAAGATTGAGTTTGGACGCCGCTTTGTCGGGAATAACAATAAGAGAACGACGAGCAAATGAGGTGTTCAAACATGGAAGCAGTATTACAAGCAGATACGAGAGCAGTTATCGGAGAAGGCCCTTTATGGGACAAGGAGAAAGAATGCCTGTACTGGGTGGATATTTTGGGCAACCAGCTCCATATGTTCACCCCGGCTGACGGTATAAACCGTTCCGTTAAATTTAAATCGTTTGTGACGGCGCTTGCTTTGTATTCAAAGGAAGAATTGATCATGACAATGAAGGACGGATTTTATCTATATCATCTTCAGGAAGACACATTAACGAAAATGAAGCGGCCGAAGGATATGCGGGACGGCATCCGCTTCAATGACGCGAAATGTGATCCGTCCGGAAGGCTTTGGGCGGGAACGACGAGTATGGAAGGAAAGGAGGAGGAGGCTTCGCTGTACCGGTTCAACACGGACAGCAGCCTTGTGAAAATCAAGGATCAAGTCTCCACCTCCAACGGATTGGACTGGGACCGAAATCGAAACCTGATGTACTATATCGATACCCCGACACAGGAAATCGTCTGCTACACATACGATCCGGAAACGGGAGACGTATCAAATCCTAAAACCGTCTACCGGTTTCCGGAATCGAAAGGGTCTCCTGACGGGATGACCATTGATCGAAACGGGATGCTGTGGGTGGCTTTATTCGGAGGCGGACGGGCCGTTCAGATTGATCCATTTCAGCATAAAGAAATCGCGTCAATTGACGTCCCCGCAAAGTACGTCACCTGCTGTGCATTCGGAGGCAAAGAGCTGAAAACATTGTATATTACGACCGCGACGGAAAAAATGACGGAAGCCGAGAGACTCGAACAGCCGCACGCGGGCGGCCTGTTTTCCATCGAGCTTGAGACGGGGGGCTGGGAGCCGGTCCCTTTTGCAGGCGTTGTATAAAAAAAGCCCGGGCACATCTGAGGGGACTGACCCCCTTGTGCCGGGCTTTTTTGTGCGGTTAGATGGAGCGGATAATGCCGCCCTCGACCCTTTGTGCGGTACCGTTAATGGCAGAAGCCGCCTCAGACGCGAGAAATACAATCGTATTGGCCACTTCCTCAGGAGTCGCGTAACGCTGAATGAGCGATGTCGGCTCGTTCACTTTGAAATAATCTTTGACAAAGGTATCTGTATCTTCACCGGCAGCTTTTGCGGCCCCTTCCATGTATGAAGCGACGCCCTCGGTCCAAGTGGGTCCCGGCAGCACGGAGTTGACGGTGACTTTTGTGCCTTTTGTCATTTCCGCCATTCCTCGGGATAAACTGATCAAGGCTGTTTTAGTCATTGAGTATGGAATCATTTGCGCAAGCGGTTTGACACCTGCTTCACTGGAAATGTTCAAAATCCGCCCGCTGTTTCTCTCAAGCATTTGCGGCAGATAGCGGCGGCACAGGCGGACGGCACTCATAACATTCACCTCGAAATACCGGCTCCATTCTTCATCTGTTACCTCGGCAAAGTCCTTCACTTCGAAAAAGCCGAGGTTATTCACGAGAATATCCGCTTCTCCGATCCGGCTGACCTGTTCTATCAGCTCGTCGGCCTCCTCTTGGCGTGATAAATCGGCGGCAATGCCGTGAACCGTACCGTAAGGGGAAAGCTCTTCAACCGTCCGTTCAACGGTGTCTTTTTTTCTCCCGTTCACAATCACTGAGGCTCCTTCGGCTAAAAAGCTTTTCGCGGCGGCTTTTCCGATGCCTGAAGTTGACCCTGTAATGAGAACGAGCTTCTGTTCAAGCTGTAATTGCATGATGATCCTCCCTTTTGCGCGATAATGTAACAGTATACACGATGGATTTTAGTGTTTACGAACAATCTGCTTTCATGCAAAAAGGACTGATATACAAGCTTGACAGACATATAGTATAATTACTGCGAAAAAAGGATACGAATGTCAAAGGGACAATCGTTTATCATAAGCAGGGGGAATACAAAGAATGAAAAAAATCACCGCAATCTGGACGGCGCTGCTTGTCACCGCGGTCCTGACAGCCGGCTGTTCCGGCGGCCACGAAGAAGGAAGCCGGACAAAACAAAAGGCCGTCTCAACCGAGGCATTCCCGGTTACCATCAAGGATGCTGCAAATGAAAAAGTAACTATTCAGAAGGAACCGAAAAAAATCGTTTCGCTGATGCCGAGCAATACCGAAATTACATACGCTCTGGGGCTTGGAGATAAGGTCGTCGGCGTGACGACAAATGATACATATCCAAAGGAAACAAAAAAAATCGCGAAAGTCGGAGATATGAATATTAACGTCGAGAAGGTGGTCGCGCTGAAACCTGATCTCGTGCTGGCACATGCGTCATCCATGTCGGCTTCGGCTGATGCGATGAAGCAATTAAAAGATGCGGGAATCACCGTCCTGACGGTCAATGATGCGCAATCATTCCAAGAAGTGTACAAGTCTATCAATATGATCGGAAAAGCGGCCGGCAAAGAGAAGCAAGCAGACCGCTTAGTCGGAAAAATGAAATCGGACCTTTCTGCCATAGAAAAAAAGGCGGATTCCATTTCTGAAAAAGATGAAAAGAAAGTATTCGTCGAGGTGTCTCCTGACGGCTACACGACGGGCAAAGGCACGTTTATGAACGAAATGCTTGAGGATATACACGCGAAAAACGCCGCCGGCGGCCAAAGCGGATGGGTGCAGCTGACGGATGAAGCGATTGTGAAACTGAATCCTGATGTGATCATTACGACGGACGGCGTAAAAGCCGCTGAAGTGGAAAAACGCGCCGGCTGGGGTGCCGTTAATGCGGTGAAAGACCATCATGTATATTCTGTTGATCCTGACCTTGTCACACGCTCAGGCCCGCGCCTTGCAGAAGGGGTCGAGAAACTTGCAGAAAGTGTTTATCCTGACACGTTTAAAAAATAACCGCGCACTGGCATATACGATAAGCCTTTTGTTTTTAGCCATCTGTATGATGCTCGGCATCTCTATCGGGAGTCTGCGTATTCCCGTATCCGATGTCGTTATGATTGCAATCGGCCGGACGTCCTCTGTTGATCCTATGTACACGAATATTATGATGAATATCCGTTTGCCGAGAGTTGTTCTCGCGGCTCTTGTCGGAGCAGCGCTTTCGATCGCGGGGGCGGCTTTTCAAGGGCTTCTGAAAAATCCGCTCGCCGATCCGTATACGCTCGGTGTTTCCTCAGGCGCCTCCGCGGGAGCTGTCATGACCTTGTTTTTCGGTATTCAGATTCCCTTCTTCGGACGCTTTACACTGCCGGTTATCAGTGTCGCCGCAGCCCTTGCGGCCATGGCGGCGGTGCTGTTTTTCAGCCGGCTCGTCCATGCGTCCATGTCTGTTTCAACGCTCATTTTGACCGGTATTATCATGAATTCATTTTTAGGCGCCCTCATTTCTCTTGTGATCGCCTTAACGGGAAATGATCTGCTGCCGATCGTCCGCTGGCTGTTAGGCAGCGTGTCGATGAGGGGCTGGGGCTATGTCGCGCTGTTTCTGCCTTTTTTTCTGGCCGGGACGGCGCTTTTGCTCATCAACGGAAGAGAATTAAACGTCATGACCTATGGAGAGGAAAAGGCGAAGCTCTTGGGCGTCAGTGTCCGGAGAAGAAAATTGCTCATGATCATTGCCGGTTCTCTGCTGACGGGAGGAGCCGTGGCCGTATCGGGAACCATCGGCTTTGTCGGCCTTGTCATTCCTCATGTGACACGGCTTCTATGGGGGACGGACCACCGCCATCTGCTGCCGCTGTCTGCATTGACGGGCGGCGGTTTTCTCATCCTGGCAGACTTGTTTTCCCGGACCGTGATTGAACCGGTCGAATTGCCGATCGGCATTATGACGGCCTTGGCGGGAGCGCCCGTATTCGCACTGATACTGCTTCGTCAGCATCATGGAGGGAAACGCTTATGATAGTGGTTAACAGCCTGACCGGAGGATACGGGGAGCGGCTGATCGTGAAGGATGTCAGCTTTACGGCTGAAAAGGGTGAATTCCTGGGCATTCTCGGCCCGAACGGCTCCGGAAAAACAACGCTCATGAAATTGCTGACAGGAATGATGGCTCCGGCAAAAGGGAATGTGCTTCTCTGCGGAAGGCCCGTCGGCGCATATAAGCCGAGGGAGCTTGCGAAAATCATGGCCGTTTTGCCGCAGCATACAGAACAAGCCTTTACATTTACCGTGAAAGAAACGGTGTCCTTCGGCAGATATCCCTTTCAAAAAGGGCTATTCAGACAGACGAATCAAAAAGACGAAGAAATCGTTCAAGATGCGATGGAAATGGCGGGCATCGCTCAATATGCGCATCACCCCGTCCAGCATCTGAGCGGAGGAGAACGGCAGCGTGTCTATTTGGCTCAAGCCTTGGCCCAGCAGCCGGATGTTTTATGCCTTGATGAGCCGACGACATTTCTCGACCTCAAATATCAAAAAGACCTGCTCGATATCGTAAAGCGGCTGACGAGAGAAAAAGGGCTTACGGCAGTCAGTATTTTTCACGATCTTAATGCCGCAAGCCAATACTGTGACTATCTGCTGATGATGAAAGAAGGCTGCGCTTATCCGAAACAAACGCCGGAGCAAGCCTTGACGAAACAGAAAATCGAAGACATATACGGCACAAGCGTCAGCGCTTTTCATCAGGAAACATCGCCTAAACCGCTTATCGCGATTGTGCCGGAGGATGGGAATGAAAAAGGGCCGCGATCCGTTCCCTTTTCATCTCTCATAAACAAAAGAGGCAATACTGTGACACTGCATACAGACCGGCCGCTGAGATTATTGTCAACGGCGGCTGACGGCACAGGTTTCTCATGGAGCCGCCGGCTTGTCAGCGCATGCGGCGGCAAAGAGAACGATTATGTTTGCCGCACGTTTGACTCGGTATGCATTGCCGTGACAGCGCATCACAGCCTTTGGGTGCTGGTCAGCGGCTCTTTATCTGATCAAGCGTTTGCAAGGCTTTTAATGGCGGCGAGTGAAGCGAGAACGCAAGCTCTTTTCGGCAAACAAGCAAAAGGCGATATTGTCATTGCCGCTTCGCAAACCGGACATGAACCGGATATCAGCCATGCGGAGCAGATCATCCGCCGCGGCGTGAAACAATGCGTAAAAGCAGCGGAAGAAGGAGGGATATAGCCATGAGACTGTATACGAAAACAGGCGATAAAGGACAAACGAGCCTTATCGGCAAAAGAACGGACAAAGATAGTCTCCGGGTCGAAAGCTACGGGACGATTGATGAGCTGAACAGCTTTGTCGGGCTCGCGCTCGCGGAGCTTTCCGGCTGCACGGACTGCAGCGATCTGGAAGCCGAGCTGCAAAACATTCAGCATGAGCTGTTTGACTGCGGCGGCGACTTGGCGACGGTTACCGAACATAAGGAATACAAACTGAAAGATGAATCGGTTTCCTTTTTAGAAACCTGTATTGACCGTTACACGGCTGAGGCGCCGCCGCTTGAGAAATTTATTCTGCCTGGCGGGCACAAGGCGGCTGCGCAGCTGCATATCGCGCGGACCATCACGAGACGGGCGGAGCGGATCGTGGTGAAACTGAGAAAAACTGAAAACATAAATGAAGCGGTGCTGCGTTACTTGAACCGCCTGTCAGATTATTTCTTTGCTGCCGCGAGAGCAGTAAACGCAAGACAAGGTGTTAATGATATCGAGTATGAAAGAAGCGCTACCGTATTCCGAGACGATAAATAAGTTTTTCACAGCCGGTAAATTCGCCATGCCGGCTGTTTTTTTATTTATCGCTCAATTGATCCCCTATTGCCCATAGGAAAATGTATCTTATGAATTATTGACTGAAAAATGAAACAATGAGATATTATAAGAAACATTGTAAAAAAATGGGGGATTTGATAGATGGATACATATAATAAGAGCGAGAGCATCTGGCATAAAAATTTTACCTTTCTGTTTATCTCCAGGCTTATCAAATTGTCCGGAGACGGCTTTGCCTTTAATTCAATTCTTTGGTTTCTGATTTTTGACGGGGAAGGCGCGATCGGCACAGCGCTTTTAATTGCCGTTACATTTCTTCCGGAGGCGATGCTGGCGCCGATTACCGGGCCATTTATGAAGCAGCATACGCTGAAATTCTGGATGTACTTCTCTGATATCACACGCGCTGCGGTCGTCTTAATCATTCCGATCTGTTATTTCAACGGATTCTCGCCCTTGTGGTTTGTCATGCTTCTGATGATTGTCCATTCAGCGACTGGAGCTGCCTATAATCCCGCCTCTATTTCCTTAATCCCCAATATTGTCGGAGAAAACAGCCTGCAGAAAGCGAATGCGGTTATTCAGTCATCCGGCCAGATCGTGAGGCTTGCCGCGATTACGTTAAGCGGGGTGTTTTTAACCTTCATCAGTCCCGTCTATTCCATGTTTATTGCCTTTATATTCTATCTTCTATCAGGTTTTCTCGTTCTTTTTATTACATATCAAGTGACTCAGGCAAAAACGGAGGCTGTCGCCGTCAAACAGCGGGGGACCTATTTGGGCAGGCTCAAACGGGGGTTCACCCTTGTCAGAAAGCACCAGATTTTATTTCCGCTTGCGATTTACTGTATCTTCATGAATTTTGCGGCCGCTCCGTGGGAAGCGCTCTCGGCTGTATATGTCTCGGAAGAATTAAACATGCCGCCGCTTGTTTTCTCTCTCCTGAAGGCGACGGGCACCGGAGGAGCGTTTTTAATGGGATTTATTTTGGCTAAGGTGAAAGTGAACAAATACGGGCTCTTATTTGTATCGGCGGGGATCATTGAAGGTGCCGCGTTTTTCATCACCGGCATAAACACGTTTTTGCCGCTCGTATTCTTCGCAGCCTTTGCGTTCGGTTCTGCGGTCAGCGCCATCAATGTACCGGAATATACCATTATCCAGACCTCTGTCGATCACGATGATCAGCCGCAAGTCTACGCGGTCATTCATATGATCTCTAATATCTCCATCCCGCTCGGCGCCGTCCTCTGCGGATATGCCGCAAATGCTTTCGGTTCCGGTAAAGTCATCGCGGCGGGCGGTTTGGTTGAAGTGCTTTCGGGAATCGGCATCTTGCTCTTTACGAAGCTGGCGAAAGCGGAACGCTCTGATTTAATCAGAGAAAAAGAAGCGAGCATCCGAATATAACATACTAAAAAAACGCCGTCTACAGCGGCGTTTTTTTATTTGGGGTCCGGGGTCTTATACGACTCCGGTCTGACATGAAAATCAATCTCTGACTTGTTTTGCCGGCGATCCGTTTTGTTTATAGTAAAGACAAGGAAAACGAAAGGAGGATATACATGAATATAAATGTAAAAACTGCAGGCGGTTTTCTGCTTATCGTGTTTGGACTTTCCGTCTTTTTCGGAGGAGGCCATTTCGCTTTTATCATCCCGCTCGTTATCGGCGGCCTCTTACTGTATTGGGGAATCAAACGCTTTTCAAAAGGCAGCGCCGTAACAGGTATCATCGCCGGATTATTCGGGGCGATGATTCTCGTCGCTTCTCTTCCGTTTATCGTTGCGATCGGTCTGGCGGGAGCCATGGTGTACTTTGGCTGGAAAATGATGAAGCAAGGCAGCTCATCCGCTGACGTCCGCTCATACGAGCCGGAAACGGCATCTCCCGGCTATCAATCTAATTTTGATTCAGAATGGGAAGAATTTTTGAAGAAAAAATAAGGAGGAATAAAAAATGGTCTTAAAAAGAATAAGAGATATGTTCGTCGCATCTGTTAACGAAGGGTTGGATAAATTAGAAAATCCAAAGGTTATGCTGAATCAATATGTGCGTGATATGGAGAGTGACATCGCCAAGGCAAAACAAACGATTGTCAAACAGCACACGATCGTCCATCAGTTTAAGAAAAAGCAAGAAGATGCTCACGAAACGGCGGCTAAGCGGAAAAATCAAGCCCAGCTCGCTTTTGATGCCGGTGAGGAAGAGCTTGCGAAAAAAGCTCTGACTGAAATGAAATACCTGGAGGGGAAAGCGGCTGAACATGCAGAGGCCTATGAGCAGGCGAAAACACAGTTGGCCGAGCTGAAGGAACAGCTTGATACGCTTGAAACGCGCCTTCGTGATGTAAAGGATAAAAAACAGGCGCTCATCGCCCGCGCCAATGCGGCAAAAGCGAAAGAGCATATGAATGCATCTTTCGATAAGATTGATAATGAGAGCGCCTACAGAGAGTTTCTGAGGGTTGAAAACCGCATTGAAGAAATGGAAGTCCGCGTAAAATACGGCAATTCAGCAGAGGCAAATACAGAATACAGCCGCTCGCAATATTCGGACGAGGTGGAGGCAGAGCTTGAAAAGATGCGCTCGCTGTCCTTGAAAAAAACAGATCAGCCGACAGCTGTCAGTGAATAATGTGCAAAAGGGAAGATCGGCGTGTAAAGCCTCTTCCCTATATGCACGTATCAATTATCCGGCTTTTCCTTTATAATAAAATGAATAAAAAAGGATGGAACGTAATGAAGCCCATGTTTGGCAAATTGCTGATTACGGCAGGCATCCTCATTTGCTGCTTGTTTTTGGTGAAAGATGTTTTTGCAGAGCGGCTTTTTCCGCTGAACGGGACTGAAGCAGAATCGGCAAGCGTTTCACCGCGGGACATCAGCAGCCTTTCGGTTTCTTCAGAACAAATGGATGTGAAAATCATTGCCGAGACGCGCAACGACATTGCGGCACACGTAACAGGCCCATCCGGAAAACTGTTTGTCCGCAGTCAGGGCAAAACGTTAAACCTCACGGCAAAGGAAAAAGGCTTTCAATTTTTGAATGTCTTTCACCGCTCTCTTTTAATCGTCCGCATTCCATATGAATATAAGCGGGACATTACCGTCCGTTCTTCAAGCGGAAACATAGAAGTTGACGGAAACAGGGGATTAGGCCTTGCTCACCTTGGCGTCCGTTCCTCAAGCGGCAGCATGACATTAAAGCAGGTGCGCGCTGAAACATTTGAAGCGAAGGGATTATCAGGCCATCTGACGGCATCCGATCTTTCCGCAAAAACCGCAAATGTCCGCTCATCCTCCGGAAATGTCAATTTGCATCATGTGGCGGGTGCTCTTAACGTGCGGGTTACTTCAGGAAATGTAAATGCTTCGCTGCAAGAAGCAAATGCTCCCGCGTCCGTCAGGCTTACGAGCGGCAGCGCAGCAATCAGCCTGCCGAAAGACGGGAATTTTACGGTCAACGCCGAATCGGCAAGCGGAAATATCAAACCGTCTTATTCATTTGACGAGACACATCAAGAAGGCGAAAGGCTCACCGGTGTCAAAGGGAACGGGGCTCAGCCGATCGAAATAAAAGTCATAAGCGGAAATGTTGCATTACAATAGACAAGATCGGCACTGGAAAGGAGGCGTAAGCAGCTGAAATGGCAAAAAAACAGATTCTCGGACTTATCATCGCCTTATTAGGCATCAGCATGTTCTTACGTATTATCGGCATCGGCGATTTCCTGTTTTGGCCGCTCTTTTTTCTGATTGCAGGCTATATTTTCAAAAAATATTCGCGCAGCTGGTTCGGCTCCGTCCTGTATATCTTCGCCGCCTTTTTGTTTTTAAGAAACCTGTTCAGCGTCACGTTTAACCTGTTCGGCTATGCTTTCGCTGCTTTTCTCATTTACGCGGGCTACAGGCTTCTCAAAGGAAAACGTGTGTTTGAGCACAAAGAGAAGAAAATCAATCTGGAAAAAGAAGAAGACCCGAAGCCTTCTTCCCAGCCGGACAGCAGACACCCGGATCTCCGCAGCTTTTTTATCGGCGAGCTCAGGATGATGAAGGACCCGTTTGATTTGAATGATTTAAATGTATCCGGTTTTATCGGCGATGTGAAAATCGACTTGTCAAAAGCCATCATTCCGGAAGGCGAAAGCACGATTACAATCAGCGGCGTCATCGGCAATGTAGATGTGTACGTCCCGCCTGATATTGAAGTCGCCGTCAGCTCTTCCGCTTTTATCGGCGATATGAGTCTGCTCGGTTCTAAAAAAAGCGGCATGAGCACGAAGCTGTATACGGTATCCCCTGATTACGGCGATTCGCCGCGGCGGATTAAAATATCAATTTCTTTATTTATCGGCGATGTGGATGTGAACTATTTATGAGGAAAAAAATACTCGCCAATATCCAGTGGCGCGCCATGCGGATGACAACGGGCATCAGCCTGCTCCTTTGCGCTGCGTTTATCACGCTGATGCTTTTATACTACCAGCTTGATCCGGTGCTGCTGCTTTCCTCCGGATGGTTCGGCATTCCGTTTGTTCTCATCTTGCTTTTAACGAGCCTTGCAGCCGGGCTGATCTCCGGATATATGTACGGAAACCGCCTTAAAACGAGAATAGATAAGCTGATTGAAGCGATTTTAAAATTTGAAAACGGCAATTTTGCTTATCGGGTGCCGCCTCTCGGTGATGACGAAATCGGTTTGGCGGCAG
This sequence comes from Bacillus sp. YC2, assembly GCF_019891195.1. Lineage (NCBI taxonomy): Bacteria > Bacillati > Bacillota > Bacilli > Caryophanales > Bacillaceae > Bacillus > Bacillus sp. YC2. Next base: position 204,256 of record NZ_JAHXDO010000001.1, on the reverse strand, counting down.
ATCAGCTCAACGAAATGGCCAAGCGGGTTGAGCTTCAAGTCACATCGCTGCAAAAGCTTTCGAACGAGCGGGCGGAATGGCAGGATCAAATGAAGAAATCGGTCATCTCTGAAGAACGCCAGCGGCTGGCGCGTGACCTTCATGATGCCGTCAGCCAGCAGCTCTTTGCCATCTCCATGATGACGTCCGCCGTCTTGGAACAGGTGAAAGACACTGATGACAAAATCGTCAAACGGATAAAAATGGTCGAGCATATGGCGGGGGAGGCGCAAAACGAAATGAGGGCTCTGCTTCTTCACCTGAGGCCTGTCACGTTAGAAGGAAAAGGGCTGAAAGAGGGGCTGATTGAGCTGTTAAACGAGTTCAAAGCAAAGCAGCCGCTTGATATTGAGTGGGATATTCGCGACACGGGTGTGTCAAAAGGCGTGGAAGATCATCTGTTCAGAATCGTGCAGGAGGCGCTTTCCAACGTATTCAGACATTCCAAAGCGACAAAGGTCACAGTAAGGCTCGGCGCGAAGCATCAGCAGCTGCAGCTTAAGGTGATTGATAACGGGGCGGGTTTTACGATGGATCAAGTAAAGGCTTCCTCTTACGGTTTACACTCTATTAAAGAAAGAGCCAGTGAAATCGGCGGTATAGCGGAAATTATTTCTGTAAAGGGAAAAGGCACGCATGTCGACGTGAAAGTCCCGATTTATCAGAAACCAGAAGGAGAGAACGACAGTGATTCGAGTGTTACTAATTGACGATCATGAAATGGTCAGAATGGGACTGGCCGCGTTTTTAGAAGCACAGCCTGATATAGAAGTCATCGGCGAAGCATCAGACGGTCAGCAGGGAGTCGATCTTGCCGCAGAGCTTTCACCCGATGTGATCTTAATGGATCTTGTCATGGAAGGCATGGACGGCATTGAAGCGACGAAGCTTATCTGCGCCAGACTGGCCGATCCGAAAATCATTGTGCTGACAAGCTTTATTGATGACGACAAAGTATATCCTGTCATTGAGGCGGGAGCCCTCAGCTACTTGCTGAAAACATCCAAGGCGGCAGAAATAGCCGAAGCGATCAGAGCGGCTGCGAAGGGAGAGCCGAAGCTTGAATCGAAGGTAGCCGGAAAGGTGTTATCAAGGCTGCGCCATTCAGAAAACACGCTTCCTCATGAAACGCTGACAAAAAGAGAGCTGGAAATCCTTTGTCTTGTCGCGGAAGGAAAGACGAATAAAGAAATTGGCGAAGAGCTTTTTATTACGATTAAAACGGTGAAAACCCACATTACGAATATATTATCAAAGCTTGACGTCAGTGACCGGACGCAGGCCGCGGTTTACGCCCACCGCAATCATCTCGTGACATAAACGAAGGAGAGCGCGCTGATGCACACTCTCCTTCGCGGCGTATTATTGGGACATTCCCTTCGTTCCGAAATCTCTGATGGCCACTTTGACATGGAATTCAATATCGGATTCACTGAAATGGTGATCCCAGTCAGAGGAAATCTTTCTCCACTTATCCGGATAATGAATCCGCACTTCATCGCCTAAGCCTGTAATGTCCACCTTCAAGTCATGCTGCAAATAATCAATAAACTTTGTGACATCTGAATGAATGCTGCGTGTCACCGTCTTTTTGATTTCATCAATATAGGACTGTTTAAAGGAATCTTCCTTTGGGTTCCAGTCCTCGGACAGGCGGCCCTCCACAAATCGGGTTACGATAAATTTGAATTTCCCGTTTTTATACTTGGTTTTTACTTTATATTTGCTGGAAAATATCTCGAACGATAAAAAATAGCCTTTATGCTTTGAAAATGTAACACCGCCCTTTACCGTACCTGTAAACAGATTCATATCTTGAACCTGCATCGGTGTTAAATTTGCCAGCCAAAATTTATTTTTTATAATAGAAGCGCCGGATATTTCCAGACCGCCGCCCTTTACCTTGCGGACCTGCGGAATGGCGAATGTCTCACCTGCTGCAATTTTTTCTGATATATCTCCTAATGTTACGGGCTGCATCATGCGTATGGTGAACGAATTATTTTCCGTTAAGTCATAAATGGTGTTGGATGCAGGCTCCCCTTGGTCAGTTACGGTAAATATGTCTTTCGTCTGATCGGGCACTGTCATCACGTTGCAGCTTCTCCGCGTTCCGTTGTCCTTGATAAATTGATTCATGAGTGCATCAAGCGGGATATCGTCTTTTAACAGGTTTTGTGAAAATAACATGACGCGCAAATGCTGTGAAAAAGAACGGCGATTTTTTAACGCTGCCGTCCTCAAGGCTTGGTGAACCGTTTCACCGGGTGTCGAGGTGATCTTTGTCGTCTCTCCCGAAGAGGACTGCTCAGAACTGGCTTTTGTCGGAATGAGAATTTGCTGGGTCACCTGCACGTTTTCTTCCTCAGGCTTATCCAGGCCGACGCCTATGACAAGGCTCAAGTCCTCAATGTTCCGGCTGTCCCAGCATCCGGTTAAGAGCAATGTGCAGAGGATGATCACGATGTATGTTTTCATTGCGCTTTCACCTTCCTTTTTACAGCGACAACGATAAATAATAGTAAAGGCAGTAAAAACAAACCGAAGAAGATATAGCCCAGAAAATCGCTGAAGGTCATCAGCTCGTTGGCGTCTGTTGGCATTAATGAGCCGAAGTACGTGGCGATTGCGACAAAAATAATTCCTTTTTTCATCGGCAGTCCGAAAATTTTCTTCAGCCCTGAGGTGGCGAAGTAACCGTACGATACATAAGTGGTGAAGAATTGTACGATCCATACAGCGAGTAAAAAGGATTCAAATCTTTCAATAAACAGACCTTTCAGCTCGAATGATTGAAAGAGCGCAATGGTCGGCCAAATCATGGTTTGAACATCCTGAGTGGTTAACGCGCCGACAACGATGACGTATGAAATCATGTATAAAATGATAGGAATGCTAAAGCCCGTTGCTGACAAACGAAACGCGTGCTTTTTATTCTTGAGATATTCGGGCAAAAACAGCATAACCTCAATTCCCAAAAAGGATACAGAGACAACGGTGAGAGAGTTTGTAATGGAAGAAACCCCCTGGCCCAGCACCGGCCGCAGGTTGTCCAAATTAAAAATCTTAAAGCTGAAAGCAAACACAATCAGCAAAATAATCATGGTGATGGTCAAATAGAAAGGAAACAGCCTGCCAATATCGCTCATGCCGCCTATGATTAAATAAACGGAGCAGGCGATAAAAATAAAGAGAGTGACCGGCACTGGCGTTCTCTCTAAAAGGAAAAATTTCACCATCTCCGCCATGGCGCGCGCTTCAAAACTGGCGACTCCGATAAAATATAAACAGATCATGAGATTCACTAAATTTCCGGCCCATTTGCCGAGCCCTTCATTCATATATTCAAAAAAAGAAGGGTATTGATGCTTTTTCATAATGAGCGTGTTGAGATAGATCAAAAAGATAAAGATGATGCCTTCCAGGCCTAATACAAGCCAGCCGTCCGGTGAATTAGTCTTTAATGTCAGCGCCCGCGGCATGGTCAAGAGGCCTGCGCCCAGCATTGTGTTAGAAATCAACGCCGTTCCTTGATAGCTGGTGATCTTACTTTGCGTTTTTTTGTGGCTCATTTGGTTTTTTCGCCTCTTTTGGTTGATTTTTAATTGGGAGACGGAGTATAGAATCATCGGCATTTTTTAAGCTGAAAAACCCATTCGGCGAGAAATACGGAGATCCGAAGCTTCTTTGTCTTGATAAATGGGTGTAAATCGCCAGCATAAATAAAATCATGCCGTACAGTCCGAACGCTGCCGCAGTAAACATCGATATGAATCGGAGCACACGGAATGACAGACCCATCCCGTACTGAGGCACCGTAAACGAAGCGAGCGCGATAATGCTGACAACGATGACCATGATAGAGCTGACCAGATTGGCTTCAACGGCAGCCTGTCCGATGACGACTCCTCCAACCAATCCGATTGTCTGGCCGAGCGGATTAGGCAGCCGCAGCCCCGCCTCTCTCAGCAATTCAATCGTAATTTCCATCACCATCGCTTCAATGATAGGCGGAAAGGGAACATTTTCTCTGTTCGCCGAGATGGTGACCGCAAGCGCAGTCGGTAAAAGCCCTTGATGGAATGAAACGAGCGCGATATAAATAGATGAAAAAAACATCGTGATAAAAATGGAAGTGAATCGCAGCGCGCGGATGAGCGAGGCTGAAATCCACCGTTCATAATAGTCGTCGGGAGACTGCATCAAAATGCCGAGAGAAGCCGGCACAACCAGAACAAAGGGAGAGTTGTCCACAAGTATGGCGACGCGGCCGTTAAACAGGGCGGAGGACACTTTATCAGGCCGTTCGGTGTTTTGGATTTGCGGGAACGGCGAATACTTATTATCCTCAATGAGCTCCTCAAGCGTCCCGGAATCCTGGATGTCGTCCAGCTGCACTTCGCTGAGGCGTTTTTCAACATCGCTGATGACAGACGAGTCCGCCTTACCTTCTATGTACATGACAGTAGCGTATTTTAACTTGCTTTCTCCGATCAGAATTTTTTTCGTTTTCAGCTTCGGGTGGTTCGTTCTTTGTCTGATCAGGGCGACGTTCGTATCAGTGTCTTCCGTGAAGGCGACTTTAGGCCCTCTTACAAGCTTTTCAGATGTCGGCTCCGTTATGTTTCTCTTTTCCTTTTTCCCCGTTGTCAAAATGTATACGTTGTCAAGCCCGTTAATAAAAACGGCGCAATTTCCTCTTAGAATGGAGGTGATCGCTTCTTTTGCCGTAGTGACGGGGCGGGCGTCAATCATATCGAGACGTTTTGTCACGGTTTCAAGCGTCAGGGTCTCTTCTTCCTTAACCAGCGTTTTGACCGCTTCTTTTATTTTGTCTTCATCGTTTAGTTCGCTGAGATACATATAATAAAAAACAAGGCCGTTCGACAGCATTTTTTTATTTTGAATAAGATCATCGTTTTGTTCAACGTGAGGAAGAACCATCGCCAGATTAATGTGAATATATTCCTTAAATTCCGATTGTGCCACCGCAATCACCCCGCCTTCTAATCCTTGTTAGAGGTTATCTTTTCCTGTTAAAAAAATGATATACTATGTTAAAGTATTTCATGGTACAAGTTTTTTTATGAAAGCGGAGGAGAAATGTGGCACAAGTCAGACTGGCAGGCAATGCTGAAGAAATTGAACAGCTGATCAAATCATTTGAAGCGCATTATGAGGTAGCCTATACGTCAAAGGAGTACCGAAAAACAAATCCGAAGTATAAATATTCTAAGGATTCGCGCGTCTATCTTGAGCTGAAATTAAAGTCGGCAAAGATCGAAAAATAAAAAAGGGTTTCATCTGTTACTGGCGAATAATACTCAGGGTGAAGCAACTGTTATGGAGGGATACATAAAATGGAATACAGAATTGAAAAAGACACCATGGGAGAAATAAAAGTTCCGGCAGATAAGTTTTGGGGCGCTCAGACACAGCGCAGCAAAGAGAACTTCAAAATCGGTTTTGAAAAAATGCCTCAGCGTGTTGTGAAGGCGTTTGCAATATTAAAAAGAAGCACGGCGATCGCTAACGAGCGCCTCGGCAATTTAGATTCTGAAAAAGCACAGGCGATTGCTGCTGTTTGTGATGACGTGTTAAAAGGCAAATATGACGATAACTTTCCGCTTGTCGTTTGGCAGACGGGAAGCGGCACACAAAGCAACATGAATATGAATGAAGTGGTGGCCAACCGCGCGACTGCTTTATTGAAAGAAAAAAATTCTGACCTTACGATCCATCCGAATGATGATGTCAACCGCAGCCAAAGCTCCAACGACACATTCCCGACGGCAATGCACGTCGCGGCGGTCCTTGCCGTATATGAACAGCTCGTTCCGGCACTTGATCAGCTCCGCACAACACTTGATGAAAAAGCAAAAGCTTATGAAGACATTGTCAAAATCGGACGCACGCATTTGCAGGACGCGACTCCGCTGACACTTGGCCAAGAAATCAGCGGCTGGGTCTATATGCTTGACCGTTCGAAAGAAATGATCCTGGAAGCCACTGAAAAAATCCGCGCTCTTGCCATCGGCGGCACGGCGGTCGGAACGGGAATCAACGCCCATCCGCAATTCGGTGAACTCGTGGCTGAGGAAATCACAAAAGTAACAGGGCAGACGTTCAAAAGCTCGCCGAACAAATTCCATGCGCTGACAAGCCATGATGAAATCACTCACGTTCATGGCGCGTTAAAAGCACTTTCTGCCGACCTGATGAAGATCGCAAATGACGTCAGATGGCTGGCGAGCGGCCCGCGCTGCGGCATCGGCGAAATCGTCATCCCTGAAAATGAGCCTGGAAGCTCTATCATGCCTGGTAAAGTCAACCCGACTCAAAGCGAAGCGCTGACTATGATCGCCGCCCAAGTCATGGGGAATGACGCAACAATCGGTTTTGCGGCAAGCCAAGGAAACTTCGAGCTGAACGTTTTCAAACCGGTTATTATCTATAACTTCCTGCAAACGGTGCAGCTTCTCAGCGACGGAATGAATTCCTTCCATGACAAATGTGCCGTCGGTATTGAGCCGAATAAAGAGACGATTCAAGAAAATTTGTCTAACTCATTAATGCTCGTTACGGCGCTCAACCCGCACATCGGCTATGAAAACGCAGCAAAAATCGCTAAGCTTGCCCACAAAGAAGGCTTGACGCTGAAAGAAGCGGCATTACAGCTGAACCTGCTGACAGAAGAGCAATTTAATGAAATGGTGAAACCTGAAGATATGGTGCACCCGAAAGCATAAAAAAGAAAGAACGGCTGCAAATACTGCGGCCGTTCTTCTAAATAAACTGCTGTTTTAATAAATAGCTGAGCTGCTCTGCATTTTCAGCCAGCAGTTCTGATTCCTTCAAATTCAGAATCATCCCTTTTATAATTGCCAATTTCGGCGACTTTTTCTTCATTTCCGCTTCCAGAATCTCCAAGCTCTCGGTGAATTCAGATGCTTGCGATTTGTCCATCGTGCTGATAGAGGCACGGAGGGTCTGCAAAATCGATTTACTTAAAGGATCGGGCTGTCCGTTATGAAGAGGCCCGAACAGTGAGCTTGCCTCATCAAGAGAAATAAAAGGTTCATCCCGTCTGTCCGCCATCCCGTTCACCATGTCATCAACTCTATGAATCACAGTATCCGCCAATGCGGCAGGCTGTACGGTCCGGCCCGTCAAGAGGATATATTCAAGATATATCTGATTGATTCCTTCTATTAAAAAACAAAGCTCGGCTGTATACGGCTCAACCTTTTCTCCGTAAATATTGAGGAGACTGTCAATATGAAATTGCAGTATCGACCGCCGGATTCTTTTTCCGCACTGCGCCACTTCCTCTGTATAAGGAAGAGAGCCGTCTTTCATCTGAACCGTAATAAAATCCTGATGCGCGAGAATCGATTCATAAAACACAGCAAGCTGTTTTTGATAAGCGGCCCTCGGGCTGTCACCTTCTGTTTGAATCGTAGTGATTCGGGTAAACGTTTTATCATAGTAGTAATTCAGCATTGATAGAAGCAAAGCTTCTTTGGAAGGAAAATAAATGTAAAAAGCGCCTTTGGAGATTTTGCATTCATCGGCAATTTCTTGAACTGATGTTGATTTATACCCTTTACGGGCAAACAATTTTATTGCTGCTTCAATAATCAGCTTTTCTTTTTCCTTCAATGGTTCCACCCTTTCGGAGCCAGGAGGCTGGCGTTTACTGCTCATGTATGACTATATGGTCATATGGATTTTCCATAAATTTAACCTGATTGTAACTTGTTTTTTTGTCTTGTTTTATTTATATTATAAAGTGAGATGACCGAATGGTCAAAGTTCTGGCGAAAGGGTGAATCTCAAAAATGAGAGAATTAGACGAAATGATCAGCCGCTTGCGAAACAGAGGGATTAAAGTCGAAAAGGTAAAATATCCAAAGCAGACGATATCTGAAAAGAAATGGGTTCATCAATGCCAAAAACCGCTGAAAACGAATTACAGAGATTTTAACGGCTATTCCTTCACATAAAAAAAGACTGCAATAAAAAATCACAGTCTACTTTGGAACGATAATTCGGTAGGTAACACCCGATTGATCATTTTCAATTGTAATAGATGCTTTGTGCAGGGTTAAAATCCGTTTTACGATGCTGAGTCCAATGCCAAACTCGCCTTTCTTCCCTTTATTAAAAGGCTCGTATAAGCTGGATAGCATCTCATCCTCAATCGGAGGACCGTCATTTTTAACCGTCATCACAATCTGCTGCTGATTTTGGCTGATCTGAACGTGAATTGCCGTTTCGGCGTAGCGAATTTGATTTTCCAGAATGTTTTCAAGGAGCTTGCTCCATTGCTCCGGATCACCGGACATCATCATCACATCTCCCGTGTCAACGGTCCACGACAATTCTTTCCGCGCCCATTTGAGCCGCTCAATCACTTCTTCCGTCACCTTCACAATGTCGAATGTTTCATGATGAATCGGCTGCTTCAGTAAATAATCAAGCTTCGTTAAATATAATAAATCCTTGATTTTTTTCTCAAGCTTTTCAGCTTCGCCTTCAATCACGTCAATTGTGTTTTCAAGATCCCCTTTAGGAAAAATCCCGTCTTTAATCGATTGGGTATAGCCTCTTATGACCATAACAGGCGTTTTTAAATCATGAGAAATATTTTGTAAAAGGGTTCTTTCTGTCTCATCCTTTTGAACCAGTTTGCTCCGCATATCCTCAATGGTATGGCCTAATTTTCCGATTTCGTCTTTTCGATCGACAATGACCGGATCATCCCAATCCTGTTCAGATATCCGCTTTACATGCTTTTCCAAGGAAACGAGCGGTCGCGATAAATATTTGGCGAGCCAAATCGCCGGAATCCAGCTTAATAAAATAACGCCTGCAATAATAAACAGAAGCTGCCTGAACAGTGTATATGCCAGATCATCCCGATAAGAATCAAGTGCGTAAGACAGCATCATGGCATTTTGTCCGTTAATGGTGAGGCCTTTTTTAATGACAAAAAACACTTTCTCCCCGCTGACTTCTGCGCTGTATCGTTTCGTGATGCTGTGCTGGCGGCCGGCGAGCTTGTACACCTTATGGATAAACGAGTTAGATAGGTAGCTCAGATCTCTGTCACTGGCCGATTCTTCCCGTTCCGGCAAAAGGAGGTGCTGCACAGAACGGAATGTAGTCGGGGCTGTCGCGTCCTCGCTGTAATATCCCCGCTCAATAGATCCGGGCAGACGGTACTCCGTCAGGACATGCTGTTCATTTTCAATTGTCGTGTATGTTTCATCTGTGAAAAAATCACGCAGCGTATTTGAAAACAGCACGAGCAATAGGATAGAGATGGCTAAGAGAATGCCTGAAATCACAACCCATATTTGAAAAGCGAGCGGTTTATTTTTCATGACGTCATCATCCTGTAACCGAATCCGTATATGGTTTCAACCTTCAGCTCGGGCATTTTTTTCCGCAGCCTGCGGACAAGATCATCGACCACGCGGTCAGTACCGAAATAGTCATGGCCCCATATTTTTAACAAAATGTCCTCTCTGGAAAAGGGATGGCCCTTATGATGAATGAATAAAAGCAGAAGATCAAATTCCTTAGACGTGAGATTGATCAGGTTCCCGTTTTCGTCATATACCTCTCTGGCTTCTTCGGCTACATTGTAGGAGGATACGGCGGTCCCGGTTTTTTTGGCGGCCGGCTGTTCTTTATAGACAAGCTCCAGCAGCTTTTGAACCCGTATAATCAGTTCCCTGGGCAGAAACGGCTTTGCGATATAATCATTGCTTCCAAGCTCTAATCCAAGAACCCTGTCAATATCCGCGTCCCGTGCGGAAATAAAAATGACGGGCACATCGGGGTCTTTTTCTTTTATTTCTTTTATGAGGGTATAGCCGTCTGTATCCGGAAGCATGATGTCAAGAATCCACAGGTGGGGAGACGGCTGCATCAGCTTTCTGGCATCCTCGCCTTTTGTAAAAGATGTAATGTTCCAGCCTTCATTCTCTAAATATTTTGTAAGCAATTCATTCAGATTGTCCTCATCTTCAACTAGATAAATGGTGTATGACAAGGCAACTCACATCCTTTCAACGTCATTATACTAGTTTTAACACATTCAAGGCGCATTTTCATAATTTCACATATTCTTTTCATTTTTATCCCACAATGTTTGTTTATGATGTATATAAGGGAAGAAAGGAAGAAAAAAAGCGAGGAAGATAACATGTTCAAACACATATTGTTTTGGTGCTTTGCTTTTCTCCTTATTATTGGGACAATAGAACTTGTACATGCAATGAATATGTAATAAATAGAATGAAAACATGCTAAAGGAGTGTGCATGAATATGAACGATCACCGAGATGACGGTATCAGCAGGGATCAGTCAGATCTTTCACATACGGAACAAAATAAACAAGAACCGAAGCAGATAAGCCATCAGGAGCAGCAGCTGCTAAAAGCGCCTGACTCCGGGGAAGCAAGAAATGAGACAGCCGCAACAGCGGAAATCGAAAAGACGGCTGCTGTGAAAAAAGAAAAGAAACGGAGAGCCGCATGGCTGAGCCCGATCTTAGGCGGAATTATCGGGGGAGGTTTGGTGCTTGGCATTGTGCCGAATCTGCCGAGTGAGCAGCATAAGACGGAAGCCGTTTCAGATACAAAGCAGGTTCAGTCCTCAAACTTTACGTCAACGCCTTTAAAAAACACCTCAAGCGTGGCAGATATGGTAGAGGATTTGGAGCCTGCCATCGTCGGGGTGTCCAACTATCAAGCAAACCAAAGCAGCCAGTTTGGGTTTGACAGCAGCTCAAGCTCTGAAACGGAGAGCGGTACGGGGTCCGGCGTCATCTTTAAAAAGGATGGCCAAAAAGCGTATATCATTACAAACAACCATGTCGTAGAAGGAGCCAACAAATTGGCAGTGACGCTGTATAGCGGTAAAACCGAAACGGCGAAGCTCGTCGGAAAGGATGCCATCAGTGATTTAGCCGTGTTGGAAATCAGCTCATCAAATGTCAAAAAGGTGGCCAGCTTCGGGGATTCCTCTAAGCTCCGCACAGCTGATAAAGTCATTGCCATCGGCAATCCGCTCGGCCAGCAGTTCTCCGGCACCGTCACTCAAGGCGTCATCAGCGGGCTTAACAGAACGGTTGACGCCGATACGTCACAAGGCACGGTGGAAATGAACGTCATTCAGACAGACGCGGCAATCAATCCGGGGAACAGCGGCGGTCCGTTAATCAACTCCAGCGGCCAAGTCATCGGAATCAACAGCATGAAAGTCAGTGAAAACGGTGTGGAATCACTCGGATTCGCCATCCCGAGCAACGATGTAGAACCGATTGTTGACCAGCTTCTGGCAAAAGGAAAAGTCGAACGCCCGTTTTTAGGAGTGCAGATGATTGACATGTCGCAAGTGCCGGAAACGTATCAGCAGAACACGCTCGGACTGTTTGGAAATCAACTGGGCAAAGGCGTTTATGTAAAAGAAGTGCAATCCGGTTCACCGGCGGCCAAAGCCGGCATCAAGTCAAATGATGTCATCGTAAAATTAAATGGAAAAGATATTGCAAGCAGCGCCGATATCAGACAGATCCTTTATAACAAATTGAAAATCGGTGACAAGACGTCTATCCAAGTTCTCAGAGGCGGAAGCAAAAAGACGCTGGATGTCACGTTAACAAAACAAACTGAAAGCGCAAGCTGAGCGCATAAAAAAAGCTGAACCCTCAAATAAGGGGTTCAGCTTTTTTCGTTCATTCGCCTAAGTATGCTGACAGCATCCACACGTGTTTGTCCGCTTCTTCCGCTAAACCGACAAAAAGATCGGCTGTTGAAGGGTCATTTTGTTCCTCGGCGATGCCGATGACAAATTTCGATTCGCTGCTGATTTGTTTGTAATCGTTAATCAGTGTTTGCACCATTTCAGAAGCCGTTTTTTCACTGCCTTCATCAGAGATGGAGGCCAGTTTAAGATAGCTGTTTAATGTCGCGGCCGGCTGTCCGCCGATGGCCAGCAGCCGTTCGGCAATCGTATCGGCTGTTTCCGCCGCTTGATCATACAGCTCTTCAAATTTTTCATGAAGCGTAAAGAAGTGAGGCCCTTTTACATACCAATGGAAGCGGTGCAGCTTAGAGTACAGAATAAACCAGTTTGATAATTGGGTGTTCATTGAGTTCTCAACTAAAGATTCATTTTTTTTCGCATGTTGTGTGTTCATATTTATCGTCCTCCCTGTGATCTGTTAATTTAATTATATCACATATCAAATGAAAATCAATACTAAATTATAATTATTATAAATAAGGATCAATGGAGCAGCTTTTTCTTAATAACGGATTCCCATGCGGACCAAGAAAAGAGCGAGCGGAAGGCCAGAGTCAGTTTGACGCCTTTGCCGATCGGGTAACGTAATTTTTTCAGCCGTTTTAGCTGTGCTAATTGAGAAATCAGCTCCGCCACCTCACTCGGATCCCCGCTTTTTGAAGCGCTGTTTTCGACGTAAGCCTTAATGGGCTCATAATAACGGTCATATGGCGACCCTTTGCCGGGGGGCGTAATTTGCCGTGCGAGAGACGTCTCCCAAATAGAAGTCTTATATGATCCCGGTTCAACTAGGGCGGCATCAATTCCGAAAGGCAAAAGTTCCAGGCGCAGGCACTCTGTAAACCCTTCGACCGCAAATTTGGAAGACGAGTACGGAGAGAGGGAAGGAAGTCCTGTCAAGCCGCTGATACTGCTGATATTAATGATTTTCGCTTCGCCATGCTTTCTCATATACGGCAGAACGGTTTTCGTGACGTTAATCAGGCCGAATACATTCGTCTCAAACTGCCGTCTGTAATGTTCCATCGGCACGTTTTCAATAAATCCGCCGTACGCCGTACCGGCATTGTTTACAAGCAGATCGACAGCTCCGAAATCGCTGATCATTTTCCCGAAATCAGAAACGGATTGTTCGTCCGTCACATCTAACGGAACAATGGTAAGGTGCCCGCCGACATCCGATTGAGCGGCCGTTTGCTTCAGCGCCTCAGCCTTTTCCGGCTGTCTTGCTGTTGCGATGACGTGATAAGGCCCGGCAAGCTTAATGGCTGTCAGCAGCCCAAATCCGCTCGTTGCGCCTGTTACAATGGCAATTTTTTTGGTCATATCGTGAGCCTCCCGTTTTTTTATATACATAGTGTATAACATCTTCCGGAAAGAAGGGGAAATCGTTCGGAAATCTGTCAGAATTGTTCTATAATAAAATAAACTCGGATGAAAGGGGTTTTACAAGATGGCTTTAGAGAGTTTGAACGAAACGTGGGATTTAAACTCAATTTTTAAAGGCGGCAGCCAGTCGGAAGAATTTCAAGCGTACATCAGCAGGCTGAAACATCATCTCAGCGCTTTTCAACAAGCGGCAGAGGCATTTAAAGCGCCGCAGCATGCAGATGATGAAAAGGAGCTGACTCATCTGATTGATATGTTTGAACGGTCAGCCATCATGATCAGGCAGGCTGGAGCATTCGTCAGCTGTCTTCAGGCCCAAAATATTGAAGATCAAAAGGCGAACGAATGGAAGGCGCAAATCAATCAGCTGAGCAGCGATTTTAAATCCTCTCTTGTCACGCTGGACCATACACTTGCTCAAATTGATCAATCCGTATGGGAAGGACTTCTGCAACAGCCCGGCCTGCAGGATCTCACATACATATTAAATGAAAGAAGAGACCGGGTCGCAGAGAAACTCAGTGCAGCAGAAGAGAAGCTGATTGAAGGCCTGGCCGTCGACGGCTATCACGCCTGGGGCGACTTGTACAATGCGTCTGTCGGCAGAATGAAGATTCCGTTTCAAGATGGGGAGCTATCTGTCGGACAAGCGGAAAACATGATGGCGAATCCGGATCGTTCCGTCAGACAAAAAGTGTTTGAGGGATTAAATGAAGCATGGGAGCGGGAAGAGGGATTGTTCAGCAGCACATTGAACCATCTGGCCGGCTTCCGCACCGAAACATATAGAGCGCGGGGCTGGGAAAGCGCCTTAAAAGAACCGCTTGCCATCAACCGAATGAAACAAGAGACACTGGATACGATGTGGCAGGTCATCACTGATCATAAACAGCCGTTTGTTGAGTACTTAAATCGAAAAGCGTCTCTTTTGGGGCTGGAGCGGCTGAATTGGTATGATGTGGGCGCTCCGGTCGGTGAGGCGCCTAAGGAATATACGTATGATGAAGCGGCCAATCTGATCATCAGTCAATTCTCGACGTTCGGCAAAAAGCTTTCCTCATTTACGGAAAAAGCGTTTCGCGATCGCTGGATCGAGGCGGAAAACCGCAGCGGCAAACGGGTCGGAGGCTTTTGCACGAGCTTTCCTGACAGCGGGGAATCACGCATTTTTATGACGTTTTCCGGCAGCGCTTCAAATGTGTCGACGCTTGCGCATGAACTCGGACACGCGTTTCACCAGGATGCGATGCTTCAAGTGCGGCAGTTAAACAGAGCCTATGCGATGAACGTAGCCGAAACCGCTTCAACCTTTGCAGAAATGATCGCAGCCGATGCCGCTTTGAAACAAGCTGAGACGAAGGATGAGAAGCTGTTTTTACTGGAGGATAAAATACAACGAAGCGTAGCCATGTTTATGAATATTCATGCGAGATTTTTATTTGAAACACGTTTTTATGAAGAGCGGAAGCAGGGAGTCGTCCCGGCAGACAGATTAAATGAGCTGATGGAAGCGGCGCAGAAAGAAGCATTCTGCGATTCATTAGGAGAATACCATCCTCATTTTTGGGCGTCAAAGCTTCATTTTCATATTTCCGGAGTTCCGTTCTACAATTTTCCGTATACTTTCGGTTATTTATTCTCGCTTGGCATATACGCAAGAGCGCTGCGGGAAAAAACTGATTTTGAAGAAAAATATATCGCGCTGTTGTGCGATACCGCTTCAATGACGGTTGAAGATTTGGCAATGAAGCATTTGGGGGCAGATTTAACAAAGCGTGCGTTTTGGGAGGACGCGGTCGGCCTTGCCGTACAAGACGCGAAAGATTTTTTGAAGCTGACTGAATTTTAATCTTCATCTTCATACGAAGCAGCCGGAGTGTTCACCGCTCCGGCTGTTTTTATGTTGAGTGAATGACAAAACCCGCCCTTGGACATACCTAAAAATGATCGGAAATGAATGGGAGTGAATCGCATGAAATGGATCAGGACGGCGGGCGCCGTATGTATCACGCTGATGCTGATTGCCGGATGCCGATTGAATGAACAAGAGCGGGAAGCAATAGAAGACATCGCACCCGTTTCATCCGCAAAGCCGGTGCCTTACGACAGCTTTTCCCTTCGGGTGAACTACGGGGACGGCGAGCATAACCGCTATGAAGGCATGTATGAAAAAAAGGGCCGGGACGAAAAGGCGGACATACTGGATAAGCTGTCAGGCGTCCATCGGGAAGGTGAAGAAGCGCTTGATGAAATGAAGATGATTCTCGGAGAACTGGCTTTAAACAGCCGGATGCCGGAGAGGGAAGTCGTTCGGCAGGTGCTCTCTGCGTTCAATTTAGACAGCCATTATGACCATTTTTATTTGAAACTGAAGAAAAGCGACGGGGAAATAACAGAAATCAAGAAATAACCGCAGCAATGCTTTTTTTGCCTAAAACTAATTGATAATGATACTCAAAGTCATTAATTTCTGTTACAATATAATCATTATACGGTTGTTGACTATTTAGGCAGTTTGTTTATATACATAGTGTTGGGAAACACGAAAAGGAGCGGTTAGCGGAATGAGTGCAATTTCTACAGAAACGTTGAGCTTAGGGTACGGGGAAACCGTTATTATTGATGAGTTGGATGTGACAATTCCAAAAGGCGAAATTACCGTATTAATTGGCAGCAACGGCTGCGGAAAGTCGACACTTTTACGTTCATTGGCGCGGCTGATGAAACCGAGGGGCGGCTCTGTTCTTTTAGAAGGAAGAGCAATTGCCAAACTTCCGACAAAGGAAGTGGCAAGAGAGCTTGCTATTTTGCCGCAGAGCCCGTCGGCTCCAGAGGGTCTTACGGTGCATCAGCTTGTGAAACAGGGAAGATACCCTTATCAAAGCTGGCTGAAGCAATGGTCGGCAGAGGACGAAGATGCAGTGGCGAAAGCGCTCAAAGCGACGAAGCTTGAGGAAATGGCCGACCGCCCGGTAGATTCCTTGTCAGGCGGCCAGCGCCAGCGCGCGTGGATTGCGATGACGCTCGCTCAGGATACAGATATCATTTTGCTTGACGAGCCGACAACCTATCTCGACATGACACACCAAATTGAAATTCTTGATTTGCTGTTTGAATTAAATGAGAAAGAAAAGCGGACCATCGTCATGGTGCTGCACGATTTGAATTTGGCGTGCCGCTACGCCCATTATCTTGTGGCGATTAAGGATAAACAGATTTATGCGGAAGGCCGCCCTGAGGAAGTCATCACTTGCGATCTTGTGCAGCAGGTATTTGCAATGAACTGCCAGGTCACGCAGGACCCGCTGTTCGGCACGCCGCTTTGCATCCCGCACGGCCGGGGCAGATGTATCGTTCAGGAAGCAGCCCTCTCCGCCCGTTCGTCATAATCATTGAAAAGGGAAGGGAACGGTATGGTATGGAAGAGAAGCTTCAGCAGCAGCTGGACGGTTTGCTTGAAAAATATACGGAGCTATTGCTTGGCGAAACCGATCATGAATTAAAGGAAGAAGTCAAGCAGTGGATTTTGTACACACATATCGCCAAAAGCATGCCCCCGCTCGTAAAACATTGGAATGAATCCTACCCGGACGCCAAGCAGGGTATGAAAGACACGATACAGCATATTAAACAGCTGAATGAAGAACATAGAAAAAAACAATAAAAAAGCTTCCGGCATCAGATAGAGGTGCCGGAAGCTTTTTTTGCTGAAAACGAATCAATAAAGGCGACCAATGCGCTGCTCATATACGAATCCTTCCGCGTGACAAATTCTGTTTTCATCAGGCTGAATGATTCCGGAATGGCCCAGAGATGGACGGAGCCTTGTGCAGCATGCTGTTCAATGACGCTTCTAGGAAGCAGTGTGATGCCGAGCCCCGCCGTCACTCCGCCGATGATCGCTTCAAGCGTGCCAAATTCCATAATAGCCGGGTGTGCCGTTCCGGCGGAATGAAGCCATCGCTCCAATGTGTCACGGTACGTGCAGCCCGTGCTGTACACAAGGATCGGCTTTTTCACTGCCTCTTCTATATCTGAAACAGCAGCTGGCGTCACGACAACCGCTTCTTCTTCAAATGCCGGGACGGAATGCAGTTCCGGGTGTTTGATGTGACAGCCGATAAAGGCGCCGTCTAATTCGTAGCGCAGAACTTTATCGGTTAAGAATTGAGTATGGCCTGTAGAAAGTGACAGCTGTACGTCAGGATACCGCTCGTAATAGGCTGCCAGGAGCTTTGGAAGCCTGACGGCGGCAGTCGTTTGAGTGGAACCGATCATAAGCGGCCCGCTCGGCTTGCTTGAAGAGGCAAGCGCCTTTTTGGCTTCTTCTAAAAGACCGACAACCTGATCCGCGTATTGAAGCAGCACCGAGCCGCTGGAAGAAAGCGTCATGCCCCGGTTATGACGGAAAAAAAGCTCTGTTTTCAGCTCCTCCTCCAGATGCTGGATTCTGGCTGTGACATTTGACTGCACATAACCGAGGCGCACGGTAGCTCTCGTAATGGAGCCTTCTCGGGCGACCATTTGAAAAATCCGTAAATCTCCGCTTTCCATTGTATGTTCCCCCGCTTCTGTTTTGGTATCAATTTGAATGATAGCAAGTATCTTTAACAATCATTATACGAAACAGCAGCCGTCCATTACAATAAACATATCAGCTGATAACAATAGATCGAATGAGGAGTGGAAGAAATGAACCTTCAGCATAAAACGGCACTGGTGACTGGCGGCGGCACGGGAATCGGAAGAGCGGCATGCCTAGCTTTGGCAAAACGGGGAGCGGCAGTTGCGGTCAACTATTTACGTTCCAAAGCGGAAGCAGAAGAAACAGCGGAACTGATTACAAAAGCAGGAGGACGCGCCATCACCATTCAAGCTGACGTTTCAATAGACAAAGAGGCAAGGAGCTTGGTAAGCGAAGCCGCCAAGGAGTTTGGAAGCCTTGATTTACTCGTTAACAATGCAAGTATCACTAAACATATCCCGCTCGGTGATTTAGAATCTGCACATGATGATGTGTGGGATAAACTGTTTGCTGTCAATGTGAAAGGGATGTTTCATTGCGCGAGAGCGGCGGCTCCTTATATGAAGAAAAATAAGACCGGGGCGATTGTGAATGTAGGGAGCATCGCCGGCACGACGGGGGCAGGCTCTTCACTCCCATATGCCGTATCAAAAGCGGCAGTGCATGGTTTGACAAAATCACTTGCTCACGCGTTAGCTCCGGAGATCAGAGTATGCTGTGTCGCACCCGGAGCGGTTGCGACAAGGGGGTGGGCAGGCCGTGAAGAGACGATGCACCGGCTCGCCGGGCATTTGCCGCTGGAGCGTATCTCGGCTCCGGAAGATATTGCGGAACTGATTTGCTCCGTGTTGGAACAGGAAGCGATGACCGGCCAAATCATAACTGCCGACTGCGGGCAGACATTATAAAGGAGAGAGCCTATGCCATTTGTGCAGATTCATTTACAGGCAGGCAAAAGCGAAGCGTGGATCAAAAAGCTGAGCACAGCCATTCACAAAACGATGACGGAAATCATTGGTGTGCCGCATGATGACTATTTTCAGGTAGTGCATCAGCATCAAAAAGGCGAGTTTTTCTATGATCCGTCCTACCTCCAAGTCGAGCGGACCGATGCTCTGATTTATGTGCATTTTACGTTGAAAAACTCAAGAACGGCCGAACAGAAAAAAGCATTTTATCATCAATTTGCAAGCCGCCTTCATGAAGACCTTGAAATCAGAAAAGAAGACGGATTTATCGTGCTTTCAGGAAATACAGAGGAAGACTGGTCGTTCGGAAACGGAATGGCGCAAATGATAAGAGAGAAATAAAAAAAGCCCGCGGACTTCGCGGGCTTCCTTCAAATTACACGGCTTTCGCCTTTTCTTCTTGTTTTCCAGATTTTTTGTTTGTCAGTTTAATGGATTTCACGAACAGGGTCAG
The DNA here is from genome assembly GCF_019891195.1 of Bacillus sp. YC2. NCBI lineage: Bacteria > Bacillati > Bacillota > Bacilli > Caryophanales > Bacillaceae > Bacillus > Bacillus sp. YC2. The sequence goes on along the minus strand of NZ_JAHXDO010000001.1, from coordinate 185,060 downwards.
AACAAGTCCGGCTGCGATGAAGGCCAGACCAGTATAAAACACACTGTGAAGCGAATCCATTAATGATGTTTTCAGAACCGGCACGATATGTGAAGAGAAAGCGGCCGGAATTTGCTTAATCGATTCCTGGCTGAACAGGGATTGAAGCAGTCCTTCAGGATTGCTCGCGATCATGTCTTTAAACTGAGCGGCAAAGGAACTTGCCTGTTTCGGGAGAGAGTCTAAGTACGGCACGAGCCGGTCGGTTAAAAGGGTGCCGGATCTTGCATTCATGACCGCACCGAGCACCGTAATTCCGAATGTTCCCCCGATCATCCGGAAAAATTGACTTGAGGATGTAACCACTCCAAGCTCTTCTTTTGAAAATGTTTCTTGCAGCGCAAGTGTGAGAAGCGGCATGACAAGTCCCATGCCCAGCCCGATCACGGCCATATAGCACGTTGCCGCAAGTTTGCTTGTATCCAGCTGCAATGTGGTTAATAAAAAGAATCCGACGGCCATAATCAGCATGCCGATCATGATTTGCGGTTTAATGCCAATCTTGTAGACGAGCTGGCCACCGATAATACTTGTGATAATCATAGAAACCATCATCGGCGTCATAATGGTGCCGGAAGCAGTGGCGCTGACCCCGATAATGCCCTGCATGAAGAAAGGAACAAACGTTACGGCGCCAAACATACCGATACTCATGAAAAAGCCGATCAAATTCAGCACGGTGAATGTTCTGTTTTTAAATAAATGCATCGGAAGGATCGGCTCTTTTGCTTTACATTCAGCAATGACAAACCCGACAATGCCGATAAGGGCAAGCGCAAAGAGACTGATAATCTGCCAAGAGCCCCATGCGTAATCTTTTCCGCCGAAGCTGAGTGCAAGCAGGAGGCTGACAATCCCGACAATCATTGTGAAAATGCCGGCGATATCAAAATTGATCGGTCCTGTCTGTTTCTTGCCTTGAAGCCCTCTTGCAATAAAGATCACGGCTAAGATTCCGACTGGAAGGTTAATATAAAAGACCCATTTCCAATTTAAAGAGTCGACAATCCAGCCGCCGATTTGCGGGCCGATAACGGATGCAAGGCCGTAAATCGCTCCGAACAGACCTTGGAACTTGGCGCGCTGTTTACCTGTGAACAAATCCCCGATGACAATCATAGCCATCGGCATCATGACTCCGCCGCCAATCCCCTGCAAACCGCGGAAAATAATCAATTCAGTCATATTGTTGGCCATTCCGCACAGTGCAGAAGCGCCCATAAAGATAATCAAACCCGAGACATATACGACCCGTCTTCCCAATAAGTCTGCAAGTTTCCCCGCAATCGGAACGACCGTCGTAGAAGTCAGCAGATATGCCGTGGTAAGCCACGTCATCATGCTTAATCCCCCAAGATCGCCCACAATTTTAGGAATCGCTGTTCCCACGATTGTACCGTCAAGGGCTGAGAAAAACATGGCAATGATTAAGCCTGTTATTAATAGTGTGCGTTTTGAATTCGAATGTTCAGTGCTCATTTTCGGCAACTCCTCTTTTCTTTTCATGGATGTTTCCCGGCGTCAGGTGATTGTCGGCGGCATCCGCAACTTTTTGAATGATCTTCGACGCCTGTATCAGCTCTTCTTCAGAAAGAACGGAAAGGCTGCGCGCTAATATTGCTTTTCTTCCCGCGACAACGTCTTCGAATTTTTTTTCACCTTTTTTTGTGAGGCTGACGTCAATCACACGTCTGTCCTGCTTATTATGCGTGCGGACGATAAGGTTTTTTTGCTCAAGGCGGTCGGCCATTAAGGTCACCGCGCTCGGCTTCACCTCCATGCGTTCCGCAATCTCAGAAACCTTGCAGCTGCCGTGTTTTTTTAAACTGGCTAAAACAAATAATTGGGCGGGTGTCACCTCTTGTTTTGCCATGCTCTCCACCATTTCCGGCTGTATTTTTTGCAGCAGGGTCTGAAGGGATGCTTGAATATCAGACACATATTGATCCGCGTTTTTCATAAATCCTCCTAATCTGTTCCTCGGGAAAATAATTAACATTAGTTAAATATAAATAAGGATTAACAATAAGTCAATCCTTTTGTAAAAAAATAAAAAAAGGATTTGATGCTTGGCGAAAACATCAATCCTTTACACTTCTTATTGCTGATAAGGAGATTGCTGCTGAACGGTCTGCTGAAATTTCTGGTACGATTGCTGAAGCTTTTGGGTGTCCGCTGCTTCGACGGAATACCAGCCGTTTTGAAACATCACATCGTATAATCTTCTTTGCGCTTTTTGTGACTCATCGAAAATAGATTGAATATCTTGATAAAGAGACTCGTGGCTGAATTCATGTAAGGCTGTGCAATATGATGACGTCATATATTTTTCTGTCGTCAGCAGCTCATTCACCAAGTCTCTGTCGTTCATTTGCGCCGTATTCGGCACCGGGGTTTGCGGATTGCTGATTTTTTGATTTTGCTGATTCATGTTTTTTCCTCCTATTGCATATAGCCTGTTGTCTGTCCGCCTTGAGCAGGATTCAAATGGCCCAATATTCTTTGATAATGTTTTTCATGCATCTGGCCGATCTGTTCAAGCTCTTGTTTTAATGTCTGATCCTGGCATTGGCCTGCCATAAAGTGTGCTTTTTTCATAGCAAGCAGATTCCAGTTCAGCATGTCCTCCAGATACAAATGATCCTTTGTTGAGATAACGGCAGGCGGCATGTTTGCGTGCTGCTCTTGATTATTCATATAAACGCCTCCTTTGATGTCTGTTCTTTTTATGTTTCTCTATGCTTGTGATTTCATACGGATAAATTAAAAGGGGGTGCTCACCCTTGCTGCGGAGCATATGTTTGTTTTTGTCCAAAAATAAAATGCTTACCAAACTTGCGCAGGCTTACGGTATCCGCTTCGGCGCGGGAAGATTCGTCGCAGGCGAGACGATCGGCGAAGCGGTGAAAACGGTGAAGCGGCTGAATCAATCGGGATTGTCGGCCTCCATTGATTACTTAGGTGAATATGCCGGTTCAAAGAAGGATGCCGGCCGGACGGCGGAAGAATGTAAAAACGCAATCAGAGCCATTGCCGATAATCAATTAGATTGTGAGCTGTCTGTGAAATTAACTTCCATCGGATTGGATATTTCAGAGAAACTCGCTGAGAATCATATAAGGGAGATCCTGTCGGAAGCGAAAGAGCGGAACGTTCCCGTAACGATTGACATGGAGGATTACGCCAGATGCGGACGCACGCTTGAGCTGTATAAACGGTGCAAACCGGATTATCCGATGCTCGGAACTGTGATCCAGGCGTATTTGTACCGCGCCGCTGAGGATATCGGAAGCCTTCAGCCATATAAGCCGCGGCTGAGGCTTGTAAAAGGCGCTTATAAAGAATCGGCGGCTGTTGCATTTCCTGATAAAAAAGGGACCGACCTCCATTATCAGCAATTGATCAAGCTTCAGCTGCTGAGCGGCCATGAAACAGCGGTGGCGACCCATGACGATAACATCATTTCTTATACGAAACAACTCATTTCCGAACACGGCATTCCCCGTGAACAATTTGAATTTCAAATGCTGTACGGAATCAGGACGGAGCGGCAGAAGGAGCTTGCTGCGGAAGGATACCGGACGCGGGTGTACGTCCCGTACGGAATCGATTGGTACAGCTACTTTATGAGAAGGATTGCTGAGCGTCCGGCCAACGCAGCGTTTGTGTTAAAAGGAATCTTCAAAAAATAGCGGCTGCTCCAAAAAGCAGCCGCTTCCTGTTATTCCATGTTTTCTTTTTTATATTGCTGGTTTTGGCTCGTACGCTTGCCGCCGCTGTGCTTTTGTGTCGGTCCCGCATTTCCTTTAACGCTTGCCGCGCTCACTGCCGCAGAAGACGGATCTTTTTTTACCCGCACCATTCCCTTCACCTCCGGCTTTACGTTTCCCGTCTTCGGTGCGGATCATGCGAAAGACAAAAAATTTTAAAAAATTCCATATTTGCTATTGAAGTCATCCCCGAAATCTTTTAAGATGAAAGAAGAAAAGGGTTTCATTTTTTTTGCCGAAAAAATGAATGACTATTCATTCAAAGTTCAAGGGGGATGACTCATGCACAAGTTTATAAAGAAAGCAGCCGTTCTTGGATCAGGAGTAATGGGGTCCGGAATTGCCGCGCACTTGGCTAACATCGGAATTCCCGTCCTGCTGCTTGATATTGTGCCAAACGAGCTGACAAAGGATGAGGTGAAAAAAGGGCTGACATTAGAAAGCCCGGAGGTCCGAAGCAGACTGAGCCGAACGGCCATGAAAAAGCTGCTGAAGCAAAAGCCTGCACCGCTGACTTCTGCTGCCAATCTTGACTATATTACGCCAGGCAACTTAGAAGATAATGCGGCTGATTTAAAGGATGCAGATTGGATTATTGAAGTAGTCGTTGAAAATCTCGACGTGAAAAAACAGATTTTCTCACTTGTCGATGAATATCGCAAACCGGGCAGCATCGTTTCGAGCAATACGTCCGGTATTTCTGTCACGAAAATGGCAGAAGGAAGATCAGCCGATTTTAAAGCTCATTTCTTAGGAACCCATTTCTTCAATCCCGCCCGCTATCTCAAGCTTTTGGAAATCATACCGATTCAGGAAACCGATCCAAACGTTCTGAAATTCATGACATCCTTTGCTGAAAACACGCTCGGTAAAGGCGTCGTTACAGCGAAAGACACGCCTAACTTTATCGCCAATCGCATCGGAACTTACGGCCTGTTAGTCACCGTAAGAGAAATGCTTTCCGGGGGCTATCACATTGGTGAAGTGGATACTGTGACAGGGCCGCTGATCGGCAGACCGAAAAGCGCAACCTTCAGAACCCTCGATGTCGTGGGGCTTGATACATTCGCCCATGTCGCAAAAAATGTGTACGATAAAGCTGACGGCGCTGAAAAAGACATGTTTAAGCTGCCTGAATTTATGAATGAAATGCTGAATAACAAATGGCTGGGCAGCAAATCGGGCCAAGGCTTTTATAAAAAAGAAGGTAAGACAATATATGAGCTCGATCCGCTTACCATGACATATGGTGAACGCACGAAAATGAAAACACCCGCTTTAGAAGCAGCCAAACAGGCAAAGGGTGCTAAAGGCAAAATGAAAGCGCTTATATACTCTGATGACCGCTCCGGACACTTGCTTTGGAATATCACCTCGAAAACGCTTTTGTATTCGGCTCAGCTGCTTGGCGAAATCGCTGATGATATAAAAGCAATTGATGAAGCCATGAAATGGGGCTTCGGATGGGAGCTCGGGCCGTTTGAAATGTGGGATGCCATCGGCGTCAAAGAATCGGTCAAACGGCTTGAACAAGAAGGCGCAGCGCTTCCCGGCTGGGTGAAAGAAATGCTTGATAAAGGCAATGACACTTTCTATATGAAGGAAAACGGAACTCAGTTTTATTATGCAAACGGCCAATACAGGGCGATCAAAGAAAATCCGAAACGAATCAGTCTGCAAAAGATAAAAGAAACAAACGGCGTCATCAGCAAAAACGGCGGCGCGAGCCTGATTGATCTCGGCGATGATGTCGCGCTTTTAGAATTCCACACGAAAAGCAACGCGATCGGGTTAGACATTATCCAAATGATTGACAAAGCGCTTGAGGAGACGGAGCGGAATTATAAAGGGCTCGTCATCGGAAACCAAGGCAGACATTTCTGCGCGGGCGCGAACCTGGCGATGATCTTAATGGAAGCTCAGGATGATAACTTCATGGAAGTCGATTTTGTCATCCGCCGTTTTCAGCAAACGATGATGAACATAAAGTACAGCGCCAAACCGGTCGTGGCGGCACCGTTCGGCATGACGCTCGGCGGCGGAACCGAAGTCTGTCTTCCGGCGGCGCGCATTCAAGCCGCAAGTGAATCATACATGGGTCTTGTCGAAACAGGCGTCGGCCTGATTCCGGGCGGCGGCGGAAACAAAGGATTGTACATGAATTACGTGAATAACGGAGCGGAATTGATGGACGCGGCTATTAAAACGTTCGAGACAATTGCTTTAGCCAAGGTATCAGGTTCTGCGCACGAAGCCCGTGATATGCAGATTCTGTCTCCGGCTGACCAGGTCAGCATGAACCAAGATCATCTGTTACATGACGCGAAACAGCTTGCGGCGTCCTTATATGACAGCGGCTATCGTCCGCCTGCACGGAAAAAAGTGAAAGTCACCGGGGAAACCGGCTGTGCGGCCTTGCTGCTCGGAGCTGATCAGATGAGGCGTTCAGGGTATTTATCAGATCACGATATGAAGATTGCGAAAAAGCTTGCCCATGTCATTGCCGGCGGAAGAGTTCCGTTCGGTACAGAGGTTTCTGAAGAATACTTACTCGAGATTGAAAGAGAAGCCTTTTTAAGTCTCGCAGGCGAGGCGAAATCTCAAGCCAGAATGCAGCATATGCTGGTCAAAGGCAAACCTTTACGGAACTAGGAGGGTGTTTATGAGAGAAGCAGTCATTGTGGCCGGTGCGAGAACCCCGGTCGGTAAAGCGAAAAAAGGGTCGCTGGCAAACGTTCGTCCTGATGATTTAGGAGCGCTTTGTGTCAAAGAAACGCTGAAACGGGCAGGCAGCTATGAAGGAAATATCGATGACTTAATTATCGGATGTGCAACACCTGAAGCTGAGCAGGGCTTAAATATGGCGCGGAATATCGGCGCGCTGGCGGGGCTTCCCCATACGGTGCCGGCCATTACGGTAAACCGCTACTGCTCTTCCGGACTTCAATCCATCGCGTATGGAGCGGAAAAAATCATGATCGGCGCAGGTGATACTGTCATCGCGGGCGGAGCGGAATCTATGTCGCAAGTTCCGATGATGGGGCATGTGACGCGCCCGAATATCGCTTTGGCAGAACATGCACCTGAATATTATATGAGCATGGGCCATACAGCGGAGCAGGTTGCCGAAACATACGGCGTTTCCCGCGAGGATCAGGACGCATTTGCCGTCCGCAGCCACCAAAATGCGGCGAAAGCGCTGGAAGAAGGGAAATTTAAAGATGAAATCGTCCCCGTCGATGTGTCGCTGACAGAAATCGGCGCTGATCATAAACCGAGGGAAAAGCACTTCGTTTTCTCTCAAGATGAAGGGGTGCGTCCGGGAACGTCAGCTGATATTTTAGCGAAGCTCCGTCCGGCTTTTTCAAAAACCGGAACCGTGACAGCCGGAAACTCATCACAAACGAGTGACGGAGCGGCGGCTGTCATGCTCATGGATCGTGAGAAAGCCTCATCGCTCGGATTGGCGCCGCTTGTGAAATTCCGTTCCTTTGCCGTTGGCGGCGTCCCGCCTGAGGTGATGGGAATCGGACCGATTGAAGCCATTCCGCGCGCTCTCAAGCTTGCCGGGCTGGAATTACAGGATATCGGGCTCTTTGAATTGAATGAAGCCTTTGCTTCACAAGCCATACAAGTGATCAGGTCACTCGGAATTGACGAAGAAAAAGTCAACGTCAACGGCGGAGCGATCGCGCTCGGTCATCCGCTCGGCTGCACGGGAACGAAGCTGACCCTTTCACTCATACATGAAATGAAACGGAGAAACGAGCAATTCGGCGTGGTCACGATGTGTATCGGAGGCGGCATGGGAGCTGCCGGCGTATTTGAGCTACTTTAAAAGGGGGAAACAATCATGAATCAGGAAACGGTCAAAGTCAAAAAAGGCGGCAGCTTTCTTATTGAAGATACGGCATATGATCAGGTGTTCACACCGGAGGATTTTACAGACGAACATAAAATGATCGGAAAAACGACAGAAGACTATGTCGTAAACGATGTTCTTCCGCACATTGATGAAATCGAAAACCATCAGTTTGAGCACTCTGTCAGACTGTTGAAAAAAGCCGGCGATCTTGGCCTTCTCGGCGCAGATGTCCCTGAAGAATACGGCGGCATCGGCCTTGATAAAATCAGTTCTGCCTTCATTACAGAAAAATTTTCACGTGCGGGCAGCTTCTCGCTTTCTTACGGCGCCCATGTCGGCATCGGTTCATTGCCGATCGTGTTTTTCGGAACAGAAGAGCAGAAAAAAACATATTTGCCGGATTTAGCTTCAGGCCAAAGAATCGCGGCATACGCTTTGACTGAGCCGGGATCCGGATCAGATGCGCTCGGCGCAAAAACAACCGCCGTATTAAATGAAGCGGGCACGCATTACATTTTAAACGGAGAAAAACAATGGATTACAAACTCAGCGTTTGCCGATGTATTTGTCGTCTATGCAAAGGTGGACGGTGACAAATTTTCCGCGTTTATTGTAGAAAAAAATTATCCGGGTGTGTCAACCGGCCCGGAAGAGAAAAAGATGGGAATTAAAGGCTCATCCACAAGAACGCTTATTTTAGATCAAGCAGAAGTGCCGAAAGAAAACCTGCTTGGTGAAATCGGAAAGGGCCATGTGATTGCGTTTAATATCCTGAATATCGGGCGTTACAAGCTCGCAGTCGGTACGATTGGCGCTTCAAAACGGGTCATTGAGCTGTCCGCGGCTTATGCAAACCAGCGCCGCCAATTTAAAACGCCGATCTCAGGCTTCACCCTTACCCAGGAAAAGCTTGCGACAATGTCAGCAAAGCTTTACGCGATGGAAAGCTCTGTATACAGAACGGTCGGGCTTTTTGAAGATAACATGAGCAGACTGACCGAAGAAGCGCAAAAAGACGGCCGTGAAGTCGCCAAATCCATTGCCGAGTATGCAATCGAATGCTCACTGAACAAAATGTGCGGATCAGAAACGCTTGATTACATTGCCGACGAAGGCGTCCAAATCCACGGCGGTTACGGTTTTATGCAAGAATATGAAGTGGAGCGCGCTTACCGCGATTCGAGAATCAACAGAATCTTTGAAGGAACAAATGAAATCAACCGTTTGATCGTGACGAGCACATTCCTGAAAAAAGCCGTAAAAGGGGATCTTCCGCTCTTTGATAAAGCGAAGGCGCTTCAAGAGGAATTAATGATGCTGATGCCTGAAGAGCCGGGTTCAGAGCCTCTGGAGCAGGAAAAATACATCGTCAGACAGGCGAAGAAAATCGCCCTTTTAACAGCAGGTCTTGCGGCGCAGAAATACGGAAAGGAAATTGAACGTGAGCAGGAAATCATGGTGAACATCGCTGACATCGTCAGCGCGCTGTACGCGTTGGAATCTGCCGTCCTCAGAACGGAAAAAGCGATTGCGGCAGACGGCGCTGAAAAAGCCGCGCAAAAGCTGTTATATACAGAAATCTTTGCGCAGGAAGCTCTTCAGGACATTGAAGCGCACGCAAAAGAGTCGTTAATCGCCATGGAAGAAGGAGATTCTCTCCGAATGATGCTTTCCGTGCTGCGCAAACTGACGCGCCTGACACCGAAAAATCTCATTCAGAAAAAACGTGACGCAGCTGCCGTCATTTTCAGAGAAGAAAAATATACAGTATAATGCACAGCTCCTGTAAGCGCTCCGAATTCGGAGCGCTTTTTCATGAAGCAACGTTTTAGGTTTTTACCAGTGATTGTGTTAAAATAACGACGATCATTTACAAGGGGTGAAGAAGATGTCGATAAATTTTTACTGGTACCCTAAATGCGGAACGTGCCGTAATGCGAAAAAATGGCTGGAAGACCACGGCAAGGAAATAAACGAAATACATATTACGGAACAAACGCCGACGAAAGAAGAAATCAAAGACCTTTATGAAAAAAGCGGTCTTGAGCTGAAAAAGTTTTTCAACACGAGCGGAATGAAATATCGTGAGCTGAACTTAAAGGAAAAGCTGTACCACATGTCAGAGGATGAACAGCTTGAACTTCTGGCTTCCGACGGAATGCTTCTTAAGCGTCCGATTACGTCAGACGGCACAAAAGTCACAGTCGGCTTTAAAGAAGACCAATTCGAAAAATATTGGATTTAATGTCAGTAACAAAGAATTATGGTATCTTCTTATTATAAGCATAAAAAATGGAGGGATTTAGATGAGCACACCGAAAGATTTACGTTATTCAGAAGAACACGAATGGGTAAAAGTTGAAGGCGAAAAAGTCCGCATCGGAATTACGCATTTCGCGCAATCTGAACTTGGCGATATCGTTTTTGTCGAGCTTCCTGAAGTCGGCGCTGAAATTAAAGCGGACGAGCCGTTCGGCAGCGTTGAATCCGTAAAAACGGTATCTGAGCTGTATGCGCCGATCAACGGAACGGTGACGGAAGTGAACGAAGGCCTTGATGACAGCCCGGAATTCGTGAACGAGTCTCCATACGAAAAAGCGTGGATGATCGTCGTTGAACCGGCTGATGCAAAAGAAATCGAAAACCTCATGACTGCCGAACAATACGAAGAAATGACGCAGGAAGACTAATCGGATAGCAAAAGAACCATTTGGACACTCTATCTGTAACGGGAGGTGTCCAAAATGGCTTTTGATAAACAAAAGGTTGATGTAACAGAGCACGTAACGGGCCGCTTACAAAACGGCCAGTTTTCTTTGTTTCATGAAAATGAAGCCATCGGCCAAATGACAGGCATGAACCAATATGAGCTCAAACCGGGCTTTTCATTTGAAAATCAAAAATTTTATAAAACAGCCGATGTTGTATCCGAGAAGGATCCGAAATACGTGGATTGCGACTATGAAAGCGGCTGGTGTTAACAGTTGGCGGTGAATTTCACTGCCTTCTTTTTCAATCCGAGGCTAAAAAAACCGGCAGGTGATGCGCAATGAATATCGGCGATGAAGAGAAAGTCTTAATCGTAGAAGGAAAATCAGATAAAATCAAAGTCAGGGAAGTGCTCAGTGAACCTCTGGACATTGTCTGTACAAACGGAACGATCGGCCAAACGGAATTGGAGGATTTAGCGGACCGTTTGTTTGACAAAGATGTTTATATCTTAGTTGACGCAGACGATTCGGGAGAAAAATTAAGAAAGCAGCTGAAACGGGAGCTTCCCGAAGCCCGCCATATCTGCATTGACAGAACGTACAAGGAGGTTGAGGCGTCTCCAAGCCACCATCTTGCATCGGTGCTCCTCGGCGCCGGCCTGAATGTGGACCCCGTATTTTTAAAAAGAAAGACCTGAGGTGGTAATCAAATGAAAGAACTCCAAGAAAATGAACTTGAATCAATTGAAGATGATGTGTATCTCCTGTACTTGTACACCCCATTTTGCGGCACGTGCCAGCTGGCTTCCAAAATGCTTTCTGTCGCGGAGGAAATGCTGCCCGGCGTCGCCTTCTATAAAAACAACGTGAATTATTCCCCCGTCTTCGCTAAAGCCTATCAGATTGAGAGTGTCCCGTGCTTTTTGCTGTTTAAAGACGGAAAGCTTGTTGAGAAAGGATATGCATTCCGCTCCGTTTCCTATTTATACGAGCTGATTAAACAAAAAACATCTCAAACGTCTCCTATGTGACATTTTTTATAGGAAAATGTCGTCCGTTTTATAAAGGGTTCTCCCCGTTAAAAGAGAACTTTGTATGTATGGCCAATAAACGGGAGGTTATACGAGTGGAGAAAATAGAAGTTTTAGAGAATGACGGACAGCATCTGTTTTTGAAACCCCTATTACATACCTCAACGCTGCTGATTACGTTCCAAGGTGAAACAGAAGCTTTAACGGTCTCAATAAACGGGCAGGGAGAAATGAGAAAAACCGCTGTTTCAGCAGAAGAGTCTAACTTGACCTTTTACGGAAACCAAACAGAAATCATTCATTTGCTGCACGGCAACATTTCCCTGCAAAAGCTCATTCAAAGCGGAAGATTGAAAGTAAAAGGATCATTCAGAGCCCTGTTGAAACTGGAAGCCATTCTGTGGCTGACAAACGGATTTTTTCAAACAATCAGCAAAAGGCCTTAAAACCTGCCAATCTACTATGTGAAAATAACTACCATTATTTATTTTATTGACTTTTTATCATTCGCCATGCTATCCTACATTAAGAATTTCCGGACGAAAAGACGATATGTTTTCTCTTATCAAGAGAGGTGGAGGGAAGTGCCCTATGAAGCCCGGCAACCGTCAACTATGTTGAAATGGTGCCAATTCACTCGAAGCGATCTGCTTTGGAAGATGAGAGAAAGGCCTTTTTCAATAAGCCTTTCTGCTCAATTGTGCAGAAAGGCTTTTCTTTTGCGGAGAATTCCGGAAGATTTCTTAGAATAGTGTAAGGCAGGTGATTGCTTTGATCCATCTTCAAAATGTTTCAAAAATTTACAAAGCGAAACATGGGGATGTCAATGCTGTCCAAGATGTCAACCTCGATATCAAAAAGGGCGAAATTTTTGGAATTATAGGATATAGCGGAGCTGGTAAAAGTTCCTTAATCCGTCTTCTGAACGGTCTTGAAAAACCGACTTCAGGAACCGTGGAAGTCGCGGGGACGGAATTAAATAAAGTAAGCAGCCGCGGTTTAAGAAAAGCGCGCCAGGAAATCAGCATGATTTTTCAGCACTTTAATCTTCTTTGGTCGCGCACCGTTCGGGATAATATTATGTTTCCGCTGGAAATTGCCGGCGTGAAAAAAAGAGAACGGATTCGCCGTGCTGATGAACTGATTAAACTGGTCGGATTAGAAGGAAAGGAAAAATCGTATCCTTCCCAGCTGAGCGGCGGTCAAAAGCAGCGTGTCGGAATCGCGAGAGCGCTCGCCAATAATCCGAAGGTCCTTCTTTGTGACGAAGCGACGTCAGCGCTTGACCCGCAGACGACAGATTCAATTTTAGATCTTTTATCCGATATAAATGAAAGACTCGGTTTGACGATTGTGCTTATTACCCATGAAATGCACGTCATCCGTAAAATCTGCAACAGAGTCGCCGTCATGGAAAACGGAAAAGTCGTCGAAGAAGGCGAAGTGCTTCAAGTCTTCAGAAATCCGCGTGAACAGATGACAAAGCGTTTCGTTCAGCAGGTCACCGAGCCTGAGGAAACGAAAGAAACCATTCAGCATCTGCTTCAGGAAACGGCGACAGGAAAAACGATTCAGCTTTCGTTTGTCGGGCAGGCTGCAGAACAGCCTCTCATCACTGAGATGATCAGAAACTTCGATGTGGATGTCAACATTCTGCAAGGTAAGATTTCACAGACGAAGGACGGGGCGTACGGTTCTTTATTCATCCACATTGACGGACAGGAAAAAGAAGTAGAAAATGTGATCCGGTTCATTAAAGACAAACAGGTAGAAGCAGAGGTGATCACAAATGTTTGAAAAATGGTTTCCGAACGTTGATGTAAGTGAACTGTGGACCGCAACTTATGAAACCCTCTATATGACGATTATCGCTTTACTCTTTTCTTTCGTCATCGGGGCTGTCCTCGGCCTTCTGCTCTTTTTAACAGGCAAGGGAAGCTTATGGCAGAATAAAGCGATTAACAGTGTGATTGCGGCAGTGGTTAACGTATTCCGGTCTATTCCGTTTCTTATTTTAATTATTCTGCTCCTCGGTTTTACTAAGTTTTTGGTCGGATCGATTTTAGGTCCGAATGCGGCTTTGCCCGCTTTGATTATCGGCTCTGCGCCGTTTTATGCCCGCCTTGCGGAAATCGCGCTCCGGGAAGTTGATAAAGGTGTCATCGAAGCTGCCAGATCAATGGGAGCGAAGACATCGACGATCATTTTTAAAGTATTGATTCCTGAATCAATGCCTGCGTTAATCTCAGGCATCACCGTTACAGCCATCGCCCTGATCGGTTCGACCGCTATTGCCGGAGCCATCGGTTCAGGCGGACTCGGAAACCTTGCATATGTCGAAGGGTACCAGTCAAATAATACGGATGTAACGTTTGTGGCAACGGTATTTATTCTCATCATCGTCTTTATCATTCAGATTATCGGTGATGTCATCACAAATATAATAGACAAAAGATAAGGGAGGATTTACATTGAAAAAGATTGTGTTAAGTGCGTTGCTGCTTGTTTTTGCAGGAGTTTTGGCTGCCTGCGGATCGAGTGCGGGCTCAAATAAAAAGGAAATTGTTGTTGCCGCGACAAAAACACCGCATGCTGAAATTTTAAAAGAAGCGGAGCCGTTATTGAAGAAAAAAGGCTATACATTAAAAGTCAAAGTGCTGAACGATTACAAAATGTACAACAAAGCATTAGCTGATAAAGAAGTGGATGCAAACTACTTCCAGCATGTTCCTTACCTTGAGCAGGAAATGAAAGAAAATAAAGATTACAAACTCGTTAACGCCGGCGCAGTTCATCTTGAGCCGTTCGGTATTTACACGAAAAAATATAAATCATTGAAAGACCTGCCAAACGGCGCGACAATCATCCTGACAAATAACGTCGCTGAACAAGGCCGTATGCTGGCAATGCTTCAAAAAGCCGGACTGATCACATTAGATCCGAAAGTAAAAACAGTTGACGCAACAACGAAAAACATCACAAAAAATCCGAAAAACCTGACGTTCAAAAAAATCGCGCCGGAATTAACGGCAAAAGCATATAACGAAGAAGAAGGCGACGCGGTCTTCATCAACGTCAACTATGCGATCCAAAACAAATTAAACCCGTTAAAAGACGCGATTGAAGTAGAATCAACGAAAAACAACCCATACGCAAACATTATCGCCGTGCGCAAAGGTGAAGAAGATTCAGCAAAAATCAAAGCGCTTATGGAAGTTCTTCACTCTAAAAAAATTAAAGACTTCATTGAGAAAAAATACGACGGAGCCGTGCTCCCCGTATCTGAATAAAGACGAAAACCCCGGATGAACAATCCGGGGTTTTTTTGGGTATTAATCGCGGAACTGTTCATAATAAAGAAGAATGTTACCGAATGGAGGGATTATGAGTTGAATCAATATCATAACAACGGCGGAAGCGTACATGACGCATTAAAACAATACAAAGAGGGGTTAGGCGTATTTGAACAAAAAATGCCGATGATGGGCCGGAAGTTTAATGAATTTACTGAGCAGTGCTTCTCAGCGGATTCTTTGACAGAAAAAGAAAAGCAATTAATCGCTCTCGGCATCAGTATTAACGCCCAAGATGAATTTTGTATGATTTATCATACGAAAGGATGCATGGACCAAGGCGCGACAGAAGAAAATATCCTTGAAGTTGTAAGCGTCGCTGCAGCCTTCGGCGGAGGGGCCGCTCTCAGCCAGGGCGTAACCCTCGTGCAGCAGTGCATTCAGGAATTCGGAAATACCGCGCATTAGAAGGAGCAAATGTTTGAATGCTTCCCATAGACGCAGCTCGCAGGCCGCATCCGGCATATCCGAAAGTATTCAGGGGCACACTCTCTTTGGCTGCCGCAATGAATCATTGTTACAATGGAAACAAATAGATGAAGGGATTGATTCATTATCTGCACCAGCCAGGACAGACTGGACCTTGACTATACGTCGGAAATGGAAAAAGCGATGCAGCAGTCATACGGCATCGGCTATGAAGAATACGGACGGCGTCTTTCAAAAAGGATGGAAGTCGAACGGCAGAGGGAGCGGGAATATCAAAAAAGCAAGCTCCTCGCAGCGCAGTTTAATGAGAAAATCGGTCTGTAAAAAAGGGTGGGATTCCACCCTTTTTCTGTTTCAAACAGCTTTAATTACGTTAAGATCTTTGATAAACTTTAGAAATGTTCCGGGTAATATAAAAAGTTGTATTTACATTTCATTTGTTATAAAATTAGAATGAGAATAAATTGAGAATAATGATTATATATTTTGGAGGTATAGATATGGCTGCTTCAACATTAACGATCAAGGATCTTCACGTTGAAATCGAAGGGAAAGAGATTTTAAAAGGTGTAAACCTTGAAATAAAAGGCGGCGAGTTCCACGCTGTCATGGGACCGAACGGTACCGGTAAATCCACGCTTTCAGCTGCGATTATGGGGCACCCTAAATACGAGGTCACAAAAGGAAGCATCACGCTTGACGGCAAAGACGTATTGGAAATGGAAGTAGACGAGCGCGCGCAAGCCGGCTTGTTCCTTGCAATGCAATATCCGAGCGAAATCAGCGGTGTGACAAATGCCGACTTCCTTCGTTCAGCGATTAACGCACGCCGTGAAGAAGGCGATGAAATTTCTCTTATGAAATTCATCCGCAAAATGGACGAAAACATGGAATTTTTAGAAATGGATCCTGAAATGGCGCAGCGCTATTTGAACGAAGGTTTCTCAGGCGGGGAGAAAAAACGCAACGAAATCCTTCAGCTTATGATGATTGAGCCGAGAATCGCCATTCTTGATGAAATCGATTCAGGTCTTGACATTGACGCTTTGAAAGTCGTTTCTAAAGGAATCAACAAAATGCGCAGCGAAAACTTTGGCTGCTTAATGATCACTCACTACCAGCGCCTTCTGAACTACATCACGCCTGATGTCGTTCACGTTATGATGCAGGGCCGCGTAGTTAAATCCGGCGGTGCAGAGCTTGCACAGCGCCTTGAAGCGGAAGGTTATGACTGGATTAAACAAGAACTTGGCATTGAAGACGAAACTGTAGGCCAAGAAGCGTAAGCGTTAGGGGGATTAACATGACATTGGAAACTAAACTATCCGTAGATCAGGACTATGTCAAAGGCTTTTCCGAAAAGCATCAAGAACCTGCCTGGCTGAAAAACCTGCGCTTACAGGCTCTTGAAAAAGCTGAGGATCTGCCGCTGCCTAAGCCTGACAAAACAAAAATTACAAACTGGAACTTTACAAAGTTCAACAAGCATACAGTAGAAAATGCGCCGCTTTCTTCTTTAGAAGATTTAGCTGACGAAGCAAAAGTGCTGATCGATATCGAAAACGAAGACAAAACGTTATATGTACAGCGTGACCAAACGCCGGCCTTCCTTTCTCTGTCTAAAGAGCTGAAAGACAAAGGCGTTATCTTTACGGACATCTTAACGGCTGCGCGTGAGCACAGCGATCTCGTTGAAAAATATTTCATGAAAGACGGCGTAAAAGTCGACGAACACAAACTGACTGCTCTTCACGCGGCGTTAGTGAACGGAGGGGCATTCCTTTATGTTCCTAAAAATGTTCAAGTGGAAACGCCTGTACAGGCTGTTTACGTCCATGAAAGCAATGACACGACGCTGTTTAACCACGTGCTCATCGTTGCTGAAGACCACAGCTCCGTCACTTATGTGGAGAACTACGTCAGCACGGTGAATCCGAAAGAAGCCGTATTCAACATTATCAGTGAAGTCATTACAGGTGATAATGCCAGCGTGACGTACGGTGCGGTTGACAACTTATCTGCGGGTGTCACAACATATGTAAACCGCCGCGGATCTGCACGCGGACGTGACAGCAAAATCGAGTGGGCGCTCGGACTGATGAACGACGGCGACACGATTTCTGAAAACACGACAAACCTCTATGGCGACGGCACTTACGGGGATACGAAAACCGTTGTTGTCGGAAGAGGGGAGCAGACGGAAAACTTTACGACGCAAATTATCCACTTCGGTAAGGCTTCAGAAGGCTATATCCTGAAGCACGGAGTTATGAAAGATGCCGCTTCTTCCATTTTTAACGGAATCGGCAAAATTGAGCACGGTGCGTCTAAAGCAAACGCTGAACAAGAATCACGCGTTCTGATGCTCAGTGAAAAAGCACGCGGAGATGCAAACCCGATCCTATTAATCGATGAAGACGATGTAACTGCAGGGCATGCGGCATCTGTCGGCCGTGTGGACCCGATCCAGCTTTACTACTTAATGAGCCGCGGAATTTCGAAAGAAGAAGCAGAGCGCTTAGTCATTTACGGATTCCTTGCGCCGGTGGTAAAAGAGCTTCCGATTGAAGGAGTTAAGAAACAGCTCGTTTCCGTTATCGAAAGGAAAGTTAAATAATGAATATCACTGATATTCGTGAACAGTTCCCGATCCTTCATCAGCAAGTGAACGGACATGATCTCGTGTATCTTGACAGTGCGGCGACTTCCCAGAAGCCGCGCGCTGTTATTGAAGCAGTGGACCAGTATTATAGTCATTATAATTCTAATGTCCACAGAGGCGTCCATACTCTTGGAACAAGAGCGACAGACGGCTATGAAGGAGCGCGTGAAAAAGTCCGGAAGTTTATCAACGCGAAGTCAATGGCTGAGATTATTTTCACAAAAGGCACGACAACTTCACTGAATATGGTGGCGCTGAGCTACGCCCGCGCCAACTTAAAACCCGGTGACGAAGTGGTCATCACCCAAATGGAGCATCATGCGAATATCATTCCGTGGCAGCAGGCTGTTAAAGCAACTGGCGCGACTTTAAAATATATCCCGATGCAGGAAGACGGCACGCTTTCGTTAGAGGACGTCCGGCAGACTGTCACCAGCCATACGAAAATTGTGGCGGTCGCTCATGTGTCAAACGTGCTTGGCACGATTAACCCGATTAAAGAGATCGCGAAAATCGCCCATGACAATGGCGCGGTTATCGTAGTTGACGGGGCGCAAAGCACACCGCACTTGAAAATCGACGTACAGGATTTAGATTGCGACTTCTTCGCGCTTTCTTCCCATAAAATGTGCGGCCCGACGGGAATCGGCGTGCTGTACGGCAAGAAAGAACTGCTTGAGAATATGGAGCCGGCCGAATTTGGCGGCGAAATGATTGACTTTGTAGGTCTTTACGAATCAACTTGGAAAGAGCTTCCGTGGAAATTTGAAGCAGGCACGCCGATTATCGCGGGTGCGATCGGATTAGGCGCCGCGATTGACTTTCTTGAAGAGATCGGGCTCGACGAGATTTCACGGCATGAGCACAAGCTTGCAGCCTATGCGCTGGATCGCTTCGCACAGCTTGACGGCGTGACGGTGTACGGGCCGAAAGAGCGTGCAGGACTCGTAACATTTAATCTTGATGATGTCCATCCTCATGATGTCGCGACTGTCCTCGATGCTGAGGGCATTGCGGTCAGAGCGGGCCATCATTGCGCCCAGCCGCTGATGAAATGGCTGGATGTATCTGCTACTGCGAGAGCGAGCTTTTACCTGTATAATACAGAGGAAGAAATTGATAAGCTTGCGGAAGCACTCCAAAAGACAAAGGAGTACTTTACAAATGTCTTTTAATGCAAACTTAGATACATTGTACAGACAAGTGATCATGGATCATTATAAAAATCCGCGCAACAAAGGGGTTTTAGACGACAGTATCGTTGTCGATATGAACAACCCGACTTGCGGCGACCGGATCAGACTGACAATGAAGCTTGACGGCGATATCGTTCAAGAAGCGAAGTTCGAAGGAGAAGGCTGTTCCATCTCCATGGCTTCCGCTTCGATGATGACGCAGGCGATAAAAGGAAAAGATATAGAAACCGCCCTCTCCATGTCTAAGATTTTCTCAGACATGATGCAAGGGAAAGAGTATGACGACTCGATAGATCTCGGGGATATTGAAGCCCTTCAAGGCGTCTCAAAATTCCCGGCTCGGATTAAATGTGCCACCCTTTCATGGAAAGCACTTGAAAAAGGAGTCGCTGGAGAAAAAGGCGGCAATTAAAAGATTGGAGTGAAAATGGATGGCTAAAAAAATGCCTGAAATTGGTGAATACAAGTATGGTTTTCACGACAAGGACGTTTCCATTTTCCGTTCAGAGCGCGGATTGACAAAAGAAATTGTTGAAGAAATTTCTCGCATGAAAGAAGAGCCTCAATGGATGCTTGATTTCCGTCTGAAATCTCTTGAGCATTTCTACAACATGCCGATGCCGCAATGGGGCGGGGATTTAAAATCGTTGAACTTTGACGAAATTACGTATTACGTAAAACCGTCTGAGCGTTCAGAGCGTTCTTGGGATGAAGTGCCTGAGGAAATTAAACAGACATTTGACAAACTCGGAATTCCTGAAGCTGAGCAAAAATACCTTGCCGGTGTTTCTGCACAGTATGAATCAGAGGTTGTTTACCACAACATGAAAGAGGATCTTGAAGCACAAGGCATCGTCTTTAAAGACACGGACAGCGCGCTGAAAGAAAATGAAGATATTTTCCGCGAGCACTGGGCGAAGGTCATCCCGCCGACTGACAATAAGTTTGCGGCGCTGAACTCAGCAGTATGGTCCGGCGGTTCTTTCATCTATGTACCGAAAGGCGTAAAAGTGGAAACGCCGCTTCAAGCATACTTCCGCATCAACTCTGAAAACATGGGCCAATTCGAACGCACATTGATCATCGTTGACGAGGAAGCAAGCGTTCATTACGTAGAGGGCTGTACGGCTCCTGTGTACACAACAAACTCGCTTCACAGCGCGGTTGTTGAAATCATCGTCAAAAAAGGCGGCTACTGCCGTTATACGACGATCCAAAACTGGGCGAACAACGTATACAATCTTGTAACGAAACGTACGGTTTGTGAAGAAAACGCAACGATGGAATGGGTGGATGGAAACATCGGCTCTAAGCTGACAATGAAATACCCGGCTGTCATCCTGAAGGGTGAAGGCGCGCGCGGTATGACGCTTTCTATCGCTCTTGCGGGCAAAGGACAGCATCAGGACGCAGGTGCGAAAATGATTCACCTTGCTCCGAATACGTCATCCACGATCGTATCAAAATCGATTTCAAAACAAGGCGGAAAAGTAACGTACCGCGGTATCGTCCACTTCGGACGGAAAGCGGAAGGCGCCCGTTCAAACATCGAATGCGATACGCTCATTATGGATAACAAATCAACATCAGATACCATTCCTTACAATGAAATCTTAAACGACAACATTTCATTGGAGCACGAAGCAAAAGTATCAAAAGTATCTGAAGAACAGCTTTTCTACTTGATGAGCCGCGGTATTTCTGAAGAAGAAGCGACAGAAATGATCGTAATGGGCTTCATCGAGCCATTCACAAAAGAGCTGCCGATGGAATACGCAGTTGAAATGAACCGTTTGATTAAGTTCGAGATGGAAGGTTCTATCGGTTAATGATAAAAAGGACACGGCAAATGCCGTGTCCTTTTTATATTAAAGGCTGCTGTTTGCAGAAATCTTTATGCAGCCGGCACTTAGCGACATCATTGCGAATCGGACTGATTAGGAACGGGGCGCTTGATTTGTTAAAATAAATAAGACAAAACAGATAGAAAAGGTGTTACACATGAAGTCTTATATCATTATCGGGGCCGGCATTCTCGGTGCGTCAGCGGCTTACCATCTCGCAAAAGCCGGAGCTGAGGTAACGGTTATTGACCGGAAGCAGGCCGGACAGGCTACTGACGCGGCGGCGGGAATCGTGTGTCCGTGGCTGTCACAGCGCCGCAATAAGGCATGGTATGCAATTGCAAAGGGCGGGGCCCGTTATTATGAACAATTAATCAAACAGCTTGAAGCTGACGGAGAAACCGATACCGGATACAAAAAAGTCGGAGCCGTCAGTCTGCATACTGATGAAAAAAAGCTTGATCAGATGGAGGAAAGAGCCTATAAGAGAAGAGAGGATGCCCCTGAAATCGGGGACATTACAAGATTATCTCCGGCAGAAACGAAGGCTTTGTTTCCTCCGCTGTCGGGTGAGTACGGGGCGGTCCATATCAGCGGCGCGGCCCGGGTGAACGGGAGGGCGCTTCGTAAGGCGCTGCTAAACGCGGCCATTAAGCACGGCGCGTCAGTTTACCATGAAGAGGCGTCAATACTGACAGCGGACGGTGCCGTCACCGGCGTGAAAACCGCAGAACGTACGCTTACTGCCGATCAGGTTCTCGTAACGGCCGGCGCATGGGCGAAGGAGCTGCTTGAGCCGCTCGGCATCCGTTTTTCAGTATCCTATCAAAAAGCGCAAATCGTTCATTTGGAGCTTCCGGGAGAGGAAACAGGCAGCTGGCCCGTCGTCATGCCGCCGAACGACCAGTATATTCTCGCGTTTGAAAACGGCCGGGTTGTGGCCGGCGCCACTCATGAAAATGATGCCGGTATGGATTTGCGGGTAACGGCAGGCGGTCTCCGCGAGATTTTTGAGAAAGCTTTGACCGTGGCACCTGGACTTTCAGACAGCACAATGCTTGAGGCAAGAGTCGGGTTCAGGCCGTTTACGCCCGGATTTCTCCCTGTCATCGGCACGCTGCCGAATGTCAGCGGCCTTTTGATTGCCAATGGGCTCGGTGCATCAGGATTGACCAGCGGACCGTATCTCGGGGCCGAATTGGCGAAACTCGCACTCGGTCAGCAGACAGAAATTGATTTGAGCCTTTATGATCCGGCGGGGGCGCTTGAATGAAAGAATAGCTTTTCGGGCATTCTTATGTTAGGATGGAGCTTTAATGAATAAGAGGACGTGACCCATTTTGATAAAAATAAACCTACCTGCTCCTGACGTAACCATTACAGAACGGCAGCAGTCACCGTCGGAAAATGAACCGGCGATTAAAGCGATTTACGGCTTCATTGATTTTCATCAAATTCCGAGAGACAAAGGCGGCATCTTTATGTTTTATAACATTCATGATGAGCTGCTGTTTGTCGGGAAAGCCAGGAAATTAAGACAAAGAATCAAAAAGCATTTTGAAGACAATGTGTCGCCTGTTAAAAATCACAGAGACGAAGTGTATAAAATTGAAGTATGTGTCGTAAATGATCCGATGGAAAGGGATATTTACGAAACGTACGCAATCAATACCCTTCAGTCGAAATACAACATTGAGAAAGTATTTTATAAATAAGCAAAACCGGAGCCTTTTAAGCTCCGGTTTTATTTATGCCTGCAGCGCCAGCCACATCACCGCAATGTGGACGATCAGGAGGCAATAGACGACTAGGAAAAACTGGACATATCGTTTTCTGATAAACATACAAACGATCATCAGCACAGGAAAAACAAGCACGCCGATCGTCTTATTAATCGCAATGTTGGGGCGATTCGTCACGTCGTAATGAATGGCCATATCGGCAGGAAGGAACGGATAGAAAACAATCGACAGAATAAATGCCAGAATCACTGTTCCCCACAACACTTTATCATTCATCAAAAACATATGAACACTCCTTTATTTTTACATATAATAGTATATTAGTCCGAAAAATCTAATTTATCAATATTTTACCTGTTGATTAGTGTATAATCATGTCAAATCCAAATTTCCATATTTAAGGAGGGTTTCGATTGGCTGACATGAATCAAAACAAAGTGTTCTCATTCTTTCTTATTGTTATGGCCGCCTGGATGGTCGTTTTGTTTTTTACCGTCATTGCAGCGCTTCCAAGCTCCGCCATCCAGTTAACCAAACATCAATCAAAAACCATTTCAATGATTTACCCGCAGAGCTGGGGATTTTTCAGTAAGGATCCGAGAGAAGACAGCTTAAATATATATCCTCTCAACCCCGGCGAGGAGCTCAGATGGCCGAATAACTCGCTGAAAAATGTGATCGGCTTGAATCGATACGGACGGACTCAAGGAATAGAACTCGGCCTTATGCTGGAAAAACTGCCCCCCAAAGAGAAATGGAAGGATTACACGGCAGGGCGAGATATTAAGAATACCACATTTTTGAAAGTGGAAAATGAGTCTCCATCCCCAAGACTGAAAGGGAAAATGATCATTACATATGAACGGATTACCCCATGGGCATGGAGTAAACATGCCAAAACCAAACGAACCATTAAAAAATTCATTGGAGTGGATGTCAATTGATGCAGGATGCAAAAAAACAGCTCACCTCATGGATCATTGAGCACCCGCCTTGGACAAATGTGTACGGGCTTGCCAGAAGCTTAATCGCGCTCGGCACTTTATTAACATTGCTGTTCAATCCGGCGTCTGTTTTCTTTAAAACACAAAATCAAGTGCTCGACTTTTCCAATACCTTCAGCCTGTTTTTGCTGTTTCCCGATTTTCAGCACATCGAGATCATTAAGGCCGTTTGTGTTTGTATTTTAGTCCTCGTTGTGATTGGCTGGCGTCCGCGCCTGACGGGTTTTTTCCATTGGTGGATTTCGTACAGCTTTCAAAACTCCGCCGTCACCCTTGACGGAGGAGATCAGATTGCCGCCGTTTTTACGCTGCTGCTGCTTCCGCTGACATTAACCGATCCGAGAAAATGGCACTGGTCCCCGTATGAAGAGTCCTATGCCGAAAGAAGGCTTGAGCCTTATTACCGATCTTTATGCTGGGCGACGCTGACGGTGATCAGAATTCAGGTCGCGATGCTGTATTTTAATTCCGTGGTCGCCAAGCTGATGGAAGAAGAGTGGCAAAACGGAACTGCCGTTTATTATTATCTGAACGATCCGATGCTCGGACTGCCTGATGCGCTCCACGGCCTGTTTGATTTTATGCTGCAATCCAAGCTCGTCATGATACCGACTTGGGGCACGCTCATTGTGCAAACCATTATGTTCTGCGCCCTTTTTGCCCCGAAAAAGTATTGGCGCCTGGTTTTATTTATGTCAATCTTTATGCACGAAATATTTGCTGTCATGCTGGGGCTTACCTCTTTTTCTATCACGGTGTCTGGTATTTTGGTTCTATTTTTGATTCCGGCAGAAAAAACAGTAGCTTTGAACCATTACACTAAGCCATTTTTCAGATACAATTTTCTCAATAAAAGGAAAAGGAGGAAATTATATGGTTAATCAAAAAGGGAACAGAAAGTCAATTGCAGCAATGATCATGGTGTTTGTCTTAATGGTTGCATTAGTAGGCCCGCAAGTATCAGCTAAAACCAATCCATCCGTCAGTTACTCCGGGGAAGAGATTTTTTCCGGCATCTTTTTCGGACAAGGTGAAGTCGCAAAGCTTCTCCCAGAAGTATGGGATTCCAAAGCCGTTCAAAAAATCGATCAGGATGAATTAAAACAAGTCTCTGACCAGGTCATCGCTGATATTAAAAATGCTTCCCCCGCTTATTTTAAAGAATTAAAAACAGCGGTTTACAGCGGTGACTATGAGCAAGTAAACAGCATAATTGAAAAAGGTTCAGCGATTATGGCGAAAGTGCTCAAAGCGGAATTTGACAAAAACAGCTTTGACAAGGGAAAATCAACAGCCATCGGCCAATGCGCGACAGCTGTATGGGTATTTTTAAACGCTGCAGCCGCCATTGAAACAATCGCTTTAGCCGTAGCGGCCATCATTTTGACAGTGGCCAGCGTAGATGAGGACTCTGATTTAGGAAAAGAGCAGCTCATCGCCAATGTCGTTGACAGAATTAACGCGCAGCATTAAAGCTCACGGGAGAAACGCTAAGGAAACGCGCCTTAGCGTTTTTCTAATTCCAACGCTTGTTTTAAATACGCTTCTGAATCAAATCCGAGTGCCTCGTCCGCTTCTTTTTTGATTTCAAGCTGATATTGCACATACTTGTCATATTTCGGGCTCAGTTTCTGGAGGAGGTTGCTGAAAGGCGACCCTTCCTTCATCGCCGGTAAATCAGAAGCTGATTCCCCGAGCCTGATAAGGCTTTCTCTGTATTCGTCATCTGTCTGCACTCTCTTCACAAGCTGGATAAGGGTGTTTTTATGGGTTTCCCAAGTTGCGGGATCTTTCTGCAATATCAATTCAATAAATTGGTCGTGCTGGGCTTTGTATTGCTGAAGCTGTGCCGAATCCTCCTGTCCGAGCAGCTGCATCATCGGGTGTGCCGCCGGGACTTCTTCCATATCATCCAATACTTTGACCAGTTCTGCCCAATTCTCTTTTTTCTCATCTGTATCAATGGCAAAGTCAAAGAATGGTTCAAACACCGCCGCGATAAATTCTCCGAACTCTCCCGGGAACAGCTTTTTCAGCTGAAGGCCCATATACTTCGGTTCATCGATTTTCACTTCTCCGATATCATGTAAAATCGAATCGACATTTTCTGAATCCTTCACGCGTTTGATCAGCATCTCCGTTAATTTCCGTTCCTGCTCCAGCTCTTCAATTTGCAGGCTGAGCTTTTGATGCTGCTGCTGTAAAATATCATGTAAGCTGCTGCCCTCTAATAAGAATGCTTTAATGTCGCTGACAGACAGCGCCAGCATTCTGAGGGCGGCAATCATTTTCAGTGTATTGACCTCCTGATCCGAGTATTCCCGGTAGCCGTTGTCAGGGTTTTTGCTGACCGTAATCAGCCCTTCCTGTTCATAATATTTGATGGCTTTTTTCGTGAGGCCCGTCTGACGGGCTGCTTCTTTTATATTCATTTTGCATCACTCCCTGCTCCCATTCTAAACGTGTCTCTAAGGGTCAGGTCAAGAGAGTGCGGGAAATTAAACCGAGCCTGTTTTTCTTTATCATATTTTAGAAATTTCAGAAAATAATATTGACAACACTCCCGTTATGAGATTAATATAACGTTATATAATGTTATATAACGTTATATAATAAAATACTGAGGAGTGAAGGATTTGAGTCAAACTGCCGCAAAAGTGAATCAAGAGGTTCAGGCTTTCTTGCAAGATTTGAAAGAAAAAACGATTGATCATGTCTTTTTTGTCGCATGCGGAGGTTCTTCAGCTATTATGCACCCGAGCAAGTACGTGTTTGACAGAGAGGCGAAAGCAATCAGTTCTGATCTCTACAGCTCGAATGAATTTATTCAGCGCAATCCCGTGCAGCTCGGAGAAAACTCTCTCGTTATTTTGTGCTCGCATTCAGGCAACACGCCGGAAACGGTAAAAGCCGCCGGGTTTGCGAGAAAAAAAGGCGCGCTGACAATAGCGATGACCTTTGAGCCTGACTCCCCGTTAGCCAAAGAAGCTCAATATGTCGCCGTATACGATTGGGGCGAAGAAGCATTGGCGATAAACACAAACTACGGCGTCCTTTACCAAATTGTCTTCGGCGCTTTAAACGTACTGGAAAACCATGCGGCGTTTGAGCAGGCGATCGACGGGCTTGATAAGCTGCAGGCCGTTTATGATAAAGCGCTTGAACAGGAAGCGGAAAACGCGAAAGCATTTGCGAAAGCCCACGAAAAAGAAGACATCATTTATACAATGGCAAGCGGTGCAAACTACGGCGTCGCTTACTCCTACAGCATCTGCATTCTTATGGAAATGCAATGGATTCACTCCCACGCCATTCATGCCGGAGAATATTTTCATGGGCCGTTCGAAATCATTGATGAATCCGTTCCGTTTATTATTCTGCTCGGCTTAGATGAAACAAGGCCGCTTGAAGAGCGGGCGCTTTCCTTCTCTAAAAAATACGGAAAAAAACTGACTGTGCTTGATGCAGAAACGTATAATTTTTCCGGAATTGATGAATCGGTAAAAGGTTATCTTGCTCCCCTCGTGTTAAACAGGGTGCTGAGAAGCTATGCGGATGCTTTGGCCGATGCAAGAAATCATCCATTAAGCCAGAGACGATATATGTGGAAAGTCGAATATTAAAATCGCGGATTATTCTTCATCAGACTATAATGTTATATAACATTATAGTCTGATGACAAAGGAGGAAAAGCATCTGAAAAAGCTCATTTGCCTGTTTATTCTGATATCCGTATTTCTGCTTTCCGTCACCGGCTGTTCAAGCCAAAGCAGTTCCTCAGACGGGAAAGTGACCCTGAAGTTTTTCCACAGGTGGCCGAAAGAGCCGGAAAAAAGCTATTTTGAAGAGGCGGTTAAGGAATTTGAAGCCGCTCATCCGGACATTCACATCCAAACTGAAGCGGTATTAAATGATTCCTATAAAGATAAAGTCAAAGTCATGCTGGGGACAACGAGCCCTCCTGATATTTTCTTTTCATGGAGCGACCGATTTGCAGATAAATTCATCAAAGGAAATAAAGCCCTCGATCTTTCTTCCTTTTATCAACAAGATAAGGATTGGTCTTCACAGCTTGTCCAGTCACAAATCAAACCCTTTACGTATAACGGCAAAGAGTACGGCGTTCCTTGGCAAATGGACGCAAAATCATTTTTTTATAATAAAGACATTTTTAAGAAACTGAACCTGAAGCCGCCGGCGAAGTGGAATGAGCTTATCACCGTGTCTGAAAAGCTGAAGGAAAACGGGTATATCCCGATCAGCTTCGGCACAAAAGCGCCGTGGACCATTTCCCATTATATCGGGACACTGAACCAGCGCATGGTGGATGAAAAAACGAGAGAAAAAGATTATAACCCGAAAACGGGATCATTTACAGATGAAGGCTACGTCAAAGCGCTTGAAAAGCTTGAGGAGCTTATGCCTTACTTTACAAAGCATGTGAACTCCGTGGATCACGAATATGTGCGGCAGCAATTTACGAGCGGAAAAGCGGCGATGATTTATGCAGAGACGGCAGAGATTAAGCTCGTTGACCCGGTGAACCTGGGACTGTTTCCGTTCCCGAAAATCAGCGGGGAAAAGGGATCACCTCGCGCATTAACCGGATCGCCAGAAGGGTTTATGATTTCTTCGAATACGAAGCACCCGAAGGAAGCGATGGAATTTCTCCAGTTTTTAACCTCGAAAAAAATGGGTGAGAAGCTGATCAAGGATGTCGGCAAATACAGTGCGGTTCAGGGAACGGCGACAGAAAAGAATTCGACTCCGATCCAGCGTGAAGCCGTACAGGACATCACAAGCGCCGAATCAATGGTGCCGTGGTTTGATATGGATGTTGATGTTGAAATCGCGGATGTGTATGCCGCAAGCGTCCAGCAGATGCTTGGGGGAACGATGACACCGCAGCAGGTGATGAAGGCGGTGCAAAAAGCAGCGCAGCAAGTCAAAGCGTCTGCTGAATAGAAAAGGCTCTTTTGTAAAAGGAGATGAATGTCCTTGGTCAACCAAAATCGATTCATTCCGTATTTGTTTCTTGCGCCGGCTCTGATTTTTTTACTTTTCGTTTACGTTCCGATTTTTGAAAATGTGTTTCTCAGTTTGTTTGAATGGAGCTCATTTAATCCTGAAAAAACATTTATCGGATTTAAAAACTATATCGAGCTGTTTCATGATCCTGTGTTTTTCAAAGCGCTCGGCAACAATGTGCTGTATGCGGTGATTTCGCTTATCTGCCAAGTGTGCGGAGGATTAATATTGGCGGCTGTGCTGGAAGACAGATTGGTGAGAAAGTGGTCGCCGTTTTTCCGCACGGTATTTTTTCTCCCCGTCGTCATTTCCATGACCGTCATTGCTTTGCTGTTTGATTTTATTTATAACCCGGAGATCGGGCTTTTGAATCAGCTGTTGGAGGCCGTCGGACTTGATGAGCTGACGCGGGCCTGGCTCGGCGATGAAAGCACCGCCATGCTGTCTGTCATTTTTGTTTCTCAATGGCAGTCCGTCGGTTATATCGCTATGTTGTATATTGTATCCATTCAAAAGATACCGGATGAATTGTACGAATCGGCGCAGCTGGACGGTGCAGGCAAGGTGCAGCAGTTTTTTTACATTACAGTGCCGCAGACGAAAGAAATGTCGTTTGTTGCGGTGGTGATGACGCTGACCGGGGCATTTACCGTATTTAACGAGCCGTACATTTTGACAGGCGGCGGGCCGGGTAACGCTTCTGAAGTGCTGAGCACGTTTTTATATAAGAGCGCCTTTACAAAAGATATGATGGGATACGCTTCTGCGATCGCGACCGTGGTGCTTTTGCTTACGCTTGCCTTGTCGCTCATACAAATGAAGTTTTTTAAAACCGGAAAGGAGGAGTAGCCGATGCTTCCTGAAAAGACGGATTCATACAGAATGGAACCGGATCTGAATCACACGCCGGCCGTGAAAACAGCTGGAAAGCGGAGAAAATGGTTTATCGGTGAAACGTCTGTATGGCTGTTTCTCTTTATCTATTTGATTGCCGTCGCTTATCCGCTTTTGTGGATGGTCATCAGCGCCTTTAAAAGCTCGGATGAAATTTTTGAGCACAGCTGGTCGCTTCCTTCTGTTTGGCATTTTGAAAACTTCGTGTCCGCTTGGAATCAGGGAATTTCCGCTTATTTTATGAACAGTGTCATTGTGACCGTGCTGACGTGCCTGATTACCGTATTTGTCAGCGCTTGGGCGGCATACGGGCTGTCACGTTTTCAATTTAAAGGAAAAGGATTTCTGCTTATCATCTGCCTTGGCGGATTGATGCTGACGCCGCAAGTCAGCCTTGTGCCGCTTTATTCCATTATTCAATCGCTGGGGCTGTACAATACGTACTGGGCTTTGATTCTCCCGTACGCCGCTTATCGGATTCCGTTTACGATCATATTGATCCGCTCGTATTTTCTGTCAATTTCTAAGGAGCTGGAAGAGGCGGCGTATCTTGATGGCTGTACTAGTTTCGGTGTATTTTTCAGAATATTCTTACCGATGAGCGTGCCGATTTTGGTTACGTCCGGTATTCTGACGGCTTACCATACGTGGAACGAGTTTATGTTTGCGATCATCTTTATAGATGACGAAAATCTGCGGACGATACCGGCCGGGCTGATGCAGTTCAGGGATGCATTGCAGACTGACTGGGGCGTGCTGCTTGCAGGGTTAACCATTTCGGCCGCTCCGATTATCGTGCTGTTTTTATTTATGCAGAAATATTTTATCCGCGGCATCGCCGCCGGAAGCGTAAAAGGATAAGGAGGATGAAAATGAAACTGATTGCGGCGGGAGACAATGTAGTAGATTATTATCAGGATCAAGAGACGTTTTATCCGGGCGGGAATGCTTTAAATGTGGCGGTGCTTGCAAGACGGTTGGGCCATGACGCTTCTTATATCGGCATCCTCGGCAGTGATGAAGCGGCAGCTCATCTATTAAACGTGCTGAAGCTTGAGAAGGTGAACACCGATTATATACGCCAGGCATACGGTGAAAACGGAATGGCGGTCGTAACACTTGATGAGCGGGGCGACAGAATATTTGTCGGGTCGAATAAAGGAGGGGTGCAATCGCGTCTGACACTCGCTTTTCAGGAAAACGATGTAACATTTATCAGAGAGCATGATGTGCTGCATACGAGCGTATACAGCAGGATTGAACGCGATCTTCCGAATTTATGCGGCATTGTGCCGATTTCCTTTGATTTTTCAACAAAACGAGAGGATTCGTATTTACAAACGGTCTGTCCGTACGTGACGTATGCGTTTTTTTCCGGCAGTGATCTGAGTGAGTCCGAATGCGTGAAGCTTGCCGAAAAAGCACATGGCTTCGGTGTGAAAATCGTGTGTTTGACAAGAGGCGAACATGGGGCTGTGTTATCGGATGGGACCCGCATCTATCATCAGCCGATTGTAAGGGCTGATATAATAGATACATTGGGGGCGGGAGACTCTTTTATCGCCGGATTTCTTACCGCCTTTTTTGAGCATCAGGATATTCGGCATGCGCTTTTAGGGGCCGCACAGACGGCTGCGAAAACGTGCGGGGTATTCGGGGCGTTCGGGTACGGTCATCCATACAAGCCTGACGGCGGCAAAAGCAGTGAAAAAACGAGAATACTATAAGCAGTGTCTCGTTTTTTATGCCTTTACGTGTAAGGGCTGTTAATGGTAAATGTGACGCGGTCAGTATGCATTAAAAACAGCGAGCTGTAAATGGGCTGGTCTTTTGACATAAAAGCGGTTTTGTCAATTTCAAAAAGCGCATCCCCGATATCACAAGCCAAATACCGGCTTTCTTCCTGTTTGGCATACACGACATTTAACAGCTTCGTATTATGGGTGGGAACGACTTGATAGTGCTGTTTCAAAATATCATGCATGGATACGCCGTCACTGATGAACGTGCCGATATCGGGAAACAAATGAAGCGGGTAGTGGGCGATTTCGAATGAGAGCGGCTGGTCGTCGTGAAATAAAATGCGTTTTAATTCAAGGACGGGACTCTCAGGAGCGACGTTGAGCTTTTGAGCGATCGGTTTGGGCGCTTCGATGATTTCGTGGGAAAGGACCTGATGTTTCGGTTTTTTTCCTGTCGATTCCATAAATTCGGAGTAGCCGTTAACCGCGATCAGCTCCCGTTTCAGTTTAGGGCTTTTCACGAATGTTCCTTTTCCCTGCTGCCGAATGAGCCAGCCTTCTTCAACCAGGTCGAGGATGGCCTTTCTGACGGTTATCCGGCTGACATTGTACGTTTCGCAAAGCTCGTTTTCAGAAGGCAGTTTGACGGACGGTGAATAAATGCCCTTTTTAATGTCATCCGCAATAATTTGTTTCAGCTGAATATATAAAGGTTTTGAACTCCCGTTATTTAACAATAGGGCGGGCCTCCTTATCTCATGTATTATGTATATTATATGTATTATGACGTTATAATACAAATTTGCTTTTATATTATGAATCTGGCAGAACCCCCGATCAATTTAAAAATAACAGAAAGCTGAGGCGGTTTCCAGTATTGGAGGAGGTTTCTCATGGCATCATTAACATTTAATCATGTCAAAAAAACATATGGCTCTCAGTCATTGACAGTCAAAGATTTTCATTTAGATGTAAAGGATCAGGAGCTTTTGGTTCTTGTCGGTCCGTCAGGCTGCGGCAAATCTACGACACTCAGAATGATCGCCGGGCTTGAGAGTATTTCAGAGGGCCATCTTTATATCGGCGGTGATGTGGTGAATCATCTGCCGCCGAAGGATCGCGACATTGCCATGGTTTTTCAGAATTACGCGCTGTACCCGCATATGACGGTATTTGATAATATGGCGTTCGGGCTCAAGCTTAAAAAAATGCCGAAAAAAGAGATCACAGAGCGTGTCCGGGCTGCCGCCGATATTTTGGAAATCGGGCATTTGCTGAAGCGGAAGCCGAAGGCCCTATCAGGCGGGCAGCGGCAGAGGGTCGCGCTCGGACGGTCGATCGTGCGTGAGCCGAGGGTTTTTTTAATGGACGAGCCTCTTTCCAACCTAGACGCGAAGTTGCGCGTGACGATGCGTGCCGAAATCAGCAAGCTCCATCAGCGGCTGAAGGCGACCATCATTTATGTGACGCATGATCAAACAGAAGCGATGACGATGGGGGACAGAATTGTCGTGATGAATGAAGGGGACATTCAGCAGGCGGCAAGCCCTCATGATATTTATCACTATCCGGCGAATATGTTTGTGGCAGGGTTTATCGGCTCGCCGGCGATGAATTTTATGAAGGGCGTGATTGAGGAAAAGCAGGGAGAGCTGTTTTTTGCCAACCCGTCTGTTCGTTTGCTTATTCCGAGAGAAAAAGCTGTCATGCTCAAGCAAAAAGGATATAGAGGTCAGCAGATGATGCTTGGGCTGCGCCCGGAGCATATGGCGCTCGCGAATTTTAACAAGCCGCTTGGCTCAGTGTGCCGGGCCGTTGCGGAAGTATGTGAAAACTTAGGCGCGGAAATGCATGTTCACGCAGCTGCGGGAGAGGAACGGCTGACCGTCCGCCTTGACGGAGGCACGCAAGTCAGAACAGGCGACGCCATTCAGCTTGACGTCAATATGGAACGGGCCATCTTTTTTGATGCCGATACCGAGGAAGCCGTCTATTAATAAAGGGAGCCTGACTGCCGGGGCTCCCTTTACACGTTTCATATGTTCGGCCGGAAAATAGAGCCGGCTCTCTTCCGTCTTTACTGCCAAATCTCATCTGCCCATTCCGGGTGGTCAATAAATGGGTTGCGATTGTGCTGATAGTCTTCATAAATGATGTCGTTTCGCCGTTTTTCGGTGCTGTCGACGGGGTCTTGTTTATTCCATTTGAGCAAAACGGACAGTTTCCCCATGTACGGAGCGGAGCCGTTTCCCGTTTTCTCATTCAGTTCAAGGTCTGGATATCCGTCGTCTCCTTCATAGCGCACCGCCATGTAAAAAAGCATGCGTGCGACGTCTCCCTTAACCTCATTCCGCGGCTCCCACGAATCGCCGTCATAGTAATTGCCCGGCGCTTTAGGGTATTCCGTGCCGCCATTATCAAAATCCATGTTGCCTCTGGCGCTGTTCACCTGGACATCCGCCGGACGCAAGTGATGAATATCAGTCCCGGGGCCTGCCGCGGTTCCGAAGTTTCCGTGAGACTTTGCCCACACGTGTTCGCGGTTCCAGTCGCCGACACTGCCTCCGTTTTTACTTTTTGCCCGTGATTCCTGTGTATAGAGCAAGATGACATTGTTCGGGTTTGCCGGGTCTTCGTCAGTTTCCTTTAATGCATTCCACACTTGGCTGTAAGACAGCTTCGTATGACCGCTGATGATGCGGTGCAGGGAGCTTTTTAAGGCTGTCCCGCTTTTTCCCGAAGCTTCTTTGTAATACGTGTCCGTATCCGCCGAAGGAGCGATGGGAGCCGGGGCGGATTGCGGTAAAACTTGTGTGCCTCCGGCAGTTGAAACCGCCAATCGGCTGTACAGGTTCATTTCGGTTGGCGCGCCTGCAGAGGCAGACGGCGCAACCCATCCGGAAATCAATAACAAACAGACGAGCGGCAGCAGCCATTGTTTTTTTGTCATTACTTGCCCTCCTTTCCCTCTATTATCCAAAAAATAAAGCTCAAATTCTATCTTTTTCGAAAAATGGTTCCTTTGGATCGGTGCCCATCAGTCTTTCGGCTTATGATGCGGCAGGGCTGCATTTAGATAGGGTATCTAAAAAACAAAAGATTTTTTAGATGAAATGATAATGAACTCTGTATGCGCTCCTTCTATAATGAAGGTCACCGTGACAGTTCTGCCAGAAAGAAAGGGAGGGAGCATATGGAACATCAGCAGCTTTCGGCCAATAACGGAATTACCGATTACATACAATGGCTGTCTCAATTCGGCGCATCCGCTGAAGGCGGCGTGACGAGGCTTTTATACACAAAGGAATGGATGGACGCCCAGCTTGCCGTGAAAAAGAAAATGGCGTCATTAGGGCTTGAAACGAGATTTGATGATGTCGGAAATGTGTTTGGCCGGCTGAGCGGTACAGAGTCACCCGGCGAGCTGATTTTGACAGGGTCGCATATTGATACTGTTATTAACGGCGGAAAATATGACGGAGCATATGGCGTGCTTGCCGCCATGCTTGCGATCACCCATCTTCGAAAGACATACGGACGTCCGAAAAAAACGCTGGAAGCTGTTTCGCTTTGTGAGGAGGAAGGGAGCCGTTTTCCCATGACCTATTGGGGATCAGGAAATATAACCGGTGCTTTCTCACTTTCAGATGCAAAAAAGCCAAGTGATGGCTCAGGTGTTTCCTTAAAAGAAGCAATGCTTCAATACGGTTTCGGGTCAGGCCGCTACACCTCACCTTTCCGGACGGATATAAAAGCCTTTCTTGAAATTCATATTGAACAGGGACAAACGCTTGAAAGATCGGGAAAGGACATCGGCGTTGTCACTGAAATCGCCGGGCAGAGGCGCTATAATGTAACGCTTTACGGAGAATGCAACCATGCGGGCACTACTTCGATGAAGTGGCGGAAGGACCCGCTTGCAGCGGGAAGCAGCATGATCCATGAACTTGTCATCTTGGCGGAAAAACAGCCGGAAGAACTTCGTCTGACTTGCGGAAAAATGACGGTTGAGCCGAATGTGCCGAACGTCATCCCGGGCCGGATTCAATTTTCCGTTGATATCCGCCACCAGGCAGAGGCCGTGCTGAGCGACTTTCATCAAAAACTGGCATCTCTTATTGAAAGAATCAGTCACGAAAAAGGCGTCCGGCCCGTCATTGACGAATATATGAGAATAGAGCCGGTACCGATGGATCAAACGCTGACACGAGCGGCTGTCGAAGCGGCAGCTGAACAGGGCGCAAGCTGTGAGGAAATCATAAGCGGGGCGGGGCATGATGCTCAGATGATCGGCAGGACATTTCCGGCCTGCATGCTGTTTGTGCCGAGCCGGGGCGGAGTCAGCCATTCGGCGCTTGAATTTACCTCCGCACATCAGCTGGATATCGGCGTCCGTACGTTAGCGAATTTATTATATAAGCTTGCTTATTAATATAAAGGAGGAATCAGCGTGACAGTCAGAAGAGAATTGTGCCTTCCGCAAAGAACGATTATGACGCCGGGGCCGGTGGAGGCGGATCCGAGAGTGCTGAGGGCGATGGGAACCCCAATCATCGGCCAGTTTGACCCGGCTTTTACCGGTATCATGAATGAGACGATGCAAATGCTCCGTGAATTGTTTCAAACGGAAAACCGCTGGGCCTATCCGATTGACGGCACATCAAGGGCGGGAATTGAAGCCGTCCTGGCGAGTGTAATAGAACCGGGCGACAGCGTGCTCATTCCGATATACGGCCGCTTCGGCTATCTGCTGACCGAAATCGCAGAGCGGTACGGGGCAGACGTTCACACGATGGAATGTGAGTGGGGAACGGTATTTCGCCCTAAAGACATTATCAGCGAGATGAAAAAGGTTCATCCGAAAATTGTTGCTATGGTGCACGGAGAAACGTCAACGGGACGCATCCATCCTTTAAAAGAAATCGGGGAAGCGTGCCGCGCTCAAAATGCCCTCTTTATCGTTGATGCCGTAGCTACGATCGGAGGCTGTGCCGTCAAAACTGATGAGTGGAAAATCGATGCGGTTATCGGCGGAACGCAAAAATGTTTATCAGTCCCTTCAGGGATGGCGCCGATTACATATAACGACCGAACGGCGAAGGTGATTGCGGCTCGTAAAAAGGTGGAGCGCGGCATCGCGACGGCGGCTGACAGCATGCGATTTTCCGATCATCGTCCGATTACGAGCAATTATTTTGATTTAAGCCAGCTGGAAGACTATTGGAGTGAAAGAAGGCTGAATCACCATACAGAAGCGACCACTATGCTGTATGCGCTGCGAGAAGGTGTGCGCGTTGTTCTCGAAGAAGGGCTTGATAACCGTTTCCGCAGGCATCGCCGTCATGAAGAAGCGCTTGCGGCGGGGCTGGAAGCGATGGGGCTCGTTTTATTCGGTGATCCGGGGTGCAAACTTCCGGTTGTCACATGTGTACAGGTCCCGCAAGAAGCCGATGGAGAATCTGTCAGACGTATGCTGCTGTCGCAATTCGGAATTGAAATCGCCAGCTCGTTCGGACCGCTCGCGGGAAAAATATGGCGGATCGGAACGATGGGCTACAGCTGCAGAAAGGAAAATGTGCTGTTTGTGCTGGCCGGACTCGAAGCTGTTCTCATCAGGCATGATGTTCCCGTCAGAGCGGGCAAAGCGCTGCAGGCGGCGCTTGATGCATATGACATGTCAACTGAAACAGCGGGAGCTGAATAGCTTGCACCATTTAGCTGTCATGATGACAGGGTCTTAGCAGGAAATCATCTGGACTTTATTCCCTTTTCCCCGTTATACTGTAAGAGATAAAAAATGACAATTCTGGAATGATCGCCTGTTTTGTCTGGGGAGAAGGTAGTGAATCATGATGACGTACATAGGCAGATTATCAATTTTAATGCTTAATATGTTTATAGCAATGCTTGGAATCGGGCTGATTATTCCGATAATGCCTGCATATATAACGGAATTCGGAGCAACAGGGAGTACGATGGGCCTTCTTGTCGCGGCGGCGGGGGTTACACAGCTCTTATTTGCGCCTATTGCCGGGGAAATAACCGACAAATACGGACGGCGAAAACTGATTATATTCGGCATTGCAGCGTTTGCGGTGTCGCAATTGATATTTGCATTTGCCGGCAGTCTGTGGCAATTGTTTGCGTCCAGGCTCTTGGGCGGGATGGGCGCCGCATTTTTAATGCCGTCCATGTTTGCGTAC
The DNA here is from genome assembly GCF_019891195.1 of Bacillus sp. YC2. Classification (NCBI taxonomy): domain Bacteria; kingdom Bacillati; phylum Bacillota; class Bacilli; order Caryophanales; family Bacillaceae; genus Bacillus; species Bacillus sp. YC2. The sequence continues at coordinate 147,547 of NZ_JAHXDO010000001.1, read as the reverse complement.
ATCGCGGATATTACGACGGAAGAAGAGCGGGGCAAAGGAATGGGGCTGTTCAGTGCGGCGATGACACTCGGAGTCGTGATCGGCCCGGGAGTCGGCGGCTACTTAATTCATTACGGCATGTCCGTTCCGTTCATTGTGTCCGCAATTCTTGCTTGTTTTTCAACGGTGCTCTCATTTTTCTTTCTGCCCGAGACGCTGGACCGGGAAAAGCAGCTGGAAGCCCGCGCGAAAAGAGAAAAGCGTGAACATCTGCTGAAACAAATGTCACGCGCGCTCAAATCGCCATTTGCATTTATGCTGATTTTGGTTTTTGTGCTTAACTTCGGCATTATGAACTTTGAATCGATTTTCGGCCTTTATGTTGATCATAAGCATGGGTTTAAAGCGTCTGACATTGCTTTCATTATTACGGTTGCCGGCCTTATCGGCGTTTTTGTGCAGGCTGTCGGCGTCAGTTTTCTCGTCCGCAAGTTCGGTGAGAAACGTGTCATTAACGCCACCCTTATCGGAGCAGCTGCCGGACTCGTATGGTGCCGGTTTGCCGGTTCATATTGGACAGTGTTTGCGGCCGCTATCTTTTTTCTTATGCTGACGTCTCTGCTCCGGCCGGCAGTCAATACGATGCTGTCAAAGCTAGCTGGTGATCAGCAGGGCTTTGCCGGCGGGATGAATACTTCATTTATCAGCTTGGCAAATATCGCCGGACCGTCAGCAGCCGGTTTTCTCTTTGACGTTAATATGGAGATTCCGTATATGCTTGGTGCGGCCATTCTTGTCATCAGTTTTTTTGCTGCATTGAGCTGGAGCAGAAAAGAACAAGCCCGGCCATTTACGCAAGAAGGATAATCGAAAGCCTCCGGAGAGCCGGGGGCTTTTTCGTTTTTCTCTAATTTCAGTCGTTTGATTGAAAAAAGCCCCTTACAGTGTAAAGGGTTATTCCAGGGTTTTTATGTATTCACTTTATTATAAAATAAAAGGGGTACCAATGACCCCTTTTATGTTTAATATAATGCCGCTCCTAAATCATAAGGAATGACTTTTTCATTTGTATGTTATCGGGCATTCACCTAGGATATTTTTAGTGAAACAACTTCTCATTACAATCATAAGAGCCCGGCTATATTGGCAGCAGGCTCTTATCACATGTGACATTATTTTTTTGTATAACGCACCCAGTCGTAATGAGCGTATAGCGGTGTTACACCATTGTAGGAACCGAGCCATTCATCGACACCCGTACCATTCCACAAGTTCATCATGATCTTTCCTGGTGTTGTCGGAATTTGGCTTGTCGCAGTATGTTTTAATTGCCCATCGACATACCATTTAATAGAGTTTGGCTGCCAATCGAACGCATACGTATGATAGGCATTGGCAGCATCAAATCCGAGATCCACAATCTTCTCATGGTTTCCTGCACCATTTGTATAATAGTTAAATTGAACCTTTGTTGTGTCTTTTCCTAAAAATTCGATATCAATCTCATCCCAAGGAGTTCCTTCCGTTGGACCTGTGTAAGTGAAGAACGATGAAACGATCCCTGCGTTTTTAGCTGGTTTCATTCTGACTTCATAAAGCCCATAGCCATATGTTTGAACAGAGCGGTTTTCCCCGCAATCAAACTTGTTATAAGATGGGCTTGTTAGCGCCAAACGCATTTCACCTAATGATGTCATTGATACGTTATTAGCACGCCAAGTGCAGTCGAACATATTTCCATTCGAATAACCATTTGCTTTTTGCCATAATCCGGGGTTATAGCTGTTAAAAGGGTCAAAAAACGATCCGCCTGTTTGAGCCGAGGCAGTAGAAGTGACTGCAGACAAACTCATAAACAATCCAGTGACAAGAAGCAACAACACTCGTTTCATAGGATAAGACATGTTGGCATCCCTCTTTCGAAAGCGTTTTCTTTATCGATCATACATGATTCTTTTAAAAGGGAACATCGGTCAAAATAATGATAATAACGAATCTTCTTATTAGAATCCTGTAAGTCCGAAGTATCTCAGTTATTCTGTCTAATATTGAAGATGACTCTTTGAAAGAAGAAAGCATGGGTTGATGGATGGGATTAGAATCAAATACGGATCAAAAGCGATATTGCGAGCTGTTTCTTATACGCCTGGAGGCACAGCATTGTATAGAGCAGGTTTGACAGGTGGACACAGATCATAAAAATAAGATGATAAAGCTTCAATGTGAATGAGCCTAAAATTGGCTCTTTTTTTCTTTCCAACTGCGATAACAAAACTAATATGTGATGGATAAATGGAGGGGAATAGCATTAAGCCTTACTTTATTAATCGGTGTACAAGCCATTGGATAAGCGCTATAAGTAGACTTGTTTTAGTCCTGTTCCATTACAGCTTGTAGAGAAAACAATGTCTTTCTGAAAGCTTTTTTGAGTTCATGAGTATTCTGAAAGCTTATAAGGCGTGAGGAGTCAGGCTCGGCAACCTCCGACTGAGAGACCGGGCTATGTCAAAGCGGGGACTGACCTGCGGCGGAATTTGAGGTGGCCCGGCGTTTCAGTAGTTCTCCTTTATATTTTCATTTTTGCAAATCGTCCTCAATGATCCTATCGATTGTAAAGAAGCACGGTATGGTCAAGAGAAAATAACATCTGGTGTATAACTCCAGGCTGTTAAACATAGTCTGGAGTATACATAATTTTGAAGATTAGGAGGAATATTGATGGGGGATTTATCAAACAGTGTTTGGGTTTGCCGCAGTTTTTATAATAGGACTGAACATCTGGAGGATGTGAATCAGCTCCTGTTTGGTGAGGGGAAATTTGTATTTGAATCTTCTAATGCTCCCCAAATCGTTAGAGGGTCCTTGACTTTGTCTCCTAAAAACAATTATCGCCTTACCTTAAAAGGATATTTAGAGGGAAGTCATGTCAGATGTCAAGGAAAGGGAATAAAAGGAACTCCGACAAGCGGCTGGGTTTATGACTTTATTGGTTACTTCATGCCTGAATGGTCAGGCGGTATAGAGCAGAAACCTGTTCTTGTTGGTTCATTAATCAGAACAGCACCTCATGATGGAAAATCTGCAGGAGAGACGGCTTCCTTTATTGCAGTCCAAAGAGACTTTTTGGAAGTTCGCGAAGTCATTCCGCTTCCGGATAAAGTGTTACATATGCTTGCATCTAGAAAGCATCGGCTGCATCATTTTATTTGGCATTCCATTAGGGATAATTGGTGTATACTGAGCGAGAAAAAAAGAAAGCAAGTTAGAGAAAAAGGCTGGCAGCCGGGAGAAAAATCTGATGAAAGGCCTTCAATAAACAGTACGGGCGCCCCTTTTATTCGTAACGGGTCTGGAGAAGATTTTTTGTACATGCACCGCAAAATGATTCAGAAGGTCAATTCAATGATGGACAAGCCTATTTTGGGGTGGCCTGAAATTCCGGCTCCGGGATCTTTAGATATTGACGCCATACCAGACAAACCAGTTTCAGAAGAGGATTTCCCATTAGGAAACCCAGATGGCTTTGCTGTTCCGCCGGCTTGGGACAGCAGTAAAGAACCATTAAATAAACGGATCAAGCATCTTAAGACTGATGGTTTCTATTGGTCACGGATGAAATGGTGGGACCGGGAATTTAAGAATCCGCAATACCTCAGCACCCTTACACTTGGGGAATTAGGATCTTTACTTGAATGGACCGTCCATAATGACATGCATATGCGCTGGAGTTCGGTTCCCAGAGATCCTATTTCGGGTGAGGCGCTGCCGGATGGAAGAAAAAACCCTGATGATTTAGATAGTAAATGGGATGCGCCTCATTATGACTTTTTGGGTGATCCTTATTCAGCACACGTCAACCCTGTTTTTTGGAGATTGCATGGCTGGATTGATGATCGTATCGAAGATTGGTTTCAAGCTCACGCAGCAGCTCATCCTGAAGAGATAGAACGATCAGAGATCAACGGCGTGAAATGGTTCAAAAAGGGAAAGTGGGTTCAAATTGCTCATCCTTGGTCAGAACCCTTACCTGGGCGCCTTGATGAAGAAGAAATGGAGAAGATCGTCCATATTTTATTTCGGGATCCAAGCTTATGCTCAAAAGAAAATGCTTTCACTCATTATTTTTAAAATAAATCAAATCATTTTAATGAAACACCAAACGAACTCTTTGTTTGGTGCTTGTTTGATTTTAGAAGAGCTGCAGCATACACGGAATATCGGAAAGATTGCATATGAACTTGAAGGCCTTGTTAGAGAAGGGTTTTAAAGCATCAATAAATGAATTCTTGGTTTTTCTTAGCATTAGCATGCGGTTTCGTATTCAGTCAGCAGCAAACACTCAAGATATGTTTCAAGTTGCTTCCGCTCGTCTTCAAACAAGCGCTGGAACGCGAATGGCGGATCGGCTCTGTGTATCCTTCAGGATCTCATCGACGACAGGATCGCACGTATGATTTTGAGATTGGAAGGTGACGTGAAGAAGCTATGCAAACCCATTAACATTCTGCACCCGATCAGGCAGATGAAGTGATGAATCGAAGGCGTTTCACGCTCGTGGAATACAGAACCGGCAATATCGCGCACCTTTTCTTCGCCAACATACCTCTCCGTATGCTTCGTCCTTGTTTACATAAGTCCAGCCGATATGTCAATAGACAAATAACGGCCGGCTGCTGTCGGGCAAGGAGGGAATGTCATTGGACACTATTTCTGAAACAATCGTATTTTATGAACGGATCTCTAATTAAAGTTTCTTTTGTGTCAGAGTATTAACTGGTGAGCCGCTGCATCCTCAGCGCGAGCCGCAGGCGCATCGTTGTCTCCGGATCTTTTAAACTTTTTCCGAGCAGTTCTTCGCATTTTTCTAAACGGTAGATCACTGTATTTCTGTGTACATACAGACGCTTGGCGGTCTCCGATATTTGGCAGTGAGTCTCCAAATAGACTGACAGCGTATGAAGCAGGCTTTGGTCTTCCTGCTGCCGGTCGGCCAGGCTCTGGAGGGTGGAGTGATAAAACTTTTTCAAATCCTCCGCCGGGAGCAGACGAAGAAGCTCAGGCACATCTTTAGCGTGATAGATTTGAATAAATCCTGCGCTTCTGGACAGGTGGCCTGACGAGAGCGCGTCTGAAGCTTCAGTAAAAGCATCGGGCACATCGATCAGCCGCTGGCAGATGTTGCTGACGCCAAAGGAAACCGTCCGTTTAAACTGCGCTCTGACCTGTGCTTGAAACTGCTCTAAAAAACTGATGACCGATGCGTGCATTTCATTCCAGCTGTCTGTCGCTTCTATTAAAAGAATACCGACGTTTCCTTTAATGAAGAGGTGAGGCGGAAATGGAAAAGCTGACAGTTCACCTTCGAGCAAATCAAACACATTGTCAGAAGCAAGCTGATTTTCGGTAAAGCTGATCGTTTTATCGTTTCGGTCAAGCTTGCCTGCAATGCACATGTATTTTTGATCCCAGCGGAGCCGGAATTCTTTGGCGCGGCTTTTGATTTCTTCATGGCCTGTGAACGAGCGCTCAATGAAATTACTGAAAAATTCATTGCGGGCCCGTCTGCTGAATTGCTTCAAGGCATTTTCTTTCAGCAGTTCAAAGGAAATCACATTGGCTGCCTGTTCGATCGTTAAAATCATGCCCTTATCGGCTGGCTGCACCAGCTCAGGCACGACCAAGAAGCCGGAGTTTTTTTCATAATGGAGAATCGGCAGGACAGAATATGCCTTCCGGTCGGACAGCATGGAAAAGCAGGTGAAGAAAGGGCCGGAAAGAGAATAAAGGGTATTTTTCAGTGAAGCTGTGTCAATGGATGTGTGGTGGGACGACGACATAAGTTTTGTATGCTGATCCAAGAGCAGCACAGGAAGCCGGAGAATGGCTGAGAGCTTTTTCAGCAATGATTGCAGGCCTTTGCCGCTCATAATATGGTTTGTGAATTTTTTATGGGCGTAAATCGCCTGCTGCAGTTCGTTTGAGCGCATATCAAGAATATGGCTCAGCGTGGCGTTGACGATATCTCCGAGCCTCACGTCCTCCGGAAGCTCAATAATCGGAAACTCATATTGATCTGCAAGCTCCGCAATATCTTTCGGAATCACATCGAGATAACGCTTCGTTTTAATCCCGAGCCCCGCGCAGCCCCGTTTTGCCATATGGCGGATTAAGTCTCTCAAAAGCTCCGGGCGGTCCTTCAAGTGATATGCCGTGGTGACGAGCAATTCGTTTTTATGTAAAAAATCAGCGATGTCAGGGGCGTCCATCATATTGACGTGCTGGACCTCCCTCCAGCCGCCGGACTTGCCTGCAAGTAATGATGCGCGGTCATAAGCGGGAATCTTCATCACATCATAAATATTCATTAATCATTCTCCTTTCCGGTTCTAAAGACAACCATTGGTTAATATGAATAAAAATCATGAAAATTTATAGCGGTTTTGCTGATGTCATACGAACATAGTAGCAGTAAACTGAAAATAATAGACGCATTTCGGTACAAAAACTGACACGAAAAATCGTCATCCTTACAGGGAGGAATATGAAATGGCCTATGATGTAATTGTAAAGGGTGCGAAGGCTGTAAGAAAAGATGGGGTCCAGCAAGCCGACATCGCCGTAAAGGACGGAGAGATTGCTATGATCGGCCCCCTCATTAATGAAAAATCGGACAAAGTGGTGCAGGCACACGGCATGTATGTGTTTCCGGGATCGGTTGACTGCCATGTGCATTTCAACGAACCCGGACGTGACGATTGGGAAGGCATTGAGACCGGATCGAATATGATGGCCGCGGGCGGCTGTACGACATATTTTGATATGCCGCTGAATTGCATTCCGTCTACGGTGACCGCTGAAAACCTGCTGCAAAAGGCGGAAATCGCAAGCCGGAAATCAGCGGTCGATTTTGCGCTCTGGGGCGGATTGGTTCCGGGGCACACGAAAGATATCCGGCGGATGGCAGAGGCCGGGGCCATCGGCTTTAAAGCATTTTTATCAAAATCAGGCACCGAGGAATTCCATTCAGCCGATGAGCGGACTCTTTTAAAGGGAATGAAAGAAATCGCGGCCTGCGGGAAAATTTTGGCCCTCCATGCGGAAAGTGATGCCCTGACCCGTTTCTTGGAGGCAGAGTATGCTTTGCAAGGAAAAATTGATGCGGACGCCTATGCTTCCTCCCGGCCCGAAGAAGCCGAATGCGAGGCCGTGCAGCGCGCCATAGAATATGCAAAAGCAACCGGATGCCCGCTCCATTTTGTACATATCAGCACGAAAAGAGCCGTGCTTTTGATTCAGCAGGCGAAAGAAGACGGCGCGGATATCACCGTTGAAACGTGCCCGCACTATTTATTGTTCAGCCATGAAGACTTCCGACGAAAAGGAGCGGCCGCCAAATGCGCTCCGCCGCTCCGTTCGGAAGCAGATAAAGAAGAATTGATCGATATGCTGGCCGCGGGGCTGGTTGATATGGTGTCTTCTGATCATTCGCCCTGCCATCCGTCCCTCAAACGCGAGGATAACATGTTTCTGTCGTGGGGAGGAATCAGCGGAGGCCAATTTACGCTGCTCAGCATGATTCAATTGGCGCTTGAACGGGGAATTCCTTTTGAAACGGTTGCCGAATGGACGGCGGCCGGTCCTGCAAAGCGCTTCGGGCTGACGAAAAAGGGCCGGCTTGAAGCGGGATGCGATGCTGATTTTACCATCGTGCAGCCGGAACCCTGCACCGTAACAAAAGAGACGATGTTTGCCAAACATAAACAAAGCTTGTACGAAGGCCATACCTTTCCTTACCGTATCGCTGCGACATACAGCAGGGGGCGATGTGTGTATCAGGATGGCCAAATTAAAGACAGCGGCGCCTCCGGAACATTTCTGATTCCATCTGAAAAAATTAAGCCGATCCTCTGACGGGGAGCGGCTTTTTTTATCGTTTTGAAAGCGGTTATCGTGGTATCTTTTTATAAAAAGGAGCAAATCACATTGTATGATCAAATCATGAACATATTAACGGCATCTTGGTCGCGAAAGACAAGCTCAAAATGGACTGAAGAATGCCCGGCCAAAGGCCAGTGCGGCGTGACGGCTCTAGTCATCCAAGATGTTTATGGCGGTGCCATTCTCAAAACCAAAACAGGAGACAGCTGGCATTTTTACAACCGAATAAATGGGGAGATTTATGATTTTACGGAAAGCCAGTTTCAAGAGCCGATCGTGTACCGGCATACCCCTTCTTCCAGAAGTGAAGCATTTTCGGACACCAATGAGAAACAATACCGGCATCTCAAAAAAGCATTCAGAAAAAACATGGAAAAGGAAAGAGAAAAACACCTGTGATAAACTAGGATGAGAGGTGAATGAATGTGATTTATATCGGACTGACGGGATGGGGGGATCATGACAGCATCTATCCGCCCAAAACAGCAAGCCAGCAAAAACTGCAGGCTTATTCATCCCACTTTCCTATCGTCGAACTGGACGCGAGTTTTTATGCCATTCAGCCAGCCCGCAATAATGAAAAATGGGTCAAGGAAACGCCTGAATCCTTTCAGTTTGTGATTAAGGCATATCAAGGAATGACGGGCCATCAGCGCGGCGATATTCCGTATGAAACGAAGGAAGACATGTTTGCGGCGTTTAAGCTGTCATTGACGCCGTATGTACAGCATAACAAGCTTGCCATGGTGCTGTTCCAGTTCCCGCCGTGGTTTGACTGTAAGAAAGAAAACGTCGCTTATTTGCGGTGGTGCAGACATCAGATGGGTGATATCCCATGCGCGCTTGAATTCCGCAATCGGTCATGGTTTTCGCCCCAATTTTATGAACAGACGCTTTCCTTTATGAAAGCGGAAGGCTGGATACACAGCATCTGCGACGAGCCGCAGATCGGAGAGGGCAGCATTCCGACCGTGCTGAAAGCAACTGATGAAGAGAAAACGCTAGTCCGGTTTCACGGCCGGAATAAGCAGGGCTGGATCAAACCTGACGGCGGCCAAAACTGGCGTGAGGTCAGATATTTATACCGCTACAACAAACAGGAGCTTGAAGATTGGACAAACAATCTTCAAAAGCTGGAAAAACAGTCGCGCAATTTATATGTGCTGTTTAACAATAATTCGGGCGGTGACGCTGCAGATAACGGCATGCAGATGCTTGAAATGTTAAATATTCAATATACCGGGCTTTCGCCGAAGCAGCTCGATTTATTCAGCTAGAAAAGAGGTTTCACGATACATGTCTTATCTTATTTTAATTTTACTGGGTTTTATCGCAGGAACGGTCGGAAGTCTGATCGGGCTTGGCGGAGGAATCATCATCGTGCCGGCGATGCTCTATTTAAGCACGATGACCTCGTTTTTTCATGACGTGACGCCGCAGATTGCAATCGGGACATCGCTTTTGGTGATTATTTTCACAGGGCTTTCATCAACGCTTGCCTATATGAAATATAAAACCGTTGATTACAAAAGCGGGCTGATTTTTTTCATCGGCTCAGGCCCGGGAAGTATCATCGGGGCGTATTTGTCTAAACTTTTTAATGCTCATACGTTTTCTGTCTGGTTCGGACTTTTTATGATTATCATTTCCATCACATTAATGCTGAAGGTGAAAGCAAAACCGGTCAATAAAGAGCATAATGGCATGATCCGCACGTATCAGGACGAATCAGGAGAGGTTTATACATATTCGTACCGTGTTTTTACCGGTATAGTGATTGCTTTTTTTGTCGGCTTATTGGGAGGTCTTTTCGGCATTGGAGGCGGCTCTCTTATGGTTCCGGCCATGATGCTGCTGTTTTTATTCCCGCCGAAGGTCGCAGTGGCGACGTCGATGCTGATTATTTTCTTATCCTCTGTGACAGGCTCCGTGTCACATATTGCAGAGGGTCATGTCAATTGGCTGTATGCGTTATGCCTCGTGCCGGGCGCTTGGTTCGGCGGAAAAATGGGCGCGTGGGTCAATAAGCGGGTGCAAACGAAAACGATCGTGCTCCTCATGCGGATCGTATTAATTTTGATCGGCTGTGAATTAATGTATCAAGGAATATTCAGCTAAAAGAATGAGGGAGAGATTGTATGTTGGAGAAGCTCCGTTTATATCATACGAATGATTTGCACAGCCATTTTGAAAATTGGCCGAAAATCGTACATTACATCGAACAAAAGAAAAAAATGCATGCAAGGGATGGGGAGGAAACACTCGTATTTGATATCGGGGACCACATGGACCGCTTCCAATTCATAACGGAAGCGACTTACGGAAAGGCGAATGTCGATCTGTTAAACCGCCTTGAGATTGATGCTGCCGCCATCGGCAATAATGAAGGAATCACGCTGCCGCATGATGAGCTGGCAGACTTATATGATCATGCCGCGTTTCCCGTGATTGTTTCCAATCTGTTTGATACGGACGGAAATCGCCCCCGATGGGCTGTTCCTTATCTCGTCAAAACGCTGAAAAACGGAATGACCATCGCCGTGCTCGGCGTCACGGTGCCATATTATCCCGTGTATGAAAAACTCGGCTGGGCGGTGACCGATGCTTCAGAAAGCATTAAAGAATCACTTGACGCAGTCAGAGGAAAAGCGGATATTATCATTCTTCTGTCGCATTTAGGCTTGATAGATGATCGGGAAGCCGCCGAGGAATTTCCCGGTATTGATGTTATTCTCGAATCACATACACACCATCTGCTGGCGGATGGGCAAACGGTCAACGGCGTCCTGCTGGCATGTGCGGAAAAGTACGGGAACTATGTCGGCTGCGTCGAGCTGACGATAGACGGTGAAAAGCGGTGCATCGTTCATAAACAAGCGTCGGTCGAAAAAATGTCGGAATGGCCCGGGGAATCCGAGGATACGAAGGCCTTTTTGAAAGAAAAGGAGCAGGAAGCTGAAAACATCCTTTCTGTGCAGATTGCTGATCTGAAAGAAGAGGCGGGCGTGAACTGGTTTGAGGAATCACCGCTCCCGCTGCTTTTGGCTGATGCGCTGAAAAACTGGTGCGGCTGTGAAGTCAGCATGGTGAACTCAGGCGTCATTTTGGGGCCGTTAAAGGCGGGACCTGTAACAAAGCTTGACTTGCACCGCATCTGCCCCCATCCGATTAATCCGGTCGCCGTGCGCCTTTCTGGCAAGGAACTGAAAGAAACGATCGGACAGGCTGCAGCAGAAAAAATAGAGCAGCTGCGGATTAAAGGACTCGGCTTTCGCGGGGAAGTCATGGGCAAGATGGTGTACGCCGGAGCAGAGGTGCAGACAGATGTGCTTGATGACGGTGTGACTCATCTTATCAATGTGAAAGTGAACGGAGAAGAAATCGTTGAAGACCGGATGTACTCAGTCGCGGTTCTTGATATGTTTACACTGGGAAAACTGTTTCCTTATATACGCGATGCAAAAGAAAAACAATATTTTATGCCGGAATTTTTAAGAGATCTCCTCGCCTGGAAGCTTGCTCAATAGTCGGAAAACCTGCAACAAGCCGCCCTTCTCATCATAAAGTAAGGAGAAGGGAGTGGCTGATTTGGTCAATATGACACCGATTTTCATAGATGGAACGCCGTTTACCGCCGTCACAATCCAGCTTCCCAAAACAAACTTTATGGCTGTCACGTGTGAATATGGATACATTATGTGCGGAGCGCTTGATATTGCCCTCTTAAACGACAAATTAAAGGAACGCGGCATTATTGCCGGCCGCGCCGTCGGTGTCCGCACCATTGAACAGCTTTTGGACGCCCCTTTAGAGTCCGTCACCTTTGCGGCAAAAGATCTCGGCATTCATGCGGGCATGAAGGGGAGAGAAGCGCTGCTGAAAATGGCAAAATAAATTAGCCCGGCTATTACTATGTCCCTCCTTACAAGCATACATTGTGATATGTAAGGGGGGATTTTCTTGCCTAGATACCGGGGCCCTCTTCGCAAGAGAGGGCCTTTGCCTTTTCGATATGTGATGCTTTTGTCGTTTGTCTTTTTCATCATATCGACTGCAATCAGCCTTTGGATGATCAACGTCTCGATAAAACCGGTGCTTATGAACATCGGAGAAATGGAAACAAAGCGTGTGGCGACAGAGGTCATTCAGGAATCAATTGAAGAATATATGTCCCATAGCGATAATGTGAAAGATATGGTGGATATGAAAACGGACGAAAACGGAAAAGTCACCACAATGGATTTTAATACTCAAGTGGTCAACAGTATGAAGACAAAGGTGACAAAGCAGCTCCAAGCCCATTTGAAGGAAGCGGAATCGCACAATAAGCAGCATGAAACAAAAAAAGACAGCAAAACCGCCGATAATATTATGATCAATATCCCGTTAGGGCAAGTCACGGGAAACAGCATTCTCGGAAATCTGGGGCCGAAAATTCCCGTCCGTTTTAATCTGATCGGTGACGCATTAACGGATGTAAAAACAAAAATTAAGCCGTACGGCATTAACAATGCCCTCATTGATATCAGTATTTTTGTGGAAATTAAAGTGAAAGTCATCATACCGTTTGCCAGCGAAACCTCAGTTGTCACAAATAACATTCCCGTCTCGATCAAAGCGATCCAAGGAGAGGTGCCGCAATTTTATAACGGAAGCGGCGGATCTGGCGTGACGCCTTCCGTGCAGCTGCCGAGTGAAAAACAGGAGAAATCCGGAACCGATAAAGGCAAATAAAAACACACAGCCGCTTTTTTCTTCCCGGCGGCTGTGTGTTCATTTTTTCTTGCGTATCTCGTTTCGTTCCCATGCCCTTAAATGCGGATACGGATCAAAGGACCACTCCGTCCGGCCGTTATCCTTATACATGCCGTAATGAAGATGCGGCGGAAATTTCCCCGCGGTGCCCGGCGGGCCGTAGCCGGAGCTTCCGACAGAACCGATCACCTCTCCCGGCTTGACGATCTGGCCTTTCTGAACCCCTTTTGCAAAGCCGTTCAGATGGGCAAAATAGTGATACGTATTATGAATGTCCCTGATGCCGATTCTCCAGCCTCCGAAGCGATTCCAGCCTTTCATTTCAACGATTCCGTAGCAGGTGGATCTGACGGGAAGCCCGTAATGGGCGAAAAGGTCCGTCCCTTCGTGAATCCGCCTCCCGCCAAAGCCCCGCGCGGCTCCCCATGTGCTCCGGTAGCTGTAATCCGTTTTAACGGGCAGCGGAAAGGCATGCTCTCCGAGATCAATGCGCCCGAACGTTTTGAACAATTTTATAAATTCGCTGATGATGCCGACCGTCTGATCCCGGCCGTAATAATTCCAGAGGCCGATGCGGATATGGTCAAGATCCGTCCCGAATGTCATTAAATAGTGCGCAAACGTATAAAGGATATCCTCGTCATTACTTACCTCGGCTTTTCCATCGCCGTCGCCGTCCAAGCCGATTCCGTCAAATACTTTAATACTGAGCGGCGCGTCATCCTTTGGATTTGGATTTTCCGGCCCGCTCCATATGTGATCTGGAATATAAATGCTGATGATTCCGGCTTTTTCAGGCAAGTCTTTTCTATTATCCCGAACGTTTTCTTCATATTGATCAACAGCTGCAAGCACGTACCAAGGAATCTGAGTGACCGCTTCGGCTTTGCGGTACAATTCCATCCGCTTGGCAAAAACGGAGTCAGATTGTTCTTTCCCGGCAGCAGCCGGGCAGAAAAAGGACAAAAGGAGAAGAACAGAAAACAGAACTTTCACAACATGATCTCCTTTCATATTGAATACAAATAGTTTGCGGCAACAATTCAATAAAATGTGAGTAATTCTCTTCCCTTGTCGAGAAATTTTTCCTATGTTAAAGTGACTAATGAATAGAAAACCGCAAGTTTTGCATCCATCGTGAAATAGAAATTTTTCGCACAAGAAAACGAATACAGGGATAATGGAGATGATGGGGAAATGGCGAAGAAAGACGAGCATCTGAGAAAGCCTGAATGGCTCAAAATAAAGCTGAACACGAATGAAAACTATACGGGCCTGAAAAAATTAATGCGTGAAAATAACCTGCATACCGTATGTGAAGAAGCAAAATGCCCGAACATTCATGAATGCTGGGCTGTCAGACGTACGGCGACATTTATGATTCTCGGGTCTGTTTGTACGAGAGCCTGCCGCTTCTGCGCGGTAAAAACAGGCCTTCCGACAGAGCTTGATTTGCAGGAGCCGGAACGCGTGGCCGATTCAGTCGCCCTGATGAACTTAAAACACGCCGTCATCACAGCCGTAGCGCGTGATGATCAGAAAGACGGCGGAGCAGGTATCTTCGCGGAAACGGTTCGCGCCATCCGCAGAAAAAGCCCGTTCACTACGATCGAAGTCCTTCCATCTGATATGGGCGGAAACTACGACAACCTGAAAACATTAATGGACACCCGTCCTGATATTTTAAACCACAACATTGAAACGGTTCGCCGCCTGACGCCGAGAGTCCGTGCCCGCGCAACGTATGACCGTTCATTAGAATTTTTACGCCGGGCGAAAGAAATGCAGCCTGACATCCCGACAAAATCAAGCATCATGATCGGTCTCGGGGAAACAAAGGAAGAGATTATTGAAGTGATGGACGACCTGTTGGCGAACAACGTAGATATCATGGCGATCGGCCAATATCTGCAGCCGACGAAAAAACACTTAAAAGTCCAAAAATATTACCATCCGGACGAATTTGCTGAATTAAAAGAAATCGCTATGCAGAAAGGCTTCAGCCACTGTGAAGCCGGCCCGCTAGTCCGCTCGTCTTACCATGCGGATGAACAAGTAAACGAAGCGTCTAAAAAACGCCAGGCCCAGGCATAATATAAGCCCCGAAAACCCAAAACGCCGCAGGTTTTGGGTTTTTGTGATGGTTTATTTTTTTCTTCATACACGGCATCTTGAATAAGGATCGGCTGAACCGTTAAACTGGATAGAAAAGGAATGAAAATTTCCTGTCCGCTCGATTCGCCTGATTTTGCAATTGATGGACAGAAGTCAATGAATTATGATAGTAAAGAGTGATAAAAGAGGTGAAGACATGATTCTTATTCAAAATGCCGAGTTTGAACTCGTTCATGATTTTAAAAACGGCTTTAATGAAGAAGCGTTCAAAGCCCGCTATTCAGACATATTAAATAAATATGACTACATTGTGGGAGACTGGGGATACAGTCAGCTGCGGCTCAAAGGCTTCTTTGATGACCAGAATCAAAAGGCAACCTTTGAAACGAAAATCAGCACATTAGACGAGTACATTTACGAATACTGCAATTTCGGATGCGCGTATTTTGTCTTGAAACGGATCAGAAAATAATACATGCAAAGGGGATGCTGTCACGTGTATTTTGTTGACAGAAATAAGATCGAACAAACACTCCGATTTTTCGAAAGCCAGCTGGCACTGTTTAACAGCCAGACGGATTGGCAAACCGAAATTGAAAAAAGGGCGCTTGAGCGCATCGGCCATCTCATGATCGAGTGCATTCTCGATGTCGGAAATGATATGATTGACGGCTTTATTATGCGTGACCCGGGCAGCTACGATGATATCATGGATATTCTTACTGATGAAAAAGTCGTAACGGAAGAAGACGGAAGCCGGCTGAAGCGATTGATTTCCTGCCGGAAGCAGCTGGTACAGGAATATCAAAAAGCTGATCACAAGGAGCTGTTTGCGCTCGTCACGGCAAACCTGGACGTGCTCCGAGCCTTTCCGGCACGCGTGAGAACTTACCTTGAAACGGAGCTCGGCCCTGTTTCCGCTTTTAAATAACAACGAGAAAGAAAATCCACAGGAGTGTTGAGCATGAAAGCATATAAAGGATATTTAATTGACTTGGACGGCACAATGTACAACGGAACCGAAAAAATCGAAGAAGCGTGTGAATTTGTGAGAACACTCAAAGCGCGCGGCATTCCGTATTTATTTGTGACAAACAATTCATCACGGACGCCGAAGCAGGTGGCCGACAAATTAATGAGCTTCGACATTCCGGCATCCGAAGAGCAGGTTTTCACGACAAGCATGGCGACTGCGCAGCATATCGCCCAGCAGAAAAAAGGCGCTTCGGTATATGTCATCGGCGAAGAAGGCATCCGCCGGGCGATTGAAGAAAACGGCCTGAGCTTCGGAGAAGAAAACGCTGACTTTGTCGTCGTGGGAATAGACCGCGGCATTACATACGAAAAATTGGCGACCGGATGCCTTGCCATCAGAAACGGCGCCCGGTTTATATCAACAAACGGTGATGTTGCCATCCCGACAGAAAGAGGGCTTTTGCCGGGAAACGGCTCGCTTACATCCGTATTGACGGTATCAACAGGCGTGCAGCCCGTGTTTATCGGGAAGCCTGAATCCATCATTATGGAACAGGCGATGCGTGTGCTCGGAACGGATATTTCTGAAACGCTGATGGTCGGTGATAATTACGCGACCGATATTATGGCCGGCATCAATGCGGGAATGGACACGCTGCTCGTTCATACCGGCGTGACGAAGCGGGAGCATATGGCTGATTATGACACGAAGCCGACGCATGCGGTCGATTCTTTAACGGAATGGCTTGAATATATGTAAGAAAAAAGGGGCGGCCGTTCGGCCGCCCTTATTCTGTATTTCTTGCGCGATGTGCCAGCCTGCTTGATGCCGCGGCGGCGATCGCTCCGACAATATCATCGAGAAAAGTATGACATTCGCCCGTTGACTTATCATTTAACCGTGCGAGGATGCCCGGTTTTTCCTTATCAATGTAGCCGTAGTTTGTAAAGCCGATGGAACCGTATATATTTACGATAGAGAAGGCGAGCACCTCGTCAACCCCATACAGGCTTTCATCAATCGCCAAAATGGTCTGAAGCGGCTCAGACAGCTTTTTTTGCTCGGCGAGTATGTCTAATTCAATCCCTGTTAAAATGGCATTTTGCACCTCTCGTTTTGCGATGACCCGGTTTACATTCAGCTTACATTCCTCCATAGTCAAATCGGGATGATATTGTTTCTGGAGAAAAAACACAAGCTCGGCAATATCGGCCACCTCTACCCCCCGTTCTTTTAACCGCGTTCTGGCGACGGCTTCCACCTGATTCAGCTGCTCTTTTTCTGACATTTGCTTCACCCAATCTTTTTTTACTAGTTTATACAACATCCGGTCCGATGTTTCTCCTCTCACCTTGAAGAATTACAATATGTATTCATAATTTCGCCGGTGTATGACTACGATGTGAATAGCCCCAATCTTACAGGCAGGTGATTATGATGAAAGACATCATTAAAGAAAAGTACGGCATTCAAATCAGGCATCTTTCCGTTTATCAGCGGTATCAGTGCTTTCAAACGCCGAATTCCTTTTTCCTCATCATTCCCGTCTCTCAATTTTCCCAATCAGAGCTGACGGAACTTTATTATATGAGTCAGTATTTACAAGAACAAAGTGACCCATACGTTTGTGTGTTTATCTTTACGAAGGAAGGGGAGCTGACCTTTGAACATGAGGGCAAAACGTTTGCGCTTTTAAAGGCGGCGCTCCCGGTCTTAAACCGGTCATTTTCTGTCGGTGCGGAGCTTGCCGAATTCCACAGAAAGGGCAGAGGCTTCCCGTACGAAGTGAAAGAAGCGGGCCGAATCGGCCAGTGGAAGGATTTATGGGGAAAGCGCGTGGATCAGCTTGAATCATTCTGGATGCAGAAAATCCGTATGTCCCCGCTTGAGCCGTTTGAAAAGAAAATGATTGAATCGTTTCCTTATTATTCGGGCTTAGCGGAAAACGCCATTCAATATTTAGTGGATACGGAGCTGGACGACAATCCCCAAGCCGAGGATTCGGGAACGATCTGCCACCAGCGGATGGAGCGCAGCACATGGTCAGAGGAATCATTAATCCGCATCCCGGGTGATTGGGTATTTGACCATGCGTCCCGCGACATTTCGGAATATATGCGCAGCACGTATTTATATCATCGCGACGATCTACTCAATAACGGATTTCAGTTTCTGCAGGAATATGAACAAATCACGCCCCTATCCTCCTTTTCCAAACGCCTGTTTTACAGCCGCCTCCTATTTCCGCTTCATTACTTCGAGACGGTGGAGAGCTATTACATTTCACCGGATTCCGAAAAGCACTTTTATGAAGAGCAGCTCGACTACATCCTTGCCGATTGCGGGCGGTATGAGCAGTTTTTACAAACGTGCCATGACATGATGAATGTAAGGTCAGCCCAGGTTTTTGTCCCGCCTGTAGCCTGGCTCGGAAAAGGAATCAGTTCGTAAGAAAATATTACACAAAAATATTTAGAAAATATAGAATCTTGTCATATCAAGGCGTTAAGCGTTTACAATCCTATAAAACCAAGGTACGGCCGCTTGTCAAAACAAATAGGGGCTTATATAATATTTGTAACTTAAATGTCTGTGAAGGGTTAACAATTGTCCTTTATGAGTGGACAGATGGAAGAAAGGTGGAGTTTTTTTGAAAGCGATTCGTATTGGACTGTTAGGATTGGGAACCGTGGGAAGCGGTGTCGTAAAAATCATTCAAGACCATCAGGATAAGCTCATGCATCAAGTCGGCTGTCCGGTTACGATTAAAAAAGTTCTGGTGAAAGATATTAATAAAAAAAGAGAAGCCGAACTGCCGAAAGAAGTGCTGACGACAGAGGTGTACGACGTCATTGATGATCCTGATGTCGACGTCATCATCGAAGTCATCGGAGGCGTGGAACAGACGAAAGAATACCTGCTTGACGCTTTAAAAGCGAAAAAACACGTTGTAACCGCTAATAAAGATTTGATCGCCGTTTACGGCTCAGAGCTTTTGGCCGCCGCTCAAGAAAATGGGTGTGACCTGTATTATGAAGCGAGCGTCGCCGGCGGAATCCCGATTTTACGCACGTTGGAAGAAGGGCTTTCCTCTGACCGGATCACAAAAATGATGGGAATTGTCAACGGAACGACAAATTTTATCTTAACAAAAATGATCAAAGAAAAAAGCCCGTACGAAGAAGTGCTGAAGGAAGCGCAGGACCTCGGATTCGCAGAAGCGGACCCGACCGCCGATGTAGAAGGCTTGGATGCGGCGCGCAAGATGGCTATTTTAGCCCGCCTCGGTTTTTCCATGAATGTCGATCTGGAAGATGTCAAAGTGAAAGGCATCTCCCAAATCACAGACGAAGACATCAGCTTCAGCAAACGCCTCGGCTACACGATGAAGCTGATCGGCATCGCCCAGCGTGATAACAGTAAAATCGAGGTCAGCGTTCAGCCGACGCTGCTTCCGGATCATCATCCGCTCGCCGCCGTTCACAATGAATACAACGCCGTATACGTGTACGGAGAAGCCGTTGGGGAAACGATGTTTTACGGACCGGGAGCGGGAAGTATGCCGACCGCGACATCAGTCGTGTCAGATCTTGTCGCGGTGATGAAAAACATGCGTCTCGGCGTGAACGGCAGCAGCTTTGTGGCGCCTCAGTTTGAGAGAAATCTGAAGCAGCCGTCCGATATTTATGCCCAGCAATTTCTAAGAATTCACGTGAAAGACCAAGTCGGATCATTCTCGAAAATCACATCCGCCTTCTCAGAACGGGGAGTGAGCTTTGAAAAGATTCTGCAGCTGCCGATTAAAGGGCATGATGAACTTGCTGAAATCGTGATTGTCACGCATCATACGTCAGAAGCGGACTTCAGCGACATCCTGCAAAACTTACATGATCTCGAAGTCGTACAAGAAGTAAAGAGCACATATCGAGTAGAAGGGAACGGTTGGAGCTAATGTGGAAAGGGCTTATCCATCAGTATAAAGAATTTTTGCCTGTGACAGATCAGACACCGGCGCTGACATTGCATGAAGGCAATACACCGCTGATCCATCTCCCGAAGCTTTCTGAAAAGCTCGGAATTGAACTGCATGTCAAAACAGAAGGCGTCAATCCGACGGGATCGTTTAAGGACCGCGGGATGGTGATGGCTGTTGCCAAAGCGAAAGAAGAAGGAAACGATACGATCATGTGTGCGTCAACCGGAAACACATCCGCCGCAGCTGCGGCATATGCGGCGAGAGCCAATATGAAGTGTATCGTCATTATTCCGAACGGAAAAATCGCGTTCGGAAAGCTTGCCCAAGCCGTCATGTACGGAGCGGAAATTATCGCGATAGACGGAAACTTTGACGACGCGCTTGCCATCGTCCGTTCCATTTGTGAAAAATCTCCGATTGCATTGGTGAACTCGGTAAATCCTTATCGGATTGAAGGGCAGAAAACAGCTGCCTTCGAAGTATGCGACCAGCTTGGCGGAGCTCCGGATATCCTGGCGATCCCGGTAGGAAACGCAGGCAATATCACGGCTTACTGGAAGGGATTTAAGGAATACCACGAGAAAAACGGCACCGGCCTGCCGAAAATGCGCGGTTTTGAGGCGGAAGGATCTGCGGCTATCGTCCGCGGCGCGGTCATTAAAAATCCTGAAACAGTGGCAACAGCCATTCGGATCGGAAACCCGGCCAGCTGGGACAAAGCCGTGCTTGCGGCAGAAGAATCAGCCGGAAAAATCGATGAAGTGACAGATGAAGAAATTCTCCATGCATATCAGCTGATTGCCCGTGAAGAAGGAGTGTTTGCCGAACCCGGCTCTTGTGCCTCGATTGCCGGCGTTTTAAAACAGGTGAAATCGGGTGAAATTCCAAAAGGAAGCAAGGTTGTCGCAGTCTTAACCGGAAACGGCTTAAAAGATCCGAACACGGCAGTCGATATTTCTGACATTCAGCCGATGACTTTGCCGACAGATGAAGACTGCATTCTTGAATATCTGAACGGAGCGGCTCATGTATGAACGAGGCGGATATGCTGTTTTCCATTACCGTTCCGGGAAGCACAGCTAACTTAGGGCCGGGTTTTGATTCAGTCGGGATGGCGCTCAGCAGATATTTGAAGCTCTCGGTTTACCGAAGCGGAGAATGGAAGTTTACGCCCGAAACGGAAACTGTCGCGGGCATTCCTGCAGGTGCGGACAATTTGATTTATCAAGTCGCCAAACGGACGGCTGACCGCTATAATGAAGAACTGCCGCCTGTCCACGTAAAAGTATGGAGCGATATTCCGCTCGCGCGCGGACTCGGCAGCAGCGCGGCCGCTATCGTCGCAGCGATAGAGCTTGCTGACGAATTATGCAGTCTGGAGCTGTCAGAAAGAGACAAGCTGCATTTGGCCAGCCTGGAGGAGGGCCACCCCGATAATGCCGCTGCGTCCCTCACAGGAGGGCTTGTGATCGGTCTTCACGAAGAAGATGAGACACATATCGTGCGTGTTCCGGATGCCGACATTGACGTTGTCGCGGTCATCCCGTTTTATGAAGTGCTGACGAGAGACGCAAGAGACGTGCTTCCGAAACAGCTTCCTTACCGTAACGCCGTAAAAGCGAGCGCCGTCAGCAATCTTCTCATTGCTGCCATCATGTCAAAAGACTGGGCGCTGGCGGGAAAAATGATGAGTAAAGATATGCTCCATCAGCCGTACCGCGCCATGCTTGTCCCCGAATTGTCGAAGGTGGAACATGCGGCTGAGATGAAGGGAGCATACGGGACGGCACTGAGCGGAGCGGGGCCGACAATTCTTGTGCTGACTGAAAAAGGAAAGGGAGAGGAGCTGAAACAACAGCTGTCCCTGAACTTCCCGCACTGTGAAATTGCGGCGCTGACCGTTCCGAGAGAAGGAAGTGTCATTGATCGGAATCCTTTGCAGCAGGTGAAAAGCATATAATGTTAAAAAGCGTTCTTCACGGCAGAGAAGAACGCTTTTTTTCGAAGAGCAGGATTTTTATTTAGGGAAGCGAAATAAAAAGAAAAGGAGGAGAATGAATTGAAAAAACTCATGACCGAAGAAGACATTGCGGCACTTGTATCCGTGACCGACCCCCAGTATGCCCCTGACGGCAAACGGGCGGCCTACGTACAGACAAAAGTAAATCAAGAGCAGGATTCGTATTCCTCAGCGATTATGATGTATGACGCAGAGACCGGGACGTCAAGCCGATGGACATATGGGGACAAGAAAAACACCAGTCCGAGATGGTCTCCGGACGGATCGCGTCTCGCTTTTGTTTCTGACAGGGACGGAGGTGTTCCCCAGCTCTTTATCATGAACGCCGGCGGAGGAGAGGGCGAAAAAGTGACCGATATCCCATGGGGCGTATCTGACCCCATATGGTCTCCCGACGGCAAATCAGTGCTTCTATCCGTCAGTCTGACTTCATCTGAACGCGCGGATGATCAAGAAAAAAAGAAACGAGATGAATTTGAGCCTGTTGACGTTCAATCATTAACGTACAAACGTGATGGAAGAGGTTTACTAAAAGGAAGCTGGGCGCAGCTTGTGCTTGTCAATCCGGAAACGGGAACTATTCAGCAGCTTACGGATCATGAAGCTGATCATTATGACGCGGCATTTTCTCCAAATGGCGAACGGCTTGTGTTTACCGCCAATTTAACCGATCAGGGCGATGCCAGTAAGCCGAGCGATGTCTATGTAATGGAGCTGAAAAGCGGCCGCCTGACACAAATTACGCCGTACAGCGGCTCCTTCGGTTCGTGCGCGTTTTCACCGGATGGTTCTTATATCGCCATACTCGGCCATGAAAATGAATATCGCAATGCGACATTAGAAAAGGCATGGCTCTACGACATGAAAAACGAACGGCTGTCTTGCCTGACTGACATGCTGGATGTCCATTTAAGTGACGCGCTTATTGCGGATTCACTTATAGGAGGCGTTACCCCGCGTCCGGTATGGACAAACGACGGCCAGGGATTTTACGTCCTCGGAACCGAGCAGGGAAGCACCGGCATTTATTATATTTCAATTGACGGACTCGCTTACCCGATCCGGTTAGAAGATGAATACGTAAACGGTTTTACTTTTCATCCCGATCAAAAAAGCTATATCGCCGTCATTGCCAAGCCGTCACGGCCCTCTGAGCTTTACAGCATTCCGCTGGGAGAAGGGGAAGAGGAACAATTGACGGCGGCCAATGACCGTTTTGTCGAGGAGCATATCATATCCGTTCCGGAAAACCTGCAATATGAAACAAAGGATGGGCTGACGGTGAACGGCTGGTTTTTAAAGCCCGCGCGATTTGAAGAAAATAAGACAAATCCGCTCATCCTTTACGTACACGGCGGGCCTCACATGATGTACGGACATACATATTTTCACGAATTTCAAGTGCTGGCCGCTCAAGGGTAT
Organism: Bacillus sp. YC2; assembly: GCF_019891195.1. Lineage (NCBI taxonomy): Bacteria > Bacillati > Bacillota > Bacilli > Caryophanales > Bacillaceae > Bacillus > Bacillus sp. YC2. Next base: position 124,366 of record NZ_JAHXDO010000001.1, on the reverse strand, counting down.
GCAGTCGTGTATGTGAATCCGAGAGGCAGCCACGGCTATGGACAGGACTTTGTCAATCGTGTCAGGGGGGATTACGGCGGAGGAGATTACCGCGATGTCATGCAGGCTGTGGATGAGGCTGCAGATGCTTATCCGTTTATTGACCGGGATCGTCTCGGTGTGACGGGAGGAAGCTACGGAGGATTTATGACCAATTGGATCGTCGGCCAGACAGACCGTTTTAAAGCGGCTGTCACGCAGCGCTCTATTTCAAACTGGTTCAGCTTTCACGGTGTCAGTGATATCGGTTACTTTTTCACAGACTGGCAGCTTGGGCACGACTTATTTGAGGAAACGGAAAAGCTATGGGAGCGTTCGCCGATAAAATATGCGTCACAAGTCACGACCCCGCTTTTAATTCTTCATGGAGAGCGAGATGACCGCTGCCCGATAGAACAAGCGGAGCAGCTTTTTACCGCACTGAAAAAATTAAACAAAACAACCGCGTTTGTCAGATTTCCGGGAGCCACGCATGAATTGTCACGCAGCGGCCGCCCTAAGCAGCGGATGAAGCGGCTGAACTATATCTGTTCGTGGTTTGATCAATATTTGTAAAAATAAAAAACCAGGCTGTGAGATCAGCCTGGTTTCTTCTTGATTAAAATACTTGTTCTACTTCAACGACACCCGGCACTTCTTCAAGAAGGGCGCGTTCGATTCCCGCTTTCAGCGTAATCGTTGAACTTGGGCAGCTTCCGCATGCGCCAAGGAGGCGAAGTTTTACAATCCCTTCGTCCACGTCGACAAGCTCACAGTCACCGCCGTCACGAAGCAAAAACGGGCGTAATTTATCTAATACTTCCTGTACTTGTTCTTTCATTTCAACCTCAGTCATGACATTCGCTCCTTTCATATGCATAAAACCATTATATTCACAGTAACGATAAAAATCTAATGTTTGGTTTGCAAAGTTGCTTTCATTATTATAGCACATCTATACTTGAACATAAAAACCGTTTTTTATACAAAAGCTGCCCCGTCCTTTGTATACTGGTGTAAAGGGGATGATAAACATGACAGAGCCGATTATGCTCAGCGTTTACGGCGCGGAAACGGTCTGCGCAAGCTGCGTGAATATGCCCGGCGCCAAGGATACTTTTGAATGGCTGGAGGCGGCGCTGAAGCGGAAATATCCTGATCAGCCTTTTAGGATGCAATATATTGATATTAATGAACCGCCTCAACGAGAAGACATTCAAGAGCTCTCAGAACGAATCAGAAACGACGAATTCTTTTATCCGCTCGTTTTAGTGGAGGACGTCATTGTAGGGGAAGGAAATCCGAATTTAAAAGATATATATGAAGAAATGGAAAAGCGCGGCTACGTAGCCGGTTCATAGAAAAAAGCCGCTGATGGCCAATCAGCGGTTTTGCTTTTATCATCCGTTATGATGCTTGTACATCCATAAAAGCCCGGATTTTAACAGACGGGGCACACGCCCGATCAGCGGACGGTCGGCGACAAGGCCGAAGCCCGCTTTTTTTCCGAGTGAGCCGAGCACGCCTTTCAGCTTAAACTGCGGCATCGTTTCCGGCAGCTCTTCCTGATTCCAGCGTTTTTGAAGAATTTGTACGATTTGTTCAGCCTGGGCTTCGGCCAGCTGGGCGCTGGGTGCATGCGGAAGGCTCGCGCAATCGCCGACGACATATACATGCTCATCACCCGGAATATTATGGTGCGGTGTTAACACGACGCGGCCTTGTGCGTCTTTTTCTGCATCTAAGTCTCTTACGGCTTGATTCGGCTGAATTCCGGCCGTCCAAACGATAGCATCGGCGTGAATGGCTTCGCCGTGGTTATACACGATGCCGTCTTCCACTTGTGTAATATTCGCTTTATTGATAATGGTGACTCCGTGTTCCTCAAACCAATTTTGGACATATTTACTCAGCCGCTTCGGAAAGCTTGATAAAATCAGTTCACCGCGGTCAAATAATATAATGTTTAAATCGTCACGGCTCTCTCTTAATTCACTGGCAAGCTCAACGCCGCTTAATCCCGCTCCGACAATAGCGACAGCTGCATTGGCGCCGAGGTTGTTCAGTCTTTGATAGGTTGCGCGTGATTGGTCAATCGTCTGAATGCTGTATGTGTGTTCCGGGGCGCCGGGCACGTTATGATACTTATCCTCGCAGCCCAGCCCGATAACCGCATCATCGTAAGAAATCGGTTCGCGGTCATGGAACAGTACTTGTTTATTTTTCGTGTCGACCGAAGACACCTCTCCGTATTGAACATCCAAATTCGGGTGTTCAGGAAAAGACACTCTGATATGATGATCAGAAATAGTGCCGGCAGCAAGTGCATAATATTCTGTTTTTAAGCAGTGATACGGATTTCTGTCAATCAGCGTAATTGAAATATCTGACGGAAGCTGGTTCGGCAATAAACGGTGAAGCACCCGCATGTTCCCGTACCCTCCGCCGATCAAGACCAATTTTTTCATTATGATTCCCCTTTTGCCCGAAAAATATGGTAGTCAATGTTGTTACAAAATAACGAACTATGTAAAATAACATCTAGAATTATATCGAATTTGATCTAAAACCACAATAATAGTTTTAAAATAACCTACAAATTGACCAGAAAACGCATAATAGTAAAACCTTTACCCTGAATTAATATGTTACGATAATGCTTACGCCAAACCATCTCTTTGACGAAAAGCGGAAATTCCGTTAGGATAAGGTACATATGTGAGGTGAAACCGCATGAATCCGATGATTGAATTCTGTGTCAGCAATTTAGCGCGCGGTTCCCAGGAAGCACGAGAGATATTGGAGAAGGACCCGAATCTGGACGTGCTTGAATACGGCTGTTTAAGCTATTGCGGAAAATGCATGGAGTCCATGTTCGCCCTTGTTAACGGCGAAGTGGTCACAGGGAACACGCCGGCTGAACTTGTTGAAAACATATATACATTCATAGAAGAAAATCCGATGTTTTAATCAGGGGGCTCCGAGCGGGCCTCTTTTTTTATTGCTCCGAGTTTTGGCAAAATAAAAAATTTGTAGACAGCAAAAATAAATATTGTTATCTTAATAAAGACTTTTTTTAAATAAAATTTTAGAGGTGGATTCATTGAATATAGTTTGGGGGCTGCTCGGGGCAGCGGCTATATTAGCCATTGCTTTTTTGTTATCAGAAAAGAAAAGCAAAATTAACGTAAGAACCGTCATCGTCGGTTTATGTTTACAAATTGCCTTTGGATACATCGTGTTAAAGTGGGATGCGGGGCGGGCTGTGTTTTTATGGTTTTCCAGCCGCGTTCAGCTTCTCATTGATTATGCGAATGAAGGGATCAGCTTTATTTTTGGTCCTCTTTTGAAAGTGGGCAGCAGCCCGGCATTTGCACTGAGCGTTCTGCCGGTCATTATTTTCTTCTCAGCGCTCATTGCCGTTTTGTATCATTTGAAAATCATGCAGCTCATTTTCCGCGTCATCGGAGGCGGGCTCTCAAAACTTCTTGGGACAAGCAAAACAGAATCGCTTGCAGCGGCAGCGAATATTTTTGTCGGCCAATCCGAATCACCGCTTGTCATTAAACCGCTGATTGCCGGATTGACACGTTCCGAGCTGTTTACGATTATGACGAGCGGTCTATCTGCTGTAGCGGGCTCCACTCTTTTCGGTTACGCGCTGCTGGGCATTCCGATCGAATATTTGCTGGCGGCAAGCTTTATGGCGGCTCCGGCCGGTCTCGTATTCGGTAAAATACTGATTCCGGAAACGGAAAAAACACAGACGGTAAAAGGCGATTTTAATATGGACGAAGGTGAAGGCGCCGCGAATGTGATCGACGCCGCTGCAAAGGGCGCGTCCACAGGTCTTCAAATTGCTTTGAACGTCGGGGCCATGCTGCTTGCGTTTGTCGCATTAATCGCCGTTGTGAACGGAATTCTCGGCGGAATCGGCGGCTGGTTCGGTTTCAAACATATTACATTAGAATCCATTCTAGGGTATGTGTTTTCTCCAATTGCATTTGTGATCGGTGTTCCTTGGCATGAAGCCTTAGAGGCGGGAAGCTATATCGGGCAAAAACTTGTATTGAACGAGTTTGTCGCTTACTCAAACTTCGGCCCCCATATTGCAGATTTTTCGAAAAAAACGTCTACCATTATCAGCTTTGCCTTGTGCGGATTTGCCAACTTCTCATCCATTGCGATTATGCTCGGCACACTGGGCGGTTTGGCGCCAAGCCGCCGTTCAGACATCGCGCGCCTCGGATTGAGAGCGGTCATTGCGGGAACGCTCGCAAATCTTCTCAGCGCCGCGATTGCCGGTATGTTTATTTAAACGTAAAAAAAGCCACGATTTGTGGCTTTTCAGCGATGTGCCGCCTGCCGGGTATCCCGGCACTATCCGGCCCGTTTATTCATCAACGAGTTTGGTTTTAAACGATAAAAGCTCCCTGCATATAACATGCAGGGAGCTTTTATGTATGAAAAACGGGGGATAATTGTATTGTGTCCGCACGAAAGAGCTTTTATACTAAGAAAAAGAAAAAAAGTTGGAGGCCGATATGAATTCATTTCGTTTTACCAAGATGCACGGTCTTGGAAACAGTTATATATATGTGAACCAATTTGAAGAACAGCTGCCGGAAGAACGGCTGGCAGACATCGCTGTCAAGGTGTCGAGCATTCATACGGGAATCGGCTCTGACGGATTGATTCTCATTTGTCCGTCTGAGAAAGCGCCCGTGAAAATGCGGATCTTTAATAATGACGGTTCAGAAGGAAAAAACTGCGGCAACGGTCTTCGCTGTGTGGCAAAGTACGCATACGAACATAAGCTGACAGAAGAAACGTCCTTTTTCATCGAAACGCTGTCAGGCCTTGTGAAAGCAGACATTAAAGAGGAAAACGGAATGGTGCGCGAAGTCGCAGTTGATATGGGCGAACCGCGCCTTACAAAAAAAGAGCTGCCGATGGAGGGCAATGGTGATGAACAGACGATAAATGAAACCTTCACATTCGGAGAAGCGGAGCTCGCGGGAACAGCCGTTTCAATGGGAAATCCCCACATCGTATTTCCGATTGAAGACATTAATCAAGCGCCTTTGACAACGCTCGGGCCCGTCATTGAAAAAGATCCGAGATTCCCGGAAGGCGTCAATGTCGAATTTGTGGAAACGGTAAACGCCAATGAGCTTCATTTTCGCGTTTGGGAACGGGGCTCCGGCATTACCCAGGCATGCGGAACCGGCGCCTGCGCAGCGGCTGTCGCATCTGTATTAAACGGTGTATCCGAACGGAATCAAGACATTACCGTTCATTTAGCCGGAGGCGACCTTGTGATTAACTGGCAGGACAACGGGCATGTCCTCATGACAGGCCCAGCTGAAACCGTATGTGACGGCGTCTATTTTCTGTAAACAGCTCGTTTGAGAATTGGGCCCTTCATGTTTATAATAGATAACAGCATCCGTTTTTTTAAAAAGGAGGTCATACCATGAGTGTTCCCGTAACAATTACTGAAGCAGCGGCTTTGCATATAAAAGATATGATGAAAGAGCATGAAGAAGAAAACGCGTTTCTCCGTGTAGGCGTAAAAGGCGGCGGCTGCAGCGGCCTGTCTTACGGAATGGGGTTTGAGCATGAAAAAGGCGAAAAAGACAGCTTGTTCGAGCAGCACGGCATCAACGTTTTGGTCGACAGCGAAAGCCTTGATATTATGAACGGCACCATCATCGACTTCAAGCAGTCTATGATGGGCGGCGGTTTCACGATCGACAATCCGAACGCCATCGCATCATGCGGCTGCGGTTCTTCTTTCCGCACGGCTAAAAATGCCGGCACACCGGAAGAGTGCTAGGGGTTTAGCACGGTATATCAACGTTTTGCGACACGCCAATGTTGGCGGGATATGATTCGATCATCTAATCGAAAACTGTCCCGGGAGATTGCAGATTGCAGCAGCGAATAACCTTTACTATTTTGGGAGTAAAAACAAACCTGTTTCATGGTTGTTAGGATTGTTAATGACGCTTGTCTTAGCGATGTAAATTAAATCATCGTTAAGGGAGGCGTTTTTATTATGGCGTTAAAAAAAATGGCGGAGAGTTACGAGTGTTTTAGGGGGCAAAAAAAATACCCGCGACTACTACTTAGCGAAGCAATAGAGATTACATTGGCCGGAAAAAGAAGAACAGAAGGGCTCTGAGATAGAATGCTCTCAGATTATAAAAAAGTGTGGCGCTATCGGTTTCAAGAGCATTGAACTGGTCATTAGGCTGTGTTTTTCTAAGCAAAAAAAGATTATGATAACGATGTTTAAACATATCGGCGTCATGGTGCTGTGCATCATTTGTTTACTGATCGCTGCGGCAATTGTTGAGGCTTATATCACACCAATATTTAAGTAGAAGGGGCAGAATGAATATGAGAAGTAAATTATCATTAATCGGAGTGCCGATTGTTATGATCATAGGGTATGTCATTTCTTTATCCTTTGAGTGGTTATTTCCTGTACTTACTTTTGGGGCAGCGGGATTGTATATTTTTTTATTTGCCCCTTTTCATAAAATGATTCGATACGTTTTTTTGCTTATCTTTCTCATTAATCTTTTATCCAGTATTGTTCTATATTTTAATATTTAAAAAGACATTCATGGATTGAATGTCTTTTTTGTAATTGCCGTTTAAAATTTATCGCCATTAAAAATTGAGTTTTTCACAATGACGTAATCGACATTTCGAATCGCGTCAAGCTTGTTTCCTCCGGCGTAAGAAATTGATGATTGGAGATCCTGCTCCATTTCAGTCAGTGTGTCCTGTAAAGAGCCTTTATGCTCGACATGCATTTTTTTGCCCTCAACATTTTTCTTCTCGCCTTTTTGATATTCGGAAGCGGAGCCGAAATATTCTTTATACAGCTTTCCGTCGATTTCTATCGTTTGTCCCGGTGATTCCTCGTGGCCGGCGAATAATGATCCGATCATGACCATAGACGCGCCGAAACGGATGGATTTCGCAATATCGCCGTGCGTGCGGATGCCTCCGTCAGCGATGATCGGTTTGCTTGCCGCTTTTGCGCACCAGCGAAGCGCGGCTAATTGCCAACCGCCTGTTCCGAAACCGGTTTTAATCTTTGTGATGCAGACCTTCCCTGGACCGATTCCTACTTTTGTCGCATCAGCACCCGCGCGTTCTAATTCCCTTACGGCTTCCGGCGTTCCGACATTGCCCGCAATGACAAAGCTTTCCGGCACGTTTTCTTTTATAAAGTGAATCATCTCAATCACCGCGTTGGAATGGCCGTGAGCGATGTCAATTGTGATGTAATCCGGTACAAGCTGCTGTTCTTTTAATTCCCGGATGAAGGCATAATCATTTTCCTTCACGCCGACACTGATGGAAGAAATAAGCCCGCGCGCTTTCATGTCTTGGACAAAGGATAAGCGTTTTTCCGGCTCAAAACGGTGCATGATATAAAAGTAACCGTTCTCCGCAAGCCGGATTGCGATGTTCTCATCTATAATTGTTTGCATATTTGCGGGTACGACCGGAAGCTTAAATGTGTGCCCGCCCAATGTCACTGATGTATCACACTCAGAGCGGCTGTTTACAATACACTTTGCAGGAATTAATTGAATATCTTCATAATCAAATACGTTTTCCATACATAACACCCCTAAAAACGAATAATAAAATCACATATAAATTAAATGTTCGTCTTTTTATAATGTACTTCGTTTTGTATCTGATGTCAAATGTTTTCATATTTCTTTATAGGGGGCAAATGCCGGCGGCTTGTCATCCGTACGGAGTTTGGTTATCATAGTGATATTGGATTTTTAGATCAACTGTTTGTCTTAATAGATATGGAAGAAACAGGAGGGAGGGTTCGGTATGAATCAGGAGCAGCACGAACACAATCCAAAAGCCCAAAAAATTCAGGACCGGATTATTTTAGGAACGATCTGGGTCGTGTCAGCACTTGTCATTGCGCTTGTTGTCGGAACGGTGATGAATTATATCTGGATATTTAAATAAAAAAGAGTCTGTGCCGCGATGACACAGACTCTTTTTTATTATTTTTCAAACATGCTTGTGGAATGCAGAGGCTGGACGCGCGCTTTCGGGTCCATGTAAGCCTTCGCGTTGTTTACGGCTGTCGGCGCTTCGCCGAAACCGCTGGCGATCAGTTTTACTTTTCCTTCATATGTGCAGATGTCTCCTGCAGCGAAGAATCCTTCAATATTTGTTTCCATTGTGCTTTTCACCACGATGGAGTTTTTCTCGATATCAAGCCCCCAGTTTTTAATCGGGCCAAGAGATGAAACAAAGCCGTAGTTTACGATCAGGTCGTCAATTTCGACAATTTCTTTACGGTCGCCTTTCACTTCTTCAAGCACGAGCTGCTCAATCCGGTCTTCACCGACAAGTTCAGACGGAACAAACGGCGTCAGCACGTTTACTTTAGAATTGTGCAGGTTTTCTACACTGTGCTCATGCGCACGGAATTTGTCACGGCGGTGAACGATGCTGACTTCTTTCGCAATCGGCTCAAGCATAAGCGCCCAGTCTACCGCGGAATCTCCGCCCCCTAAGATGGCAACGCGTCTGCCCGCGAATTGATTGAGGTCGTCAATGAAGTAATGAAGATTTTTTCCTTCATATTGCTCTGCTGATTCAAGCTCAAGCTTTCTCGGCTTAAATGCGCCGTTTCCTGCAGTGATGATTACTGTTTTTGAATAATGCGTTTCTGAATTCGTAACAAGCTTAAACACGCCGTCTGCTTGCTTTTCAACTGATTCAACGGCTTGCTCTAAGCAGATGGTTTGATCAAATTTTCCCATCTGCTCTTTCAGGTTATTCACGAGCTCTTGTGCGCGGATTTTCGGGAATCCGGCTACATCATAAATATATTTTTCAGGATACAGCGCGCTAAGCTGGCCGCCAAGCTGGGGCAGGCTTTCAATGATTTTGACGCTTGCCTGTCTCATTCCCCCGTAAAATGCAGTAAACAGGCCGACCGGGCCGCCGCCGATAACCGTAATATCGTAAACCTTTGAATCCTCTTGCATACCAAATTGCCTCCTAAATGAAAATTGTTATTAATTATAACATACAATTTGAAATGATGACGAGTGGCGAAACCCGCTCGGCCGCTTCATTCTTGAAAAATATCCTTGCCGCCGCTAAGATGGGGACAAATTCCATTCTGTTTTTTCCTGAATGTTTTCCGTTTCTCTCGGATACTATGGTGATATGCAGACATGTGCGGTTTTCTAAAAAATTTATAATTCATTTCATAAAATCCCGCCAATAAGCTGAAGCTATTACAAATGTTGATTTGATAATGCGTCTAACAGCAAAAAAAAGAAGGTGGATGTGATGGCATTGAATAAACCCAAAATCGTGGTTTTAGGTGCAGGTTATGGTGGATTAATGACAGTGACGAGGCTTCCGAAGCAGATCAGCGCAAATGATGCTGAGATTACTTTAGTCAATAAGCACAACTATCATTATGAGACGACATGGATGCATGAGGCGAGCGCAGGAACGCTGCACCATGACCGCTGCAGATATCAAATAAAAGATGTGATAAATGAATCGCGTGTCAAGTTTGTGCAGGATACGGTGAAAGCGATTGATGTTCAAAATAAAAAAGTTACCCTTTTAAATGGAGACATTCCGTACGATTATCTCATTATCGGGCTGGGCGCCGTCCCGGAAACATTCGGTATTAAAGGTTTAAAAGAATTTGCATTTCCGATTGCTAATATCAATACGTCACGCCAGTTGAAGGAACACATTGAACTGCAGTTTGCAACATACAACACTGAGGCCGAAAAGCGTTCCGACCGCTTAACCATTGTCGTCGGCGGCGCGGGCTTCACAGGCATTGAATTTCTGGGCGAGCTTGCCAACCGCATGCCGGAGTTATGCAGGAATTATGACATTGATAAAAGCCTGGTCCGCATCGTATGTGTCGAGGCTGCTCCGACTGTCCTGCCGGGCTTTGATCCGGAGCTTGTGGATTACGCCGTCCATTATCTTGAAGACAAGGGCGTTGAGTTTAAAATCGGCACTGCTGTTCAAGAATGCAGGGCAGACGGTGTCACGGTCGGTAAAAAAGACGAAGAGCCTGAAGAAATTAAATCGCAGACCGTTGTGTGGGCGGCAGGTGTACGCGGACATCCGATCGTGGAGGAAGCCGGTTTTGAAAACATGCGCGGCCGTGTCAAGGTGAATCCTGATCTTCGGGCGCCCGGTCATGAGAACGTTTTTATTCTCGGCGACAGCTCCCTGTTTATAAATGAAGAGACGGAACGCCCTTATCCGCCGACTGCGCAGATCGCGATGCAGCAAGGAGAAACAGTCGCCAAAAACTTAGGCCGCTTGATTAAAGGAGGACAGCTTGAAGAATTCAAGCCGGATATTAAAGGAACGGTAGCCTCCCTCGGAGAACATAATGCGGTCGGTGTCGTTTACGGCAAGAAGCTGAAAGGCACGCCGGCATCCTTCATGAAAAAGGTAATCGACAACCGTTCGTTATTTATGATCGGCGGCCTCGGCCTGACACTGAAAAAAGGGAAATTTAAATTCTTCTAAAAACCCGCAGGCGCGGGTTTTTACTTCTTTTAAAAAATGGCGGAACGAAAAGGATTCAGTAGTAAAAATAAGATGTTTCCGCTTACATCAAATGATTTGTCACATCTTCTGACTTGGTGCTTGACAATGGGATATGTTATATTATCAGAAAATTAAGAAAAAGGGTGATCCGCATGAAAACAACAGCGAAAAGCACTGTGGCCGCGTGCCCGTTCTGCTCTGGTAAAGGTTATTTACAATTGCTTCTTGGCGGCTCCGAAACATGTCCGTCCTGTCAGGGAAGCGGCAAAGAGACACGCTGATGTTTCCAGACGTTGACTTTTTTACCGCCTCCGAGGTACACTGAAAGTGCTTTAGGGGGTGGTTGTTTATGATTAGTTTGCCTGTCGTCATCATCTCAATTGTTTTATTTTTTGTTTTGTTTTTCGGCATTGGCTTTCTGTTAAACATGCTGCTGAGAATGTCGTGGATTATGGCTGTTGTATATCCGATTGTATGCCTTTTCATTATCAGCAATAAAAAGATGATCAGTTATGTGCAAGCCCCGGGAGAATCGTTTCAAAGCCTGTTTCAGCGCATGACGTCATTAGCGATCGCCGATATCGTCATTTTAGCCGGCGGCCTCGCCGGAGCCATTATGTCAGGGATTGCCATTAAGGCGCTTAGAAAAAGAGGATATCAAATGTTTTAAGCTCGCTTTCTTATTTGAGAAAGCTTTTTTTGTGTGATGCCGTTTTTGTATAGTGTCTCCCCGAGTTGGGAACAATGACTCGGAGGAGAGGTGATTGATAATGACGATAATCAGGCGCATATTCATGATCGTGCTCTTTTTGGGCGCATGTAACGCTACATACTTTGCCATCACCGGAGTAGAAGCAAAAGACCTGTCAAACTGGATGATTGAAAATCACGGGAAATCTTTGAAAAAAATCGGCATTCCGTTTCAGTCATTGCAGGATCATCCGGAAAGGAAGGCTTCAGGCGAAGTAAAGCCGCTGGAAGAAGCTTTTGACTGGAAGCGCTATCCGTCACATAAGGTGACGGCAACCGGTTATACGGCCGGGGCGGAATCTACGGGAAAATCCCCGGGGCACCCGCAGTACGGCATTACATATTCAGGTGTAAAGGTCAAACGCGATTTATATTCTACGGTTGCCGCCGATCCGTCTGTTTTTCCGATTGGGACCATTTTGTTTATCCCGAATTACGGGTATGGGGTAGTGGCTGATACCGGTTCAAAAATAAAAGGCAGCCGTCTCGATCTCTACTTTGACACCGTGAAGGACGTTTATAATAACTGGGGCAAAAAAACACTGGATGTTTATATCGTAAAAAAAGGTAACGGAACGGTTTCCGAGGATGAACTGGTAAAGCTGAATGAAACAAAGTCCTTACAAGTATTCAGAAACCAGTATAAAACTGTTAAAGAATAAAAACGCCTCAGCACCCGCTGAAGCGTTTTTTCACATAAAGAAATAATCTAAAATCAAGGTCAGCGCAATGCCCGTCAGGCCGCCGAAAAACACTTCAATCGGCTGGTGGCCGAGCAGTTCCTTCAGCTTTTTCTGCTTTTCTTTCTCCTCCGCCTTCGGAAAATCCCTTGCCTCGCTGACAAACCGATTAAAATCAATGACCAATTTATTAATGACCGTCGCCTGCTCGCCCGCATGGCGTCTTACACCCGTGGCATCAAACATCGTAATGACGGCGAAAATCGCAGCGACTGCAAACAGAGGCGAATCCAGACCGCTTTCCAAAGCTATACCCGTAGACAGCGCTGTTACGGCAGCGGAATGGGAGCTTGGCATGCCGCCTGTGCTTGTCACAAGGGACCAGTCAAGCCTTTTGGATACGATAAATTGAATGGGTACTTTTACAACCTGGGCAAAGATAATTGCAGCAAAGCTCGCCAGTAAAGGAAAATTCATAAATATATCCATATGTGACATCCTTTCTATATAAAACAGTCAAATGGAAACGAAAAACTGCAGGAAACGCCCTTAGTTTGTTAAAATAATATTAATGGAAAAATGTTTTATCATTATACCATTTTACATAACAAATACCCACCTAAGGAGTGTGTGCTCATGTTTTATGCGGCTGATCAACTGCGGCATCCTGAAACACTGGTCGTCGGACTTTTCCAAAAAAGCAGGCTTAACGGATTCACGAAGGAATTGGATGATGAGCTGAACGGACATTTGACACAGCTGTTAAAGGACGGTGATGTGTCTGCAAAACGAAATCGTGTATCAAAAGTATACCCTCCGCTCGGAACAGGTATGAAACGTATTTATTTTATCGGGTTGGGAAGAGAAGCGAATTACTCGTTTGAAGATACGAAAGAATGCTTTGCCCGCGTATTTCAGCAAATACATCAAGACAAAAAGCAGGAAGTGTCCGTGCTGCTTGACACGTTCGTTTCAAGCGAGGTGCCGGCCGCCGACGCCGCTCACGCACTGGCGGAAAGCTGTCTGCTTGCTGTTTACGAAGTGCAGGATTATAAACATAAATCGAATGAGCCGGATCAGGAGTTAACCTCCGTCTGTGCGGTGACGGATGAAGATTTGCAGGAAGTGCAGGCCGGCCTGAACGTCGGCGCCGCATACGGCCAAGGAACGAATTCAGCCCGTACGCTTGTGAATATGCCGGGAAATATGCTCACGGCGACCGATTTGGCGTCATATGCCGCTGAGCTTGCGGCAAAATATGATTTTGAATGTGAAATTTTAGAGAAGGATGAAATGGAAGAGCTGGGTATGGGCGGGATTCTCGCCGTCAACAAAGGATCAACTGAACCGCCGAAAATGATTGTCCTCAAGTATCAGGGCAAAGAAAACTGGGAAGATGTCATCGGTCTTGTCGGAAAAGGCATTACGTTTGATACGGGCGGATATTCCATCAAGCCGAAAACAGGCATCGTCGGCATGAAAAGCGATATGGGAGGCGCGGCTTCCGTCTTGGGCGCAATGGAGATTATCGGGGAACTCCGTCCTGAACAAAATGTGCTTGCCGTCATTCCGTCAACGGACAATATGATCTCCGGTGATGCCATGAAGCCCGATGATGTCATCGTATCGCTCAGCGGAAAAACGATTGAAATTTTAAACACTGATGCGGAAGGGCGGCTCGTGCTGGCAGACGGCATCACATACGCCAAGCATCACGGGGCATCTGTCCTCGTAGACGTTGCAACCTTAACGGGAGGCGTTGTGGTCGCGTTAGGAACGGAGACGACCGGCGCCATGACAAACCACGCGGCCTTTTATGAGCAGGTCGCCGACTCGGCCCAAGAATGCGGAGAGCCGATCTGGCAGCTGCCGATTACAGAAAAGGATAAAAAACGGGTAAGAAACAGCCAAATGGCTGATTTGAACAATTCTCCGGGACGGGAAGGCCACGCGATTATGGCGGGAACGTTTATCGGCGAATTTGCCGAGAACACGCCGTGGGTTCATCTCGATATTGCCGGGACGGCAACGGCCAATAAAGCGACGTGCTTCGGACCGTCCGGAGCAACCGGCGTCATGGCAAGGACCTTAGCCACATTGGCCGAGCGATTTACGCCCCAAGCTTAACCGCAGCCCGCTGCCCTAAAGCAGCGGGTTTTTGATTCCCAAAATCTTTAGTTGACTAAAGCGCAGAATATATGTTAACTTTAATTATCTACTACATTAGCAAACTAAAGGATTTTTGGAGGGAACTATCATGAATGCTGTTATTGTCGCAGTGCTGCTTATGCTCGTGTTAAGCTTGCTGCGTGTCAATATAATCATAGCCTTAATGATCGGCGCATTAGCCGGCGGACTGACTGGAGGTTTGGGCCTTGGCGATACGGTGAAGGCTTTTACAGACGGTCTCGGCGGAAATGCCACTGTCGCCGTCAGCTACGCGCTTCTCGGTGCGTTCGCCGCGGCGTTAACAAAGACGGGGCTTCCTGATGCAATGGTCGAAGCATCTGTCAAATTAATCGGAAAAAAGGAAGACTCGCGAAAGAAAGCACTGTCTAAAGTGTTAATTGTCCTGATTATTTTAATCATCTCATGTTTTTCGCAAAATGTGGTGCCTGTTCACATCGCGTTTATTCCTGTACTGATTCCGCCGCTTTTGAAAATATTTAATGAACTTGAAATGGACCGCAGACTGATTGCGTGTGTGATGACATTCGGTCTGACGGCGCCATATATTGTTCTGCCTGTCGGTTTCGGGCAGATTTTTCAGGGCATGCTGAGAGACAATATGGCATCATCCGGTTTAAAGGTGCCGCTCAGCGATATCCCGTATGCTCTGATTATCCCGACGGCGGGAATGGTCGTCGGCTTAATTTTGGCCATTATTTTCTTCCGTAAGCCGAAAAAATATGAAATGAAAGAAATTGCCGGATTATCGTCTTCCCCTTATACGAAAAAAAGCATCGCGATCGCCGTTTTGTCGATTGCTGTGTCACTTGGGGTTCAGCTCTATCTGTCACAGGTCTTGGGAGTGGAAGGCATGATCATGGGGGCGCTTGCCGGCCTGTTTACGCTGTTTATCAGCGGGGCCATGAAACGCAATGAAGCTGATAAGCTTATTACAGACGGTATGATTCTGATGGCTTTTATCGGTTTCGTCATGCTCGTTGCGGCAGGATTTTCAAATGTATTGAATAAAACGGGCGATGTAGCATCACTAGTAAAAGCTTCCACGGGATTTATCGGCCACAGCCAATCAGTGGGTGCATTCTTGATGCTGATCGTCGGTTTGTTAATCACAATGGGAATCGGTTCTTCATTTGCGACTGTACCTGTCATTACCACTATTTTTGTGCCGCTGTGTGTTCAGCTCGGGTTCAGTCCGATGGCGACGGTTGCGGTGATCGGAGCCGCAGCCGCGCTTGGAGATGCCGGATCTCCGGCGAGTGACAGTACGCTTGGCCCGACCTCAGGCCTCAGTGCAGACGGACAGCATCACCACATTTGGGATACGTGCGTACCGACGTTCATCTTTTACAACATCCCGCTTATTTTATTCGGCTGGATTGCTGCGCTTGTCCTGTAGAAAAGGCTCCCTTGTCAGGGAGCCTTTTTTGCAGTTCTTACACAGATGACGTATGATTTCTTCTGAAACCTGTCGCTTTATGAATTGAACGATAAATGGCGGGTGCAATAAAAGCCAATATTATGGCTAAGATCATATCTTTTATGAAAAACCAAACCATATAAAACCAGGCTGTACCATAGCTGATAGGAGCATGAAGCCACAGTTTCAGCGCAATATACATATAAGTCGTGCCGATCACGTAAATGACGCCGGTCCCGATGAGAGAGGCCGCAGCATAAAGAAATCGGCCAGGCTCCGCTTTTCTTTCTAACAGCCAGCCTGCGGCAAATGCTGCCGGAATGTAAGCGAGAATAAATCCGCCGCTTTTTCCGAGAAATGGCGCAAAGCCCGCTGAGAACTGAGCAAAAATGGGCGCCCCCGCTAATCCGGCCAGTGCATAGACCGTCATCGCAATGGCGGCGCGCCTGCTGCCGAGAAGCATCGCCGCTAACAGACAAAAGAACGGCTGAAGAGATAAAGGAATTCCCGCAACTTGCAAAAAGGGAGCCATTGATGTAATGTTGGCGCCGACACCCATCAGTGCGGCAAACATCCCGATAAGCGCCATATCACCGGCGCGAAGTTTACGTTGAATCATCTGTTTTCCCCCTTATACTTGTACCAGAATAGCGTAATGGAAGGAAAAATGATTGTCAACATAATTTTTATATAGGTTTACAAAATGGAGGGAGCCATATGTTTTTCGGGAAAACGAAACAAACAGTACAATCGGAAAGAGTGCCGCCAAACCAAAATGTCACAACGAAATTTCCAGTGCTGCACGCCGGAAATGTTCCTTACTATGAAGATTTGTCAAAATGGAATCTGCAGGTTTACGGACTTGTTGATCAGCCGATGCTGTTAAGCTTTGAAGATCTGAAGACCTTTCCGAAAACCGAATCAGAAAATGATATACATTGTGTTACGGGCTGGTCCCGGCTTGATAACGTATGGCAGGGAGTGCATGCAAAAGATATCGCTGAAAAAGCGGGGGTCCAAAAAGAGGCTGGATACGTCATACTTCATGCCGAAGAAGGCTGGACCGCCAATCTGCCGCTCACTGATTTTACACGGGAAACATCTTTGCTCGCATACGCTCATAACGGAGAGCCTTTAACGCCGGAGCACGGCTATCCGCTCAGAGGCGTTTTTCCCCATCTCTATTTTTGGAAAAGCGCCAAGTGGCTGCGCGGCATCCAATTTACGAAGGAAAACCATCCTGGTTTTTGGGAGAAAAACGGCTATCATATGAGAGGAGATCCGTGGAAAAATCAGCGTTTTACATGGGATTGATCCCATGTCACGAATAGTGCTTAGGTACCTTATTAATGTAAGGTGCCTTTTTTATATGGAAAATCCATTGACTTTGTTTGGCAAAAAAACTATTATTTGAGGTGTCTTTTGATATTGAAAATCATTATCAATGAGTGCGTATAAAGTAATTATCATATGAGGGGATGAACTGATCATGGACGGAAAGAAAACAAAGCAGGAAATCGTGCAGGGCGGGCAATTTACGATTCCGGGCACAGAAGTGAGGGAGATGCGTTCACGAAAAGGAGACCGTGCGTATCAAATTTTTGTGTCTGTTCCGCAGGAGGAACCGCCTCCGTCCGGCTTCCCCGTCATTTACCTGCTTGACGGAAATTCCGTGTTCGGAACAATGGCTGAGGCTTTACGGGTGCAAAGCCGCCGGCCTGAGAAAACAGGTGTTGTTCCCGCTGTGATTGTCGGAATCGGTTATCCGACGGACCAGCCGTTTTCTGCCGCTCGCCACTGTGATTTTACACTGCCTCTGCCCGAATCAGAGCTGCCGGTGCATCCGCAAGGGATGGCGTGGCCTGAGCGCGGAGGAGCAGAAGAGTTTTTGTCATTTATTGAGGAAGAACTAAAGCCTGAAGTGGAGCGCGATTATCGCATCGACACAGGCAGACAGACGATTTTCGGCCATTCATTGGGCGGCCTTTTTGTGCTGCAAGTGCTTTTGACAAGACCGGAATTGTTTCAGACCTATATCGCAGGAAGTCCGTCCATCCATTGGAACAAACGGTTCATCCATGAAGAAGCAGAGCGCTTTGCAGCACGACTGCGGGACGACGCAGAGCTGAACGTAAGCGTTCTCTTGGCGGCCGGAGAAATCGAAAAAAGCCATAAGAGCCGGATTCCAGAGCATGCAAAAGCACTGTTTTCGGTATTATCAGAGCTTGAGAGAGAAGGAGTGCGTGCCGAATACCGGGAGTTTGAGGGCGAGGGCCATATTTCCGTTCTTCCGGTATTAATCAGCCGGGCCCTGCGGTTTGCCCTAAATCCGGGCGGACCTCACACCTCATTTTCATCTATCTGAAAAAAACAGGTACTTCGGACCAAAAACGGCTGATTCTAAAATTCTAATTGACTGCGAGATTTGATTTGGATATGATTGTCTTGAACCATAATTGATAATGATAATCATTATCAATATAGAAGGAGTATGATGATATGGACGCATTGGGAATGAAAGGGAAAACCGCTTTCGTCACCGGCGCCGCTCAAGGCATCGGAAAAGCAACGGCGCTGGCCCTTGCTGTACAAGGCGTAAATGTGGCCGCTATAGATACGAATGAAAAGAAGCTTCACGAGCTTACGGAAAGACTTCAAAGTGAAGGCGTGCGCGCTCAAGCTTTTTCGGCTGATGTATCGGACAGTGCTGCTGTAAACGATATTACTGCGGCAATTGAACGTGAAATGGGGCCTATTGAGATACTGGTCAATGTCGCCGGAGTGCTTCGGCCGGGGCCGATCCATTCCCTCAGCGACGAAGACTGGGCAAAAACGTTCTCCGTCAATACAACCGGTGTGTTTAACGTCTCGCGCGCAGTCAGCCGGTACATGATAGAGCGGAAAAAAGGCGCCATCGTTACGGTCGGCTCAAATGCGGCCGGTGTGCCCCGGGCGTCCATGGCTGCTTATGCCGCGTCAAAAGCGGCAGCCGTCATGTTTACGAAATGCCTCGGACTGGAGCTTGCGGAATATAACATCCGCTGCAACATCGTGTCTCCCGGTTCAACCGAAACGGAAATGCAGAGGGCGCTTTGGCAGAATGAAAACGGAGCCAGGGATGTGATTGCAGGCTCTCTTGACACATATAAAACAGGAATTCCGCTGAAAAAACTGGCAAAGCCTTCTGATATTGCAAATGCCGTTCTTTTTTTAGCCTCTGAACAGGCAAACCATATTACGATGCACGATTTATGCGTCGATGGCGGCGCTACTTTAGGCGTTTGATTCACGATAAGGAGGTACGGACATGTCAAACCAACATTTATTGACAGAGATGTCAGCAAGAGAGGTGCTTGAAGCGTATCGGCCCGGGGCATTCTTTTTAGCTTCCCCCCGCAGCACGATGCTTGCGGAAGGGATATTTGCGAAAGTGCCGGAAGCAGAGGCCGATTCCCAGCTGAATACGCTGTCTGAACGTGTAATGCGTACGCTTGATCAGGCGAAGCGCTCCGGTATAAACCATCCGATTGTGGCAGGGGCCATTCCTTTTGACGGCACAAAGGCATCGCAGCTTTTTGTCCCGAGAGACGTTCATTTGGCCGAACCGCTTTCATTTATGACAATTTCACCTGAAAAACCGCAGACAAATACATACGACATTTTGCCTGTTCCGGAGCCTGAGGGCTTTATGCGCGGTGTGGAAAAGGGCGTTTTTAACATTACGGATGGCCCGCTCAGTAAGATTGTGCTGTCAAGAACGCTCCTTCTGACCGCAGAAAAGGATATTGATATTCATCAAGCCGTTAAGCATTTGGCGCAGCACAATCCGCACGGCTATACGTTTGCCGCAGATGTGACCGGAACATCAGAAGCGCGGAAAACGCTTTTCGGCGCAAGCCCTGAGCTGCTTCTTTCTAAAACCGGAACGGCTATTATGTCCAATCCTTTGGCAGGCTCAAGACCGCGCAGCACAGATCCGATTGAGGATCAGAGAAGAGCGGATGAATTGCTGGCTTCAGCCAAGGATCTGCATGAGCATGCGGTTGTTGTCGCTGCCGTTGCCTCTGCCCTTAAACCGTTCTGCCGGAAACTCGATGTGCCGGATAAACCGTCGCTTATTCAAACGGAGGCCATGTGGCACCTTTCAACCGAGGTAAGGGGAGAGCTTTCTGATCCGTCAACGACTTCGCTTGAGCTGGCGATCGCTCTTCATCCGACTCCGGCGGTATGCGGAACGCCTACAGATGCGGCACGGGAGGCGATTTTTGACATTGAACCGTTTGACCGCGGATTTTATACGGGAATGGCGGGCTGGTGTGATGCTGAAGGTGACGGAGAATGGATTATCGCACTTCGCTGCGCAGAGGCAAAAGCGCGTTCTCTCCGTCTGTTTGCAGGCGCCGGTATTGTCGCCGGATCAAAACCTCAGGATGAATTGGACGAGACATCTGCTAAATTCCGCACGATGCTCCGCGCGATGGGACTTTATCAAGATGACATGTAATGGAGAAGGGGGAAATCGATCATGCTGACTGGATTTACGCCGTGGCCGAAAGAGTTAGAGGATCAATACCGCAAAGACGGCTGCTGGAAAGGCGAAACCTTCGGAGGGGTGCTGAAAGAGCGGGCCGCTTTATATGGAGATCGCCCTGCCGTCACATGTGGTGAGACAAATTGGAGCTACAAAGAACTAGATGAAAGAGCAGATCGTTTAGCGGCCGGCCTGCACAAGCTCGGGATTCAAAAGGAAGACCGGGTCGTGATACAGCTTCCGAATACAGCCGAGTTTTTTGAGGTGATTTTCGCGCTGTTCCGCTTGGGGGCGCTGCCTGTTTTTGCGCTTCCTTCCCATAGAAGCAGTGAGATTACGTATTTTTGTGAGTTTGCAGAGGCGAAAGCCTACATCATTCCTGATACACATTCAGGATTTGATTACAGAGGCCTTGCAAGACAGGTGAAAGACAAACTTCCGTCCTTGGAACATGTAATTGTGGCGGGAGAGGCTGAAGAATTCCAGCAGCTGAGCAGCCTGCATACGGAACCTGTTCATCTGGAGGAAGTAAGTCCGGCTGAGGTTGCTTTTTTGCAGCTGTCAGGAGGAAGCACGGGGCTGTCCAAGCTGATTCCCCGAACACACGATGATTACATATACAGTTTGCGCCTCAGTGCGGAAATTTGCGGCCTGGATGATCAGAGTGTCTATTTGGCGGCCCTGCCGGCTGCGCATAATTATCCGCTCAGCTCACCGGGTGTTCTGGGAACTTTATATGCGGGGGGACGAGTTGTCTTATCACCGACGCCGAGTCCTGATGATTGCTTCCCTTTGATTGAACAAGAAAATGTGACGATTACCGCGCTCGTTCCGCCGCTTGCGATGGTGTGGATGGAAGCTGCGGGTACCCGCCGAAATGATTTATCCAGCCTCCAAGTGCTGCAAGTGGGAGGCGCGAAATTCAGCGCCGAAGCGGCCCGCAGGGTGAAGACCGCGTTCGGGTGCACGCTCCAGCAGGTTTTCGGAATGGCGGAAGGTCTGGTGAATTATACGAGGCTGGATGACCCGGAGGATATTATCGTCAACACTCAAGGTAAACCGATGTCACCGTTTGACGAGGTGCGGGTGGTAGATGATGACGGGCGGGATGCAGCACCTGGGGAAACCGGCCATTTGCTTACGCGCGGCCCATACACGATACGCGGCTATTATAAAGCACCTGAGCATAATGAAAGGTCGTTTACCGCTGATGGATTTTATCAGACAGGCGATATCGTCAGACTCACTCCGTCCGGCTATATCATCGTTGAGGGACGTGCGAAAGATCAAATCAATCGGGGCGGTGAAAAAATTGCCGCAGAGGAGGTAGAAAACCACCTCCTTGCCCATCCTGCTGTTCATGATGCAGCCATGGTGTCAATGCCAGATGATTTTCTCGGCGAGCGGTCTTGCGTGTTCGTTATACCAAAAGGAGAAACGCCAAAACCGGGAGAGCTGAAAGCATTTTTGCGTAAACGGGGACTTGCAGCGTATAAAATTCCCGACCGGATTGAATTTATCAGCTCATTCCCGCAAACGGGCGTCGGAAAGGTCAGTAAAAAGGATCTTCGTGAAACGATTGCCAAAAAACTGAAGCCTGCCCAAATCGAACTATAATAATAAAAGGAAGTGTTTACATGGCTATTCCGGCTATTCCTGCATATGCGATGCCAACAGCGTCAGATATGCCGAAAAATAAAGTATCATGGAATCTTAATCCTAAACGCGCGGTACTTTTAATTCATGACATGCAAAATTATTTCGTCGATGCCTTTATGAAGGGAGAGTCCCCGATTACGGATGCGGCTGCCAATATCAGCAAATTAAAAGAGCAATGCAGGGCGCTCGGTATTCCGGTCGTGTATACCGCACAGCCGGGCAGCCAAGATCCGTCAGATCGTGCCCTTCTGACTGATTTTTGGGGGCCGGGTCTTAAAAGCGGCCCTTACGAGGAAAAGGTCATTAAGGAGCTTGCCCCTGACGATCAGGACATTGTCCTGACAAAATGGAGGTACAGCGCCTTTAAACGAACCGATCTTCTGAACATCATGCGTGAAAGCGGGAGAGACCAGCTGATCATTACGGGAATTTATGCGCACATTGGCTGCCTTGTAACAGCCTGTGAGGCGTTTATGGAAGATATCCAAAGCTTTTTTATCGGGGACGCTGTTGCTGATTTTTCCTTGGAAAAGCATAAGATGGCTTTAACGTATGCGGCCGAACGCTGCGCGTTCACCGCTTTGACAAGTGAGGTGCTGGAGAGTCTGAACGGCGCGTCTCAGTCCGGAACGGAAGCAGGGGCTGAGACAGCTTCAGCGGTCCTGACGAAAGACCGGGTGCGTGAGCAAATTGCGGCGCTGCTTCAAGAATCGCCGTCTGATATTGATGAGCATGAAGATTTGCTGGACAGAGGTCTTGATTCGGTCAGAATCATGAGTCTCGTCGAACAATGGCGCCGTGCGGGAGCTGAAGTCACATTTGTGGAACTGGCGGAGAACCCGACGCTGGAAGAATGGTGGAGACTGCTTTCTTCCCGATCTCAAAAAGTCTTGCCGAACGCAGATTATTTATAAGGGAGAGAATAGAATGCATGATACACAACAGCTGCCTCTGACAGGCGCCCAGGCCGGTATCTGGTTTGCGCAGCAGCTTGATCCTGATAATCCGATTTACAATACAGGCGAGTATATTGAGATTAACGGCACAATTGATGTTCAACTGTTTGAAACGGCGCTTGTACGCGTTTTAACGGAAGCTGCATCGTTACATGCCCGATTCGGAGAGGACATGGACGGGCCATGGCAAATCATCAATCCGTCTCCCCGCATTACACTTGACGTGATCGACGTGAGTGCGGAAGCTGATCCGAAACAGGCAGCCCTCAGCCTGATGCAGGCCGATCTGGCTGAGCCTGTTGATATTACGTGCGGCCCGCTGTTTCGTGAAGTTTTATTTAAGGCAGGGCCGGAACGCTTTTTCTGGTATCAGCGCATTCACCATATTGCGATAGACGGCTACGGTTTTTCACTGCTGGCCCGGCGTACGGCACAAATGTACACCGAAATCACGAAGGGTCGTCCGGATGGTGGACGCTCCTTTGGTTCTTTTCCGCAATTGATTACAGAAGATCAAGATTACCGCGCCTCGGAGCGGTTCCGGGAAGATCGCGCCTTTTGGCTGGAGCGGTTTTCAGACGGGCCTGATGTCGTCAGTTTGGCGGACAGAGCGCCGAGAACGTCGAAAAGCTTTCATCGCTGTACGGCTTATATGTCTGAAACGGCTTTAACCGCCTTGAAATCATTGCCCAATTGGCATGAAGTCGTCGTGGCGGCGGCAGCTTCCTATATTCACCGTTTGACAAATGCCGGGGAAGTGGTGCTCGGACTGCCGATGATGGGCCGTATCAGGTCAATTTCACTGAATATTCCGAGTATGGCGATGAATCTTCTTCCGTTACGCCTTTCTCTCCGCCCGGATATGAGTTTTCAAGAGGCGGTCAGCCAAGTATCAAAAGAAATCCGCAGCATCCGGCGCCATCAAAAATACCGTCATGAAGACCTGCGCCGCGATCTTAAATTGATAGGTGAAAACCGCAGGCTGTTCGGCCCGTTAATCAATGTGATGCCGTTTGATTACAAACTTGATTTTGCGGGAGCGAAGGGCACTGTTCATAATTTGTCAGCAGGGCCTGTTGATGATCTGTCGATTAACGTCTGCGACAGATCAGACGGCAGCGGTTTGCGGGTAGACTTTGACGCGAATCCGGAAGTGTACAGTGCACAAGATGTAAAAGATCATCAAAAACGCTTCCTGCTTCTTTTGGAAACGGCCGTGCAAAATCAAATGGAAAAGATCGGAAGGATCAATCTTCTGCTTGAAAACGAGCGCAATAGCGTGCTGAAACATTGGAATGACACAGCAAAGACAGAAAGGCAAAAATGTTTGTCAGAGCTGTTTGACGATCAGGCTGCCAAAACACCGGACCGCCCGGCAATTATCAGTGAAAACGAAGAACTGAGTTACGCCGAACTGAACAGGCGGGCGAATCAGCTTGCGCATTTGTTAAAGGAAAAGGGGCTTGGACCGGAGCAATTTGCAGCATTGCTGCTTCCTCGTTCAGCGGACTTGGTGATCAGCATGCTCGCCGTGTTGAAAACGGGAGCTGCTTACCTGCCGCTTGATCCGGATTTTCCTTCTGACCGGATCACATACATGCTCAAGGATGCACAGCCTGTCTGTCTGATTACCTCTTCGGAATTGTCAGACCGTTTGCCTGAAGAAAGCAAAGCGGAAAAGATCATACTGGATGATCCGGAGACAGAAAAAGCGGCAGCCAAGCATGTTGCGGACAGCTCCGTTCAAACGGACGGCCTGTCACCTCTTCATCCCGCGTACATCATTTATACCTCGGGGTCAACAGGCAGACCGAAAGGCGTTGTTGTCACTCTAAAAAGCGTGAGCAATTTCCTCTTATCGATGCAGGAAATGTTCCCGTTCGGCGCACGAGACCGCCTGCTCGCCGTCACTACTGCGGCGTTTGATATTTCCGGACTTGAGCTGTTTCTTCCGCTCATCAGCGGAGCGGGCTGTGTTATTGCCCGCAAAGAGACCATTCAGGAACCGCAGGCGCTGGCAAAAATGATTCAAGCGTATGGCATTACGATCATGCAGGCGACGCCGACATTATGGCACTCGCTTGTTACCAATGAACCGGAATCACTCCGGACGCTTAAGGTGCTTGTCGGGGGAGAAGCGCTTCCAAGCTCACTTATGCATGCGCTGCTTGAATTAGGCTGTTCGGTTACTAATTTATACGGGCCTACTGAAACAACAATCTGGTCAGCCGCCCAGCCGCTTAAAAAGGGCCAAACCGGAGCGCCTCCGATCGGAAAACCGATTTGGAACACGCAGGTATATGTGCTGGATGCCGCATTGCAGCCTGTCCCGCCGGGAATTGCGGGTGAGCTTTATATCGCGGGGGATGGGCTTGCCAGAGGCTATTATAACCGATCTGATTTAACCGCGGAACGCTTTGTCGCTGATCCGTTCGGCCCGGCTGGTGCAAGAATGTACCGAACGGGAGATCTCGTGCGCTGGCGCGAGGATGGCTCGCTTGATTATATCAGCAGAGCGGACCATCAAATCAAAATCCGCGGGTTCCGGATTGAATTAGGTGAGATTGAAACGGTGCTGTCGAAATATCCCGGTATTTTGCAGGCCGCTGCGGTTGTTCGCGAGGATCAGCCGGGAGATAAGCGTTTGGCGGCATACGTTGTGGCAGATCATAGCTTTGAAACCGCTGAGCTGCGCGCGTATATGGGAGAAAGCCTGCCGGATTACATGGTTCCGAGCGCCTTTGTTCAGCTTGAAGAACTGCCGTTAACACCGAACAAAAAACTGGATCGCAGCGCTTTGCCTGCGCCGGATTTTTCCGCTGTCCTGTCAGAAAGAGGGCCGCGCACGCCGCAGGAGGACATATTGTGCGATCTGTTTGCTGAGGTCCTCGGTTTGGCAAGAGTCGGCATTGATGACGGATTCTTTGAATTAGGCGGACATTCGCTGCTGGCGGGGCGCCTGATGAGCCGGATTCGTGAGACGATGGGCGCGGAGCTTGGCATCGGCCGGCTGTTTGATACGCCGACAGTTGCAGGCCTTGCTGAACAGCTTGATACTGCAAGAAGCGTACGGCCTGCATTAAAGCCGCTTGACCGTCCGGAGCATATCCCGCTGTCATTTGCGCAGCTGCGCTTGTGGTTTCTCTATTGCCTCGAAGGGCCGAGCCCGACTTACAACATCCCGGTTGTCGTCCGTATGTCAGGTAAGCTGGATCAATCAGCGCTGGAAAACGCTCTTTACGATGTCGTCAGCCGCCATGAAAGCCTCCGCACCATTTTTCCGGAGAATAAGGGTTCAGCAAGCCAGCTTATTTTACCTGCTGATGATGCGCGGCCGGCATTCATCGTGACAAACACAAGTGAGAGCGAACTTCATGATCTGATTGCGGCTGCTGCCCGCTACCGGTTTGACCTCGCAAAAGAGCCGGCCATCCGCGCCGAGCTGTTTGATCTTGGCGGGGATGAGTATGCGCTGTTGGTCCTGCTGCATCATATTGCCGGTGACGGCTGGTCCTTGAATCCTCTCATGCGTGATTTGTCCGCGGCCTATACCGCGCGCTGTGCGGGCAAAAAAGCCGAATGGGCGCCGCTGTCCGTTCAGTATGCGGATTATGCGCTCTGGCAGCAGCAGCTTTTAGGCAGTGAGAATGATGCTGAGAGCTTAATCGCCCGCCAGCTTGATTTCTGGAAGAAGACGCTTGAAAACGTACCGGATCAGCTGGAGCTGCCGGCAGATTTTCCGCGTCCTGCCGAATCAAGCTACAGGGGGGGCACCGTCCCGGTTAAAATAGATCAGGATCTTCATGCCGGTCTCTTGACACTTGCCAGAGACCGGCGGGTGAGCTTGTTTATGGTGCTGCAAGCAGGGCTTTCCGCATTGCTGACCCGTCTTGGCGCAGGTACGGATATTCCGATCGGCAGCCCGATCGCCGGACGAAGTGACGATGCATTAGGTGAACTTGTGGGCATGTTCATCAATACATTGGTGCTCAGAACCGATACATCGGGTGATCCTAGTTTTTCTGAACTCCTTGAGAGAGTCAGAGGGGTCAATCTGGCGGCATATGAAAATCAGGATGTCCCGTTTGAACGTCTCGTTGAGGTGTTGAATCCGATTCGTTCCCGGTCGAGACACCCGCTCTTCCAAGTGATGCTCGCTTTCCAAAATACGCCTGATCCAGTGCTCAGCCTTCCGGAAATCGAAACAAGCCTTCAAATCAACAGCGTCGGTGCGTCCAAATTTGATTTGACGCTGGAATTGGCCGAACAGCGCCATGCCGACGGCACACCTGCAGGTATTGAGGGCCTTCTTGAATTCAGCACTGATTTATTTGAAAAAGAAACGGCGGAAGCACTTGCCGGCCGTCTGCTTCAACTGCTTGCTGAAGCTGCCGCTGACCCGAACAGGCCGATCGGAAGCTTATCTATTCTTTCTGATGAAGAGCGCCGTCAGCTATTGCCTGACTGGCGAAAAAAACATGATCTTCAGCCTCAGAAGAGTCTGCCTGAATTGTTTGAAATGCAGGCCGCCCGAAAGCGTGATGAAACGGCGGCAGTATTTGAAGAGAGGGAACTCACTTACGGAGAGCTGAATCGAAAAGCCAATCAGCTGGCACATATGCTGATTGCCCGGGGCGTCGGGCCGGAGCAGTTTGTCGCACTGGCGCTTCCGCGTTCCTTGGACATGATTGTCGGACTGTTAGCCGTCCTGAAAACAGGAGCCGCGTATTTGCCGCTTGATCCGGATTATCCGGCTGACCGTATCGCTTTTATGCTGCAAGATGCCAAACCTGTATATATGCTCACCAATCGAGAGGCCGCGTTAAAGCTTTCTGCCGGAAGCGAAGTGCCGTCATTTACACTTGATGATCCGCGCATTGCAGAGAAGCTCAATCAATATGCGGACACAAACCCTGAGGACGCCGGCCGGATTTGCCCGCTGTCGCCGCTTCATCCGGCTTACGTGATTTATACGTCAGGCTCGACGGGCGTGCCAAAAGGCGTCATCATACCGCATCATAATGTGATCCGGCTGTTTGAATCGACGCAGCACTGGTACCGCTTTGATTCTGAAGATGTGTGGACGATGTTTCATTCCTACGCTTTTGATTTCTCTGTCTGGGAAATTTGGGGGCCTTTGCTTCACGGGGGACGGCTCGTCATCGTGCCGCATGACATCAGCAGGTCGCCTGAGGCATTTTTACGCCTTCTTGCAAAAGAGCGGGTAACGGTGCTTAACCAAACTCCGTCCGCGTTTTACCAGCTGATGCAGGCGGAAAAAGAAAACAAAGAGCTGGGACAAAGGCTTGCGCTCAGATATATCATCTTCGGCGGCGAGGCGCTTGAATTAAGCCGGCTGGAGGACTGGTATACCCGCCATCCTGACAACAAACCGAAGCTCATTAATATGTACGGCATTACAGAAACCACGGTGCACGTCAGTTATCTTGAATTAGACAAAGACATTGCCGCCCTCAGAGCGAACAGCCTCATTGGCTGCGGCATTCCTGATCTGAGCGTATACGTGCTTGATGACAGACTGCAGCCCGTGCCTCCCGGAATAACCGGTGAGATGTATGTTGCGGGTCAGGGTGTGGCGCGCGGTTATTTAGGGCGGCAAAGCCTGACTGCGGAACGCTTTGTTGCTGATCCGTACGGGCCGCCGGGAACCAGAATGTACCGGACGGGAGATTTAGCGCGTCTGCGGACGGACGGCTCGCTCGATTATATGGGCCGGGCTGACCATCAGATTAAAATCCGCGGATTTAGGATTGAACTGGGAGAAATCGAAGCGGTTCTCGTCAGACATCCGGATGTGGAGGACGCTGCCGTAGTCGTCCGTGAAGACCAGCCGGGAGATAAACGGCTTGCCGCTTATCTAGTCTGTTCTGATAACAGCGCTTTTGATACAGGGGACATGCGCCGCTTTGCCGGAGAAAGCCTGCCGGATTACATGGTTCCTTCAGCCTTTGTGAAAATCGATGAACTGCCGCTGACGCCGAATGGGAAACTCGACAGGAAAGCGCTGCCCGCTCCTGACTTCCAAATGGAGATTACCGGACGGGGGCCGAGAACGCCGCAAGAGGAAATGCTGTGTGAGCTGTTTGCTGAAGTGCTGCATCTGCCGCGGGTCGGCATTGATGACCGATTCTTTGATCTAGGCGGACATTCATTGCTTGCGGTTCATTTAATGAGCCGCATTCGGGAAGCGATGGGAGCTGAGCTCAGCATCGGGACTTTATTTGAAGCTCCTACAGTCGCGAGCCTTGCCGAACGGCTTGAAACGGGGACAGGCACAAGCGCGCTGGATGTTCTTCTGCCGCTCAGAACGGCCGGAGAAGAAACGCCGCTGTTTTGTGTCCACCCGGCCGGCGGTCTCAGCTGGTGTTATGCCGGACTGATGTCCTCATTACAAGCAGATTATCCGATTTACGGATTACAGGCGAGAGGTATCGGGAAAAAGGAACAGCTTCCGCAAAGCTTAGATGAAATGGCGGCGGATTATATCGAGCAGATCCGCACTGTTCAGCCGAAAGGCCCGTACCGGCTGCTCGGCTGGTCGCTGGGAGGAAATGTGATTCAGGCTATGGCGACGCAATTACAGCGCCAGGGTGAAGAGGTTTCTCTTTTAGTCATGCTTGACGCGTATCCGAATCACTTTCTGCCGATTAAAAATGCGCCGGATGATGAAGAAGCCGTCATTGCGCTGCTTGCTTTAGGAGGATATGATCCGGACAGCCTCGGTGATCAGCCGCTTGACTTTGACAGCGCGCTGGAGATCCTTCGCCGTGAAGGAAGCGCGTTAGCCAGCCTGGATGAATCTGTCATGATGAACCTGAAGGACACATACGTCAATTCTGTCGGTCTTTTAGGGAAATATACGCCGCAGCCGTTTCATGGAGATGTTCTGTTCTTCAGATCCACGGTCATCCCTGAATGGTTTGACCCGATTGAACCGGATACATGGAAACCTTATATTACGGGAGAAATCGAGCGGTATGATTTAGACTGCCGCCATAAAGATTTATGCCAGCCGGGCCCGCTCGCGGAAATCGGCGCGATCCTGGCAAAGAAATTAAAAGGCCGGCGTACAGTCCGGTAAAGGAAGGAGAGAGCTGACATGACAAATCCCTTTGAACAGGAAGACGGCATATACCATGTGCTGGTCAACGCCGAAGGCCAATACTCGCTTTGGCCGGCCTATCTTGATGTGCCGGACGGATGGGAAGCTTGCGTGAAGGACGAGAAACGCAAGGTGTGTCTGGAGTATATCGAGACGAATTGGCGTGATATGAGGCCTGAAAGCCTGAAACAGACCGAACGTGCCAAGATGTAATGAAAGAAGCCTGCCGATTCATTCGGCAGGCTTTTTATACAAAAAAATCAGCTGGTAAGCTGTGTATGATCGCAATCCTTAAAGGGATGGCCTTCCTCATTTGTGCACCAGGACTGAGATAAGAAAGCTAAGAAGACCGCGGCCCACTGGTCTGAAAACTGGATTAAAATGCCGCCGTCGTGCCAGATGCCGTTATCCTTTTTCCAGCGTGTATCTATCGGGTTTCCTTGGTTCATATGAATATTATGCATGCCGTTTGTCGGTTTGAACCCGAATATCTTATCAGCCGCCGGTTCAGGCCCGAATTTAGAGCCGTAAATATAGACGGCTGCTTTTTCTGCCTTGGCCTTTTGCATATAGGTTTCAATAAAATCATTTAAATCATTATCAGGCCCCGTGACTTCATGCGGGAGCGGCTCCATTTTCTGCGGATCAAACAGTCCGCCGCGCACATAATCCAGCGCCAGTTCACGATTGGTCTCATCAATCGCGGTATATCCATACGGTATGTTCGGAAGCAGGGTAATGGCACTCGCGTCAAAATGATCGCGTGCCGCATAGAGAACCTCTGATTCCTTTGAGCTCGACATGACATTGATCGCACAGCGATAGCGCGTATCAGGCTCGCCAAGCACCTCGACTTGAAAATGCGGAGAATCATCATCTGTTTCCCTTCTCATATCTAAGACAGTGCCTTTTAGTACACCATAATGCTGAACAGCCATATGAATCCTCCTTTTCTTTCGGGATATGAATCTATATTCGAGGCCGCGGGGCCGTTTTCCTTTTGATGAAAATAGAAAAAAGGACAGCCGGTTAATCGGCCACCCTTTTCATTTTTATTAAGCCCCTGTCACTGAACCTTGCAGCGCTTTCTCGGCAGGCACGTAATCGTAGCCTAAGTCTTTGGCAACCGCTTCATACGTCACATGACCGTTTGCCGTATTTAAGCCCGCTTTGAGCGCCGGACTGTCTGCAATTGCAGCGGCCGCGCCTTTATTGGCGATTTCAAGGGCGTAAGGGACGGTTACATTTGTTAACGCAAGCGTTGATGTGCGCGGTACGGCACCCGGCATATTGGCGACGGCGTAGTGAACGACACCGTGTTTTTCGTACGTTGGGTTATCGTGAGTTGTAATATGATCAACGGTTTCAACGATGCCGCCCTGATCGATGGCAACATCAACAATGACTGAACCCGGTTTCATTTGTTTTACCATTTCTTCTGTAACGAGAGTCGGTGCTTTGGCGCCCGGGATGAGCACGGCGCAAATCAGAAGATCCGCTTCAGCCACAGAGTCTGCGATATTGACAGGATTTGAGATCAGTGTTTTAATCTGATGCCCGAATATATCATCAAGCTGGCGCAGCCGGTCTGCGTTCAAGTCGATCATTGTCACATCGGCACCAAGTCCGACAGCCATTTTCGCGGCGTTTGTTCCGACGCCTCCTCCTCCGATAATGGTGACTTTTCCGCGGGAAACGCCCGGTACGCCCGCTAATAAAATTCCCTTTCCGCCTTTTGGTTTTTCAAGGAACTGGGCGCCGATTTGAGCAGCCATTCTGCCTGCCACCTCAGACATTGGCGTAAGCAGCGGCAATGAACGCCCGTCAGTTACTGTTTCATATGCAATAGCTGTCACGCCTTTTTCTGTAAGCGCTTTAGCTAATTCCGGCTCTGCGGCTAAATGAAGGTATGTGAATAAGACCAGGCCTTGGCGGAAATACGCGTATTCCTCAGCCAGCGGCTCTTTCACCTTCATGACCATTTCTGCATCCCATACTTGCTTTCTGTCTTCAAGAATTTCCGCGCCTGCGGATACGTAATCTTCATTTGTAAAGCCGCTTCCAAGGCCTGCTCCGGATTCCACAAGAACCCGATGGCCGTGTCCGGCTAGCTGTGAAACGCCTCCAGGTGTTAATGCAACTCGGTTTTCATTGTTTTTGATTTCCTTTGGAACCCCTATAATCATGTCTGTTTCCCCCAATGTTTGTGTGATGCTTCAAGTGTAGCTTGATTTTTGCGAAAATTCTTTGTTTGAAACAGAAAATAAAAAAACACGGATTTGTGAAATTTCACGAATCCATGCTTCGAAGTTTGATATCAAGGTAAATCGTAAACTTTTCATTGATGTTTTTTAAATCAATTTCCGCGATTTGGCTGATCCGTTTCAGCCTGTAATTTAACGTATTGACATGAATGTTGAGCGCTTTAGCTGCGGTATTGACATTGCTGTCCGCATCAATAAAACGTTCAAGCGTCTTCACCATATCTGCCTGATGCTCTCTGTCATATTGCTCAAGCTTTGACAGGGAATAGTTCATATAACCGCTGTGCTTCCGCTTTTCATCCAATACATCCAAGTATTGATATATACCGAGCTCTGAAAAGCTGAAAAGGTGTTTGGTTTCTCTCACAAACCGTTCTTTCGCTTTTAATACAGAAAGTGCTTCCTGATAAGAACGGTATACATATGAAATGGACTCGTATATTCCGCCGAAAGCAATAGACACATCCTCAATTTTATAACGTTCCTTGAGCTGTTTTTGAATATGTAAGGCGAAATGCTTCAGGTTCTTAAAAGGCTGATCGGTTTTCGGCGCGGTTAACATGATTAATTCATTCGAATCCGCCGTCGCCAAAAGGACGTGAATTTGCTGGGTCGTTTCTTGTAAATATTGCAGCTGCTGCTCGCTTTTTTCGGTCAGCTCCTCATTCAGACGGATAATCATCACGCTGAACGCGGGCGGCAGCGCCATTCCGAGCTTATGAAACCCTTCGGCCATCTCGGTTTCTTGATAAATATGCCCGGTCAGCATTTTCCAAAAAAACTCCTGGCCGCGCTCTTCTATTTTTGTTTTGCGGATTTGCAGGTGCAAAAGCTTATTCCGCACTGCTTTGGCGGCGAGCTGAAGCGTCTGCAAATCATCTTCATTCAGTTTTTTTTTGACCTCCAGCGCCCAAATAAACCCGAGAACCTGACTGTTTTTCCAGATGGAAATGGCAACGCGGTTGCTTAGTCCGACCTCATCAATTTCTTTCACTTTGATCGGCTGATCTGTTTTTAAAAGAGCGGGGATCGTCCCGTCTTTCCACAATTTATTGATGACTTTTTCAGGAACCCTCCGCCCGATAATCGTCGACGTGCGGGCCGGGTCTGTACAATCGCTGTGCGTGCTGTAAGCGAGCAGCTTATGATTGACATCTTCTATTGTAATCGGGCATTGAAGAACTTCACTGATATGATCGGCTACATCCTCAAGTCTGTCGAAACTGTATTTAAATGGATCTATCGGATTGGTCATGGATATCCCTACTTTTTCATAGCTTCATACCTTGATCTTACCATCTTACTTTTCAGACTGGAAGGCTGTCAGATTGGACACATTTGAACGAAAGTGAAATAGGAAAATATGATCATTTGTATGAATTCGGAAGAATAAGAAAAACATACTATTATATTTACAAAATGTGTAAAAATAATGAAAAGTCTTGTATATCATAAGACTCATTTTGTAAAATTAAAACAGTTTTGTTTGACTGTACCGAATTGTTGTTTTTATAATAATGACGTTCAAAAAATAAGTGAATTAGCCCATATTTAGGCTGATGACACAGGAGGTAATAAGGAATATGTCTGGATTAATTCGTGTCACACCCGAAGAGCTAAGAGCGATGGCTAAGCAATATGGCGTTGAAAGTCAGGAAGTCATGAATCAGGTTGATCGCTTGAACCGAATGATTTCTGATTTAAAAGGCATGTGGGACGGTGCTTCAAGTGAAGCATTTGCAGATCAATATGAGCAGCTGAAACCTTCATTTATTAAAATGTCTGAATTGCTTCAAGATGTGAATCATCAGCTCGATCAAACGGCAAATACGCTTGAGTCAACTGACCAAGATATCGCTAACCAAATTCGCGGATAATAAGATGAATGAAGAAACGGAGCGCCTGATTCAATCAAGAAGACGGCGCTCTTTCTATGTAAGGGTGATATGAATATGTATATCGATATTACAATAGATTTAACACAATATAACGGAAGTGTCTTCGATCTCAGATTGTCAGATTATCATTCTGTGAAAAAAGTCATCGATATTGCCCGGCAGGCTCAGCATGTATCCGTTCCGCCGCGTGAAGGCTATTGGATCAGGGTGGTCAATAAAGAAACGGTTTTTTCCGGAGAACAAAAGTTATCTGACTGCGGCATTACGAACGGAGACCGTCTTGAAATTTTATGAGAGGACATGGTGGAATGACAGGTCATAACAG
Source organism: Bacillus sp. YC2 (assembly GCF_019891195.1). NCBI lineage: Bacteria > Bacillati > Bacillota > Bacilli > Caryophanales > Bacillaceae > Bacillus > Bacillus sp. YC2. Next base: position 89,950 of record NZ_JAHXDO010000001.1, on the reverse strand, counting down.
ATCTTATTTAGAAACTGAATTAGATGCCGTCCGGGCAGAAACCGAATCAGGCTTCACGTTCACCTTCCAGCGGGAAAAAATCAAGCTTCTCGACGGGCTGGAAGCAAACGTGATTAAAGATGCTGATCCTTTTTTTCAAAAAGAGGTCTCAGTCTCAGAAGATGAAGTAACCATAACAATCAGACCTCCTTCTTCTTATCAGGCTTTCCGCTATATAAAAGGAAAAGATAAAAAAAGCAGGTGGCAATTTGCCTACCGTCTCGTCCAAGCTGTGAAACAGCATAAGCTGAAACGTCTCAATCTGATTGCTGCTCCTGAAAATATCGTGTTTGATAAAGCGCTGACGCCTTACTTTCTTCATTACGGCGTAAAGGAGAGTCTTCCGCCTTATGAAGAAGACGGGCAAAGGGTATGGAAAGAGCTTAAAGCAGCCGCAGCGCTAGCCGCTGACGGGGCGTTCACCTTTGAAGAGTATCTGAAATATAATGAGACCCTTTCATTCTCTCCCGAGGCTAAAAGCATTTTAGAGGCAGAGACGTTTGAAGAGCTGGAAGAAACGATCCAAAACACAATTGACCGGCTTGAAGCCAGGGATAAAACATACATAAAAATACCTAAAAAGAAATGGAAAATACAGAGATACGCCGGACTGGCGCTGGCTGTCTTGCTTGTGCCCGCTCTTTTGTATTCCATGTACATTCTGTTTTTCGCCCAGCCGAAACAAGAAGCGATCGTAGAAAGCAACCGGGCTTTTTTAAATCAGCAATACAGCAAAGTGATAGATACGCTGTCGAAATATGATGCGGAAAGGCTGCCTGAATCGGTGCAGTACGAGCTTGCTTCTTCGTATGTTGCGGTTGAAAAGCTTTCAGAAGAACAGCGGAAAAACATCGGAAATTTAGTCACGCTTCAATCAGATCCTAAACACTTCCTTTATTGGATCGATATCGGCAGAGGGGAAAATGAAGAAGCCATCAAAATCGGCCGCAATCTCGAGTACAACCCGTACATCTGGCTCGGACTTACAAAATATAAACAGCAATTATTAGCGGACGACAGTATGAAAGACGACGAAAAGCAGAAAGAACTGGACGCCGTAGAAAGCGAGCTGGCGAAGGCGAAAAAAGAGGCGGAGGAGCAGAATAAAGAAGCGGAGGAAAACAGTGACACCGCCGAAGCTTCCGCCGGACAGGATGAAAGCGGCAAACAAGACAAAGCGAAGGATAACAAAGAGAACGACAAGAAAGATGAGAAAAAAGATGAAAAAAAATAACAGCATACATCAAATGGCCATAAGTAACGATCAGGCTGTCAGGAGGTTCGCCATATGAGTCTGTTATGGGTCTTTTACCGGGAGCACGTACAAAAGATTCGGCTGTCTGAACTCCCGCCGTCTCAGCCGATTACGATCGGCCCGGATATGAAAGATACGATCACGGTCGGCACACTTCCGTTACGGCAAAACGCCGCCGCTCTTTATCGTAAAGAAACAGATCGTTATGATGTTTTCCTGGGAAATAACTGTGCCGGCGAATTGACAATAGGAAATGAAATGCCCTGCCGGATTGAAGAAGAGACGATGCGGCTTCTTCTCACACCTGACCAGGAAGAATCCTCCGTTTATTTTATCGGCGGGAAGGACGAGATCGTTTTCTCATCAGAAACAGAGGCATCGGATATATACAAAGAGCCCTCCTCCGCTCAAAAAGGCACTTTTTATCTGCGAAAGTCGGGAGGATGCTGGTCTGTCTTTCCTGATGGCCAGGAAGTTTATGTGAACGGAAAACTCACAGAAGCTCCCGAAAGACTCCGGACGGGAGACGAGCTGCTGTGGAATTTTCTGCGGGTGAGGCTGACGGAAGATGACCTATTAGAAATCATTCACCACGAACCATTTCAAACGGGCTTAATCAAAACAAAAAAACCAAGCACCGAAATGAAAAAGAAATATCCGCAATACCGCAGAACGCCGCGGATGGTCTATGATCTGCCCGAAGACCGGGTCTCATTCAGCTTTCCTTCGCAAGAGAGCGATCAAAACAACAGAGGCCTCTGGCTCGTCATTCTGCCTCCGCTGGTTATGCTGATCGTCATGACGATTGTCGCCATCATCCAGCCGAGAGGAATTTTCATCCTCGTCTCCATGGCGATGTTTATCATGACGCTGATTACGTCCACCGTTCAATATTTTCGCGAAAAAAGCCAGCGGAAAAAACGCGAGGAAAAGCGGGAGCGCGTGTACAAGCTGTATTTAGATAACAAACGGAAAGAGCTGCAGGCGCTTTCTGAAAAGCAATTGCAAGTGCTCACGTTCCATTTTCCGTCTTTTGAAAACATGAAATACTTAACCTCGGAAATCAGCGGGCGCATTTGGGAAAAATCGCTGGAAAGCAGGGATTTTCTCATGCTTCGGCTCGGAACGGGAACGGTTCCCGCAAGCTACGAGATTTCTATGAGCGGCGGCGATTTGGCAAACCGCGACATAGATGAACTGATGGAGCAGTCACAGCATATGCAGCGTGTGTACAAGGACATCCGCAACGCGCCCGTCACCGTTGATTTACAAGAGGGGCCGATGGGACTCATCGGAAAATCACAAATCGTGAAAAATGAGATTCACCAGCTGATCGGCCAGCTCGCTTTTTTCAACAGCTACCATGACCTGCGTTTTGTCTTTATCTTTCATGAAGACGAGTATAAGGAATGGGAGTGGATGAAGTGGCTGCCGCAATTTCAGCTGCCTCATATGTATGCGAAAGGGTTTATTTACAATGAACAGACCCGTGATCAATTGTTATCGTCTATTTACGAGCTGCTGAGAGAGCGGGATTTGGAAGAAGACAAAGAAAAACTCGTCTTCCAGCCGCATTTTATATTTGTCATCACAAACCAGCAGCTGATTTCAGAGCACGTCATTTTAGAGTATATCGAAGGCCGTCATGAGCACCTCGGCATCTCAGCCATCATCGCCGCGGAAACGAAGGAAAGTCTGTCAGAAAACATTCACACCCTCGTCCGCTACATTAATGAAGATGAAGGAGATATTCTCATTCAAAAGAAAAAAGCGGTGCAGGTTCCGTTTAGGCTGGACAAGCATGAACGGCATAACAATGAACGGTTTGCCCGAACACTGCGGACATTACAGCATCAAGTCGGGATGACAAACTCCATCCCTGAAACGGTCTCATTTTTAGAGCTGTTTCATGCAAAAGAAGTAAAAGAAATCGGCATCAGGCAGAAATGGCAGACGAGTGAATCAGCGAAATCGCTGTCCGTTCCGATCGGCTACAAAGGAAAAGATGACCTCGTGTATTTAAACCTGCACGAAAAAGCCCACGGACCGCACGGATTGCTGGCGGGGACGACGGGTTCCGGGAAAAGTGAGTTTCTCCAAACGTACATCCTGTCACTAGCCGTTCATTTCCATCCGCATGAAGCTGCATTTTTACTGATTGACTATAAAGGCGGAGGAATGGCGCAGCCGTTTCGTAAAATGCCTCATCTGCTCGGTACGATCACCAATATCGAAGGAAGCAAGAACTTCAGTATCCGGGCGCTTGCTTCGATTAAAAGCGAGCTGAAAAAACGGCAGCGCTTGTTTGACCAATATCGCGTGAATCACATCAACGACTATACAAAGCTGTATAAACAAGGAGAAGCGGAGATTCCGATGCCGCACCTGTTTTTAATTTCAGATGAATTTGCCGAGCTGAAAAGCGAAGAGCCTGACTTTATCAGAGAGCTTGTCAGCGCCGCGCGCATCGGGCGAAGCCTTGGCGTGCATTTAATACTTGCAACACAAAAACCGGGCGGCATCATTGATGACCAGATTTGGAGCAACTCGCGATTTAAAGTTGCGCTGAAGGTGCAGGATGCAAGTGACAGCAAAGAAATTTTGAAAAACAGCGATGCGGCAAATATTACCGTAACCGGACGAGGATATTTGCAGGTCGGCAATAACGAAGTATACGAGCAGTTCCAATCTGCATGGAGCGGTGCGCCTTATATGGAGGATGTGTACGGCACGGAGGATGACATCGCAATTGTTACCGATACAGGCTTGATTCCGCTCTCAGAAGTCGATACAGACGAACTGGCGAAAAAAGATGCGCCAGCTGAGATAGAAGCAGTGGTTGATGAAATAGAACGCATTCAAAAAGATATGGGCATTGAAAAACTGCCGAGCCCGTGGCTTCCGCCGCTTGCCGAACGCATACCGCGCACTCTTTTTCCGGCGGAAGAAAAAGACCGCTTCTTCATTGCGTATATTGATGAGCCTGATCAGCAAAGACAGGCCCCGCTCGCTTATACGATGATGGATGACGGCAACATCGGTATTTTCGGCTCGTCCGGCTACGGGAAGTCAGTAGCTGCGATCACCTTCTTGATGAACTTTGCGGAAGGATACACGCCGGAGCAATTGCATATGTACATCTTTGACTTCGGAAACGGCACGCTTCTGCCATTGGCGAAGCTCCCGCATACTGCTGACTATTTCTTAATGGATCAAATGAGAAAGATCGAAAAATTCATGATCCGCATCAAGGAAGAAATTGAACACCGAAAACGGCTGTTCAGGGAAAAAGAAGTCAGCCATATCAAAATGTACAATTCGCTCAGCGAAGAAGAGCTGCCGTTCATGTTTATCACAATTGACAATTTCGACATCGTCAAAGACGAAATGCATGAATTGGAAACGGAATTTATCCAGATTTCACGTGACGGGCAAAGCTTAGGCATTTACTTCCTGCTCACCGCAACAAGGGTAAACGCCGTCCGCCAGTCGCTTTTAAACAACTTAAAAACAAAAGCCGTCCACTATTTAATGGACCAATCCGAAGGGTATTCCATTTACGGGCGTCCGCCGTTCAGCCTCGAACCGATCCCTGGCCGCGTCATGATTCAAAAAGAAGAACTGTATTTCGCGCAAATGCTTCTTCCTGCTGATGCGGAAAATGATCTCGAGATGTTCCAAGCGCTGAAAAGCGATGTTCAGGCGTTAGCAGAGCGCCATGCTGGAAAACCGGGGCCGGCGCCGATTCCGATGCTTCCGGATATGCTGTCGGCAAAAGAATTCTCGCTCCGTCTCGGTCCGGACCGGGAGCCGTTTCGAATTCCTGTCGGGCTTCATGAGGAAAAAGTCAGCCCTGTGTATTTTGATCTCGGAAAACATAAGCACTGCCTCATTTTAGGTCAGACACAGCGCGGCAAAACAAATGTCATGAAAGTGATGATTGAACACCTGCTGCGTGAAGAGACAGAACTGATCGGCCTGTTCGACTCCATTGACCGCGGGCTTTCACATTATGCGCAGGAAACAAACGTCAGCTATTTGGATACAAAAGAAGACGTGAAGGAGTGGATCGAAACGGCCGAATACATCTTCAAAGAGCGGGAAGCGCTGTACGCGCAGGCCGTTAAGCAAGGCGATGTGCACAAGCTCAGCTTCTCTCCGGTCGTGTTGATGGCAGACGGCATTACGAGATTCCAGCAGACAATTGACACCGCCATTCAGGACACGCTGGCGATGTTTATGAAATCGTACGCGCACGTAGGCTTCAGCTTCATCCCGGCAGGCAATCACAGCGAATTCTCAAAAGGCTATGACTCCTTAACGACGGAAATGAAGCAGATACGCCATGCGATGCTGCTTGTGAAAAAATCTGAACAAAATGTGATTCCGCTGCCTTATCAACGGCAGGAACCGGACATTCAGCCGGGCTTCGGCTACTTGGTTGAAAACGGGAAGGAGCAAAAAATCCAAATACCTTTATGTTCAGCGGAGAGGGAGGCCGTCAGATGACTGAACAACGAAAAAGCCTGATCAAATTAATAGCCGCGGTCGTCATCATTCTGCTGCTGCCGGTGCTGTTTTTCCGGTTTATCGGCGATGACCCGACGAAACAAAAGATAAATGCCACACGCCAAATCGCGGTCGTAAATGAAGACACCGGGTTAAATGAGGAAACGGAAGCGGACGGCGAACAGCCGCAATCCGTCCATTTCGGCAAAGAAGTGGCAGCCGCTCTCGGTGACCGTCCGGATTATTCTTGGACGGTCGTCAACCGAAGTGCGGCGGAAAACGGTTTGGCGGCAAAGAAATACGACGCCATCGTCTATATTCCCTCTGATTTTTCAAAAGACATTTTGAGTTATGACAAGGAGCGTCCGCAAAAAGCCGCATTGACATTCAGCATTCAAAGCAACCTGAATGCCGTCAACAAAGAAAAAGTGCAGCGCGAGCTTGAGGATGCACAAAAATCAATGAATAAAAAAATGTCGGCCTTGTATTGGAATTTTGTCTCGCAAAAAGTGAACAATGTCAGAGGCGAATTTGACAAGATCGTCAATAAAGAATCAGAATTCCAAAACGTTATGTACAACTTTTATAAGCCAAGCTCGAATGACCTGGCAGGTGAAATCAAGCGGCAAAAAGACTTAATTGACGAATTGAAAGCATCAATGAATGAAGCTCAGGGCGCGTCAAAAGAAAAATTGTCCGCAGCTGACGAAGCAAAAAACACACTTAAAGATTTTGCCGATACAGTTGAACGATATAAACAATATCAAGAAAACCAGAAAAAACTGCTGCTGGCAGCCCAGGAACAAAATCAGCAGCAAATCACAACCGGACTGAACGCCATTAAAGCGCAGCAGGCCGCCAACCAATTCAGCACTCTCATGAGCGGACTGGCCACAGGCATAAACCAGGCAAAGACACAGCTGGGTCAAACCGGCTCAGCGATTGCGGCCGCCCAACAGGTGAGAGAAGAGCAAGTGCCTCAGCAGGAATTCGGCATGGCAAACATTCAATCTAATTTATTGGACAACTATTTGACCCAATATAAAGCTCAATCAAGATTTGAAACGCTGAACAGCATTCAAACGATCATGAAAAGGGATCGCCAATATTTAAGCGTTCCGGAAGAGAATCCGGGAGATGACGGCTCAGATAAACCGAAAGAAGAAGAAAAACCGGAAGAAGAAAAACCCGGCGAGCTGAAAATTGATTTAGACGATCAGCGTGAAGAATTGAATAACATTGCTGCTGAAATCAATGATATTTCTGAAGGATTGAAAGAGCCGGGGAAAGAACAACCGGAGCCGGGAGAACCCGGCAATACGAATGACGGTGAAAACACCGATCAGGATCACACTGGAAATCCCGATCAAAATGACGGAAATGTATCGGTGCCTGCTGAGGACGAAAAAACAGGCGGCACAAACAGCCAGGATTCAGGACAAGAAGACAAGCAATCATCTTCTGATAAAACAGATGACCATCAAACCAAAACCGTCCAAACCGCATCCGCCAAAACCCCTCTCAGCGTCATCCCGCTTGCTGATGAGAATGGAACGGATGATAACGGAACAGACGGAGACGGCGGTACAGACCTGTCAGAGGCAAAAGAAAGACTGAATCAAGCTGCCGAACGAATTCAGCAAATTGAAAAAGAACTCCAAGACAAACAGCAATCTCATAATGAAGAGCTGAAAAAACGTCTCGATGATCTTGATGGGGAAATCACGAAGCTTAAAGAGCAAATTGATTCCTTAAAAGACCAAGCGGAAAAATTACAGCGAAAGCTTGAACAAGCACAAGAAAAAAGAAATCAAGACTTCGATACCGTCTATAGGATGATTCGAAGCGTTGAACAAAATATTCTGCATTACCCGTCACTGGACGATGGCCGCAAATCAGATTTACAGCAAATATTTGCCGCCGACATCAATACGAAAAAGATATCAGATTTAATGAGCTACTATAATGATTTATCTTTGTACGAGGCGACGCTTTATCATTCTCTTGACGCAGGGTCACTGCCTGATGTGAAAAACAGGGTGCTGAGAGCCCAGCAAGGCGAAGTCCAATCTGTCCTCGCCGTAAAACCGGAAGAAACGGCAAGCTGGGAAAATCTGAAAAACAACAAGATGCAAACCGATGAAGACATCAATCATTTCATCAGCGGCATGACCGAATTCACTGATAACTACAACAGCTATATCAGAGATGAACAATCGGGAGTGCTCAATGAGCTTGCAAAAATTTCAGAAAGCGCCGCCAATGCAGCAGACCAGCTCGCAAAAGGCGCCGTGCAGGAAGCGGCAGTATTTAACGAAAACGGTTTAACCGGAACGATGGCACTGAGCGCTCAGGATACCGTCGGCCGAGAAGTGCTGCAAATGTCAGACACGATGGGTCATCTATCGGAACGCCAGTCAGGCATCATCAGCTACACCGACAACATGCAGCAAAGCGTAAATGATGTGCAGCATAAAGCCGATACCCTCAACAGTAATTGGGGTAAAAACGTGGATTCAACGAAACTGATCAGAAACGATGTCTACGGCATTTTAGGAAATGCGCTCGTTGACGGGCAGGAGAACGGATACGTTTACGATTATTTGGCCAATCCGCTTAAAATCAGCGGCGAGGTGCCGGAAGAACACGCCCAAAACGTTCCGCCGGTTGTCATTTTGGTCATTGTCCTGATCAGCAGCCTTCTGATCGGTTATTTCAGCTCGTATTATCAAAATGCGCCGCTTCTGGTAAAAGGTGCGCTGTTTGGCATCTTAAATATCCTTGTCGGCCTGATGATCAGTTTGTTCGGTTTGAATATTTACTCGCTTCCGGACGATCAGACGATTAAATGGTCAGTCTTTACCATTCTGCTTTTGGCCGCAAGTTCAGCTTTTATCCGGGCAGCCTTTATCTTCGGATCGATCTCCGGATGGATCGCATCGTCCGCGCTGATTCTGTTTTACGTGGCGCCGCTGATCGATCTGATTATGCCGAACTTCAGCTTTGACAGCCCTGTTTCTAAAATCTATATTGATATTCAATACGGAACGGGCCATCTGTTTACGATGGGAATCACCGTCTTGCTGATCATTACGCTGATCACAGCGGCGCTTCCGCTGATTCTTCGCCTGATTACGGAAAAAACGGAAGAAAGCGATCAATCTTATGAAGCGTAAAAAACAAATGGAAAAGGGGATCATGCTTTTTATGCTCTCCTTTTTCCTTTTCATACCCGCTGCTCTTGCTAAGACTGAGGAAAATACCGACGTCAAGCCGAATGAATATGAAAAGAAAGACATAGAGATTCGTACGAATTATTTGCATGATGATGCCTATTCCGAGGAAAAAACGGCGCTCCCAAAAGAACAAAGGGACATCACGTTTGAGAAACCGGCCGAAAATCAGGATAAAAAATTGATATCAAGCCTGTTCACATCATCAGACATCGAACCGAATACGATCACTGCGCAATCAAAGAAACTGGGAATTACCTTTTCAGAGCCGGCAATGCAGCATACCTCTGAAACTGAAAAAGAAGAAGAGAAGACATCCTTTTTGCTACCCGTCATTTATTCTGTTTTGATCCTGCTCGGTATTGCCGCGATTGTCTATCTGATTCCGAAAGTCACGGTGCAGGAAAAGTCCAAACCGCAGACGGATCGCTTGTATTCCCGCAGGGGCAGAACGTAAAATAAGAAAAAAAGGAGGATTTTCATGCAGTTTTTTCTTATTACAGGCGCCTCAAAAGGCTTGGGCCGCGCACTTATGGAGCAGGCGCTCAAAGAAGGCCATGAAGTATCGGCGTTATCCAGAACGGTAAGCGGGGAGAAACGCGAAGGGCTGACAGAATACAGCGTTGATTTGACGGATCTGGCAGACACCGAGCACCAAATGAAAGCGATACTCGATCAGGTTCAGCCGGAACGGTACACGGCCGTCACACTAATCAATAACGCCGGGATGGTAGCGCCGATCAAGCGGGCGAAAGAGGCTTCCATGGAAGAATTGGAGCGCCACTACACCCTTAATCTGACGGCCCCCGTTTTGCTCAGCCAAATGTTTACGAAGCGTTTTGAAGCATTCAGCGGAAAGAAAACGATCGTAAACATCACATCAGGTGCGGCGAAAAACCCTTACAAAGGATGGAGCGCGTATTGCAGCTCAAAAGCGGGGCTCGATATGTTTACGAGAACATTCGGGCTTGAACAAGAGGATGAAGAGCTTCCGGCACACATGATTTCATTCTCGCCGGGCGTTATGGATACAGACATGCAAGGCGTCATCCGTTCCTCATCGAAAGAAGATTTTCATGATATCGAACGGTTCCGCAATCTGAAAGAAACAAAAAGTCTGCGCAGCCCGGAATATATCGCCGGCGTCATTCACTCGCTGATTTCAGGCGAAGTGGAAAACGGCCGGATATATGACATAAAAGAATTTTTATAGAGCAGGTCAAACTGCTCTTTTTTTATTTGCCCAATCATTTTGCAATATTCATGCATATAATGACTGAAACCCTGTACAAGGGGTATAAGAAATAGAGGGGATGCGAACGGCTGATGTGACAGATGAATTGAGTTTCTTCTCAATTTATGTTAGGATTCTAAAAATATATATAAGGAGGGGTTTCCATGAGAAATGTTACGTTAATGGATGTCTTCACCCATCCAATCGCACAAAAATATTTACAGCGCTCCGGAGTCGCCCATGCGATAGCCTGCGCGTTTCATGCATATCGTCTGGCCGTAAAAGCAGGCGTCAGCCCGGATCTTGCGGCGAAAGCGGCTTTACTGCATGACGTCGGCCATTATGAATGGTACACAGACGGCAAATGGGATTATGAGAAGTACAGAAGAAACGATATCCATGCCATTAAAGGTGCGGAACGGGCGCATAAGCTGCTCATACGGCTCGGTGAAGAACCGAAAGCGGCGAAGGAAATTGCGCTGGCGATTCTGCTTCATACCGATTCCTATCTGCCTGAGGGCGAACTGGACAAGAATACGCTCCAGCAAATTGTGAAAAAAGCGGATGAACTGGATGAAGAACCGGGCGGCCACCATCACTACCGCCAAATCGGCCATACGGCCGCGCTTAAACAAATCCAAAAGCTTGATCAGTTAATTGACCAAGCCCAATATCCCATAAGAAAGACAGTATAGGCCTCTCCTGCGGCCTTTTCCGCTTTTACATAACTCCGCAATTTTCCTATTACCTTTTTGCCCCTCTAAGACGTACTGTGTCATATTCTTTGGCGGCTGCATATGCTGATGGAAAACATAGTAAAGGGGATCAGCGAAAATGGCCCATCAAGGAAGCCCGCAAATCGTATCGTTAGCAGACCCTTATGTTTACCAGACCATCCATAAGCTTATCGGCTCAAGGCTCATCATTCAAACCGTCAGACGTATCTTCAGGGGGCGGCTGATTGATGCCACGCCTGACCATATCGCCATCGAAGAATACTGCGATCATGTGTTTTATATCAGAAACCGCCACATGGTTTCTGTCATGCCTGACTATACTGAACGGGTGTAATCAACCGAAATAGGCGCAAACCGGAGGCGGCCCTTCAATTCCCCGGTGCGTCTTCTTTTTTGAGATACATAGATCCTCGAGGCTTTTTTTTGGTACAATCACAGTACAAGTTCACTTGACAATAGGAGGAAAAAGCTTGTTGAAATCAAAGGTCCACTTTTGGACGCTGCAAATTTTGCTTGTTTTGCTCATTATTTATGTTTCAACGAAAGTATCGTTTATTTTTCAGCCGTTTTTCGGATTTATCACAACCCTGTTTTTCCCGATCCTGATCTCAGGAATTTTATTTTTCATCTTTAATCCCATTGTGCGTCTGCTTGAGAAAAAAATTCCCCGGACGCTGGCAATCCTGCTCATTTATTTGGTTTTTATCGGCCTGATTGCTTTTATGTTTGCCGCAATCGGCCCGATCGTCGCCTCGCAGGTCACCGGGCTGTTTAACAATTTTCCGGATTATATCAATCAAATTCAGGGCTTAACGAATGAGTTATCCCATTCTAAATGGTTTACGTGGATGATGACGCAGGATTTTGTCTCAATTGAAAAAATTCAGCAGTCGCTGACGGGCTTTTTACAGAGCCTCCCGCAAAATGTTACCGCAAGCCTTTCTGCGGTTTTCGGCGTCGTCACGAATATTACGCTTGTCGTGATTACCGTTCCGTTTATTCTGTTTTATATGCTGAAGGACGGGCAGCGTTTTCCGCGATTGGCGGTTAAAATATTGCCTTCTTCCTACCGGACGGAAGGCTTGAAAATATTTAATGATTTATATGTCACATTGGCCGCTTACTTTCAAGGCCAGCTCTTAATCTGCCTCTTTGTCGGAACGGCTTGCTTTATCGGGTACTGGATCATCGGTCTGCCGTATGCGTTAATTCTCGGGATGGTGATCGCCGTCACCAATATCATCCCGTATCTCGGGCCGTTTCTGGGAGCCGCTCCGGCGGTGATTATCGCTTTGATGGATTCGCCGGCGAAGGCGCTGTTTGCGATTATCGTCGTCGTGGTCGTTCAGCAGCTTGATGGAAATCTGCTGTCTCCGCTTGTGATCGGGAAGCGGCTGAATACCCACCCGCTCACCATTATTCTGCTGCTTGTCGGAGCAGGCAGTTTCGGCGGCATTCTCGCCATGATTTTGGCCGTGCCGGTCTACGCCGTCTTAAAAGCCTTTGTCTTAAATATCGTCCGGCTCATCAGGCTGCGCCAGCGCTCAAAGCGTGAAGACAGCCGCAAGCCGAAATAAAAAACGGGCACACCTCCCGGTTCAGCGCATAAAATGCTGTAAATAAGGGCGGAGGTGTAGGGTATGCCTGCAATTGTGGGACCGATTTATATTATGAGTTTAAACGGAGACGCCGCGGCGAGCTTCGGGGATGTGTTTGCGATCTCCCCAAAAGCCGTGGATCACTCAGCCGCGGGAGCCGGGTGGTTTCATTCCGGCGACTTTGCCAAAGTCAATAATAAATTCAGCAAAACGCTCTTCGAAGATATTGATCTGTTCGACGAACCGAAATGGTTTAACGGGTGACAGCCTCCCTTTGGGAGGCTGTTGCTTTTTTGTAGTATAATAGAATCAGTCTTTTTAAAAGGAGAATTCTCATGAAAATCAGAAAAGCGAACATTACCGTGCCGGCCGGAATGATCGGCGATGTGTATCTGCATGAAAATAAAAAAGAGCAGCATACCCTCGTTGCCGTTCCTGAGCTGGAATGGAGCACAATCATTTCTTACGAGGAAGAGAAACACGCGCTCGTGCAAAGACTGCACCAATCGTTCAGCAAGCTGACAGAAGAAGAGCCTGCTTTGGAGCTTGCGCGCAAAATCACCCACTGGGTGACTGAAATGTAAAGAAAAACGGGTTGATCGCTGCCCGGCCGCGGCGATCATGATAGAACATGCAGAGGAGGGACAGGCCGATGAGCGATAAAACGGTTGATCTTTATTTACAGCAGGGAATGTATGGTCCTCTCCAGACAAAACCGGATGAGCGCCATCTATTTTTAGGCTCGCTTCGCGAAAGAGTCATCATTGCCCTGACGAAGGGGCAGGTGCTGCAAAAGACACCGTATGAAGAAGTGAAGCGGGCGCTGAAGAGCCGCACAAAAGCGGTGCTTTATATAAACGGAAAGCTTCCTTATCATGCCTATTCGCCTTATATGAAGCTCGCGTCAGCAGCCGGCGTCAGAAGCTCCGTCATCTCGGATCTTCAATTTGAAACCCCGCTCGGCCTTGTGTTTGCCGCCGATGATGCCATGAACCGTGACAGCATTTACGTTCAGGATGACATTTTTAAGCGCTCACTCCTGAAACCTTAAAGACAAACCGCGGTTTGTCTTTTTTACAATGCCAATTCACTTACAAGTGGAGATAGGATATAATGTTCACATATGAATGGCGGGGAGGCCGGCTATGAAAAAAGCATTTATCTGCATTGATTATACGAATGACTTTGCGGCAGAGAACGGAGCATTAACTTGCGGAGAGCCCGCAAGGCAAATTGAAGAAACGATTGTCAAATTGACAGAAGCGTTTATTGAAAACGGTGATTACGTTGTCTTTGCAGTAGATTCACACGATGCAGACGATGTCTTTCATCCCGAAACACGACTGTTTCCTCCGCATAACATCAAAGGTACAAAGGGGAAAGAGCTGTACGGAAAGCTATTGCCTCTTTATCGGAAACATGAATACGCAAAGAACGTAAGCTATATGGAAAAAACGAGATATTCTGCTTTTGCGGGAACGGATTTAGAGCTGAAACTGCGGGAGCGGCAGATCACTGAACTGCATCTTGCCGGCCTGTGCACCGACATCTGCGTCTTGCATACGGCGGTTGACGCCTACAACAAAGGTTTTCAGATCGTCGTTCATAAGCACGCTGTGGCAAGCTTTAATCCGGATGGGCACGAGTGGGCCCTGTCCCATTTTAAGAACAGCATCGGAGCGCAAGTGGCAGAGTAAGGAAGGGGAAAATAATTTTGGTGGAGCATGGTTTTAAAGATGACAGTTTGTCTTTACATACAGATCTTTATCAAATTAATATGGCCGAGACGTATTGGAGAGACGGCATTCATGAGAAAAAAGCGATTTTTGAGCTTTTTTTCAGAAAGCTTCCCTTTGAAAACGGCTATGCGGTATTTGCGGGCTTAGAAAAAGCAATCGAATACTTGGAGAACTTCAAATTTACCGACAGCGACCTTAATTATTTAAAAACGGAATTAAACTATCAGGATGATTTCATTGACTATTTGCGGGGGCTGTCTTTTACAGGCTCTCTATACAGCATGAAAGAGGGGGAACTCGTTTTTAACAACGAACCGATCATGCGCGTCGAAGCGCCCCTCATTGAAGCACAGCTGATTGAAACCGCTTTGCTCAACATTGTGAATTACCAAACATTAATCGCCACGAAAGCGGCCCGCATCAAAGGCGTGGTCGGCGATGAAGACGCGCTTGAATTCGGAACGCGGCGCGCCCACGAAATGGATGCGGCCATGTGGGGAGCGAGAGCGGCTCTGATCGGCGGCTTCAGCGCAACGAGTAATGTAAGAGCCGGTAAGCGCTTTAATATCCCGGTATCGGGCACACACGCACATGCCCTTGTGCAGGCGTACCGTGACGAATATACCGCTTTTAAAAAATACGCCGAGACGCATACAGACTGTGTGTTTTTAGTCGATACGTATGATACGATCCGTTCAGGCATGCCGAATGCGATTAAAGTCGCAAAGGAATTCGGCGACCGCATTAATTTTATCGGCATCCGCCTGGACAGCGGGGACTTAGCCTATCTTTCTAAAAAAGCGCGTGAAATGCTTGATGAAGCGGGATTCAAAGACGCAAAGGTGATTGCCTCAAGCGATCTTGATGAGCATACAATATTAAACCTTAAATCGCAGGGGGCGAGAATTGATACGTGGGGAATCGGCACCAAGCTGATTACCGCCTATGATCAGCCGGCTCTCGGTGCGGTTTACAAGCTCGTAGCAATTGAAGAAAACGGCAAATTGACGGATACCATTAAAATTTCATCAAACCCTGAAAAGGTGACAACTCCGGGCAGAAAGAAAGTATACCGGATTATCAACAAGCTGAACCATCATTCTGAAGGGGATTACATTGCTCTTTACGACGAACAGGTCAATGACCAGAAACGCTTAAAAATGTTTCATCCCGTTCACACGTTCGTCAGCAAATTCGTGACCGACTTCTATGCGAAAGACCTGCATGAGCCGATTTTTGAAAATGGCGTTTTGTGCTACGATAATCCTGAAATTACGGATATCCAGCAATATGTGCAGGATAATCTCAAGCTTCTGTGGGAGGAATACAAGCGGATCAGCAAGCCGGAAGAATACCCGGTTGATTTAAGTGAAGACTGCTGGAGCAATAAAATGCACCGGATTCATGAAATCAAAAGCCGGCTGAAACAGGAACTTGAATAGATGACAAAAAGGCCTTTCCGATTGGCGGGAAGGCTTTTAGTTTGCAATAATATTTTTCACATTTAGACAAATTTCGTCAAATTATTTGATATACTTAATCTCGAAGGCCGCACCTAAGGGGGTAAATCAATGAAGGTGTTTGTTGCGAGACAGCCTATTTTCAATAGAAACGAACAGGTTGTTGCTTATGAACTTCTTTACCGGGAGAGCGAAGAGAACCGTTATTCGGCTGCGGACGGAGATAAAGCGACAACGGATCTCATTATTAACAGCTTTATCAACATCGGAATTGAAAAGCTGACTGAGGGGAAACGCTGCTTTGTGAATTTTACAGAAAGCTTGATGTTTTCAGATCTCCCTACCTCCTTCGATCCTGACCAGCTGATTATCGAAATTCTTGAGGACATCCCGATCACTCCGGCTTTGATCTCAAGATGCAGACAGCTGAAAAGATTAGGATATACGTTAGCCCTTGACGATTTTTACACCATCAATCCGGCGAATGAAGAATTATTGGAACAGCTGATGAAATATATTGATATTTTAAAGATCGATTTTTTACAATGCTCACGCTTTGAACGCAAAAAAATCATTCAGAACTACAGCTGTAAAAGCCTGATTTATTTAGCGGAAAAAGTGGAGACGAGAAAAGAGTATAAACAGGCCGCCATGGATGGCTTCCACCTGTTTCAAGGATATTTTTTCAGTGAACCGCGTGTCATCAGCGGTAATGATCTGGCATTTCATTTTCATTCTTACTACGAGCTGTTAAACGAATTAAACAAAGACCAGCCTAATATACAGCGAGTCACGGAATACATAGAACGGGATGTCACATTATCCTATCAGATTTTGCGTTTTTTAAACGGATCACAAACACGGCTGAAAAAAAAGATAGACAGCATCCAGCAGGCCATCATGATGCTTGGGCTGAATGAGATAAAGCGCTGGATTTACATTCTTTCTTTCAGAGACTTAACGACAAAAAGCCATTCAAGCAAAAAAGAAATCATCAAGATCTCATTAATCAGGGCAAAGCTGTGTGAGCTGTTGGCGAAAAAAACCGCAAGACCGCAGCCCTCCTCTTATATGCTGATCGGCATGTTTTCACTGATTGATACACTCCTGCACAGAGAGTTAGAGGAGATTGTAAAAGAACTGCCTTTAATCGATGAAGTCGGACAGGCCCTTCTTGGCTATGAAAACGATTATTACAAGATGCTCGGACTCGTGAAAGCCATTGAATGCAACAATTGGGACTGTGATGAGTGGGGAAAAGAACTGGACAAAGAAGAAGCCTATGAATGTTATTTGCAGGCCATCGAGTGGTGCCGGCAGCTTATCGTGGAATAAGGTTTTTCATTATGACCATCTGAGCGCGATAATAAACCGGCTCTGCTCTCTGATCAGGCTGATGCGGATGCCGTCGGGATTGAACGTGACATCAAAGTCATTTTTGATGCCGGTCTGTTTAACCAGCCGCTTTACCATCGCAACATCAGATGATTGGGCTGCGGTGAGGATGCGGCGCGCAAGCTCTTTTGATGCTGACAGACGCGTAAGCAGCAGCTGGGCATCACCAAGCATGCCCGCAGCATCCTTTGCGGACCCTGTCAAAGATTCTGCGTGAATCGGGGGAAAGGCCGCAGGAATGCGGAACGGCGCGGCGTGTAAAACAGGACAGCATGGGTACACATAATGCATGCGGCAGCCTCCTTCTAAGAAAACATTCGTTATACATGAGTATAGGCGCCGCCATAACGAGATATGCCATGCAAAAGACCACAATGCGGGGTTGCGGTCTTTTCGGTGTTTGTCGGTGGTTATGCGCTGTTGTTCGCCCATTTATTTTTGAAATTGCGGCGCTAAGGACTATAGTCCTTGGTGAATTGTCAGAAAACCATTAAAAAAACAACCGCCACACGATTTTTACCCGCTCTGTCCCAAACGTCTGTCAATATCGTAGATATATAGTCCTGTTCGCTTTATGACCTATTCGGGACTATGGGATTACCGGCATTTGCGGTGTCACGCAGATACTTTTACACATACTTTTCGGTGAAAAATCACGCAAAAACGTTTACACTATTAGTAACAGATCAAATACCTAGGACTCGTTCACCATACACAATTCATTGATCTTTCAAAAAAAGGAGTGTGGAAACGGTGGAAAAGAAATTAGAAGAAGTAAAGCAATTATTATTCCGACTTGAACATGATATCAGAGAAACAACCGACTCACTGCGAAACATTAACAAAAGCATTGATCAACTCGATAAATTCTCATATGCAATGAAAATTTCTTAAAAAGACTTGGAAACAAGTCTTTTTTTTGTGCATTTTTTATACATTTCATGGATAAAGTATTATACGATTGTTAAAAAACCAAAAACCTGCTGTCTTTCATCATCTGTATTTAGTAAAATAGAATGGGAGGGTGAAGACAATTATTGAGCAAATGTGTTTAGATGCCGACCAAATCAAGAATAAAATGAAGAGTATAATAGAGCAAAACATATTCAACGAACATTTACTACAGCTTCTTCTTGGGTTTGTTGAATCCAGAAAATATTTAACCTTTGCTGAATCTGCTTTATTGCATTATGAAGTTTTTGGCGGAAAGGATTTTAAGACTGCTGAGAAACTTGCGGCGGGAATTGAAATTCTTACGCTTTCCGCCGATATTATCGATGATCTTGAAGATGAAGATAACAATCAAGCCCTTTGGATGAAGATAGACCATTCAGAAGCTTTAAGCGCAGCTTTTTCATTATACACAGCAGGGCTGCAAGGGATTAATTCAATTAACATGAATCCCTTAATTCTTACTTACATACTGAAATATACACAAGACGCTATGCAAGGGCAACACGATGACATAATCAATAAGCCAGAGAAAGAAGATGAAAGCTTAGAGGTCATTAGATTAAAATGCGGGAGTCTATTCGCTCTATCCAATGTGGCAGGTACTATGTTAGCAACTGGAAAGTATAATGAAACTGTTGAAACGTATTCCTATTACAAAGGAATGTTTGAACAGATATATAGTGATTATCTGACTCTTTTCAGCTCTAAACGCAGTGATATTTCAAAAGATAAACACACGTTAATCAACTTGTACCTTAAGAGGATGTTTAACGAGCCTTCTGAAAAATTGGTTCGTATGTTTTCTCATAGAGAAACACACCTTAAGTTTATATCTGATAAACACATTTTTATTCAGACATTAACTGATGCAGGTGTTACTCAGTATGTTTCAGTTTTACACCAATTGTATAAGCAAAAATGTGAACATGCTATAGATGGACTAAATCTTGAAAACAGTAAAATAGATAAATTGAAAAAGTATGTAGTTAATAGGGGGAATGAAGTATAATGCAGGATTTAATTAATTATATATTGAAATATCCGGAAGTATTAAAAAAATTACAAGCCAATGAAGCATGTTTATTAGGCTATGATTTAGGTATTACTCAAATATTAATCAATTCATTTGAAGAATCTTCCGTTGTGAAAAATGACGGAAAAATAGAGCAATGGGAAAAAGGATAAATGTTCGGTGGTGTAATATGTGAAAAACTTTATTAAACAATTCACTATTTCAGTCATTATCTTAAGCATCGTTTATGTTTGCTATGTTTCTTATATAAACATAAATGGGATTATAATCGGGACAAAAGTTATTGAAAATAAAAACAAACAATTCCAAGTAATAGAGATGTCAGAAACTTCTTACGGGAAATTCGTAGGTTTAGAAAAAGGTGACATCATTCTAAAAATCAACAAAGAAAAACCATCTGCTAAATTTTTAAAAGGAGATAATCTTAGTCATATCAAAAGTTTAGATGTAAGCAGAAATGGAAAGCAAATTCATTTAGATGATTTTGATATTGTTAATTTAGACAAATCCTATAGCTTTTTTGTATTCGTTCTTCCACTTGTGTTTTATTTTTTAAGTATAGTATGTATATTTTACATTCTAAAGGTGAATCAAACAAGAAAATCGTTTGCGGGATACATTTTAATTTTGTTTTTGTTAGATATTTCAATTGCTTATATAAGCGCAGGAGGACCATTTAGAGGACATTCATTTAACAGATATGTCAATTTGTTCACATTTATAGCTTCTCCTATATTTTATCTTCAGTTTATACAACAATATTTTGAGGAATTAGGAAAGAAGTTTGCAAATCGTCTAATCAATATCTTGTATATATTCCCGATTTTTAATATTATCATGGAGTTTTTTCGTAAGAAATTACCTTTTGACATTATAACAAACCTTAATCTTATCTCGTTTTTTCTCGTTACTCTTTCAGGTTTTGTTCTCGTGTTCTATCACTTATATAAATATAAATATTCAGAGCATGCTTATATTTTGAAAGTTTTAATTCTGACAAATACACTTTCTTTTGCTCCATTTTTACTTTTTTACGTCGTACCTAATATTTTAACTGGTGATTATATATTTCCAGCTCTGCTATCAGCCTCATTGCTTGTCCTTATCCCATTTGGATTAGTATATCAGTTTGTTGCAAATAAAATATTTGATATAGAATTTATATTAGGAAGAATGAGGTATTATACTTTACTGGCTGTAATCCCAACGCTAGTTATTGTCGGAGTTTTATCGGTCTGGGCGGGAACAAATGAGTTTCAAATGAATCCTATTAGACAGACTGTTTTCATCTTTATCATAATGTTTGCTGTATTTTACTTTAAAGAAATAATAGATTTTAAATTTCGTTTAAAACGTTTTTCTGAAAAATTTAATTATCAAGATAGTATATTCAAATATACTCAGCTTATCAGAAGTATAACATCTTTAAAACAAATGTTTAAAGAACTAAAAAAGACGATTCTGGATGTTCTTCTTGTCAGTAAAGCTTATGTCTTTGAAGTTACCTCTGAGGGTGACATTTTATATCATGATAAAAAGGATAATGAGCCTGACTGGGAAATGTATTCAAAAGAATTTAAGAAAGTTACTACAGAGATTGGTAAAATCATTGAGCTAAACCGCGGTTTTTTAATGAAAATAGGAGAACGTGGGGGAAGTTCTTATGTTTTGCTTTGTTTGTCCACTATTAATACACCGAGACTGACACGAGATGAGATTTCATGGCTGAAAACATTGTCTTTCTATACGAGTGTCTCTATGGAAAATGTTATACAAATCGAAGAACTCATGAACCACTTGCAAGATTTAAAACAACAAGGATCAAACCCGGTCTGGCTCAAAAAACTGATGTTTACGATCGAAGAAAAGCAGCGTTCTGATCTGGCTCGTGATCTGCATGATTCGGTGCTGCAGGATTTGATTTCTTTGAAGAGGCAGTGTGAGCTGTTTCTGGCTGATTTTAAGAAAGAAGAGCCTTGCCAGTTAGAGGTGAAGGACAAGCTTCATCAGATGAATGAACAGATGTCCGATGTGATCCTGATGACGCGGGAGACGTGCCATGAGCTTCGGCCTCAGCTGCTGTATGATTTGGGGCTTGTCAAGGCGGTATCGAAGCTCGCCGCGCAGCAGCAGGAGCGGGCGCCGTTTCATATCCGGCTGAATACCGGGCGGTTTACGGCAGCGCTGGATTTGGATTCGCAGCTGAATTTGTATCGTATCATTCAAGAGTTTCTTTCCAATGCCTTGAAGCATTCTCAGGCGAATGAAGTGCTGATTATGCTGATCAGCATCCAAAATAAGGTCATTTTGCATTATGAAGATGACGGGGTCGGATACAATCAGGAAGAAGGCGGTGACCAATCGATGAGTATGGGGCTTTCGGGTATTAAGGAACGCGTCCGGGCGCTGGATGGCCGCATCAAAATCGAGACGAGCGAAGGAAACGGATTTAAAGCGGATATTGAAATGGAATTGTAACCAATTTATCACTAAATCGACTTGGCAGAAGCCAAGTCTTTTTTATAAAATGGAAATGAATGAGTAAAAGGGAGGAAACCATGAAAAAGATACTAGTGATTGATGATCATCCGGCTGTCATGGAGGGCACTAAGACGATTCTTGAAACGGACACGAATCTTTCTGTTGATTGCCTCAGTCCCGATGTCAGTGAACAATTTGTTCTTCAACATGATTTTTCAGCTTATGATCTCATATTGATGGATTTAAATTTAGGTGATGACATCAGCGGGATAGAGCTTTCCAAGAAAATCTTAAAAGAGAATCCTCTCTGTAAAATTATTGTCTACACAGGG
Organism: Bacillus sp. YC2; assembly: GCF_019891195.1. Lineage (NCBI taxonomy): Bacteria > Bacillati > Bacillota > Bacilli > Caryophanales > Bacillaceae > Bacillus > Bacillus sp. YC2. Next base: position 67,951 of record NZ_JAHXDO010000001.1, on the reverse strand, counting down.
TATGAAGTTGAAGATTATTTTGAAGAATCAATCCGCGCCGGTCTGCATGGCGCCATCAGCAAAACTGAATCCAAAGAAAAAATCATGCAATACATATACCACGTGCTCAACGGACAAATTTTAGTCGATTTTTCATATTTCAAACAGCTGATGTCACAGCAAAAAACGAAAACGTCTTCTTCCCCTCAAAGTGAGCAGGACCGCTTAACGCCGAGAGAACGCCATATTCTGCAAGAGGTCGAAAAGGGCTTAACCAATCAGGAAATCGCCGATGCGCTTCATTTGAGCAAACGGTCAATTGAATACAGCCTGACTTCTATTTTTAATAAATTAAACGTCGGCTCACGTACGGAAGCGGTGCTGATCGCCAAATCTGATAATGTATTATAAACGTTGAAGGGAGAAAGACAAATGAACTTAAAAAATACATTGCTTGAAGCGCTCGGTATTGAGATTACCGAAAACACGGCGGAGAGATGCGTGGCGATTATGCCGGTGGATAAGAGGACGGTGCAGCCTTTCGGTTACCTGCACGGAGGAGCTTCAGCCGCGTTGGCGGAGACTGCGGCAAGCGTCGGTGCACAGCATTTTATCGACCAATCGTCTCAGGCGTGCGTCGGGCTTGAGATTAACGCGAACCATCTAAAATCCGTCAAAGAAGGCGGCACGGTCACAGCAATCGCGGAACCGATTCATACCGGCAGAGCAACCATTGTTTACGAGATTAAGATTTATGATGAAAAAGAAATGCTGATCTGTGTTTCCCGCTGTACGCTGGCTGTCATAACGAAATAAGAAAACAGCCGGAATCCTGATGCGTCCGGCTGTTTGTTTTTACAAATATGAATCCTCTTTTCGTTTAATCACAAAGTTTCTGATCCCTTTATAATCGTCCTGAACGCTTCTTTTATCAAGCGAAACCCCCGAATTATACGCAGCCCTGCAAATGAGATGAGCCCCGACCGGCGCTGTCAGCAGGATAAAGATGATCCCGAGCAGAATTTTTGCGGATATTTCTCCGGTCAGCATCCACAGATAACATAAGACGCCGAGCAATATCATATTGACGCCGAGAGTTGAGCCTTTTGAAGACGCGTGGGCGCGTGTAAACACATCAGGAAGCCGAAGCGTGCCGAAAGAGGCGACAAGACAGATCAGCGATCCCATCAGGATAAAGAGGGCGACCGCCCATTTAACGATCTCGATCATTTTCGATAATCTCTCCTTTCTCTAAAAATTTAGCAAAAGCAATTGTCCCGATAAACGATAAAATGCCGAGCAGCAGGATAATGTCCAAAAAGGCCGTCGTTTTCAATAAGATGGACACGAGCGCTGTCATGGCAATCAGATTAATGCCGATCGCATCAAGAGCGACGACCCGATCCGGTACTGTCGGTCCTTTAATGACACGAATGACATACAGCAAGGTCGAAACCGCCATAATGCCGAGCGATAATTGAAGAATGAACGTAAACATCAGCGGCTCACCTCCTGAATGGCTTTTTCAAAAGAGACACGGATGTCATGAATCGCTTTTTCCGCATCGTCAATGTCCATAGCGTGTATATAAAGAATCGACCGGTCATCGGAAATGTCCATGACAAGCGTCCCGGGCGTTAAGGTAATTAACAGCGAGAGCAGGGTAATCTCCCAGTCCGCCGTCAACTCCGTCTTAAACGCAAAGATTCCCGGACGTATATTCAGTTTCGGCGACATAATCGTTTGCAGCACACTGACATTGGCTAAATATAATTCCTTCATAAAGATAAGAAACAGTTTGATGATATTCCATATTTTCCAAACATAAAACGGGCGCGAGAAGAAACGCCTGAAAAAAAAGAGCGCCGCCAATCCCGCAATAAATCCCGTGATGAATCCCGCGGCACTGAGACTGTTTGTAAGAAACATCCAGCAAACAGCGAGAAGAACATTTAATAATAGTTGAAAAGCCATGCCATCTACTCCTTCAAAACAGCTTCAATGTATTTTTCCGGATTCAGCAGAGTCTCAGCCGCCTGATTGACATACGGTGACACCCATTCGGTTCCGAGGCCGAACAAAAGCGACAGAAGGAGGAAAACAGCTGCCGGATAAAGGAGCCCTTTTGCGGAACGTTTGCCCCCGGCAGGTGTTTCCTTTTCTTCCCCCCAAAAAGCCGTAATAAAAATCTTCAGCACTGAATACAGAACAAGCAGGCTTGACAGCAGAATCAATACGGAAAACAGCATTTCCCCACGGTCAAACCCGCCTTCTGCAATCTTCAGCTTGCCCACAAAACCGCTGAACGGCGGAATGCCGGCCAGAGAGATGCCGGAGATAAAAAACATCCAGCCCAAAACCGGGTAGCGGGTGATCAGACCGCCCATTTTATGCAGGCTGGCCGTGCCCGTCAAAGCGATGAGCGTTCCTGCAAGCATAAACAAAGCCCCTTTAATCAGCATATCGTGAATCAGATAATAAATCGCTCCTTGAATGGAGGCGGGAGTGTTCATGGCGATTCCGAATAAGATGACGCCGACGGCTGTAATAATATTGTAGATGACGATTTTCATGACATCGGCATAGGCGATGGACCCGATTACGCCGAATAAAACCGTCAGCATCGCAAGCCACATCATCAGCTGATGGGTAAAGCCTATATCGTGAATAAAGATCAGCGTAAATACCCTTAAGATTGCATACAGCCCGACTTTCGTCAAAAGAGACCCGAACAAGGCTGAAATCGCCGTCGGCGGCGCGTAATAAGAACCCGGCATCCAGAAGTACAGAGGGAAGATCCCGCCCTTTAAACCGAATACGACGAGAAACAGCACGCCGATGACCGTGATCAGCCCCGTCTGGCCTGACTCGCTTATTCTTACGCTTAAGTCGGCCATATTCAGCGTTCCCGTCACGGCATATAAGTAACCGACGCCGATGACAAAAAACGCGGATGACACAATGTTAAACACGATATATTTCAATGATTCTCTTAATTGAATCTTCGCCCCGCCCAGAACGATCAGCATGTAGGACGCGATAAGCAGAAGCTCAAAAAAGACGTACATATTAAACAAATCACCCGTTAAAAACGCACCGCTCACGCCGGCGAGAAGAAATTGCACGGCTGAATAATAGAATGCGCGCTCCCGTTTTTCCCCGATGGAGCGGAAGGAATAGAGGATAACGAGCAATCCGATGACAGCGGTTGTCAGAACCAGCAGGCTTGCCAGCTGGTCTGCAGCCAGCACAATGCCGTACGGCGCTTTCCAGCCGCCAAGCGTCAAGGTCTGAACCCCGCCTGTAAAGACGGTTTGAACGAGGAGTGCGCTGATCACGATGGAAGCAGCGGAGACGGCGGTGCTGAATATCCGCATCAGCATGACGTTCCTGTTCATAAATATTAAGAGAACTGCGGCCAGAAGGGGCAGCAGGATAGGCAGTACCACAAAATTATTCATGTTGATCATTTCCCCTCATTTGATCCATATCATCCGACTTCAATTCCTGGTAGGCGCGAAACGCCATGACGAGCAGGAAGGAAGTGACGCCGAATGAAATGACGATCGCCGTCAGTATCAGAGCTTGCGGCAGCGGATCGACAAATGACGTGCTTTTCCCGCCTAAAATGGGAGGGGCGCCTTTTTTCAGGCCGCCCATCGTCAAAAGCAGCAAATGCACGCCGTGGCTTAAAAGAGCGGTTCCGATAATGACGCGCAAAAGACTTTTAGAAAGCAGCAAATAGGTCGCGGCCATAAACAAAATACCTGCGATGACAGACATTAAGATTTCCATTATTCTTCCTCTCCAATCGTTTGAATAATGGTCATTGTAACGCCGACGACGACGAGATACACGCCCAGATCAAACAAAGTGGCCGTCGCCAGCTCCGTTTTTCCGAGCAGGGGGAGCTGAAAGTGGCCGAATGTATGGCTCAGAAAAGGCGCTCCGAAAAGGAACGATCCGGCTCCCGTTGCAATCGCGATCAAGAGACCCGCGCCCGCTACATATATAAAATTAACAGGTAAAATAGATTGAACCGTCTTTAAATCAAAAGCTAAAAGCAAAAGCACAATGGCAGAAGACGTAATCAATCCGCCGACAAATCCTCCGCCGGGTGCGTTATGCCCGGATAAAAATAAATAGAAAGAGAAAAGCAGAATGATAAAGGATACCAGCTTGGTTACTGTCTGCATGATGATGTCATTCGTTTTATGCTCTCTCAACGCTCTTCTCCCTCCTCTTTGACTTTCGTTCTGATCATACTGTAAATCCCGAGAGCGGCAATCGTCAGCACCGTAATTTCAAACATCGTATCAAAGCCCCTGAAATCCACCAGGATGACATTGACGATGTTATTGCCTCCGCCCAGCTTGTGGCTGTACGCGGTAAAAAAGGAAGCGATGCTGTCCTTTGTTTTTTCGCTTGAAGACGCGATTCCGAGCAGTGTGACAATGATGCCCACGCCGAGCGAAATCACGAAATTCGTCATTCGGAATGTTCTTGTCTTCTTTTTCCGCTTCATCTTCGGCAGGTGATAGAAACAAAGAAGAAACAGAGCGACGGATATCGTCTCAATGACAAGCTGCGTCAGCGCCAGATCGGGCGCTCTGAAGATGACGAAAAACAGTGCCAGCGTGTAGCCGACGACACCGAGTGAGATAATCGCCGTCAGCCGTGACTTGGCGAAGACGGTTGCCGCGGTCGCGCTTACCATGACAAGTGATAAGACGACTTCATACGGCCCGATCTCCGCCATGTCTTTCGTTGTAAATGAAAATCCGCCTTTCAGCGCAAGCGCTGATCCGATGAGTATAATAAAAGCGGCAAAGATATACAGCAGATAGTCTCTTAAAAAACCGGTCATATAAGATGACGTCAGCTGATAAGACCTTTTTTCCATGCTGCCCGTTATGCTGTCGTAAAGGCGGTTCAGCGTCAGTTTTTTCGGAAACAGGTGATAAATGCGTTCCCATTTAGATAACGTCACATAGCCGACCGTGCCGGCAATGATAATGCCGAGCGTCATCAGCACCTCTGCCGTCACCCCGTGCCACTGCGAAATGTGGACATGGAATGTGTTCCCGCCGGTTAACAGAGCCGGGTAAATGGAATTCATCGCCGGTTCAATCAGGCTGTAGGACAAAACGTTCGGTACGAAAAACAGGCTGACCGCACAAGCTGCAAGGATGACAGGCGAAATCAGCATGCCGAGAGGAGCTTCGTGCGGCGCCTTTTCGAGCTGATCAGGCTTCGCGGTTCCTCTGAATGTCCTAAAGAACAGCTTCATGCTGTAGATGAAAGTAAACACGCTGCCGACCCACGCAAGGACGGGGAACAGCACTCCCCACGTATCAAGGTGAAAAATATCTGCATGGGCAATCCGCAGCATACTTGTAAAGAACATTTCCTTGCTCAAAAAGCCGTTAAAAGGAGGAAGGCCAGCCATGGAAAACGTGCCGATCAGGGAGACGGTGAACGTAATCGGCATGACCGCCATCAGCCCGCCAAGCCTGCGGATATCTCTCGTTCCTGTCTCATGATCAATAATACCGACCGCCATAAATAAACTTCCTTTAAAAGTGGCATGGTTAATTAAGTGAAACACAGCCGCCATCACAGCCGCCGTAAAATATTCCGAATGCTGGTAATGGAGAGCGGCGGCTCCGACTCCGAGCATGGATACAATCATTCCGAGCTGGCTGACTGTGGAAAAAGCTAAAATCGATTTTAAATCAGTTTGTCTGACTGCCTGGAATGATGCCCATACCATCGTGATAAGGCCCACGGAAGCAACCGTCCAAAACCACACAGGTGAAAACGCAAAAATCGGACTGAACCGGGCAATGAGATAAATGCCGGCCTTCACCATTGTGGCGGAATGAAGATAGGCGCTGACAGGAGTTGGCGCCTCCATCGCGTCAGGCAGCCAAATGTAAAACGGAAACTGCGCCGACTTCGTAAATGCCCCTAATAACAGGAGAATCATCGCCGGGATAAAGAACGGATGGCCGGCGATTAGATGCACCTGATTGACCATTTCCCTGATACTGAATGAGTCCGTGATAAGGTACAGGAGGATAAAGCCTCCGAGCATGCAAAGCCCCCCGCCTACGGTGATCAAAAGCGATTTCACCGCGCCGTAGCGTGATTTCTCCCGTTTATACCAATACCCGATTAATAAGAAAGATGACAGGCTTGTCAGCTCCCAGAACATATAAAGCACAATGATGTTATCAACGAGCACAACGCCGAGCATCGCGCCCATAAACATTAGCAAGTAAACATAAAAGGGGCCGAGCTTTTCCTTCTCTTTAGATAAATAATAAATGCTGTACAGCGTAACTAAAGAGCCGATACCCGTAATCAATAAAGCGAATAACAGACCGAGACCGTCAATATAAACGGTAAAGTTAATGCCGAGTGACGGGATCCATTCAGCCACGGACCGGACCGTTTCTCCCGCCATCGTCATACGGAGCATGCTGATAAAGTAAATGAACAGCAAGACGGGCAAAACCAGCACAAACCAGCCCGTATGAATGTTTTTTACCCATTTCCAGAGAAAGGGAACAATACATGCAAATAAAAAAGGCGCCAAAATCGCTAAATGTAACAGCTGCAACAGAAGACCTCCTTCGCTTGTTTTTTCATCAAGCAACTGCTTTATGTAAGATTGAATAAAAATAAATTCAAGGTCATAGGACCCAGTACAAATTATATCGCACTTTTTTTTACCCTGCTACGGCATAATGTATTCCTTTCTGTATTTTGTGGTCTTTTGAACTTAAAATAAATTTATCAAACATTTTTGATTTTGTATATCCATTTATCTTTCAGATCAAGCTGAAGATAAGGAGCTGATCAGATGAAAAGAAAAGCTACGGTATGTACAGGATTATTTTGTTCCATCATCGCAGGAACATTCATAGCGGATGGATTGCATAAAGGACGGCATCAAATGGGAGCCGATAACTGGGAGCGGTTTTTTCTCGATTCGGAATACGCGCATGACAGATTAAGCGCAGCCGAATCGTTGAGGGAGCCATTTCAGCCGCGGGAATATATGAGGATCGTCAAAAGATAAAAAGAGTTCCGGCGCAGGGAGCGCGGAACTCTTTTCTGATGCTTTTCAGCGTTTCCCCTTAATGTAAGGGATGCCGTTTGCTTTAGGTGCATCTGCGCGGCCGATAAATCCGGCGAGCGCGAGAATGGTTAAGATATAAGGAGCCATCAGCATATACACATTCGGTATGTCTTTGAAAAGGGGCAAAAGCGAACCGATGATGCTCAGGCTTTGCGCAAAGCCGAAAAACAGCGCCGCCCCGAGCGCGCCGATCGGATGCCATTTGCCGAAGACAAGCGCGGCAAGCGCGATAAAGCCTTGGCCGGAAATGGTGGAATGAGTGAAATCGAGCGCAATGGTGGAAGCATATACACCGCCGCCGAGACCGCCGAACAGTCCGCTGATCATGACGCCGATATAGCGCATTTTAAACACGTTCACACCCATCGTGTCAGCTGCCATCGGGTGTTCCCCGACCGAACGGATGCGAAGCCCGAACGGCGTTTTGAATAAAATGAACCAAGAAATAAAGGCCAGGACAATAGCTAAGATTGACGTGTAATACACGTCAGAAAAGAAAATCTTTCCTAACACCGGAATGTCACTCAAACCGGGAATATTTGTTTTATAAAAGGGCTCGGGAATTTTATCCGTCTGCGCTTTTCCGTATATGAGCTTGACGATAAACAGCGTTGCGCCTAATGCAAGCATATTAATGGCCACACCGGTTACAGTCTGATCAGCACGGAAGGAAACGGCAGCGGCCGCGTGAATCAGCGAGAACAGACCGCCCGTAATCATCGCTGCAATTAAGGCGAGCCACGGTGTCGCCGCCCCGAGCTGATGTCCGAGAAATAAGTTGAACAGCACACTTGTAAAGGCGCCGATAATCATCAGTCCTTCTAAGCCGATGTTGACAACGCCCGATCTCTCGGAAAACACGCCGCCGAGAGCGGTTAAAATAAGCGGGGCAGCGTATACGAGTGTTGCCGGGACAATTATGGATAAGATCTGCAGAAAGTCCACTTATTTCGCCCCCTTTTTCTTCAATTTATCAAGCACGAGACGGATGGCATAGCTTGATGCTACAAATAAAATAATAATGGCAATCACGATATCAACTACTTCTGAAGGCACGCCTGATTCAATCGGCATATTTAACGCGCCGACTTTAAGGCCGCCAAGCAGACAAGCCGCTAGCACTACGCCGATGGCTGTATTGCCGCCGAGAAGGGCGACCGCGATTCCGTCGAAGCCGACGCCGGTAAAGGCGCCCTTAACCGCTGCGTATTGAAAGGTGCCGAGTCCTTCCATCGCACCGGCAAGTCCGGCGAAAGCGCCTGAAATCAGCATGGAGTACATCATATTTTTTCTGACGCCCATCCCGGCGTACTGTGCGGCATGCTGGTTAAAGCCGACTGCGCGGAATTCAAATCCGCTTCTTGTCTTATGAATGATAAACCACATGACGACAGCCATAAAAAGAGCGATCAGAATGCCCCAGTGAAGGCGGGAGTAATCTGTCAGCTGCTCTAAAAATGGCGAGCGGAGAGAGGCGCTTTCATGGATTTTGGCCGTTTTGTCCCGGTGATCCGTCATGACATCGGATATGAGATAATTGGTTAAATGAAGAGCGATATAATTCATCATGATGGTGACAATCACTTCATGGACAAAAAACCGTGCTTTTAAAAATCCGGGAATCAATCCCCAAAGCCCGCCCGCAGCGGCTGCTGCTAATAAAGCAAGCGGAAGGTGGACATAAGCCGGGGCGTCAAAGGAAGTGCCGACCCAAACGGCGGCGGTCCAGCCGACAAGCAGCTGTCCTTCAACACCGATATTGAACAGACCCGTCCGAAAGGCGAACGCCACCGCCAAACCGGACAAAATATAAGGCGTAATCTGCCGGACCGTTTCTCCTATGTAATACACTTCACCGAAGATGCCGTTCCAGAGAGCCGAATATCCGCTGATGACATTGTAGCCGCTGGCGAGCATGATGACGGCTCCCGCCGCTAAACCAAGAATGATCGCAATCAGCGGAACAGCCAGATGAGAAAGTCGATTAATCATTGTGTGTTCCTCGCTTCCCTTTGCTTACTTCCCGCCATTAAAAGTCCGAGCTCCTGCTCGTTTGTTTCCAGCGGATTAACGTTTGCGATGATGCTGCCTTCAAAAATGACGGCGATTCTGTCGCTTACATTCATAATTTCATCAAGCTCAAACGATAGCAGCAGCACCGCTTTGCCGGCGTCCCGCTGCTCAATCAGCTTTTTGTGGACGAATTCAATCGCGCCGACATCCAGTCCCCGGGTCGGCTGAGCTGCGATTAAAAGGTCGGGGTTTCTGTCCACTTCCCGGCCGATAATGGCCTTTTGCTGGTTTCCTCCCGACAGCGCCCGCGCAGGCGTAAATTCATCAGGGGTTCTGACATCGTATTCTTCAATCAGGCTGCGGGCTTTGTCATAGATGGCATGGTTGTTTAATATGCCGAAAGAGGAGTAGGGCTTTTGGTAATAACTTTGCAGCACGATATTTTCACCGATCGGAAAATCAAGAACAAGCCCGTGCTTATGGCGGTCCTGGGGAATATGCCCGATGCCTGATTCGGTGACTTTTCGCGGCGGCAGGTTTTGCAAAGGCTTGCCGTTTAACGTGATCGTGCCCGAATGTGTTTTTCTGAGGCCGGTAATGGCTTCAATGAGTTCAGACTGTCCGTTTCCGTCAACGCCCGCGATGCCGACAATTTCACCGGCTCTGACAGAGAGGGACAGCTGTTTGACCGCTTCAACCCCGCGTGTGTCCTTGACAGTAACTTGAGAAAGCGAGAGTACTTCTTTTTTCGGGTCAGCCGCTTTTTTGTCCGTTTTAAATGAAACCTCCCGTCCGACCATCAGGCTCGCCAGCTCATCTTTATCCGTATTCGCCACATCCAGCGTCTGAATGCCTTTTCCTTTGCGGATGATGGTCACCCGGTCGCACACTTCCATAATTTCTTTTAATTTGTGGGTGATGAGAATAATAGATTTCCCTTCATTGACCAGGTTTTTCATAATTTGAATGAGTTCTTGAATTTCATGCGGAGTCAGCACCGCGGTCGGTTCGTCAAAAATGAGAATCTCGGCGCCCCGATAGAGGGTTTTTAAAATTTCAGCGCGCTGCTGCATGCCGACAGAGATATCGGCGACTTTGGCATCCGGATCAATTTGCAGCCCGTAACGGTCGGAAATCTCACGCACGTCTTGGGCGGCGCGCTGTTTATCAATTCTGCCGAGCTTTTTCGGTTCTTTGCCGAGAATAATATTTTCAGAGACGGTAAAGGTGTCAACAAGCATAAAATGCTGATGCACCATGCCGATGCCAAGGTCATTGGCTTTGTTCGGGCTGTTAATGTGAACGCGTTCGCCCCGTACGCGGATCTCGCCCTTTTCAGGCTGATACAGGCCGAACAGGACATTCATGAGAGTGGATTTACCCGCGCCGTTTTCGCCAAGCAGGGCGTGAATTTCGCCTTTTTTCACTTGGAGAGTAATGTTATCGTTGGCGACGATACCGGGAAATTCTTTGCGTATATTGAGCATTTCAATTATATATTCCACCGATTTGACCGCTCCTTTATAGAGATGCTTTGTGAGAAAGAGTCTGGCAAAAGAAAAGCTGCAAGAGCTGCAGCTTTTCCTTCACCGCTCTTTTAAGAAAGAGGGGGCAAGCCCCCCTGATCCTTACTCAGCTTTGAAGGTTTTTAATTCTTTATCAGTTGAAGGGATGTTAAGCCCGTCTGTAATTTTTTTCTTCCAATCATTCACTGCCTTGATGACATCGTCAGACAGATTTTCCTTGTGGTCGGAGATGCCGACAGCATCTTGATCCAAACCGTATGTTAACGTTTTTCCGCCAGGGAATTTGCCGCTGCTTGCTTTTTTCGTCAAGTCTTCAACGGCCGTGTCCACCTTTTTAACCATTGATGTCAGAGTGACGTTGTCTTTTGTTCCTTCGACTTGGCCTTCCGCGTACTGGTCTTTATCAACTCCGATGACCCACACGCTCCGTTTAGGGTCTTCTTTTTTAAGGTTTTTCGCTTCAGTGAAGACGCCTGTTCCCGTTGCGCCGGCCGCGTGATAAATCACGTCAACGCCTGATTTGTACATGCTTTCAGCCGTAGCCTTACCGACGTCTGCTTTGTCAAATCCTCCCGCGTATTTCACTTCGACTGTCGCTTTCGGCTTTGCAGCTTGTACACCCGCGCGGAAGCCGATTTCAAATTTTTTGATTAATTCAGACTCCATTCCGCCTACAAAGCCGACTTTTCCCGTTTTGCTCGATAAAGCGGCCGCCACTCCGACGAGGAATGAACCTTCCTGCTCTTTAAAGGTAAGGCTCGCTACGTTGTCTTTTTTGACAACGGCGTCAATGATCGCAAAATTCGTGTCTTTGCGCTGATCAGCAATTTCGCCGATTGAATCTTGCATTAAGTAGCCGACGCCGTAAATCAGGTCAAAGTGCTCGCGCGCTAATTTATTTAAGTTCGTTGTATAATCTGCATCTGATTTTGATTGAAGGTAGTCATAACCGCTTTTGCCTTTTTCAAGTCCGTTGTCTTTTCCGAACGCCTGAATGCCTTCCCAAGCCGACTGGTTAAATGATTTGTCATCGACGCCGCCGATGTCAGTAACCATCCCGACGGTAAATGTTTTGTCACCGCCTGAGCCGTTTGCTTTGTCGCTTGAGCCGCATGCGCTTAATATGGTTCCGGCTGCCGCAATGACCGCCATCGCCATTCCGATTTTGCGTTTTTTCAAAGATATAACCCCCCTGTAAAATATGGCTGATGCTGAGTCTGCCCGCCCTATGCCTCCGAACCGGGATGCAGAATCGAAAAAACTTTCTGATAATAATGATGAGACTTTTCTCTTTTTCCCGCTGCCGCGAGTGCTCTCATTAAGGTTCGGGACTTATGGCTTATCCGAAAAGATCAGCTAACCAATCATAATTTATCATTTTACCCGCCATAAATAAATAGAAATTTGCTTATTTTTAAAAAAATATCAATTTTATGAACCGCCTTCCTCAGCTGGATAAAAAATAGGCGATGAAGATCAGTCATTATTCTTATATAGCATATAAAAGGGGAATCTCAAGCCTTTTGTCACGCGATATGACAGTAAAAAAGCACTGTTCCTATTTGAACAGTGCTTTGGATATTAAAAATATTGCTTTATGCTGCTGACATTGCCGGTATTGATATTGTATTGAAAAACGGGTCTGCCGATCGTGCCGTAGGCCATTTCTACGTTCAGCACTTGAATATCCTCGAGAAACTTCAGGTACTTTCGGATGGACACTTGGGATATCTCTGTATGTTTGGCGAGATCCTCAGTGGTAAAGGAGCTGTCGCCGAATGATTCTATGCTTGCCCAAATGAGTTTCAGCGTGCTCTTTGTCAATCCCTTCGGAAGATGAACTTTTTCTGCCGCTTCTTTCTTTTGGAACAGCTCTGCATCCAATTCCTTCTGTGTCATGCTTCTGTGTGACTGATACACCTTTTGCTTCCGTCTGTAGTCGGAAAGAGCGGTCTGGAAGCGGTCAAATTCAAACGGCTTGATTAAATAATCGACGGCGCCGTACCGAAGGGTCTTTTTGATGACATCAAGCTCGCTTGCCGCCGAAATGACGATGACATCAACCGATTCGTTCTGCTTGCGGATTTCAGTCAAAAGCTCCAGTCCGTTTTTTCCCGGCATGTAAATGTCAAGAAGTATCAGATCGATATGATGCTCGCCTAAAACATGCAGCGCGCTTTGAAAGGATGAGGCGATGCCTTTCAGCTGGAAGCCTTCGATTTGGCTGAGATAGCGTTTATTTAATTCACCCACCATAGGGTCGTCTTCAACTATGAGTACATTAATCATCATTTTCCTCCTTCGGTTCATACGGAATGCGAAGACTGAAAGTAGTTCCTTCATTCTTTTCACTTGTCACAATCATATGGCCTTTTAAATTTTCTGCGCTTTGCTGGGTAAAATAAAGACCGAATCCCCGGTTTATTCCTTTTGTGGAATAACCTTGTTCGAAAATGCGGGTTTGATCCTCAGCAGACATTCCGGCACCCGTATCCGTAATGTCAATATCAAGCTGACGTTCTTGGAACCGCATTGAAAACGTGATGTTTTTCTTCGGCATTTGCGCCACTGCGTCAAGGGCGTTGTTTAAAAGATTTCCGATAATCGTAATGAGCTCGTGAATGACGGCGGGATCTGCCGCATTCGGTATAATACCGTTCAGCTGAATGTCCAGATCGGCGCCCTGTTCGCGTATGTAGCTTTGTTTTCCTAAGAGAAACCCTGCAAGAACCGGACTTTTGACGTCATTTATAATTTCGCTTGTTTCTGTCTTCTGCTGAATCGCGATGTCTTTAATATAAGTACCGAGATCGTCATATTCTTTTAACTGCACGAGGCCTAAAATGACATGAAGCTTATTCATGAATTCGTGTGACTGGGCCCTTAAGGCGTTTGCATACATTTTAACACCCGAAAGCTGTTCTGCTAAATGCTTGACCTCCGTTTTGTCTCTGAAGGTGGCGATCGCTCCGACAGTTTGTCCTTTAAGATGGATGGGAACCTCATTAAAGACCAGCTCAAGCCCGTTAATGCGGATATCCCTGTCCTGAAGCGGTTTTTTCGTTTCAATGACCTGCTTCAGCCGGCTTTTCGGCAAAATATCGTTCACATCTTGATCGACCGGATTAGTCGGAATACCCATTTTAATAAACAAACGTTTTGCTTCGGCATTGGCAAGCTTAATTTTTCCATGTGCGTCAACCGCCAGGATGCCTTCTTTTGTCGATTCGAGCATAGCGCTCCGTTCCTCAAGCAGGGTGGCGATTTCATAAGGCTCCAGCCCGTACATAATGTTTTTGACGGTGCGTGCGACAATAACGGCTCCCAGGATGCCGACAAAAATACTGACGCAGATAATGAAGTAGAGCGGTCTTAAACTCTGACTGACAACTTCTTGTATTTTATTCAGAGAAATACCGACGGAAACGACCCCGACCTGCTTTTTATCTTTCCCGTAAACCGGAACGAACGCTCTCATTGATTTGCCGAGAGTTCCTGCCGCTGTGCTTGTATGGACATGTCCGCGGATCGCGGGCTCTTCATCTCCGCCCGTGAATTTTTTTCCGATTTTATTCGGATTGGGGTGGGTGAGACGAATGCGATTCATATCCATCACGACAACAAATTCGGTTCCTGTCGTATGCTGGACGTCTAATGTGAAATTCTTCAGTTCTTTAAGCCCTTTTTTTGTCTCTAATGATCGTGCGACGCTGGGTGTTTCAGCAACCAATTGCGCGGTTCTTAAAGCGGTCGTTCGTTCTTCTTCCTTCACGCGGTTTGCGGTCTGGACGCTGATGGTGAAAAAAGTGATACAAAGTGCAATGAGGACGACAATGCAGACGAATATCGTTAATCTGGTTTGCAGTTTTAAAGTTTTTTTCATAACAGCCTTCCTTACGTTTATCATTCCCGCGTTCTACTTTACTCCGAAAAAGCCGGTTTGTGAAGATCGTGCGCTTATTTCGTAAAAGTGAGGAAAAATGGAATATTTTATCTTGTCAATGTGTTTTAAGTCCTCCATAATAAGTGAGGTAGATTACAGAAAGGGACTTTTTATATGAAAAATACTTATTGGACGGGGTATTTTCCTCTCGTCGCGATTCTGCTTTTTAGTTCGTCATTATCCATTTCTACTTCGCTTTATGCCATGAAGCTGCTTCAAACGCTGGGCATGTATCAGGGAATGCTTGATTATTTCTCTGAGAAAGGGATCAGACTGGCGCTTTTCGCAGCGTTCGCCCTTGTGTATTTTATGGTTTTTTCCGCTTTAAAGCTGATTGCAAACACTGTGACAGAGCTGTCTCTTTTGTTTTTCACAAATGACCCTGAAGGGGATAATTTGAAAAAAATCAGATTAGGCTCTTTAATTTATGTAGGCGGAGGAATTCTTTCCTTTGCGCTTGTACAAAATGTTTTTTGGATTGCGGCGCTTTTTGCAGCCGTCACTCTTGTGTATTTGATTTTTATGGTATATAGAATCTATGCAACACTCTCCGTCGTCTCTTTAATCGGATTTATCTTGCTGGAGATCTTGTTTTGGTTTACCTTTGTTATCGGTATTTTGTACATCTTTATCAAGCTTTATAATAGCATAATGGCTAGCTTACCTGTGTAAGCTAGCCATTTTTGCGTTAAGACAGAAATCTGTTTTTGATGTCAGGGGAGGGGAGCATGCATGCTTCCCTTTTTCCGAACCATTTGTAACGGCTGCGGGCAATGATAGAATACACCATATCCCTGAGGGGACGGGGCACTGCGAAAAAAACCGCTGACAGCCGCCAGGCCCCGCGCAAATGGCGGGAGACTTTTAATACGGCTGCTGATTTCCTGTAGATTTGCCCGTTTTCTATAAAGACCATGCTGTCAAAATGCTCTGTTGGAAGTCCGTGTGATGCCAGAAGCTCCTGAGCGGTATCTGATTGCAGTGAAGCAAATGAGATCAGACCGTCCGGATCGCGTTTAATAATGAATTGAACGGCGCCATTGCATAGGTTGCAGACGCCGTCAAACAAAAGCACGCGGTTCGGAAGATGAGCTGGTTTCAAGGCAGATCCCCTCCGTTTTTTTAATAGGCTGCTTGCAGCGTGTTTTTCCAGATGGAAAGCTGCGGGCTGGCGTCATGAAGATATTCAACGCTTGACGGCGTATCCTTGCCGACCCATACCCCCATCGTATATGAATCCGTCAGACCGACGAACCACATATCGTGATAATCATTTGATGTACCTGATTTTCCGCCGACATACGGGGCTTTAAAGTTCGCTTTTTTCCCTGTTCCGCTTTTGACGACGGCGGACATCATTTTCTTGATCTGCATGTTGGTGCGCACGCTGAAAATTTGCGTTGGCCGGTCTTTCCATTTCAAAATCGTTTTTCCTTTTAAATCGGTCACTTTAGTAATCGCGTGACTCGGCGTATAGCTGCCGTTGCTGCCGAATGTCGTGTACGCATTTGTCATTTCGAGCGGCGTCATGCCGTTCGTAAATCCGCCGAGCGCTGCCGGCAGACGGTAATCCGCGCTGACAAGCTTAGCGAAATGAAACGGTTCAAGATAGCTGAAAGCCTTATTGACGCCCACGCGGTCCATGATTCTGATGGCCGGTGTGTTATACGAGTATTTAAACGCCGTTTCTAAGCTTACCGTGCCGTACGTGCGGTTGTTGTAGTTTTGCGGGCAATAATCTTTGCTGCAGAACTTGCTCGCGTCAATCGTGCTGCCCGCCGTGGCGCCTGTTTGTTCAATGTAAGGCCCGTAATCAAGGAGCGGCTTAATCGATGAACCCGGCTGTCTGTAGGCCTGATAAGCGCGGTTGAAATCATATTTGTGATAATCTTTACCGCCGGAGAGGGCGATGATTTGGTGCGTTTGGTGATTAATCACGGCCGCTCCGCCCTGTACGCCTGCATATGGAAGATTTTGATTCATTTGCGCAACGACTTGATTTTGCATGTACGGATTAAGCGCCGTATAAATCTTCACTCCGTCTTTTAACAGCGTGCTGACTCTTGCAGAAAGCTCATTCTGTATTTTTTGTTTGGCTTTTCCGGAAGCTTTCGCCAGCCGTTTATCATAGCCTTCAGATGAAGAGACGAGCTGTGTGAATTCATCATTTACATAGGAAACATAGTCCGGATATTTATTTGTTTTTTCGTTAATATCGAGTGTAATGTGTTCATTTTTGGCTTTTTTCAGCTGTTTGCCGGAAATAACCCCTGCATGTTTTAACCCGTTAAGCAAGCGGACTTGTCGTTTTTTCGTGTAGTCAAAATGCTTGAGAGGATCATATAATGTAGGGTTATTAGGGATTGCGCAAATAAAAGCCATTTCTCCCAGAGTGAGAGATTTCAGCGGCTTGCTGAAATAAAATTGGGCCGCCGAGCCGACGCCGTATACTCCGTTATTAAAATAAATCGTATTTAAGTAGCCTTCTAAAATCTCATCTTTGCTATACTTCTTCTCCAGCTGATAGGAATAGGCAAGCTCCGTCAGTTTGCGGCTGAAGGTGCGCTCATGGCTCAAATACACATTCCTTGCCAGCTGCTGGGTGATGGTGCTGGCGCCCTGGTCAATTTTGTGATCCTTGAAATTGGACGCGGCAGCCCTGACCATTCCCATAAAGTCAAACCCTTTGTGCTCATAGAAATGGCGGTCTTCAGAGGTTAAAAACAGCTGTTTTACCTCATTTGGGATGTTTCGAAAGGGCACGATGACGCGGTTCTCGTGATCACTGACAATTTCAGAAACAAGACTTCCGTCTCTGTCATACATGTAACTGTTTTGAACCAGGCTGATATCTTTTAAATCAATATGTTTATCAAGCACCTGATCCAAAGGCTTGATTTCTTTTACCTCTTTGCCGGAAGCAATAACTGTAAATGCAAACAACGGGATAATGCCAAGCAGCAAAATCCATCCGATTATTTTACGTACCATGGTCACTCTCTTTTCTCCTAATTTCTAGCCATATCGTATCATTCTTTTGAGTGTACGAGAAGGTTAAATTTAGAAGATTCCTCAATTACGAAGAGATCAGCCTGCATTTGCCGCTGACTCCTTTTGCATTCGCTCCGTCAGCCATAAAAGGCCGGCACCCGCTAAAAAGAGAAACGCCGTGACGTAAAAGGCGGCCGATATGGAGAAACTGCTGGAAACGACGCCGCCAAGCAGAGGGCCGAGCACGTTTCCGAGAAAACGAAAGCTCACATTGTAGCCGAGAACCTCTCCTTGAATGCTGCCGGGGGCCTGAACGCGGATGGCTGCCGTAATACAAGGAAGCATGCCGCCCATCATCATGCCGAAGAGAAACCTGAACACAAGAAGCATGGAAAGGGAGGAGGCAAGCGCCTGCGGAATGAAAAACACGGCCGCGGCCGTCAAAAGCACAATTAAAATACGGCGGTGGCCGAAGCGGTCACCCAAGTCTCCCCATTTTCGCGCCAGCAATAAACTTCCAAGACCGGTGGCTGAAAACGCCATGCCGGAGTAAAAGGCTAAATTCACAGGTCCGTGCAGCTCATTTACATATAAAGCGAGCAGCGGCTGGATGCTGAAATTGCCGGTTTGCACGAGCATGGTCAGCACCATCATCACCAAAAGCGCGGGCTGGTGAAAAATGTAGGAAAGCACCTGCTTTCGTGAATATGTTTTCTGCTTATCCTTTTTCTCGCCGAGCGGCTGTTCGTTTACCTTGAATAAGACGAGAAGCACGGATGAAAAAATCACAAATGACGTAATAAAAAAAGTATACGTAAAGCCGAAGCTGTCAGCGAGCAATCCGCCCAAAAGCGGCCCGAATAAAGTTCCCGATACCTGCCCCATCTGCAGGGTGCCGAGTGTTTTCCCTGCAGTCTGTTTCGGTGTCTGCGCGGAAATCATAGCAAGCGAGGTCGGAATAAACCCGGTCACTAGGCCCATGAGCATTCGAAGGAAAAACAGCTGATAAACCGAGGTCACAAACCCCATCAGTAAAATGCTGACTGCAATTCCGGTGCCGGTAATCAGGAGGATTTTTTTGTAGCCGCGTTTATCGCCGAACCGCCCCCAAAACGGGGAAACGATAAATGCCATTAAAAACGTGACGCCGAACACATAACCGCTCCATCTCTGCACATACCCGCCGGAGTGGGGGCTGATTGTTTCAATATATAAAGAAAGAAACGGAACAATCATCGTCGTGCTGGCGGAAACAAAAAAGTTCGCGAGCCAAATGATGACGAAGTTTTTCTTACGGATAGAAATAACATCACCTTCTTTACTTTTCGTGTGTCTAATAATAAGTATATAGAAAAGAATGCGGTATTTGTATTTTCGATGTTAATATAGGAAAATTCATTATTTTTAGAAAATGAAGAAAGTTTCAGAAGAGAAATTGATATACTATCATAAAATATCATTTTTGATCGGAGGAAAGGCAGGTGTAAAAAGTGGATCAGCGCAGTTTACTTATTATTGATTTCGAATTTACAATGCCGGACGGCAAATACAGCCCGCAAAATTTCTTCCCGGAAATTATTGAGGCGGGTATTGTCAAAACGGTAAATGATGAAGTGGCTGAAACGTTTTCAAGTTATATTAAACCGAAAAAATTTCCAAAGCTGACGAAACGATGCAAAACCTTTTTAAACATCAGCCAAAAGGAAGTCGACAGCGGGATTACATTTGAGGAATTCATCCGCAAATTGAATGAGCTTGATCCTGAGAAAAATTGTACCATTGTGACCTGGGGCAATATGGATATGAAAGTACTGAAGCAAAACTGCATGTTTAACCATATTCCCTTTCCGTTTAAAGGCGAACTTCGGGATTTGTCCCTTGAATATAAAAACTTTTTCGGCGACAGGACGCTGACGGGCCTGTGGAAAGCAGCCGAGGAGTATGGCGATAAGGGAACGGGCACGCATCATAAAGCGCTGGACGACGCTCGGACCACATACAAGTTATTTAAGCTTGTCGAACGGGATAAAAAATACCTTGAAAAGCCGAAGCCTCCGACAATCGGCGATCGTGTTGATTTGACTGAGCTGTTTCGCCGGGCCACATAAAAAAACCCAATCAGGCTGACTGGGTTACGGTCTTTTGAAATATTCATTCTCCAGTGCGGCCAGATTGGCAAGCGAACGCTTCGCCCACTCCGAATCGTCTTTTGTCAGCTGATCTTTCAGCCGGGCAGCCGCTTCCTTCAATGATACGGTATAATCCGGCACCTCGCCGTCAAACGGTTTGACCATCTGATGCGGTATGTTTGTCTGCTCACCGAATGCGAGCGCTCTTCTTTCATGGAAAAAAGGAACGTCCGCCTGCTTCGGATGATGGAGATCTCCTTGAGCAGGATGCGTCAGTACAGCTTTGATTTTCACTAAATAGTGATTAGGCCTGACGTCTGTCACTTCTCCTATGTATGCTCCTGTTTTGTAAAATCCTTTTACGATTGTGCCGATTTCAAACGAATGCATAGCCCTCACCTCTCTATTATTCTATAAAAGATCAATGCAAATGGCTAGTGAGGAGAAGCTGCCGGGAGCTGAACAGAGGCCGTTGTGCCGGAACGCTTGCCGCTTGTGAATAACACGGAGCCTTCATGATGTTCAATGATGGAGAATGTCACAGTGAGCCCGAGCCCCGTTCCGTTCGTTTTCAGGGTGTAATACGGCTTGCCGATTTGTTGCAGCTCCTCATCGGACATGCCGATTCCGTTATCTGTTATCTGGATGTGGATCATCTGCTGGTGTTTTTGGGCGGAGACCTCAATTCTGCCGTTTTCAGCCGGCACGGCTTCAATGCTGTTTTTTATCAGGTTAATCAGGGCTTGTTTCAGTTTTTTTACATCTCCTTGCACATATAAGTCCGGCTCGCTGTGAACATTGACTGTCACCGATTTAAAATTCGCGTAAGACTCCATCAGTGAACCGGTCTCCTTTACCAGCAGTGACATATCAAAAATTTGTTTTTCATAATCATCCTGCTTCGCCATATCAAGATAATTTGTAATAATCGTCTGGGCGCGATCCAGTTCAGACAGAACGAGCTTTTGATAACCGGCGCTTGATTTGTCTTGAATGTGTTCGCCGCTGAAAAGAAGCTGAATAAAACCCCTGACGACCGTGAGCGGATTGCGGACTTCATGGGCCACGCTTGCGGCAAGCTCGCTGACGACGGCCATTTTTTCTGAGTGTATCAGCCTCGTCTGCATCGACGTATTCTCATTAATGCTCTCAATCAAATAAATGCACAGCAAAAGCGCACTGATTTGGAAAAACACTGATATCGCCGCCTCATAATAAACTGTATACGGATTTTGAAAATTGAGAATATTGGTTGCGGAATAAGTGAAGACAGATGCGGTTGATAAGGTGATTTCCCAGCAGCCGATGAGAAGCGCGAGAAGCAGTTTCTTCTGTTTTGAGAGAAAGGGCCATTTTGTTTGGAGCCGTATAGAGATCATCATGAGAAAAGGAAGCACTGATAAGAAAAAAAGGGCAGAAGGTTCGAAAAATATAAGCTGAAAACAAACGGATGCTGCACCTGCGGCAAGTCCTGCGGCTGTGCCGGCATAAAGCAGACAAACCACAATGGGAATGAGCTGCAGACCGTATCGGACGGCATGCAATTCCTGAATCGGATACACTATACATAATAAAGAAGAAGAGGCTGCAAATGCGGCAACCAGCAGACGGTTTGCTCTCGGCACATGTAAAGAAGGTTTACTGAGCCAGATGACTTGATAAAGAAAAATAGGGAATAAAATAAAAGAGAAATGAAGCAAGTAATCTTTTACAATTTCCATTTGTGCGAAATCCTTTCATGTAAAAATATGAATCTATTATAACATCTTTGGAATCAAAAAAAGATATAAATTCTCTAAAACGAACGCCCTTATCTCTATTGATAAGGGCGTTCTCCATCTGTATTACGCTAAAGCGGCTTTGATTCTTGAAAGGCCCTCTTTTACAGCGGCTGCCGAACAGCCGACATTCAGCCTCATAAAACCTTCGCCGCCCGGGCCGTATTTTGTTCCCGGCTCTAAAATGATTTTCCCTTTTTTCAGCATTCTTTCTTTGAGCTCCGCGTCTGACAGTTCGCATCCGCTGAAATCCATCCATATTAAATAAGAAGCATCGGGCTTCATCATACGGACCTGCGGCAATTCGTCCCGTAAAAAGGTCTGAACCATATCGATATTCCGCTCAAGATAAGGCAGCAGCGCGTCAAGCCAAGGGCCGCCCTTTGTATAAGCCGCTTCAATCGCTGCAACGGCAAACGCGTTGAGGTCGGAAATTCCGTTCCGATGCATAACGCTGGAAAATTTCGCGCGTTTATACCGGTCCGGAATGATGATCGCCGATGCCTGGATGCCGGCAATATTAAACGTCTTGCTTGGCGCGGCACAAGTGATGGAAATCCGCGCAAATTCCTCAGAAAGAGAAGCAAAAGGCGTATGCTTCCTGCCGTACAGCATCAAGTCGGAATGAATTTCATCAGAAACAACGGTGACGTCATGAGCGGCGCACAGCGTACCGAGCTGGAGAAGCTCGTCCCGGCTCCATGATCTGCCTGATGGGTTGTGTGGGTTGCAGAGAATCATCAGCTTGACCCCAGGATCGCTCAGTTTTTTCTCAAGATCCTCAAAGTCCATATGATAGATCCCGTTTTCCTCCCGTAAAGGATTATGTAAAACCTGCCGTTCATTTTCCTTTGTCATTTGATAAAAAGGCGTATAGACCGGTGATTGGATCAAAACCGGATCGCCCGGTTCAGTAAAGGCTTGAATGGCCATGCTGATCGCCGTTACAACCCCGGGGCTGAACGTAATGCTTGCGGGATCGGGCCGGAAGCCGTGCCGTGTTTCAAACCATGAAGCGACGGCTTCTTTCGTATTTATGTCAGGAGATGTGTAACCGAATATGCCGTGGTCAAGGCGTTCTTTTAAAGCCTCGGTTATCGCTTCGGGAGCGCGAAAATCCATATCGGCCACCCACATCGGCAGAGCGTCGGATACGCCGAATAACGCCTCCGCCTTGTCCCATTTCACCGATTTTGTGCCAAGGCGGTTTTCTCGAAGGTCAAAGTTCATGTATGTCACTCCTGTAGTATGATTATTTTTCAGAGCGTATCTATGATAAAATAGACTTGCAAACTTTATTATAAGCGGTGATGAATATGGAAGAAAGCCAAGCGGTCATGGAAATGATAAAAATCATTGCCAAGTGGGACCCGTTTCAATATGGAGAAGAATTTTATGAGACAGAAGCCGTCGATGTTGTGCAGGCCGTCTATGATAAAGACCGTGCCGATGAACTGGCTGAAGCCATTCAGGATATCTTCGAGGCTTCTTTTGAACAAAAGCTTCCGATTGCAAGCTGTCTTCAGACGGCTGAAAAGCTTTTGCTCGTAAAAGAAAGCAGCTCCTGCACCCCTTAAAAACCGGCATAGCGCCGGTTTTTTTAATCAATAAATTCCAAAATGCGTTCGGAGACGAACTCCGGCCGTTCTTCAGGCACAAGATGCCCGGTTTCCTTAAGAGAATACAGGATCGAATCCGGCAGATCGCGATGAAGCCGTTTCCCCACTGAGAACGGAACGACGCGGTCTTCTTCTCCCCATATTAACAATGCGGGCTTTTCTATCCTTCTCAATTCGTCAGGCTGCAAGTCGCCCTCCCTGTGCCTGATGAACCTTGTCATGGCTTTAAAAATGCGGCTGTCTGTAAATGGTTTTTCATATCCGTCAATCATTTCCTGGTCGATAAGATTCTGATCGTGCACCACATTCAGCAGGTTTTTCAGCACACCTTCTTTTGAAAGCCAATACTTAATATAAAGATGAAAGCAAGGAAGGTGCGTTCCGAAAATGATCGACGGATGCGAGCGTTTTAAATATCCGGAGCTGCATAGCAGAACGACTTTGGAAAAAAGCGCGGGCTTTAACAGAGCAGCCGATAAGCAAATCTGACCTCCCATTGAATGACCGATGAGTGCCGCTTTGCTGATGTTCAGCTTTTCCAAAAGGCCGATCAAGAGCTTAGCAAGATTCGTGTACGTATATATGAATGTACGCGATTTTTCCGATTGGCCGAAAGGAGGCAAATCGACTGCGATAATCTCGTATTGCTTCCGAAGCATTGGTATCAGCTTTCTGAAGCTGAAGGCGGAAGATAAAAAGCCGTGGACGCAGACGAGCGTTTGTTTGCCGGGATTTTCATAGTGCTCGTAATATAATTCAACTCCGTGAATTGCGAGCCGTTTGATTGGTGAAACAGCTTCCATGAGGGTTTTCGCCATCCTTTCTGTCAGTCACAGCCGTGCTTTTATGATTGTCATATTTTAGCTTAGGTTTTCTCCGTGTTTTTCTTAGCATTTGTCGAAAATCGTGATATAATGTCATGAAGATTTTTGATAATGCAAAGGTGTGAAACATATGAAGCTGACCGAAAAAGAAACAGAAATATTAGAAATTTTAGACGAAAACAGCCGCGTTGATGCGGAAACGATTTCAAAAATGGCGGACATCCCGGCCGATGAAGTAAAAAGTATTATTGATAAGCTTGAAAAGGAAAAAGTCATCATTGATTATGCGGCTATGATCGACTGGCGCAAAGTCGACGGCCTTGAGGGCGTGACGGCTATGATTGATGTAAAGGTGACGCCGAAACGAAATGTCGGTTTTGACGAGGTGGCCGAACGGATTTACCGGTTCCAGGAAGTCGAATCCGTTTACCTGATGTCAGGGGTGTACGATCTCTCTGTCGTCATTCGCGGCAACACCATGTCAGACGTGGCACGTTTCGTATCGGAAAAGCTGTCTGCGCTTGATTCCGTCGTCTCTACGACAACCCACTTTATCCTGAAAAAATACAAGCATGACGGCAAGGTCTTCGAAACAGGAGACGATGACAAAAGAATCGTGGTGTCTCCGTAAATGGAAACGAAGACTTCTTATTTATCTGATTATGTGCAGCAAATTAAACCGTCAGGCATCCGCAAGTTTTTTGATTTGGCGGCTACGAGGGAAGGCGTCATCTCTTTAGGCGTGGGAGAGCCTGATTTTGTAACGGCTTGGAACGTCAGGGAAGCGAGCATTCTTTCTTTGGAACAGGGCTACACGGCTTATACGGCCAATGCGGGACTGTATGAATTAAGGGAAGAAATCAGCCGTTATTTGGAGCAGCGGTTCGGCCTTTATTATTCTCCGGATCATGAACTGATTGTTACCGTAGGGGCCAGCCAGGCGCTTGATCTCGCCATTCGCGCCATTATGAATCCGGGAGAGGAAATATTAATTCCTGAACCGTGTTTTGTGGCTTATGAATCACTCGTAACGCTGACGGGAGGAATACCGGTACCGATTCATACAACGGCCGATAAAGGCTTTAAAGCGTCCGCTCAGGATTTCAAAGCGGCATTAACAGAAAAAACAAAGGCTGTGCTGCTTTGCTCGCCGTCTAATCCGACGGGTTCTGTCTATACGAAAGAAGAGCTTGAATCCATTGCAGCTTTTGCTAAAAAACACGACATTATTGTGATTGCCGATGAAATCTATGCCGAGTTGACGTATGATGAACAATTTACGAGTATGGGGGCTCTTGCGGATATGAAGGAACGGACGATCCTTATTTCCGGGTTCTCCAAAGCATTTGCGATGACTGGATGGAGGCTCGGTTTTACAGCGGCGCCGCCGGTTATCAGGGACGCGATGCTGAAAATTCATCAGCACGCTATGATGTGCGCGCCGTCGATGGCGCAATACGCTGCGCTTGAAGGGCTGAAAAACGGCCAAGAAGATGTCGAAAGAATGAAAAAAAGCTACCGGAGACGGCGCAATTTGATTGTGGAAACGTTAAATGAAGTCGGTCTCAGCTGCCATCATCCGGGCGGCGCATTTTATGCGTTTCCTTCAATTCAATCTACGGGAATGAGCTCAGAGCAATTCGCAGAAGAGCTTCTTATTGAGGAAAAGGTAGCCGTCGTTCCGGGAAACGTGTTTGGCCCGAGCGGTGAGGGATATATCAGATGTTCGTATGCGACTTCAATTGAACAGATCCAGGAAGCGCTTGTCAGAATCAAACGGTTTGTCGATAAAAGAGCATAAAAAAAGATACGAACTCAGTTCGCATCCAAATAAAGGGGGGGAATACTAGAAAGCCTTCGGTAAATATAGTATACCCTCTTTTTTTGCGGCTAAACCTGCATTTTTAAAAAAGTTCTCTTTGCGAAAATGAAACTTGTATGATATAATTTTAAATTGCGTATAAACTGTATTTAATTTAACTTAGGAGTTGTTATGAATGGCAGCAAAATTTGAAGTGGGCAGTGTTTACACTGGTAAGGTAACAGGATTACAAGCGTATGGTGCGTTTGTTGCATTAGATGAAGAAACTCAAGGACTTGTGCACATTTCTGAAGTCACTCACGGTTTCGTAAAAGACATTAACGAGCACCTTTCAATCGGTGACGAAGTACAAGTAAAAGTACTTGCAGTTGACGAAGAAAAAGGAAAAATCAGCCTTTCTATCCGTGCGACTCAAGCGGCGCCAGAAAGAAAAGAAAGCAAACCAAGAAAACCGAAAGCGGCTCATGTTTCTGAAGAAGCTTCTGCTCCGCAAGGTTTCAACACATTAAAAGATAAGCTTGAAGAGTGGATTGAACAGTCAAACCGCAAAGATCTTATCAAAAAATAAACACGAAAAAAGCACCGGATATGTATGTTCGGTGCTTTTTTATGTCTATCTCATTTCAGGCTTCGTTGCTTCCTCGCGTGACGTTTCCTCGTTCGGTTTAAACAGCAGGCCGAGATTGATTAATCCGGCGATGCCCACCAGACCGTAAATAATCCGCGACAGAGCTGACCCTTGGCCGCCGAAGATGGCTGCCACTAAATCAAATTGAAAAAAACCGATCAGTCCCCAGTTGATAGCGCCGATAATCGTTAAAACGAGACAGATTCTCTGAATAGCACTCATGTAAACAACCTCCTCTATGAATTCGTGAAACAGTTATAGATTGTGACAAACTGGAGAAACTATGCATGCAAAAAGCTGATTACTTTACAGTAAAAAGCGACATCCTGCATAATGTAGACCAAGGAGGAGATATCATGCAGAACTTTACATATTGGAATCCGACAAAGCTGATTTTCGGAAAGGGAGAAGTTGAAAAGCTCCCTGAAGAAATCAAGCCATACGGAAAAAACGTACTGCTCGTGTACGGCGGGGGAAGCATTAAGCGAAGCGGCCTTTACGATCAGGTGACAGAGCTTCTGAAAAAAGCAGACGTTAACGTTCATGAGCTTGCCGGGGTTGAACCGAATCCGCGCGTTGCAACAGTTAATAAAGGTGCCGCTATCTGTAAGGAACAAAATATTGATTTCCTTCTGGCTGTCGGCGGAGGAAGTGTCATTGACTGTACGAAAGCCATTGCAGCAGGCGCAAAATATGACGGCGACGCTTGGGATATCGTCACCAAAAAACATCAGCCAGCTGAAGCTCTTCCGTTTGGAACGGTCTTGACATTAGCGGCAACGGGTTCAGAGATGAATGCCGGCTCCGTTATTACAAACTGGGAAACGAATGAAAAATACGGATGGGGCAGCCCCCTTGTTTATCCGAAATTTTCTATTCTTGATCCCGTCAATACGTTTACGGTTCCGAAAGACCATACGATCTACGGCATGGTTGATATGATGAGCCACGTGTTTGAACAATATTTCCATCACACATCAAATACCCCGTATCAGGACCGGATGTGTGAATCTCTTCTGCGCACAGTCATTGAAACAGCGCCTAAGCTGATCAATGATCTGGAAAACTATGAATTGCGTGAGACCATTTTATATACAGGCACCATTGCCTTAAACGGCATGCTCTCAATGGGCGCAAGAGGCGACTGGGCGACTCATAATATCGAGCATGCGGTGTCAGCGGTTTATGATATTCCGCACGCGGGGGGTCTTGCGATTCTGTTCCCGAATTGGATGAGACACGTGCTGAAAGAAAATCCTGCCCGCTTTAAGCAGCTTGCCGTCCGTGTCTTCGATATTGACGAAGCAGGAAAAACAGACGAGGAAATCGCGCGTGAAGGAATTGACAAGCTTTCGGCGTTCTGGACGAGCCTCGGCGCTCCGAACAAACTCGCTGATTATGACATTTCTGATGAAAAGCTGGATACGATTGCTGATAAAGCGATGGCTAACGGCGTTTTCGGCCAGTTCAAATCATTGCAAAAAGAAGATGTGCTTGCGATCTTAAAAGCATCATTGTAATAAAAAAGGGGGGCGCCAAGTTGGCAGCTCCTTTTTTTCTATGTTATAGTAATCCCCTTACGTTTTTTTGGAGGTCATCAAAAATGGAGAATTTTACGTACTACAACCCGACAAAGCTGATTTTCGGCAAAGGGCAAATCGAACAATTAAAGAAAGAGCTGAAGCAATACGGAAAAAACGTCCTGCTTGTATACGGCGGCGGCAGTATTAAACGAAACGGCCTGTTTGATCAAGTAACGGGCATATTAAAAGAAGAGGGCGCTAATGTCTATGAGCTTGCAGGAGTAGAACCGAACCCTCGTCTGGCAACGGTTAACAAAGGAATTGAACTGTGCAGACAGCATGAGATCGATTTTCTTCTTGCCGTTGGCGGGGGAAGCGTTATTGATTGTACAAAAGCGATTGCAGCCGGAGCGAAATATGACGGCGATGCATGGGATATCTACAGCAAAAAAGTGACAGCGAAAGACGCACTGCCGTTCGGCACGGTGCTGACGCTCGCGGCAACCGGCTCAGAAATGAACCCGGATTCCGTGATCACCAATTGGGAAACAAACGAAAAATTCGTATGGGGCAGCGATGTCACTCATCCCCGTTTTTCTATTTTAGATCCGGAGAATACGTTCAGCGTTCCCGAAAATCAAACGGTATACGGCATGGTGGACATGATGAGCCACGTATTTGAACAGTATTTCCACAATGTTGAAAACACGCCGCTGCAAGACAGAATGTGTTTTGCTGTACTCCAGACGGTCATCGAAACAGCTCCGAAGCTGCTTGAAGACCTGGAGAACTACAAACACCGTGAAACGATTTTATACGCTGGAACAATCGCTTTAAACGGCACCCTGCAAATGGGCTACTTCGGCGACTGGGCATCTCATACGATGGAACACGCCGTGTCAGCGGTTTATGATATCCCGCACGCAGGCGGCCTGGCGATTCTCTTCCCGAACTGGATGAGATACACCATTGACCAAAATGTCGGCCGTTTCAAAGCGCTCATGCTGAACATGTTTGACATTGAAACAGAAGGCAAAACCGATAAAGAAATCGTGCTGGAGGGTATCGACAAACTGTCCGCATTCTGGACAAGCCTTGGCGCACCGTCCCGTCTTGCGGATTATGACATCGGCGAAGAAAAACTTGAACTGATTGCAGATATTGCCGCAAAAGAAATGGAACACGGCGGCTTCGGCAACTTCAGAAAGCTGAATAAAGATGACGTCCTTGCGATTTTGAAGGCGTCCCTGTAACATAAATCCCCGGCCGGAGTGAATGCGAAAGAGATCGTGTTCACCCGGCCTTCTTGATGACTTGATTTAGCGGAAAAGTTCATATAAAGTGATAGAGAAAACAATTCACCGTTATGGAGGGACAAGCAAATGACGCATGTACGCTTTGATTACTCAAGAGCGTTACCTTTTTTCAATGAACATGAACTTACATATGTACGTGATTTCGTAAAAACGGCACACCATAATATCCATGAAAAAACAGGCGCAGGAAGCGACTTTTTAGGCTGGGTGGACCTCCCTGAACATTACGATAAAGATGAATTCGCGCGCATCAAAAAAGCCGCTGAAAAAATCAAGTCAGACTCAGACGTGCTTCTCGTCGTAGGAATCGGCGGTTCATATTTGGGCGCCCGTGCTGCAATTGAAGCGCTTAACCACTCTTTTTATAATATCCTGCCGAAAGACAAACGAAAAAATCCGCAAGTCATCTTCATCGGCAACAATATCAGCTCGACTTATATGAAGGATGTTATGGATCTCTTAGAAGACGCGGATTTCTCCATTAATGTCATTTCTAAGTCAGGAACGACAACGGAACCTGCAATCGCTTTCCGTATTTTCCGCAAGCTGCTTGAAGAAAAATACGGGAAAGAAGAAGCGAAAGCGCGGATTTATGCAACAACTGATAAAGAGCGCGGCGCTTTAAAGACGCTTTCTAATGAAGAAGGCTTCGAATCATTTGTGATTCCTGATGATGTAGGCGGCCGTTTCTCCGTTCTGACTGCGGTAGGTCTTCTGCCGATTGCGGTCAGCGGAGCTGATATTGATGAGATGATGAAAGGTGCTTTTGATGCGAGCAAAGACTTCTCAAGCTCAGAATTAGAAGAAAATGCCGCTTACCAATACGCCGTCGTCCGCAACGTCCTTTACAATAAAGGCAGAACCATTGAGATGCTGATCAACTATGAACCGGCGCTGCAATATTTTGCGGAATGGTGGAAGCAGCTCTTCGGTGAAAGTGAAGGAAAAGACGAAAAAGGCATTTACCCTTCTTCCGCTAATTTCTCAACTGATCTTCACTCACTCGGCCAATACGTGCAAGAAGGCAGACGGGATCTGTTTGAAACCGTATTAAATGTTGAAAAGCCGAAGCATGAGCTGACAATTGAGGAAGCGGAAAATGATCTTGACGGCCTGAACTACTTAGCCGGAAAAACAGTCGATTTCGTCAATAAAAAAGCGTTCCAAGGCACGATGCTTGCCCACACGGACGGAAAAGTGCCTAACTTAATCGTCAACATTCCGGAGCTTAACGCATATACATTTGGATACCTCGTGTATTTCTTTGAAAAAGCTGTAGCGATGAGCGGCTATTTGCTCGGCGTCAATCCGTTTGACCAGCCGGGTGTTGAAGCGTATAAGGTGAATATGTTCGCACTTCTCGGCAAACCGGGTTTTGAAGAGAAAAAAGCAGAGCTTGAAAAACGCCTCGAGAAATAAAAATAAAAGGCTGGCCCGCTAATGTAACGGGTCAGCCTTTTTCAAACGTGAAGGGTGTGATCATGAATTGAAACGAAATGTTTGGAAGCACGCCGTCATTTCCGCCTGTTCTGCCGCCGTTTTCTATCTGGTTATAAGTCCCTCTCCCGCTATCTTCCTGCAGACCATCCTTTTGCTCGCCTTTCCCCTTGGCCTCTTTACAGATGCGGTTCGGCTGAAGCTGAAGCTGGGCCGTATGCACTCTCTTATCACGAAGTTCGGTTTGTATTCCGCCGTTTTCTTTTTCTCATCAAGCGCGCAAGCAGGCTCTTTAGCGGCTCTCTTTACGTATTTTCTAATCGAATGCGCGATTTCCTTTATGACGCGTTCTGGTGATACGGCCGTCCCGCCGGATTCTGCCCTTAAGCCGTATGAAGATGGAGCGGAGCGGGGACGATAAAGAAAAAAGGAGCATA
This sequence comes from Bacillus sp. YC2, assembly GCF_019891195.1. Lineage (NCBI taxonomy): Bacteria > Bacillati > Bacillota > Bacilli > Caryophanales > Bacillaceae > Bacillus > Bacillus sp. YC2. The sequence goes on along the minus strand of NZ_JAHXDO010000001.1, from coordinate 36,839 downwards.
TGAACCATGATCAGCATACCATCTTCACTTGAGGGCCACTCTTTTTTACTCCGCGAACTGGAACAGGCCATGAAACCGATGGGTTATGTAATCGGCGGCGGCTGGGAGTACGAACGGGGGTTCTTCGATTACAAGATTGACGATAATCACGGCTATTTATTTTTGCGAATCCCCGTTGAAGCAAATAAGGGCCGGCTTGATGAGCGTGGCGCCGCCGTCACCATCGGCACGCCTTTTTTGCTGCGGCATGTGTATCAGAAACATACGGATGACTTCGCCGGCGGCGGTGTTTTTGAATCGTTATTCCAGCAATTTTCTGAGCCGGAAAAACGCGATGCGGAAATTGACCGTTCATATGCAGATATCGGCGTATCGCTCGTTAAAGAGCTGGAAGACGTCCTTTTGCATTAAAGCGCCAAAAATAAATCTGAACTGAGCACTTGATATGAAAGAGGAGGGGTAAGCATCGGCCCCTCCTCTTTTTGAATGCCGATAATCGTCGTATTCCGTTTGAGAAAATAGAGCACACAGTCATGATAGGACTTATCCTTTAGATCATCAGGAACGGGAATGATGCGGACCTTTTTTTCCAACGTCAAATCAGACAGCGTTTGCGGCTCAGCCAGCTGCAGCTTTACCCGATAATGCTCAAACATCACCCGGCTTAAAAGGCGTGACGTGCCGATGATTTTGTTGGCTCCGGCGCGCTCTGCATTTTTTACATACCGTTCCGTCAGAATCTCCGTGATGCAGTAAACGGACGGATTCAGCCCCTTGATGGCGAGCAGCGTTAATACGGAAAGCATATCAGCCTCCGCTTCATTTTTTTCCTGGTCGGCTGTCAGGATGACGGTATCCGCGGCGGCAATATTGGCCCTGTTCAATGTGCTGTCATCAGCCGCATGGCCGCGAATAAAATGGACATTTTCAATGAGAGGGCCCTCTCGTAATGAATCATCAATCAATACGACGGTTTTTGACGGCGCTGCCCGCTGGAGCTCCTCCAGCAGCATATTGGACTTCTCGTTCCATCCGATAATAATCACGTGCTCCCGGCCTTTAAAGGCGACCTTCCCCTCCACATAGCGGTGCTGCTTTCTGAATGCGGCTGTGGCAAGCGTGGCGAAATACGCGGTCACAAAACTCGCGCCGCTTAACACAAGCACCATACCGGCGATCTTTCCGAGAGGAGTTTTCGGGACATAATCTCCATAGCCGACCGTGGATACCGTGATGACCGCCCACCAAATCCCTTCAAAAACAGATGGAAACTGCTTCGGCTCCAATATGTAAATCAACTGTCCAAACAATAAAATCAAGGCAATAATGATCAATCCGATACGGATATACAGCGGCCATCGCAGCCAAGAAATGAGAACGCGGTTCGACTTCATTTGTCCTGCTCTTCTTCCGACAGCGAAATGGATAAAATTTGTTTAATAATGGCGTTTAATTTTTCGTTCAGCTTTTCTTGGCCGTATAAATGACGCGCCTGTTTCACGAGTTCGGCAGTTTCATCTTCAAATTGAATGAGAGGCTCGTCGATTTCAGATTCATTATAAAGCTGGATAAAGACGTCAAGCCCCTCATTCATGCGGTCTATGGCAGTGCTCAGCTGTTCTTTCTCTCCGTTTGTCACTTTCATGATGTATCACACCTGTGTCTTTTTTTATACAGTATGTCCCAGTTTGTCTTTCGGAAATCGGTGAAAACATATTCAGCCGTTTTTTTTCATATGCTAAAGAAAGCGGACCGAAAAGGGTGGGGCAGATGACAGTCATTGAAAAGGCCGCGGCAGCGCTGGCCGGAGCGCAGCTGCTCGCTTCGGCGGCCGTGCTTCTAATTTTTGAATTGAATGCATATAACCACATGTCCGGTGATTTTTCATGGCCTGTTTTTGTGAAGAGCGTGATAGGGACGCTTCCGTTTTATTTAGCGCTGGCCGGCGTCTTTTGTATACTGGCGGGAGGCTTGATTCCTGTCAGAAAAAAGAAGCGGATTTCTGTACAGGATAGGGAACATTCTTTAGAATAATGTATAAGCAGAAAGTATGATAAGAAAAAAGGAAGAGGATAATATGCTGTTTATAATTTTAACTTTTGCCGCATTGGGTTTATCGTTTTGGGCACAATTCAAAGTGAAAAGCAATTTTCAAAAATACTCAGATGTGGAAGCCTCAAGTCAGCGGACGGGGGCCGAAACGGCAAGACGGATTCTTGATATAAACGGTTTATATGATGTGCCGGTTGAACCGGTGAGAGGCACTTTAACAGACCATTACGACCCGACGGAGCGGGTGGTGCGTTTATCCGAACCAGTGTATTACGGGCGCTCCATTTCCGCCATTTCCGTCGCTTCCCATGAAGTCGGACATGCCTTGCAGCATCAGGAATCATACGGTGCGCTTGTGCTGCGGCACAAAATATTTCCGGTTGTCAATTTTGCCTCGGGTGTCGCCCCCTTGCTTTTTTTGGGCGGTATGCTCTTGGGCAGCTTGAATTTAATCGGACTCGGCATTATTTTGTTTTCAGCCGCCGTCTTTTTTCAGCTTGTCACGCTGCCTGTTGAGTTCAACGCCAGCGCGAGAGCGAAGCGGATTATCGTGTCAGAAGGATTCATTCGAAACAGTGAAGAACACGGCGTGAATAAAGTGTTGAACGCCGCCGCGCTAACGTATGTGGCTGCGGCGCTCGTTTCATTATTCGAGCTGCTTCGTTTTGTGATGATCTTCTTGAATGGTCGTGATGAGAATTAACACGAAGGAGGTGGCCCCTTACCGTTTGCGGTAGGGGTTTTTTTGCTTATTTTAAAACTGATTCTCATTATGCTGTTAATCGGATTAACGGCCATCTTTGTCGCCGCGGAATTTGCGATTGTTAAAATCCGCGGTTCGAAAATTTCAGAGCTGGTCGAAAGCGGTGACAGCCGGGCGCTTGCCGCCCATAGGGTCATCTCTAATTTGGACGAATATTTATCAGCGTGCCAGCTCGGCATTACGATTACGGCGCTCGGTCTCGGCTGGCTCGGAGAACCGACAATTCAGCGGATTCTTCATCCTGTTTTTCATCTGATCGGTATGCCGGAATCCATTACGCACGTCGTCACCTTCATTGCGGCATTTATCACCGTTACGTACCTGCATGTCGTTATTGGCGAGCTTGCGCCGAAAACGATATCGATTCAAAAAGCTGAAGCCGTCAGTTTATGGACGGCCAAACCGCTTATTCTTTTTTATAAAGTGATGTATCCGTTTATCAAGCTGTTAAACGGCTCGGCCGGTTTTTTGGTCAAGCTGTTCGGCTTTCACTCGGTCAAAGAACATGAAGTTGTTGTCAGTGAGGAGGAATTACGGTTGATTTTGTCCGAAAGCTATAAAAAAGGACAAATCAACCAGTCAGAATTCCGATACGTCAATAAAATATTTGAATTCGATAATCGGGTCGCACGGGAAATCATGGTTCCGCGTACCGAAATCGCCGCCATTTCGCTTGATCAATCTGTCGATGAAGCCATTCACTTGATTATCAATGAACGCTATACACGTTACCCGGTCATCAAGGAAGATAAAGACCATATTCTCGGCATTATTAACAATAAGGACTTATTTAAGGCGTATTTCCTCGGACGTTCCATTGAATTAAAAGAAATTATGCGCCCGGTCATCAGGGTTATTGAAAGCATTCCTGTACAAGAGCTTCTTATACGTATGCAGAAGGAGCGGATTCATATGGCCATACTCGTCGATGAATACGGCGGCACTGCTGGGCTTGTCACCGTCGAAGATATTTTGGAGGAAATCGTCGGTGAGATTCGGGATGAATATGACCAGGATGAAATGCCGCATATCGTCAAAAAAGGCGAACACCATTATGTGATGGACGGGAAGGCGCTGATAGACGAAGTGAACGACCTGCTAGATATCGCGATCGATAATGAGGATATCGACACGATTGCGGGCTGGCTGCTGACGCAAAAAATGGAGCTGGAAAACGGAGATGTATTTCACGCCGAAGGCTGCGAATTCAAGGTGCTTGAAGCAGAGGATCATCATATCCGCTTTGTCGAAATTAAAAAAACAGACTACTAAGCCGCCTTCACGCGGCTTTTTCATGCGGGAGGATATTTATAATGTAACTGGTATACGTGTATGAAATGAAAACACCGCATTCATCAAATCAATCGGAATGGAGCGTTCAAGTTAAATAACATATAGTAAGTCCTCTTGCCGGCTGCAAGAGGCTTTTTTTTCTGAAATATATGCTTCTTTCGCTTGCTTCTTCATATTGTATAAAGAAAGGAGTGGCTGTATGAAAACGGCTTGGTGGAAAACAGCGGTTGTATATCAAATCTATCCCCGCAGCTTTATGGATTCAAATGGCGACGGAATCGGCGATATAAACGGGATCATATCAAAACTTCATTACATAAAAGGCTTAGGGGCGGACGTGATTTGGCTTTGTCCCGTTTTCGACTCGCCCGGAGCAGATAACGGCTACGATATTCGCGATTACAAACAAATCTTAAGTGAATTCGGGACAATGGAGGATTTCGATCAGCTGCTCGCCGGCATCCATGACCTCGGCATGAAGCTGATCATAGACCTTGTCGTAAACCATACAAGCGATGAACACCCGTGGTTCATTGAATCACGCTCGGACAAAGATTCGCACAAACGGGACTGGTACATTTGGAAAGACGGAAAAAACGGCAAAGAGCCGAACAACTGGGAAAGCATTTTCGGCGGTTCAGCGTGGCAATATGATGAGAAAACAGACCAATATTACCTTCACCTGTTTGACAAAAAACAGCCGGATTTGAATTGGGAAAACCAAAATATGAGGCAAGCCGTTTATGAGGTTGTCCGCTGGTGGCTTGATAAAGGAATAGACGGCTTTCGGGTGGACGCCATTTCCCACATTAAGAAAAAAGCAGGACTCCCCGATCTGCCGAATCCCGGCGGACTCCCTTACGTCCCTTCCTTCCCGTATCATATGAATGCGGATGGGATTATGGAAATGTTAACAGAACTGAAGCAAGAAACATTTTCACGCTATCCGATCATGACGGTCGGAGAGGCAAACGGCGTAAGTGCCGGGGAAGCGGCTGACTGGGCAGGTGAAGAATCCGGCGTCTTTGACATGATTTTTCAATTTGAACATCTCGGCCTGTTGGATACAGATGCAGACGAAAGTATCTGTATTCCGGCATTCAAAAGCATTTTGTCCCGTTGGCAGAACAGTCTGGAAGGAAAGGGCTGGAACGCACTATTTATGGAAAATCACGATCAGCCCCGTTCCGTATCCGTTTGGGGTGATGACCAGTTATTTCTGGGAGAAAGCGCCAAGGCACTCGCCGCTGTTTACTTTCTGATGAAAGGCACGCCGTTTATCTATCAGGGGCAGGAACTCGGGATGACTAACGTCTCGTTTCCTTCCATTGACGACTATGATGACGTCGCAATAAAGCGGCTGTATGAAATCGAGACGTCCCGCGGCGTACCGCACGAAGAAGTGATGAAGGCCATCTGGAAAAAAGGGCGGGACAATTCAAGAACACCGATGCAATGGGACGGCGGGGAGCATGCCGGATTCTCAACGGCTTCCCCATGGATCGGCATTAACCCAAACCATACATGGCTGAATGCTGCATCGCAAATAAACGATCAAACATCCGTTTATCATTTCTACAAACGTTTAATCGCCCTCAGAAAAGAGCATGATGTGTTGATCAACGGGAGGTATGAATTGCTGCTGGCGGAAGATCGGCAAATCTTCGCTTATTTGCGAAAAGGCTGCGAAGAAACCGCGCTTATCATAACAAATCTGACGAAAACTCCGGCCTTTTACAGACATGTGGGATTTCCGCTTGATTCCGCTTCACTCGTTTTGGCAAACACGGAACCGGAACATCATCGGCACGTGACGTCCTTCCTTTTAAAGCCTTATGAAACACGCGTATATATATGGGAAAAACTTCAGTCCCGCGGCTGAAGTTTTTTGTGAATCAAGTTTATGACATCATTCGACAGGAAAAGAACAATACAGAACGAATAAGGGAAAGGAAGAGGAAAAGAAAGGAGCATTCTCATGCTGAAAACATTGCAGATAAAAACAAACAAGCGGGATGAAATGATAGACATCACCCATGAAGCCGAGGCGTTCCTCCGCGAAACAGGAGTAAAAAACGGCTTAGCGCTTATATACTGTCCTCATACAACCGCGGGCATCACCATTAATGAAAATGCCGATCCGGATGTGAAAAGAGATATGCTCAGAAGATTTGATGAGATCTACCCGTGGGATCATGAGCTGGACCGGCATATGGAGGGGAATACGGCAGCTCATATGAAAGCAAGCACAATCGGTGCATCCCAGCATGTCATCATTGAAGGCGGCCGCTTGATTCTCGGTACGTGGCAGGGCATTTATTTCTGCGAATTTGACGGTCCGAGAAACCGGACGTGTTATATCAAAATAACAGCTGAAACGGAGGAGAACATTGATGAGTGAGTGGATGAATGCATTATCATTAACAAAGCCCGTGATTCAGGCGCCGATGGCCGGAGGGCTTGTCACACCGCGCCTGGCTTCGGCCGTATCAAATGAGGGAGCGCTCGGCAGCCTCGCATCCGGATATGTCAGCCCGGCATCGCTTGAGCAACAGATCATTGCGATGCAGCAGAAAACAAACCGGTCCTTTCAGGTGAATCTTTTCGTTCCTGAAGAAAGAGAGGCGCCAGAGGCAGATGTGTTTGAAAAATGGAAGGCGAATATTCCGATGGCCGATGAAGCTCAGCCATTCTCCACACTAGAAGAGGATTGGAAGGATTTTGAGGAGAAAGTTGAGCTGCTTATCCGCTTCCGGGTAAAAGCGTGCTCATTCACCTTCGGCCTGCCGCCGGAAGAAACGGTTCAAAAGCTGAAGGACAGCGGCTGCTTCCTTTTCGGAACGGCCACAACACCAGAGGAAGCGGCTGCCCTTGAAAAACGGGGAATGGACGCTGTCGTATTGCAAGGGATTGAAGCGGGCGGGCATCGCGGGTCGTTTCTGCCGGCAAAAGGAGAACCCGCCCTCGGCCTTATGGCGCTGATTCCGCAGGCTGCCGATACGCTGTCTGTTCCTGTCATTGCGGCAGGCGGCATTTTTGACCATCGCGGCGTTCAGGCGGCCAGGTGTTTGGGGGCTGACGGCGTTCAAGTCGGCACGCCGTTTCTCCTTTGTGAAGAAAGCAGCGCCTCTCCGGCTTACAAACAGGCCATTGCCGGGGCGGAAGGAGCTGACACGCGGCTGACCTCACTGTTTTCCGGAAAACAGGCGAGGGGAATCGTCAATCAGTTTATGAAAACATATGAAGCGGATGAAAGGAATACGCTTCCTTACCCGCTGCATAACACGCTGACAAAACCGATGCGCGGGCACGCGTTACAATCCGAAGATGCGGATTATATGTCTTTATGGGCAGGCCAGTCGGCAGGGATGCTGAAGGGACCGACCGATGTAAAAACCGTTTTGCGCGATTTGTGCCGGTCTTAAAAAAGATTTGAGGTGATTTTTGTATGAAGATTCTTCAAATGTCCTATAAAAAAAGAGGATATATTGAATTTGTATTTGAAGATTTTCCTTATTCCAAAGTCACCATGGCGCCGATCAAGGGGTATTACTTTGTCCGAAGCATCAAGTGGAGCAGCCGGGACAGAGCCGTCACACGCCATGATTTAGAAAAGTTCGAATGGGCGGCGAACCAGGCGCTCGGCACAACCGCTTTTTACCGGAAAAGAAAAGCATTTCACATCCCATCGTCACAATGACAGACGATGGGATGGCTTTAATGCATGATGTGATACAGTGCAGGCGCATCAAGCCTTGTAGCTTGAGAAAGGAGATAAGCCGACTGCACGGCGTCTCTTTTTCTTAAAGAATTCAGCTTTTGGATAATTTGCTCAGCGGTCAAAATTCCGAGGCCATGGGCAAAATATTGATCTTTCCCCAATACAATCACGTTTTCTCCTCTCCACTGCGCCCTTTGCGGGTTAAAATCCGGGTTTTTAAAATATAAACAGTCGCCCAGTAAAAAGTAATGGCCGGTTTCCGTATAGATCGGCAGATGTTCATAGTGCCAGTCATACAGGGTGATCTTCTCGAAACGGGTATCAAATCTTTCGGCTCCGACTGTTTTTAATACAGCTAAATAATAAATCACAACAATCGCGGTAGCGCATTCAAACGCATAAAACGCTCCGTTTTCAATAATATCCCGAATGGCTTTTGAAGCGGGGATTCTATATTTCAGTTCCAAGGCTCCCTCGGGCGTCACTCTCCAAAATGCCGTATTTCCATATGTTTTAGCGAAGGTCGCGAATTTTGCGCCAGACCCGCTCAATTCTTTGGCGGCCTGCACGATATTGCGCCGCAGCTGTACTTCAAACATCAGCTCAGCGATTGACCCGTAATCAAATTGTACGGGCGAAGCGTTCAATTCGTTTAAATAAGGAAGCAGACTCTCTTCGGTCTGCCAGTTTGCGATGTCTTGGGGCCGAAGCGTTTGCCCGGATATGATGATCATAGAAACGCCCCCTCTCTTTTTTTATAAGATATGCAAGAGGCTTGGGCAATGAAAATAAGTCATAAAACAGGATAAAACGATTACAAAATGTGAGGGGCGAGCCGATATATAAGGTATCACATAAGAGGGAGCAGCATAATATGAAGAACTTCATCAATTGGTGTACAAAAGCATCAATCTCACGAAAATTAATCATTTCATTTATCGTGATCTTAATCATACCGATTCTCATTTTAGAATTCAGCTCATATCATACGGCGAGCAGCTCGCTGGATGAGCAAATTTCAAGCAACGCAAAAAATAACATCGACTCTTTTAATACAACCATCACAAATGATATAGGAGCAAAGGCGAAGGCGATTGAATTTTTCAGTGAGACCTTAAAGACTTCGTCATTCACTAAGAAAAATAAATCCGATCTTGAAGGGAAGTTCGGGCAATACACGTCAATTCATAAAGACGTAGCCCGTATTTACGGAGGAACGGAAGACGGCAGTTACACACAAGCACCGAAGGAAAACCTGCCGTCCGGTTATGATCCGAGAACCCGTGCGTGGTATAAAGACGCTGTGAAGGCAGGCGGCGGGCTTGTTGTCACCGACCCATACGTAGCGGCGAACGACGGCAGCATGGTCGTAACCGTGGCGAAGCAGCTGCAGGACGGGACCGGCGTTGTGGCCATGGACATTACGATTGACCAGCTGCTGAAACAAATGCAGGAAATTAAAATCGGCCAAAAAGGCTACGTGTTTATTGTGTCTAAAAATAAAACCTATGTCGCACATAAAGACCATAAGCCGGGCGATAAAGTCTCAACCCCATGGGTAAACGAGGTATATAGCAATAACAGCGGTATCATTTCATACAAGCTCGATAATCAGGATAAAAAAATGGCGTTTACGACAAATAAGCTGACCGGCTGGAAAATAGCGGGATCGATGGAGCTGGCCGAAATTAAAGACGCATCAAAGCCGGTGCTTACGATGGGGATGACCGTGCTTGGCGCATCCGTTATTATCGGGGGCATATTAATCTTATTGATTGTCAGATCAATTACGACACCGCTGAAACGGCTTGTCCGCTCGTCTAAACGAATCAGCGGCGGAGACCTGACAGAAACGATTGATATCCGTTCGAAAGATGAACTGGGCGAACTCGGGGCGAGTTTTAATGAGATGGGAGAATCATTGCGGGGGCTCATCAGCGCAATCCAAAGCTCAGTCGACAACGTGGCGGCGTCATCAGAACAGCTGACGGCATCTGCCGGGCAAACAAGCAAAGCAACGGAGCATATTACAATGGCGATTGAACAGTTTTCAAACGGAAACGAGGAGCAGAGCGAAAAAGTCGAATCAAGCTCAGCGAAACTGAATCACATAAATGACGGACTGGCCGCTGTGTCCCAGACATCATCGGCTATTACCGAAGCATCTAAACAATCGACGGAAATTGCCGGAACCGGGGAGACGTACGTACAGAAAACGGTCGGACAGATGAACCTCATCAACCAATCCGTCCAGCAGGCGGAAGCCGTCGTCAAGGGCCTTGAGGCAAAATCAAAAGACATCACACATATTTTAAGGGTTATTAACGGCATTGCCGATCAGACAAACCTGCTCGCTTTAAACGCCGCCATTGAGGCTGCCAGAGCGGGAGAATACGGAAGAGGTTTTTCCGTGGTCGCGGAAGAAGTGCGCAAACTGGCCGTCCAATCCGCCGGCTCTGCAAAAGAAATTGAAAAACTGATTCAAGAAATCACGTCCGAAATTGATACATCTCTTCACATGTTTACCTCGGTAAACGAAGAAGTTCAATCAGGGCTTGCCGTGACGGACCGTACGAAAGAAAGCTTCCAAAACATCTTCGGCATGACAAACGAAATCGCCGAAAAGCTTCAATCCATGAACAGTACGGTTGAGCAGCTTTCAGACAGCTCTCAGCACGTCTCAGCCGCTGTTACTGATATTGCGGATGTTTCGAGAGAAAGCGCCGCAAGCATTCAGGATATTGCGGCATCAGCCGAAGAACAGCTTGCTTCCATGGAAGAAATCAGCACCTCCGCCGACACTTTGGCTCAAATGGCCGAAGAGCTGCGGGAATTAACAAAACAATTTAAAATCAATTAGCACAAAAAGGCGCTTTCCAACCGGAAAGCGTCTTTTTTAAATGATGACGAATAAAATTGATTAAAAAGTCACAAGTTTCTCGGGAGTATATAGAACTAAATTTCATTTATTCCTATATTTTCAATGTAATAAAAAGGGAGTACACCGATATAAAGTGTAAATGTTTGAAAGAGGTTAAAAAATGAAAAAAACAGCAAGTACCGCAAAAAAATCAATAGCCAGAAGACTCATCACTTCATTTTTACTCATCTTAATTATTCCGGTGGCTGTATTGGCGGCAAGCGCCTACCGTTCGGCGGCTTCCTCGGTTGAAAGCCAAATGATGGAGAGCGCCAAAGGGAATGTGCAAATCTTAAACAATATGATTGACGACCGGATCGGAACATTTACAAAAAGCTCGGTGTATTTCAGCGAGTGGGCGACGAGTGCAAAGTTTAAAGAAAAGAACCGCACGGAAATGAAAGACCGATTCAAGCAATTCATTGAAAGCAACGATAAGGCAGCCGCTATTTTTTCAAGCGGCAAGGACGGAACGTTTACACGCTACCCCCATGCCGATATGCCGGCCGATTTCAATCCGCTTGAAAGAAGCTGGTACAAAGAAGCCATGGAGAATAGAGACAAAACCATCATAACGGACCCTTATCAGTCCATCTCAAACGGAAAGATGGTCGTCACCATGGCGCGTGCGGCACAAGACGGGTCAGGCGTCGTCGCGATTGATATTAAGATCGGCGACCTCGTGACTATGACAAAAGAAATCAATATTGGAAAAGAAGGCTATGCCTTTATCCTCAGCAAAAATAAAAAAGCCGTCGCCTACAGCGGTGAAAAAGCGGGAACAACACTGTCAGGAAAATGGGTTGATACTTTATACAGCGAGAAAAAAGGCGACTTTCAATACATGTTTAACGGCAATGCGAAAAAAATGGCTTTTGTCACCAATGAAGCGACAGGCTGGAAAATCAGCGGAACGATGTCCGCGGATGAAGTCAAAGATGCGGCAAAGCCTGTTCTGGCCATGGCCGTTATCGTATTGGTCATTGCCATTGCGGCCGGAATCATATTCGGGTATTTCGTCATCCGCTCTATCACAAAGCCGTTAAAACGCCTCGTGGCCTCTGCGGAAAAAATCAGCGCCGGCGATTTGACCGAAAGAATTGAAGTCAGCTCCAAAGATGAGCTGGGCGTGCTCAGTAAAAGCTTTAATCATATGACAGATTCACTCCGTTCAGTCATTCAAGGCATTCAGGATTCCGTTGAACACGTGGCTTCATCTTCAGAGGAGCTGACGGCTTCCGCTGAACAGACAAGTAAAGCAACGGAGCATATTACCTATTCTATAGAACAATTTTCTAACGGAACAGAAAGCCAAAGTGACAGCATTGACAGAGCGACAGAACAAGTTAATGAAATGAAAGACGGGCTCAGTGACTTAGCGGAAGCCGCTGCCGTTATTACGGAATCTTCAATTGAATCAGCGGAGATATCCGGCGCCGGCGAACAGCTTGTCCGAAAAACAGCCGGCCAAATGAGCACCATTGATCTTTCGGTAAGTGAAGCGGAACAAGTCGTAAAAGGGCTTGAATTAAAATCAAAAGACATCACCAGCATTTTACGGGTGATAAACGGCATTGCGGATCAAACGAACCTTCTTTCTTTAAATGCCGCCATTGAAGCGGCAAGAGCGGGAGAATACGGGCGCGGTTTCTCCGTCGTTGCCGAAGAGGTGCGTAAGCTCGCCGTCCAATCCGCCGAATCAGCGAAAGAAATCGAAACCTTGATTCATGAAATTGTCAAGGAAATCCATACATCCCTCGGTATGCTGGAATCTGTCAATCATGAGGTGAAAAACGGCCTTGTGTTAACAGATGAAACGGAAAAACGCTTCCGGGACATTTCGGTAAAGACAAACCAAATCGCCGGGGAGCTGCAAAATATGAATGCGACTGTGGAACAGCTTTCCGCCGGCTCTCAGGAAGTATCAAGTGCATCAGAGGACATCGCGGCCGCTTCTAAACAAAGCGCGGCAAGCATCCAGGACATCGCGGCTTCCGCCGAAGAGCAGCTTGCATCTATGCAGGAGATCAGTTCATCAGCCGTAACGCTGGAAAAAATGGCCGAAGAGCTTCGGGAATTAACAAAGCGCTTTAAAATAACCTCTTAATTAAGCCTAAAAGACTATTTTACAATAGGTAAAAAGTATCTTTCGGTATATTTCTTCTTAATGGATATGTATATTTACCCATAATTGCCGATATGAAGGGTAAACCAGCAAGAGGAGATATAGTAGATGAAAAAAATTGTACAAATCATCAAGCAGCGATCGCTTACAAGAAAACTTCTCATTTCTTTTTTAGCCGTTCTCATTCTTCCTGTTTCAGTACTTGCTTTTATTGCTTATCAATCGGCGGTGAGCACGCTTGACAGGCAGGTGATGGGCAGCGCGTTAGAGAATGTGCAGCAAATCAATAATCTGATCAATACAAGCATCAGCCAAAAAGAAGACGGTGCCGCTTATTTCAGCGAGTGGCTTACCGAAGATAAATACAAGCCGAAAAACAAAGCGCAAATAACGGATAAATTCACAGAGTATATGAAGATCAATAAAGATGTAGAATCGATCTTTACGAGTGATACGAAAGGCCATTTCACACGGTACCCCGATTTGCAGATGCCCAAAGGGTATAATCCGGTTGAAAGAGATTGGTATAAAAAAGCTGTCGAAAGCAAGGGGAAAGTTGTCGTAACAGACCCTTACCGCACCGCTTCAACCAATACGATGGTCGTCACGGTCGTTCAGCAGACGAAAGACGGCTCCGGAGTGGTAGCCATTAATATGAAAATTGACGAGATCCTGAAAACCACGAAAAAAGTGAATATCGGAAAATCAGGCTATGCGTTTATCCTGACGAAAGACAAAAAAGTTGTCGCCCATCCGAACAGAACGCCCGGCACTCTATTAGACGGTGATTGGGCCGATCAGCTTTACAGCAGCAAAAAAGGAGATTTTCAATACGTTTACGATGGTGAAAAGAAGAAAATGGCCTATGACACTAATGAGTTAACGGGCTGGAAAATCAGCGGAACGATTTATTTGGACGAGATTCATGAAGCCGCACTGCCGATCCTTCACCTGTCCTTGCTCGTTCTGGTATTAGCCATTGTCATCGGAACAATCGTCATGGTGCTGATCATCCGCTCGATTACAAAACCGCTCAAGCAGCTCGTGACGACATCCAAACGGATCAGCGAAGGCGATTTGACAGAAACGATTAAAATTCAATCAAAAGATGAATTGGGCGAGCTGGGCAAAAGCTTTAACAATATGGCCGCCTCACTCCGTTCTTTGATTCATACGATTCAGGATTCCGTGAACAACGTCGCGTCTTCCTCAGAAGAGCTGACAGCTTCAGCGGAGCAGACAAGCAAGGCAACCGAACACATTACACTGGCGATTGAACAATTTTCAAACGGAAATGAAAGCCAAAGTGAAAAAATTGAAAGCACCGCGGAACATATTTATCAAATGAATACCGGACTTGAAGATATGGCGAAAGCATCGGCTGTCATTACGGAGTCCTCCGTAAAATCTGCGGAAGTCGCCAATTCAGGCGGACAGCTTGTTCACCAAACAGTCGGCCAAATGAACGTCATTGACCAATCCGTGAAAGAAGCCGAAAACGTCGTGCGCGGTCTGGAAACAAAATCAAAAGACATCACAAACATTCTCCGCGTCATTAACGGAATCGCCGATCAGACAAACCTTCTCGCGCTGAATGCGGCAATCGAAGCGGCGCGTGCCGGAGAATACGGACGAGGTTTCTCTGTCGTCGCTGAAGAAGTCAGAAAGCTTGCCGTGCAATCAGCTGATTCGGCTAAAGAAATCGAAAGCTTAATCGTGGAAATCGTAAAAGAAATCAACACGTCTCTCGGCATGTTCCAATCCGTCAACCGGGAAGTAGAGAGCGGTCTTGATATTACGAATCAAACCGAAACAAGCTTCAAACGGATTTCTGAAATGACAAGCCAAATTGCCGGAGAAATCCAAAATATGAACGCGACTGTAGAACAGCTGACAGCCGGTTCACAGGAAATCTCAGGAGCCTCTGAACATATCGCATCCATCGCGAAAGAAAGCTCCGCCAGCATCCAAGACATCGCCGCCTCCGCTGAAGAGCAGCTGGCATCGATGGAAGAAATCAGCTCGTCATCAGAAACATTGTCACAAATGGCGGAAGAATTACGTGATATGACGAAACGCTTTAAAATAGAATAATAGATAAAAACACCCAAATTTACACGTTGGGTGTTTTTTTTAGTTTTTTTAATAAATCTTTTGTCCTATCTGACGATATTAGATTTAGCTTTTGAAAGAAGGAGACTGAAAAAATGAAACAACTGATACATTGGATCAAACAGCCATCCATCAGCAAGCCGCTTATCGCGGCATTCTTGGCCGTACTGGTGCTGCCGGTCGGCATACTCGCCTACTTCAGCTACCAAACGGCGGGAAGTTCGTTAGAAAGCGAACTGACACACAGCGCCCAAGGAAATGTCAACGAATTAAACAGCGTGCTGGAAAACATGCTGGATGGCAAGCTGAAAGCCATCGATTATTACAGTGAATCAATCACCAAGGACAAACTGAAACCAAAAAACAAATCCATACTGCTTGAAAATATGAAACAGTATGTCACCGTAAACGACGATGTTGGATCAGTGTATGCCGCGTCCGCTGACAAAGCATTCGTTAAATATCCGTCAACTGAAATGCCGGCCGATTATAATCCGGTAACACGCGACTGGTATACAAAAGCAGTTGAAAAAAACGGACAGCCTGTATTCACCGAGCCTTATAAAGACGCATCAAACGGAAAAACCGTCGTGACAATTGCCAAACAGACAAAAGACGGATCGGGCGTTGTCGCTCTGGATATCAACCTGGACGACCTGCTTACCGCTTCCGAACGCGTGCAGATCGGTCATAAAGGATTTGCTTTTATTACAACGGGAGATAAAAAATACATCGCCCATCCGACCATTAAACCGGGAACGGCAGGTTCAGGGGACTGGACAAAAGAAGTCTTTTCAAAAACAAGCGGAACGTTTGAATACATGTTTGAAGGACAGCAAAAGAAAATGGCCTTCACGACAAACAAATTGACAGGCTGGAAAATCGCCGGCACTTTCTTTGTCAGCGAAATCCATGACGCAGCCGCTCCCGTTATGAAAATGGCGCTCATCATCCTTGCCGTTTCTCTTATCGCCGGCGGCATTTTAATCGTTTATATCATTCGCTCAATCTCAAGCCCGCTCAAAAAGCTTGTCTCGACATCCGCTAAAATCAGCGATGGTGATTTAACAGAAGTAATTGACATCAAATCGAAAAACGAATTCGGCCAGCTCAGCCAAAGCTTTAATGAGATGTCGGCGTCACTGCGATCTGTCATTGGCGTCATTCAATCGTCAGTAGAGCATGTGGCTTCCTCTTCAGAAGAGCTGACGGCATCTGCCGGGCAGACGAGCAAAGCGACAGAGCATATTACATTGGCGATTGAACAATTTTCGAACGGAAACGAATCCCAGAGCGAGAAATTGGAAGAAAGCGCAGAACACCTTTCCCAAATGAATGCAGGCATTGCCGAGACGGCGAATGTATCGGCGGACATTACCGAATCCGCCATTCAAACCTCTGATACGGCCGGAAGCGGAGAAGAATTAGTGGCGAAAACCGTCGGCCAGATGAAAACAATTGATCGTTCCGTTCAGCAGGCGGAAGCGGTCGTAAAAGGATTAGAAACGAAGTCACAAGATATTACGAGCATTCTGAACGTCATTAACGGCATTGCCGATCAAACAAATCTGCTTGCCTTAAACGCCGCCATCGAAGCGGCCAGAGCCGGCGAATACGGACGGGGCTTCTCTGTCGTAGCGGAAGAAGTGAGAAAGCTTGCCGTGCAATCAGCTGATTCCGCTAAAGAAATTGAAACGCTGATTCAAGAAATCGTCAAAGAAATCGCCACATCGCTTTCTGTATTCCAAGCGGTGAACCAAGATGTGAAGGAAGGCCTCAACATTACTGATCAAACGGCCGAAAGCTTCAAAAAAATCTCGGAGATGACGACACAGATTTCAGGCGCTTTACAGCATATGAACGGAACGCTTGAGCAGCTTGCGGCCGGGTCGCAAAACGTGACAAACGCGGTGGATGACATTAACGCTGTCGCCAAAGAAGGATCCGCCAGCATTCAAGACATTGCCGCGTCCGCCGAAGAACAGCTTGCCTCCATGGAAGAAATCAGCTCATCCGCTGAAACGCTTGCTCATATGGCTGAAGAACTGCAGCAGGTCACACGGAAATTCACCATTGAATCAGAAAACGAAGCCGGGAAACAGCTGTAACGAGCTGTTTCTTTCCTCCCGCCGAAAAAAACGATACACTTGAACATAAGAAGGGAGTGTTACGATGAGACTCGAAGGAAAAAAAGTCATAGCGCTAGTCAGTGATGATTTTGAAGATTTAGAGCTTTGGTATCCCGTCTATCGGTTACGGGAAGAAGGGGCAATTGTTCATTTAATAGGAGAAGAAGCGGGCCGTTCATACAAAGGAAAATACGGCGTACCTGCAACGGCAGATTATGATTTTAAGAGCCTGATTATCCAGGAGTATGATGCCGTGCTCGTGCCGGGCGGCTGGGCTCCTGACAAATTGAGGAGATACCCGGAGGTTCTGGAAATCATTCGCACGATGAACGAGCAGAAAAAGCCGATCGGCCAAATCTGCCACGCGGGCTGGGTGCTGATATCAGCCGGAATCCTGGCAGGGAAAAAAGTGACAAGCACGCCCGGCATCAAAGACGATATGACAAACGCCGGGGCGGAGTGGCTGGATGAGGCTGTCGTAACAGACGGCCATATTGTTTCAAGCCGCCGTCCGCCTGATCTCCCGCAATATGCAAAAGCATTTGCCGATGTTTTAGCGGCCAAATAAAAGAAACATCCGCCCGTAACTCCGGGCGGATGTTTTTAGTTTCGGTCGGCGGGAAACACAATTCCCATTTGTTTTCTCGCTTCTTCCATAATGTTTGCCGTGATGAACGAGCGTTCAAATGTATTTTCGGAAGACTCAAGCTGATTGTTTTCAAGAAGTGATACGAATTCAGCCGTTTCGTAATACATGGCTGGTTTCGTATCAGGAACAGAAATGTCTTCCACGCGCCCGTCACGATATCGGATCTCCGCTCTTTCCGGTCCGTGAATGCTGTCCAGCACGATGGTGCCTTCTTCTCCCTGTATCTCTGCAGGAGCATAGGAATTCGAAATTTTTGAGTGCATGAGCACCGCTTCAAATCCGTCATATGACAGAATCACCGTGCCTTGGCCGTCAACGCCGGTAGATAATCTGTAACCGGTTGCTTTTACCTCTTTCGGTTTTCCGAACAGTACGACCGCCGGATAAATACAATACACGCCGATATCCATTAAAGAACCGTTTGATAATTCCGGCTGAAACGCGTTAAGCACCGTTCCGTTTTTAAAAGCATCATATCGTGATGAATATTGGCAATAGCTTGCCGTAAATCTGCGGATTGCTCCGATTTTATGTAAGTGGTTTTTAATCAATTTAAAGTTGGGCAGGAAGGTGGTTTTCATCGCTTCCATCAGCAAAACGCCGTTTGCCTTGGCTGCTTTAATCATTTCTTCTGTTTCCCGCGCGTTAGAAGCAAACGGTTTCTCACACAGCACATGCTTTCCGTGCTTCATAAAAAGGATTGCCTGTTCTTTATGGAATGCGTTTGGGCTGGCAAGATAAACCGCGTCATAGCTTCCGCTTTTCGCCATCTCTTCCAGGCTTGTGAAATGATGTGCTGCACCGTGGATACCGGCAAATTCCCTGGCCCGTTCCTCTGATCTTGAATAAACCGCCGCCAATTGAAAATGGTCAATAGCGGAAGCCGCTTGGAGGAAGCGGTCTGTAATCCAATTCGTTCCTACTGTTGCAAACCGAATCATTGCTATCGCTCCTTCTGTTTACTGTCTTTCATTATAGCACAAACATAAAAGCAAAATAGTTTACGGTATGAATGCATAGGAAAATTTCCCAAAGAGACCGGTTTATATTTTTCATTATAGGAACGATAGTGTACAATTTAGGTAAAATACGTATGATGGAGGAACAATAGTGGAAACATTGCAAACATGGGGCGGCAGATTTAAACAGTTTTTCTTAGACAATAAATTTGTCTTATTTTTGCTTGTATTGCTGCTCATCGGTCTCAATATTCTTGTTTTTACAAAAACATCGTTTATTTTCACACCAATTATCGTCCTGCTCAAGACGATTGCGCTCCCCGTCATTTTGACAGGAATTGTTTTTTATTTACTCAATCCGATCGTAGATATACTCGAAAAAGTAAGAGTGAAAAGGGTCTATTCCATTTTGATCCTCTATCTCATCATTATAGGATTAATTACGATCACTATCGTATCGATCATTCCGTTTTTAAAGGAACAGATCATGAGCCTGATCGACAACCTGCCGAGATATGTGGATATCGTTGAAGACCAGACGAAAAATCTGATCGGAAGCGATTTTGTGAATCAGGCGCAGAAGACGATGAATATTAACATTTCCGATTTGGCGAATAAAGTCTCGGCTCAGGCTGCGACGATAGCGAACAGCACATTTACCGGAGTCGGAAATTTTATCGGCGCCCTGACTGAGGTTATTATTTCTATCGTTACCGTTCCGTTTATTTTGTTCTACTTGCTGAAAGACGGAAAAAAACTGCCCATCTATATCTTAAAGTTTGTGCCGACCCGTTTAAAGGAACAAACGTACACGATGCTGAGCGAGATGAACCACAGATTAAGCTCCTATATCAGAGGCCAGGTTATCGTCAGCTTCTGTATCGGTTTTTTATTATTTATCGGATATCTGATTATCGGACTTGATTACGCCTCGCTGCTTGCGGTCATTGCCGCTTGTACAAGCGTTGTGCCGTATTTAGGGCCGACGATTGCCATCACCCCGGCTATCATTATCGCTTTGGTGACGTCTCCGTTTATGCTGCTGAAGCTTGCGATTGTCTGGACCATTGTCCAGCTTGTGGAAGGAAAATTAATTTCTCCGCAAATTATGGGGAAAAACCTTCACATTCACCCGATTACCATCATCTTTGTCCTGTTGACCGCCGGAAAACTGTTCGGCGTTGTCGGCATTATTTTGGCCATCCCGGGTTACGCGGTCATTAAAGTGGTCACGACCCACTTGTTTGATTGGTTTAAAATGCGGTCGCATTTATACGAAGAAGAAAAAAATGATGCGGTTCCCAAGGCATAAAAACGGGACGGGTCTGATATTTATAAGAGACAGGCTTTCCTCTAGGGGAGAGCTTCTCTTTTGTAAATGCTTAATGAAGGGAAGAATAGGATGACACTATGGGAAGTGTTCACAGCAGCCGTTTTAGGGATAGTTGAAGGGTTAACGGAATACGCACCGGTTTCTTCAACGGGACATATGATCATAGCGGATGACATCTGGCTGAAATCCGGCAATCTGATGAATCCTGAAGCCGCCAATTCCTTTAAGGTGGTCATTCAGCTGGGCTCCATATTGGCGGTGGCGATTGTATTTAAGGATCGGATTTTAAATTTACTGGGTCTCAAAAAGAATGTGACACGCGATCAGGAAAAAGGGCACAGGCTCACCATTGCGCAAATAGCGATCGGACTTGTTCCGGCGGCAATTCTCGGCTTTTTATTTGAGGATTACATTGACCGATACTTATTTTCCGTAAGAACAGTGGCCTTCGGGTTAATTGCCGGAGCCATCCTCATGCTTGCGGCAGACTGGATCAATAAAAGGAAAGAAACGACCGATACGGTTGACCGAATCTCCTGCAAACAGGCCCTCTGTGTCGGCTTATTCCAATGTCTCGCCCTATGGCCGGGCTTTTCCCGCTCAGGGTCAACGATTGCCGGCGGCGTCATCCTCGGCTTGAAACACAGAGCGGCAGCCGACTTTACGTTTATTATGGCCATTCCGATTATGGCCGGAGCCAGCCTTTTAAAGCTGGTGAAATACTGGGACAGCCTCTCGCCCGACATGATCCCGTTTTTTCTTATCGGCTTCATCAGCGCCTTTTTTGTCGCTCTCTTAGTCGTTAAATTTTTTCTTCGCCTCATTAATAAAATCAGACTCGTGCCATTCGCCATTTACCGTATCATTCTCGGCGTGATCTTACTGATGCTTGTGGTATAAAAAAGAAGACCCCGCGTAAGGGTCTTCTTTTTTATAAGTACCGGCAACTAAATTTCCTATTGAATTCCGAAGAAAACTCGTCTATAATAAAACATGACGTTACCGCACGGGGCCATAGCTCAGCTGGGAGAGCGCTACGCTGGCAGCGTAGAGGTCAGGGGTTCGAGCCCCCTTGGCTCCATACCCGAAACCCTTGATATGATCAAGGGTTTTTTTGTTTTTCAGGAACAGAGCCATTGTACTTAAAAGCAATTGGGGACGATTTGGGGACCAAAATTTCGTTACTTTTCGCATTCAATTTAGGGTTAAATTGATCGAAAAATCCAGCTGTCTCATTTTCAAGTTTTTCGGTCGTATGTCCGTAAATATCGGATGTTATTCGTCGGCTTGCATGACCGGCCCGTTTTTGAATTGCGCTCATATTTTCGCCGGCTTCTATAAGGAGAGCTGCCATAGTATGTCGCAGGTCATGGAGCCGGATATCTTTGAGCCCGGACTTGTTTTTAATTTTAGTCCACTTTGCAGTAGGGGTAGTGTAGTAATATGGTTTTCCAGTACCACTGTGAAAGATGTATTGATTGTCCCCGCCTTCCCCGAGCATAAGTTTTTCTTTCTTCCACATGAGATAATATTTTGCCAAATCATCCATATAGAAATTCGGCATTTTAACAAAGCGTAAAGAGCTTTTTGACTTTGGTCTTTTGACAAGAGATTCTCCGTTAATTGTTTTAGAAAATGATCTGTTTACGTATATTCCGCCCCAATCTGCATACAGATGCCATTCGCAGGCAAGAGCTTTACCTCTTTGAAGCCTCCCGATTAAAGCAGCAAGACAGAATACGCGCCATTTAATATCTTATTTCATACAACACTTTAATACATTCAGCTGCTTCATCAGATCCAAGAAAGTTCATTTCTTTATTCTCAGCAGACCATATGGTGTAACGAGAGCAGCTCCCATAGGAATTAAGACTGCCAAGGTTCTTTATTATGCAGTCTTTTTATGGGTGAGAAATAGACTTGGGATGAAGATTACCGCAAGGACAATGACGGATACAAAGAATCCGGCATGGTAACCTTTTAAACCGTTGGAAATTGTTGGTTCCAATCCTTGTATAACAGTTGCGGCAACAGTTGCGATAACGGCTGAACCAAAGCTCGAACCAAGATTTTCAATAATATTAATACCGACACCTGCTTCTGGAAGTTGTTTGCCGTCAATTCCTGTATAAGCGTCACTCGTGAGCGGAAGCATAATACCTCCAAAACTGGCGCCTCGGATGAACAATACGATGGAAATCCAAATCATACTTGTTTTATCGGTGATAAAGATAAGCGGAATAGATCCGATGAGCGAAAGAACAAGGCTGACCATCACCACGTATTTCGCACCGATCTTATCAATCATTTTTCCGATCAGCGGCCGAGTAACGAGCATCCCAATCCCTTGAGGAATTAATGCAAGCGCTGCTTCAATTGCTGTGAAATGACGGATGTTTTGCAAGAACAATGGAAGTATTAACATTGGTCCCATGATGGCAATATTCGCCAGAAATAATCCGATGCTTGATGCTAAGAAGCTCTTGTGTGCGAACAAATTCATCGGGAGCACTGTTTGATTCTTTCTGATCCGATTATATACGAGGTAAATTACTGCTAAAACAAGTCCAATGCCAATCCATAGGATGGTTTCGCTATTGTTAAATGATGCATAGTCCGATGCTTTCGTAATTCCGTAAATCAATGACGCGCTCATTAAAGACAAATCGATAATCCCAAAAACATCGAGTTTACGATCTTTGTTGAATGGTTCAAAGTCTGGAATAGTTTTCATCATAAGTGGTGCACCAATCAAAACGATGAACACGTTGATGAAGAAAATCCAAGGCCATGATGCACCTTGAACGATGAAACCCCCGATTACAGGTCCTAAGATTGGGCCGAAGATCATAGGGGTGCTGACGATCGCCATAACTTTCCCCAGATTCTCTGGACCTGCTGTTTTAACCAGGAGGGTTGACATAAGCGGGGTAATAATTCCAGCGCTAAATCCTTGAAGTAAACGGAAGAAGATGAAGCTGGATACGCCCCAACTAATGCCAGCAAAAACAGAAATTACACCAAAGGCGATGACTGAGCCGACGAAGATCTTCTTTCCGTTATATTTATTCATAAGCCAGCCGGATACTGGAACTGCAATCGCAAGGGCTAAAACATAACCTGTAACAGACCATTGAATGATATCCAATGTCGTGTTGAAATCCTTAGTTAGTTTGTCGATGGCGATGTTCACCATAGTTGAGTCAAGCATTGGAGCAATTGCTCCAAGTGCAATAGCCCAGGCAGCCGTGAGAATTTCTTTTGGTAATCCCGGTTCCTTTCCTTTATCTTTTGACATATGATTCTCCTCTCAAAAGCTATGTCTTTGTTTCTGTGTCAACAAAATAATAGAGTGTCTTTGTTTCTTTGTCAACAAAAACAATAAAAAGGCAGCCCGTTCTCAATAGAGTTGGGCTGCCTATGTTTTCATTTTCAAATTTATTTCGACTTAATATCTGCACCAAGTTTCTTTATTTCTGCATCCAAATGGCTGCTGTATTTTGCAACGAAGCTAAGCATAGTGTCAAATTGTTCCTCGGTTACTTGTTCAAATACGATTTTGTCTCGTTCTTGAAACTCTTTGTGCAGTTCCTCATGGATTTTAAAAATGACTTTCCCTTGCTCAGTAAGCCTAAAATAGATTTCTTTCTTGTTATCCGGTTTCTGATAGCTTTCGATAAGACTTTTTTTTATAAGCTTTTTAGTTAATTTACTTATGGCACCTCTCGTCATATAAAGGGACTCCGCAAGTTTAGTCACATTGGCATCTCTATTTTTTTCAATGAATTCGATACAGTGCACTTCAGAAGGCTTATAACCCTTAAGGCTGTCTTCCATCTTAAGCTTATTAAGCCACACCATCTTGTTAAAAAAGTCCCTGAAATTCATTAGGAGCTGTTCTTTTTTGTCCATGGCCTGTCCTCCTACTCGTTGGTGCATAAACAATATTATAAAATTTTTGTTTCTATTTCAACAATATTGAAATAATTATTTAGGAACTTATAGTACGTAAAAATTTGACGGCAGCGGAAGGCGCCGATCTGCTTGCTGTTATCCGGCAAGCGTGTAAGCCAGCTGAATAGCCTCGGCCGGATCAAAGGGGTTAGGAAGGCGGGAACAGTGGCCTTGTTCTTGCTGGAACATGTACAAGCTCTCAAAAAAGAATTAGAAGCAGAATTTATCAGAGATTACGAGAGAATTTTTATTTTTTATTATTTTGTGAAATATGGTTAGAGAGACGGATGTGAACATGGGTTTCGGCTACGTTTGTTTTGAATATAGATATATGTTCAAGCGTGTTTAACGTTTAATCCCCATTACATTGAAGGTTACGACGATCCTTTGTAAACATACAGCTAACGTTTCCGGAAAGTGAACTTCGTATTTGGAAACGTAAAGCGAAGAGATATTCAAACCCCTGCTTTTACGAGAGGAATAAAAACCCATAATTAGAAGAAGTTAAATAATATTGTGACGACTTTATTAAACATTCATTTTATATATATCTTTTATTCGAAATACCCTTTACTATAAAGGTGTATTTAAAATACATCTTTTAGAAGGGTTGAGACGAACATGTTGGATGAGAAAACAATAAACATCATAAAAAGCACTGTACCTGTATTGAAAACAAAAGGAGAAGACATTACCGGACGCTTTTATAACCTGATGTTTCAAGATCATCCTGAGCTTCTGAATATGTTTAACCAAACCAATCAAAAGAAACAAACCCAACGGGCAGCATTGGCTAATGCGGTAATTGCAGCCGCTGCCAATATTGATCAATTAGAAAATATCATTCCGGCGGTCAGACAGATCGGTTATAAGCACACAAGCATTGGGGTGAAGCCGGAACATTATCCGATCGTAGGAAAGTATTTGCTGCTGGCCATTAAAGACGTGCTGCAAGATGCCGCTGCTCCTGACATCATGCAGGCGTGGGAAAAAGCGTACGGTATTATCGCAGACGCGTTTATCAGCATTGAAAACGAGATGTACAAGCAAGCCGGCTGGCAGGGGTATAAAGGCTTCACTGTTATAAAGAAAATGAAAGAAAGCAAAGACATCACATCATTTTATGTAAAACCGACCGACGGCCTTCCGCTGCCGGAGTTTGAAGCGGGACAATATATCAGCGTCAAAGTGCGGATTGCGGATTCACCTTATACGCACATTCGCCAGTACAGCATGTCTGACGCTTCCGGAAAAGGTCATTACCGAATTTCTGTGAAAAAGGATGGAGCAGTTTCGTCTCATCTTCACGATCATGTCCATGAGGGCGATGTCCTGGACATCAGCGCTCCAGCCGGAGATTTCACGCTGACGTCTTCAGGAAAAACAGCGGTTTTAATCAGTGCCGGCGCCGGTATTACGCCGATGGTGAGCATGCTGAAAACGGCTGCCGAAAAACAGCCCAAGCGTTCCATTATCTTTATTCATGCGGCTAAAAACGGAGATTACGCGGCATTCCGTAAAGAGGCGGAGGAAGCGGCAGCAAACCATCCATACATGAAAACCATCTTTATATACAGCGACCCGACACAAGAAGACCGCTCGGGAGACAAGTCTTTTTTCGAAGGGCGAATCGATCAGGATTTTCTTGAACGTTTGAACCTGAAGCAAGATACTGAATTCTACCTGTGCGGCTCTGCTCCATTTATGACACAAATGAACGACATGATCATCGAACTCGGATTTGATCCGCAATCCGTTCGCTATGAATTATTCGGCCCGCAGCTAAGCATGGCACAGGCTAATTAAAAACCCCTCACAGAGGGGTTTTTTGGATGATATAATGGCGGATATACGCTTTTTCCGGGAGGATAACATGAACGTAAAAGGACTGAACCATTTTTTATTTTCCGTAGCCGATTTAGAAATATCCATCGCGTTTTATCAAAAGGTGTTTGGCGCAAAGCTGCTAGTGAAAGGGAAAAAAACGGCTTATTTTGACCTGAACGGAATGTGGCTTGCCCTCAACGAAGAAAGCGATATTCCCCGCTATGAAATTCATCAGTCATACACGCACATCGCCTTCTCAATCGATGAAGAGGACTTTGAGGACATCCATCGCCACCTGAAACAGCTGAACGTTCATATACTGACGGGAAGAGAAAGAGATGTAAGAGATAAAAAGTCTATCTACTTTACTGATCCGGACGGTCATAAATTTGAATTTCACACCGGTACATTGGAAGACAGACTGGACTATTATCAAAAAGAAAAAAGCCATATGGAGTTTTACTAGAAAAACAGACGGCCTTCCTCCGTCTTTTTCCCTATTTTATTGAAATTTTCATCAATGAACAGTAAAATTATAAATCTAGTCATTCGGAATTAAAGGAAGGTTGATATGAAAAAGAAAGCAAAGACAAAAAAGGTGCTGGCCGGCCTTTTTGCTGTATCTCTTATATTCGGATTATTTCTGATTTCAATGGTGTTTTCGAAATTCATCGTAACAGAGGAAAAACCGCCTGAAGAGGTGGATGAGCAGCAGGTCTTTATTGACAGCCTTTCCGGGCACGCTCAAATTTTATATGAGAAGTATCATGTCCTTCCGAGCATCACCCTGGCACAGGCGATTCTGGAATCGGATTGGGGAAACAGTGAGCTTGCGGGAAAAGCCCGCAATCTGTTCGGTGTGAAAGGTGATTATAAAGGAAAGCATGTCACGATGAATACAGATGAGTTTGAAAAGGGAAAACGAAAAACGATCCGGGCGAAATTCCGCAAGTACAGTACGTTCTTTGAATCCATGGACGACCATGCCAAATTATTTGTCAACGGCACATCGTGGAATAAAAAGAAGTACAAGCCTGTATTGGAAGCGGGCGATTACAAAACGGCGGCTGCCGCTCTTCAAAAATCAGGCTACGCCACCGATCCGGACTATGCAGAAAAAGTGAAAGACGTCATAGAAACGTATAACCTGAATGAATTTGACAAAGTCAATGCGTCTCTCAAAGCAGTTGATCTGAAAGGCGCCATTAAAGACCGCTCCATTGAAGACGTGTGGTCAAAACCATCGAAAGAACCGCATTCTATTAAACTTGCGTCGGCGCAAAAGTTTACCGGACAGCATATTAAAGTCGTTTCTGAAAAACAAAACGGGCAATCCGTCTGGTATCAATTTCAGGTGAACGACCAGCTGATAGGCTGGGTTGACAAAACTGCCGTACAATTAAATGAAGAAACGTGACCTTAGAAAAAAGCCGGCGGACTGCCGGCTTTTTTTACATCCCCTCATTTTCAAACCGTTTAATATCATGTTTATGCCCCATCAGAACAAGGCAGTCACATTCGTGAATGACAGTCTCCGGAGAAGGGGAAAGCTGAATGTCTCCGTTATGTTTGACGGCAAGAATGGTACAGCCGAATTTGGACCGGACGCCCAGCTCAAGAATTGATTTTAAATGCAGCTTTTTCGTAGCCAAAAGCTCAACGATGCTGTATTCGTCTGATAAATCTATATAATCTAAGACGTTTTCATCTGAAAGGCTCTGCGCGATCCTGACGCCCATATCCTTTTCAGGATGGATGATGCGGTCCGCGCCGATTTTTTCAAGCACCTTATGATGATAATAATTTTGCGCTTTCACCCAAATATGAGGGATGTTCAGTTCCTTCAATAACAACGTCGTTAGGGTGCTTGCCTGAATATTGGCGCCAATCGCCACGACGACATATTCAAAATTTCTGATGCCGAGCGAATGCAGCTCGCTTTCTTCCGTCGCATTTGCCCTGACAGCGTGCGTAGCGTAAGAGGAGTACGCATTAACTCTTTCCTCGCTGATATCAATGGCGAGCACCTCGTGCCCCATTTTAAAAAGCTCTTTGCAGATACTTCCTCCGAAACGGCCCAGCCCGATAACGGCAAATTGTTTATTTTTTATTCTTCCCAATACTCATAACTCCTTATGAAGCTGTTTTTTCGTTACTTCCATCACATTGAGCTGACAAACAACAACCAAGAATGTACTCCTGTTTCAAGTGTTTGTCAATGAAAGATAGAAGATGTGAAAAACAGCAAAAAAAAAGACCGGCTGACAAGCGTTGTGAGCTTGAGCCGGCCTTAACCGAGATTATTTGCAGTTGCAAGGCTGTGTAGGCGGTGTGCTGCGCTTTTGGACAACAATTGTGTCCTCAGCATAAAACTTAGAACCGATGCTTAATGATTTATTTTCTGCACGGAATTTATATGTACCCGCAGCAGGAAGCGTTTTATTATTCAGAGCCAGCTTGAATTCTGCTGCACCAAGTAAATCAATGTTTAACGGAAGTCTGACCGTTTTTCCGTTATTAAGAATCTGTCTTTCACGCAAAGCGTGTCCGTTAATTGTATCCTTTGTCGTTGCAGTGAACCCGCTCGGAAGGGTGAATTCCATTACGCCTAAGCTCAGAATCGTGTTCGGACGGTAAGTCAGTTCAATATCAGAAAATGACCATTCCTGCTGGCTGGCGCCGGTGTATTTTGCAAATAATGTAGCAGTTGCTTTTGTGGACATTTCCGGCTCATGAACGGATGAACCAGATTCCGCGGCAAAAGACGTTGCCGGAAGAGCGAGCAGCAAAACAAGGCCGAATAAACTTGCCATCAAAGATGTGAAAAGCTTGTGTTTCATGTTAACAAATCCCCCTAAAAAATATTGTAAACCCTGATCACCCGCCTTCCAAGAGGAGAATGACCAATATTTACCTATAAAAATTTACCATCAATTTTAATGGAAGTAAATGGGTTTATATTCCTATATTTTCTGAGGGGTTCTCTGGAAATACGACGTATAGTGACAAAAAAGCAAGAAAAAAACGCCTGTTTAGGATTCAGGCGTTTTTTCATTAGTTTCTATTGGGATAAATTTAAAAATTTCCCCGCTCTGCACCGAGTCGGCAAGCCGTTTCAGCCAATGGTAATAGGCTTTTGAGCTTTCGAGCTGATCGTATAAAAGGCGTGCTTCTTCTTTTAATGCCGAATCACCGTCTTCCTTCTCCAAAACGGCCTGCAAATCCGCCTGGGCTTGAACGATGGCAGACAAATTGACCTGAACTTCCCGATCCCATTTCGGCGGGAAAAAATTTGTGAAAAACGTAAAGAAGTCCTTTTCCGCTACAAACGTATGCTTTCTGATGCCGCGGTGAAAGGTTTTTTTAACCACATTTAAGTCCTGCAGTTTTTTGACGCCGGTGCTCATGCTCGGTTTGCTCATTTGCAGCTCCTCGCGCATTTCATCAAGCGTCATCTCATCTCTCATATACATTGTTCCATATAAAATCCCGACGCTCCGGGTAATTCCGTATAGATCCATCGTCTCTGCAATTGAATCAATCACAAGGTCTCTTGCTTGTTCTATAGCTGTGAATTCTGGATTTTCATCCATACTGTCCCTCTTTTCTCTTGAAGATTAAATTTGTTAAGTCATTTCTTTATGTTCTTAATCTTAACGAATCAACACAAAAAGTCAAAACCAAAAAGAGGACAAACTGGGTTTTGACACGTAAAAAAACGTATGTTAAATTAATATTGTTAAAAACATTAAATTTTTATTTAACAAACTTACTTTTCGGTAAGGAGGACTCTCATGAGCAAAACGCTATATATCGGCGGCGAATGGGTCAGCGCAGAAAAAAAACAGACCCGCCGTATCATCAACCCATTTAATCAAGAAGAAATCGCAACGGTATGCGAAGGTGACCGCGACGATGCCGTAAAAGCCATCGCCGCAGCCAGAAAAGCTTTTAATGAAGGAGACTGGCCGGCGCTTTCCGGACTTGAGCGCGGAAAATTTGTTCTGAAAATTGCGGGATTAATCAGACGCGATCTGAATGAACTGGCTGAGCTGGAATCGCTTGATACAGGAAAAACACTTGAAGAAAGCAAAGCCGATATGGACGATATCGCAAATGTATTTCAATACTATGCCGGTCTTGCGGATAAAGACGGGGGAGAGGTTATCTCATCTCCGATCCCCGATTCTGTG
Source organism: Bacillus sp. YC2 (assembly GCF_019891195.1). NCBI lineage: Bacteria > Bacillati > Bacillota > Bacilli > Caryophanales > Bacillaceae > Bacillus > Bacillus sp. YC2. Next base: position 6,809 of record NZ_JAHXDO010000001.1, on the reverse strand, counting down.
AGCAAAATTGTCAGAGAGCCCATCGGTGTATGCGGACAAATTACGCCGTGGAATTATCCGCTCTTACAGGCAAGCTGGAAAATCGCTCCCGCTCTGGCGGCTGGAAACACGATTGTATTAAAGCCGAGTGAAATCACTCCGCTGACGACGATTAAAGTATTTGAATTAATAGAAGAAGCCGGCATTCCGAAAGGTGTCGCAAATCTCGTGTTAGGACCGGGAGCAACAGTCGGCGACGAGCTTGCGAGAAACCTTGACGTCGACTTAGTATCCTTTACGGGCGGAATCGAAACAGGCAAAAAGATTATGCAGGCGGCAAGCGGCAATGTGAAAAAAATTGCTCTCGAGCTTGGCGGCAAAAACCCGAATATTGTGTTTAAAGATGCAGATCTTGAAGTGGCTGCCGACCAAGCGCTGAACGCCGTGTTTTTCCATGCCGGCCAGGTCTGTTCGGCGGGTTCGCGCCTATTAGTGGACGAAGCCATTCATGATGAATTTTTAGCAGAGCTGATTAAACGCACAAAACGCATCAAATTAGGCAGCGGATTTCATGAAGATACCGAAAGCGGCCCTCTGATTTCAGCAGAGCATCGGGCAAAAGTTGAAAGGTATGTAGAAATCGGAATCGAAGAAGGCGCTACACTCGAAACAGGCGGCAAACGCCCTGATGATCCCGCGCTTCAAAACGGTTTCTTCTATGAACCTACTATTTTCTCAAACTGTACGTCTGATATGCGGATTGTGCAGGAGGAGATATTCGGTCCTGTTTTAACAGTCGAGTCATTCTCTTCCGAAGAAGAAGCTGTCAGACTCGCAAACGACACCATTTACGGCCTGGCCGGAGCAGTATGGTCCAAAGATATTGAAAAATGCGAACGGATGGCCGCTAAACTGCGGATGGGAACCGTTTGGATCAATGATTTCCATCCATATTTCGCGCAAGCGCCTTGGGGCGGCTATAAACAATCCGGCTTCGGCCGCGAACTCGGCAAAATCGGCCTTGAAGAATATACAGAAGTCAAACATATTTACCGCAACACAAAACCTGCAGCTGTTAACTGGTTCCATTCATAATAAGGAGGAGATTCAATATGACATTAAATATGAAAGTAGAAAGCATGCATAAATTCCATACATTCGAAATCCCCACGGTGATCAAGCACGGTATCGGCGCGATTAAACACGTCGGACATGAAGTTGGCGCGTTAGGCGTAACAAAAGCGCTTCTCGTCACAGATCCCGGAATTTATAATGCGGGAGTGGCAAACCCTGTCATTGAATCATTACAGGAAGCGGGCATTGAAGTCGTACTGTTCAACAAAGTTGAACCGAACCCGCCTGTACGCCTCGTAAACGAAGGATCAGAACTGTACAAAAAAGAAAACTGCAACGGCCTTGTAGCTGTCGGCGGCGGAAGCTCCATGGATACAGCGAAAGCAATCGGTGTAGAAGCGACACATAAAGGAAGCGTCCTCGATTACGAAGCCGCGGAAGGCAAAAAACCGCTGGAAAACCGCATTCCTCCGCTGACAACGATCCCGACAACCGCGGGAACAGGTTCAGAGGTTACGCAATGGGCCGTCATCACAGATGAAGATAGAGAATTTAAATTCAATACGGGCGGACCGCTTATCGCCGCGCATCTAACCGTGATTGACCCTGAGCTTCACGTTTCCATGCCGCCGCATGTAACGGCAATGACAGGCATCGATGCACTGGCGCATGCCATCGAGTGCTATACGATGAAATTCGCCCAGCCGATTACCGACGCCGTGGCTCTGATGGCGATTGAATACGCAGCGCATTACATTAAGCGTGCATTTGCTGACGGAGAGGATGTAGAAGCAAGATACGGCATGGCGCAGGCCGCGATGCTCGCAGGCCTTTCATACGGCAGTGAATCAGCAGGCGCGGCGCACGCGATGAGCCAGACTCTCGGCGGCATTATTCCTGTCGCTCACGGACAGTGCGTGGCGGCCATGATGGGGCCTGTGATGGAATACAACTGGAAAGGTTATCCGGAAAAATTCGCCCGCATCGCCAAAGCTTTCGGAATTGACACAAGCAAAATGTCGACGGAAGAAGCGGCCAAAGCGTCTGTCAACTGGATGTATGACCTTGTAAAAGATTTAGAGGTTCCGAGCTTAGAAGAACAAGGCGTATCTCCGGATATGATTGAGCGCTTATCAAAAGAAGCGATGAAAGATCCGCAAACATTCGGAAACCCAAGAGATTTAAATGAGAAAGCATATAACTGGATTTACAAACGCTGCTTTGACCTGACGCCGAAAACAGTATAAAAAAATGTCCCCGCTCCTTTACAGAGCGGGGTTTTTTTCGGATAATGGCATCAACAAGGCGGTGGTTTTATGTGGAAACGGATAAAAGCAAAGGCTGAAGGGCTATATAAAGCCGATACGAAACACTTTGTCACAAAAAGAATGGACAAGCTTCATGCGGATTACGGAGGGATTCCCGGCGACCTCCATTTTGGCCTGACCAAAAAAGCGGGAGCGCGGGAGCCGATGTATGAGAGAGGAACCGAAATTTTTAACCGCAGGCAGATATCAATCGTGTCAATTGAGGAATGCGATGAGATTGCTGATGCGATGGGGATTCCGAACATCTTCCCGGAATGGCTCGGCGCCAATATTGCCATCAGCGGTTTCCCTTCATTAACATTACTTAAAGAAGGCAGCAGGATCATTTTTCCAAGCGGTGCCTCCTTCCTGTGTGAGGGAGAAAATGATCCGTGCATTCAGCCGGGAGAGATCATTCAATCCTATTACCCGGATCATCCGAAACTGGCGGCGGCGTTTGTGCGGCATGCCCTGGGCAAAAGGGGCATTGTCTGTATCGTCGAACGGCCGGGTGACATTTGTGCGGGCGACACGATAGACATTCATTCTTATGAACCGAAGCGCGCCAAGAAAAAAATCGAAAGGGTCTGAGTCAGACCCTTTCGATTTTTTGTTTGATTTCTTCTATTTGATTAATGTGCCGTTTTTCATGATGGCCGATAAAATCAATCCATTGGCGGATCGTTAATTCTTGAAAAACAGGATGCGGAAGCACTCGTTCAAAGTCCTCCTCTTTTAATGAAGCAATGACGGCGGTTAAGTGCTGTCTCGCCACATCTAATTCCTCTTTCAATTCAACGATTGATTTGTGGCCTTGATCAGGGGCAAGGTGAGGCGGCGCAGTGCGTTTGTTCGTTCTGTCCTCTGCCATCACAAGCGGTTTTTCTTCCGTTTCTTTTATCGGTGCATCCTTTGCGCGTTCTGATAAAAGGGTATGCGCTGTTTCGTCAATTTTCTTTAAATGGTCAAGCACTTCCCGCACGCTCCACTCATCAGCCGACGGCTTCCAGTTGAATTGCTCTTCCGAGAGTCCCTTCACTGCATCCCAAGTCTGCTGTCTGGCGTCATTAAAAATACTCATCATATCTCCTCCTTAAGAAAACATTACCATATCCAGCTTTTATATTCATGTATTCCTTTTCGTTTTTCTGAAAATTGAAACCTTTCGTCGGGCAGCCCGTATATAAAGTAGCACTCCATCATCTCATCCGAAAGGAGGGTTGAATGTGGACATATTTCATATTCCGTTACAAACGATTTATCTTTACACACTCATCATTGCGGGAAGCCTGACGCTTTTGTTTCTCTTTTTCAATGATGTTTTTCACGGCCTCGCAGAAGCCATTCCAGTCTCTTTTCTGAATCCTGCGTTGATATTGTCGTTTCTGACGATCTTCTCAGCCACAGGCTATATCGGCGAAATCGCCGCTCCGCTATCAAGTCCTGTTATCGCATTACTATCATTTGCTGTTTCAGTTCTCATGGTCAGCTTGCTGCACTTCTTTGTCCTTGTGCCGCTTTCATCAGCGGAGGAATCGCTTGTTTATCGGGAAGCGGATTTAAGAGGGAGAGTCGGCAAAATCATTACCTCCGTTCCGAAAGACGGTTATGGGGAGGTCTTAATAGAGGGGATCAGCGGTGCTGTCTCTAAGTCCGCGGTCAGTTTTGATAACGAGCAGATCAATTACGGAACGGCAGTATTAATTATAGACGTGAAAGACGGAGTGCTCTCAGTGACACCGCATGAACCAATTTAAATAAGGGGGAACTTGATATGACAATGCCGATTATAATCGTCATCGGAGTGGTATTCTTTTTACTCATTGCACTCATTGCTGTATTTATTACAAAATACCGGACGGCGGGGCCGGATGAAGCCCTGATCGTGACCGGAAGCTACCTGGGCAATAAAAATGTCCATATTGATGAAGGAGGCAATCGGCTGAAAATCGTCCGCGGCGGGGGAACATTCGTACTGCCGGTTTTCCAGCAGGCTGAACCGCTCAGTCTCTTGTCAAGCAAGCTTGACGTCTCAACACCCGAAGTATACACCGAACAGGGCGTTCCCGTCATGGCGGACGGAACGGCCATTATTAAAATCGGCGGCTCCATCGGCGAAATCGCGACTGCCGCTGAACAATTTTTAGGGAAATCCAAGGAAGACCGCGAGCAAGAGGCGCGAGAAGTGTTAGAAGGCCACCTGCGTTCAATCCTCGGTTCCATGACGGTAGAAGAAATTTATAAAAACAGAGAAAAGTTTTCTCAAGAAGTTCAGCGGGTCGCGTCCCAGGATCTTGCCAAAATGGGGCTGATGATCGTCTCCTTTACCATTAAGGATGTCCGCGACAAAAACGGCTATCTCGAATCATTAGGTAAGCCGAGAATCGCCCAAGTAAAACGAGATGCGGATATTGCCACGGCTGAAGCTGATAAAGAGACAAGAATTAAACGGGCTGAAGCCGATAAAGACGCCAAAAAATCAGAATTGGAACGCGCCACGGAAATTGCCGAAGCTGAAAAAATCAACCAGCTAAAAATGGCGGAATATCGGAGAGACCAGGATACCGCGAAAGCAAATGCCGATCAGGCATACGACCTCGAAACCGCAAAAGCCCGCCAGCAGGTGACTGAGCAGGAAATGCAGGTCAAAATTATCGAGCGGCAAAAACAAATTGAATTAGAAGAAAAAGAAATTCTGCGCCGTGAGCGCCAATATGACTCTGAAGTGAAGAAAAAAGCCGATGCAGACCGCTATTCTGTAGAACAAGCGGCCGCTGCCGCAAAAGCGAAGCAGCTCGCAGAAGCAGACGCCGAGCAGTACAGCATCGAGGCTATGGCGAAGGCGGAAGCCGAGCGTGTAAGAATAGACGGTCTTGCTAAAGCGGAGGCTGACAAGGCAAGAGGGGAAACCGAAGCTGAAGTCATTCGTCTGAAAGGACTCGCGGAAGCCGAGGCGAAAGAAAAAATCGCCGAAGCGTTCGAAAAATACGGGCAGGCGGCGATCCTTGATATGATTGTGAAGATGCTTCCTGAATATGCGAAGCAAGTATCGGCCCCGCTTTCAAACATTGATAAAATTACCGTCGTCGATACAGGCGGAAACGGTGAAAACAGCGGAGCCAATAGAGTTACAGGCTACGCAACCAATTTAATGGCAGGATTGCAAGAAAGCCTGAAGGCCTCTTCAGGAATAGATGTAAAAGAAATCATTGAGAATTTTTCAGGTAAAGGAAACATAAAACAAAGCATTAATGAGCTGGCAAACGAACTGAAAGATTCAAGCGTCGAAGAGAATCACGCATAAAAAACAGCAGGCGTTTACGCCTGCTGTTTTTTATTCTGTCCGCTTTGTCTCAAGGAGCCGCGGTGCAGTTATAAATAATAAACAAAGTACAATTGTGCAAATAATAAAAGAAGGAATCATATAAGTGGCATTATAACCGAGAGAATAAATCCAAACCGGCGTCCCTTTTGGAGCATAGCTGCCGAAAAAGACAGCGCCCGAGATGACATGAGCAGCATATCGCAGCACACTGCCTATAAACACCGCGATAACGACATATACGGTTAATGCACTTCTTTTTTTGGCAAAAGCCGCTTTACGGACGGCAGAAGCAAAAAAACCGCTAAAACCGATTACAGCAAAAGCCGCTATGTAGTCGAGTAAAAGCTGAACCGGGTGCTGCAAAAAGAGATTGCCGATGGCGATTTGGACAAGTCCGGTAAGAAATCCCGTCGTCAGTCCGGCCTTCACCCCCCAGCGAAATGAAATTAAAAAAATCGGAATCATCATAATAGAGACTGAACCGCCTTGGGGCATACGGAGAAACATACCGGACACGATATCCAGAATGACGGCTGCCCCGGTCATAATCGCTATTTCAATTAAGCGCACAAGCTGTGTTGATTGATTCATAGTTTTCCCCCTGACTAGACAACCCTTTTAAGGACAAACAAAAAAGCAGCGCGGGAAAGGATGGGGAAAGTTCCACGCACTGCTTACAAACTGCAATTCATTTGGCTTTGCCACATCCCTACGCCAGCGTTAACTAACAGGTTCAAAGGGTCAGAACGAAACGTTCACTCTCAGCTTTATTGCTCCCCTTGTGGTCATCAAGTATTTAGTTCAATCCTACTATACAAGAAAACGGTACAAACGACAAGACAGCTTGTTTATTCTATAGAAGAGAAATGAAAACTGTATTGCACAAATTAATCGCGGAGTTTTTTTTGAAAAAACTATTGTAATATGTTTTAAAGGGTGTTATATTATTAAACGTCGCTGATGAACAGCTGACAACAACAAAATGCTTCAAAAACAACATGAAAAAAGTTGTTGACATAAAAGAAGCAAAATGTTACTATAATAAAGCTGCTTCAATAAGCGGTAATGATCTTTGAAAACTAAACAAGACAAAACGTACCTGTTAATTCAAAGTTTTAAATAAA